>JAGWAU010000044.1:0-42153 GCA_021296255.1 Alphaproteobacteria bacterium | reverse complement strand
GCACCGCCCTCATCATCGGTTTCATGAGCACCTCCACCACCGGCGGGCAGGAGGGCGTGTTTCACTGGTTCGCGCTCACAACCGTCATGGTCTTCGGCGTGGGCATTCTGACCTCGGCGCTGACCATGTTCCTTGTGACGATCGTTTCCGTGAGGGAGGCGCACGGGAGCGAAACCGCGCTTAAACGCTTCGCCGACGGCAAAGGCGACCGTTCCGAAGTCATGTTCAACGTCGAAGGTCGAACCTGGCGCACCGCCGACTGGACCACCCTGACCGGCATGGTCAGCGCCGCTTGCTTCATCCTCGGCGGCTTGGCCGGTATTGCGCTGCTGGTAGTGTTCTTCTAAGCGTTATCGAGCAGCGCCACCCTATCGCAACGAGCCCGCGCAGATCGGGTAGCCGCGCAACAACCGGCTCTTACGCAAATGGCACCAGAAAAACGAACAGCCATCCGGTCGAGGGTCGTTTCCTGGTTCATTCTCGTCGTGGGTGTATACGTGCTGCTGGTGGCGGTCGGCGTGATCGGCAAGGGCTTTCGTCAAGTATTCGGCGATGTGGAGGGTGTGGAAACTCTGTTCACGTTTGCGACGAACCCGTTCATCGGACTGGTTCTCGGAATACTGGCGACCGCCTTGATCCAATCTTCCAGCACCGTTACGTCCATCATCGTCGGTCTCGTAGCGGGGGGAATGCCAATCGCCGTAGCAATACCCATGGTAATGGGCGCCAATGTCGGGACGACGGTAACCAACACGCTGGTCAGTTTCGGTCACATGAAGCGACCCGGGGAATTCAGAAATGCATTTGCGGCCGCCACCATTCACGACTTCTTCAATCTTCTCAGCATCCTGATATTCCTGCCGCTGGAACTCGCGTTCGGTGTCCTTGAAAAACTGAGCGGCGCCGCGACCCATTTCATCGAGAACATCGGGACTGCCGATGCTTCGGGAAAGGGCGTGGTGAAGGCCATCGTCGGTGCCGGTACCCGCTTCGCCGAGTCGCTGACGTCTTCGCTCCCCGAACTGTGGGCCGGTTCGGCTCTGATTGTCGGAGGAATCGCGCTCATCCTGCTGTCGATCATGTATCTCGGGAATGCGCTGAAAATGGTATTCGTGGGCAAGGCCCGGAACTTCCTCCAGGCAGCCGTCGGCAGGGGTCCGGTAACCGGCATATTTTCCGGCACTCTGGTTACGGTGCTGGTGCAATCGTCCTCGACGACCACAAGCATCATCGTGCCTTTGGCGGGTAGCGGTGTGATCGGGCTTCGTCACGCCTACCCCTTCACGCTTGGCGCCAACATCGGGACGACAATTACGGCGCTTCTGGCGGCCATGGCGATCACGGGCGCTACCCACGCCGTCGCGCACCAAATCGCAATTGCGCACTTTCTCTACAATCTGCTGGGCGTTGTCGTCATTTACAGTGTCCCTTGGCTGAGAGGAATTCCGGTAGCGGGAGCCGAGTGGATTGCACGGCTCGGGAGTGAGCGGCGAGGGTTGGCCGTCGCATACATCCTCTGTGTATTTTTCGGCGTTCCAGGACTGCTCGTGTTGGCCAATATATGGCTGTCCTAAGTGCCGCATGGATGACCAGGAGCACCAGAATGACGAGACAGCCATGGCCCGCCGGCTTCCGAACAGCTCGAAACGATACGTTGCCGGCAGCGTCAGCGGACGGACCAGAGCACGATCCTACCGGAAGTAGCGCTCCTCGAAACCGCTCATACGGCAACTCCATGCTCCAGATGATGCAGGGAGGTCGCCGTTCAGGCCGAACTTCGCGTCGGAGCCTCTCAAGATAAGGTTTCTTCGGGCGGTGGAAGGAGCCGCTTCACCCAGTGGACCGTGATGATGGAACTCTGGAGGCGGTCAACCCTCACCGAGACATTCCGAGACCGCATCGCCCAGACCACGCATGATCTTGAACCAAGCGTCCAGGCCAGGCTCAACGTCGACACCGAGCGGGTCGAGAGCCGCAGTCCGGATTCCAGTTCCCTCGGCCACAGTCCGGACCAGGCCCGACTCAAACTGCGGTTCGGTAAACATGCAGCGGACATCGTGCTCGTCGAGAGCGGCACGCAGTTCGGCGAGCCGTTTTGCGCCCGGCGGGCGGGCCGGGTCGAGAGAGACGGCTCCCTTGCCGTTGAGCCCGAACGAAAACTCGAAATACTGGTAGGCATCGTGGAATACGATGAACGCATGCCGGCGCACGGGCGCCAACCGGTTTCGAAGCGACGATTCCAGGGCGGCGATGCGGTCTCGCATCACCTCCGCGTTGCCGCGATAGGTCCCAGCACGGTCGGGGTCCAAGCGAGTGAGCGCGTCGGCGATGACGTCGACAATACGGCGAGCATTGGAGGGGTCGAGCCAGATATGCATGTTGAACTCGCCATGGTCATGGCCGTGGTCCTCGTGCTCGTCGACGTGGGCCTCCAAATGGTCGTCGTCCCATATCCCGCCTTCGCGATTGGGCAGCAATCTTAGCCCCGCCGCCTCGTGCAGGGTCACGATCTTGGCCTTGGATCCAAGATTCGCGATGGGGCGTTCGAGGAAGGTCTCCATGGCTTCGCCGATCCAGACGATCAGTTCCGCCTCGCTCAGCGCCCGAGCCTCGGAGGGGCGCATCTGGTAGGTGTGAGGCGACGCGGCGCCCCTGAGCAGCAGCCGGGGCTTACCGGCTTCACCCATTACGCCGGCGACCAAGGAATGGATCGGTTTGAGACTCACTACGACATCGGCCGCGCGCGCGTCCGGTGCGTGCACGACGGCGAGGGCGCAGAGAACGGCGAAAACGAGTGCTTTACGCATGGTTAGATTCCCTTATCGATGGCCGAGCGAGAGCGATAGTTGTCCAACAGAACGCATCGCCGGATTCCGGAAGCCAGTGACCTTGAATGATCGTGCGACAGGCAGAACACGCGGAGCCCCGTCCGTCTCAGACCATCGAGACGTCGGCTCTCCATATGGAACGAAACGGTCGGTTTCGAGCCTCATCACGTTGTTGAGCAGAGCCAAACGCAGCCTCGGGCAAACGACCCTTGATTAGTAATGTTATATGATATAGAGGTTTTTACAATGCTCTCCTCCAAGAGAGCCGTCCATAATCGGCGACGCGTCCGCTGATACCCTGGAGACGGCACCGCTCGTGAAGACCAATGGGCCAAGCACGGGAAACGTCACTTGGTGGTGCCCAAGGATTTCCCTATGACTCCCACGCCGTCCGGTGACGCCGAGCAACCCATGCCGCTCGTCGAGGCACAGGGAGTAAGCGTGAGCTTTGGGCGGCGGAACGTACTCGACGCGGTAGACCTCAAGGTCCGCGCCGGAGAGATCGTGACCTTGGTCGGGCTCAACGGCGCCGGCAAATCGACGCTCATCCGCGCCATACTCGGTATCATCCGGCCGGATCTCGGCAAGATAGTGCGCGCTCCCGGCCTGCGCATCGGCTATTCTCCGCAGCACGTACACCGCGACCCGATCCTGCCGATGACGGTGCAGCGTTTTCTGACCCTTGGCGCACCGGCGCCGCGCGAGAAGCTCGAAGCTATGCTCGACGAGGTCGGTGCCGATGCCATTCTCGATTATCCGCTGGCGGAGATCTCCGGTGGGGAAATGCAACGCGTGCTGCTCGCACGGGCGCTGCTGCGCGAGCCTGGTCTGCTCGTTCTCGACGAGCCGCTGGCGGGTGTCGACGTCACCAGTCAGAGCGATCTCTATCGGCTGATCGCGACGATTCGGGATCGCTACGGCTGCGGGGTGCTCCTGGTCTCGCACGATCTCCATCTGGTCATGGCCGCGACGGATACCGTGGTGTGCCTCAACCGGCACGTGTGTTGCACGGGCCAGCCGCAGATGGTGCTGCGCGACCCCGAGTTCATCTCTCTTTTTGGTCCACACTTGTCGGACACGCTCGCGATCTACCGGCACTTGCACGACCACCGCCACGACGCGCTTGGCGAGCCGCTGTCGATCGGCTCCGGTGCATCGGAGGGATCTCATACATCCGGCCAGCATCCGTGATGGAGGACTTCTTTCTGCGCGCGCTCGGCGGCGGGATCGGGGCGGCGCTCGCGGCCGGTCCGGTCGGGTGCTTCGTGGTGTGGCGGCGCATGGCGTATTTCGGCACGGCGCTTGCCCATGCGGTGCTCCTCGGGATCGCTCTTGGCTTTCTGCTCGATATCGAGCCGACCCTGGCAGTCTTCGCAATGTGTCTCCTGCTCGCCGGATGCCTGGTCCTTCTGGAACGCCAGCGGTCCCTTTCCGTTGACGCCCTGCTCGGGGTGCTGGCCCACGCGGTCTTTGCCGCGGGCCTTGTCGTCGTCGCATTCATGGAACGGTTGCGGGTCGATCTGATCGGCTATCTCTTCGGCGATATCCTCTCGGTGGGCATGGTCGACCTTTGGCTCATCTTCGGAACCGCCGCCATCGTCACCACAACCCTCGCCTGGCAGTGGCGCAACCTGCTCGCTCTGGTCGTCAATAAGGATCTTGCCGTAGTGGACGGCGTGCCGGTTGAACGGGTACGCCTCCTGCTCCTGTTTCTGCTCGCCGCGGTGATTGCAGTGGGCATGAAGATCGTAGGCATGCTGCTGGTCGTGGCGCTCGTGATCATTCCAGCAGCCGCTGCGCGCCGCATGGCAGCCACACCTGAGCAGATGGCAGTGGCGTCGACGGCGATTGGAGTCGTAGCCGTCGTCGCCGGCCTATTCGGATCGCTGGAGTGGGACATTCCAGCCGGGCCGGCTATCGTGCTGGTCGCGAGCGCGATATTCGTCGCAAGCCTGTTCATCCCCGTCCGGGGAGGTCCCGCCCGCAACAAGTGACCTGTGGTGCGGTCATCGCTGCCGTCTCGCCGTCACCCGAGGATCCGAGTCGCCAGGGTGTATCTGTCATCGAGAAAATCTTCAGAGATTCCGACTGAATAAAGTATGGGGTGGCGACCCCGGCAGGACTCGAACCTGCAACCCTCGGCTTAGAAGGCCGATGCTCTGTTCCATTGAGCTACGGGGTCGCTGGGTGACGGGAGTGTAGCGCAGACCGTCCCGCGCCGGCGCAAGAATTCGCCTATCTCACCGCGTCGTAGCGGAAGTTGTCCGAATAGGACTTCGTCTTGAACTTGCGCCGGCGGGGTTCCTGCACCTGATATTCGATACCGTGCTTCTCGCAATAGGCAACGGCCGCCTCGCGGGTGGGAAACCGCATCGTCACCTGCTGATCCGTGTCCGACGACGACGTCCAGCCCATCAGCGGGTCGATGCGCCGCGCCGCCTTGGGCTCGAACCGCACGACCCAGCCCTTGGTCTTGGCCTGACCCGACTGCATCGCCGTCCGGGTGGGTCGATATATCCTTGCCTGCATCGAGAAGAACCTCATCCACATGAAACCCCGGCGCCTCGAACCTGGTCGGGGAGACTGGATTCGAACCAGCGGCCCCCGGCTCCCAAAGCCGGTGCTCTACCAGGCTGAGCTACTCCCCGCGAAACGCAACGCCTCGACGCCGAGATACACCAACTCGGATCGTGCGGCAAGGCAACGGGGTCGGACCTCGGGTCCGAACCCAAGGGATTTCAATCGGTTTGCCGGGACTCACCGCGAAGCTTGTAGGTACCCGACATCGTCAGAATGGTCCGCCCGTCGACGGTCAGTTCCCCGACGGCGAAAACGATCGAGCGCGTCGCCTTGGTCACCTCGCCGCGCCCCTCGAGCCAATCGCCGACACGCGCGGGCGCAACGAAGTCCGAAACCATGCGGATGCTCGCCCCCGGGCGGGCGGCGTGGCGGTAGCTGACGGTGCCGAGTATGACGTCGGCAAAGGACATCAGCACGCCGCCGTGGACCACGCCACCGAGGTTCGTGTGCTTGTCCTCGACCCTGAGCGCCCGCACGAGAGTTCCGTCGTCCTCCAGACGTTCGTAAACGGGCCCGATGAGCCGGCCGAACGACGAGAGCTCGCCGATCGGCGCGAATCCGGCAGGGATCTCCCACGCGTCGACCATGCCGCCGTCCGTCCCGTCAACGGGATCTGCCCGAGCCGGAGCCGTGGTAGATCACGCGGTCCCCGGGGCGGATACCGAGTCGTGACGCCGTCCCGGCGTTGACCTCGAGCACGGCGCGAACCGGCCCTTCGGACGCCACCGTCGTCAACGACAGCGGCACCGTCCGTTCCGCGATGCGCGTGATCCGCCAGTCGGCGCCGATGAAGATCATATCGAGCGGAATGTAGGTGTTGCGCATCCACATGGCTATGTTCCGCGGGCGACCGTATTCGAACAGCATCCCCGCGTCGGGTTCGAGACGCCGGCGGTACATCAGGCCGCGAGCCTGCTCCTCGGACGTGCGCGCGACTTCGACCCCGAATCGGTGCTCGCCGCTCTCGGAGACGATCACCACCTCCGAGGTCGCCGCCCCCGGTGCCCCCGAATGCCCGGGGACCGGACTCAGCGCGGCAAGCACCAACATCGCCCACATGCCCAGCACGCGACGTCGCCGGACCCATCCAAACATGGGAGCAAGACTACGGAAAACGACGCCGGAGTAAACGGCTGGCGCGGACCGCGAGGATTCGCGACACCGCGGTCTTTGATCTGTCGGGCCGAGGACCCTATAGTTGTACCGTCGCTGGGGGGAGCCGCGCGCCGCGGCTGAGAGGTCCCGCCTCACGGGACGACCCCAAGAACCTGATCCGGATCATGCCGGCGTAGGGAAAGGTGCCTCCATGAGTGACAGCGAAGGCCCATTGGCCGTGGATGGTCGAGCCCCGGACGTGCATGTCCGCGGCGCGACGTTGCGCCATGGCGACAGCGTCCTTTTCGAGGACCTGTCGGTTACCCTCGCGGCGGGGGAGATAACGTGCCTGCTCGGCGTTTCCGGAATCGGCAAGTCCAGCCTCTTGAAGCTGGTCGCCGGCCTCGGCCCCGCGCTCGAGCGCGGCACCATCGAGGCGGGAGACGGCCGTCCGCTGAAGGGCCGAATCGCCTACATGGACCAGCGGGACCTGCTCCTCCCCTGGCTCAGCGTCCTGGACAACGTGACCCTCGGGGCCCGATTGCGGGGCGATCACGCGGATGGAGACGGTGCCAGAAGCCTGCTGCGCGATGTCGGTCTGGCGGGCCGCGAGAACGACTTGCCGGCCGTTCTGTCGGGCGGCATGCGGCAGCGCACGGCGCTGGCCCGGACGCTCATGGAGGACCGCCCCGTCGTCCTGATGGACGAGCCGTTCTCGGCGCTCGACGCGCTCACGAGACTGCACCTGCAGGATCTCGCGGGACGGCTGCTCACGGGCCGGACCGTGCTGCTCGTCACCCACGACCCGATCGAAGCGGTCCGACTCGGTCACCGCATCCATATCATGACGGGACTCCCGGCGCGGATCGCCACGGCGATGACCCTTTCCGGCGAACCGCCGCGCGACCCTACGCGGGAGGAAGCGACGGCGCGCTACCGCGAGTTGATGGGGTATCTCGGGCAATCCGGGGCCGTGGCGGGCCTTGGGAAATGACGGGCCCCATGCCTCGCGTCCTGCGCGCGCTCGCGACCCTGTGCGGGCTAGGACTGTTGTGGCAAGCCGCCGTCTGGGTGGCCCAGGCGCCGCCATACATCCTTCCGGGTCCCCTGCCGGTGCTGCGGATCATCGGCGAGCGGGCGGATTTCCTGGCCGCGCACGCCGGGGTGACCGTGGCCGAGATCCTACTCGGGCTGGGCCTGGGGACCTTGTTGGGGGTACTCAGCGCCATCCTCATCCACCAGTTGCGCCCAGCCCGGCGCTGGCTGTTCCCGATCCTGGTGATCTCCCAGGCCGTCCCCGTGTTCGCCATCGCCCCCGTCCTCGTGCTGTGGCTCGGCTACGGCATGGCGTCGAAGGTGGCGATGGCAACGCTCATCATCTATTTCCCGGTGACCGCGAGCTTCCTGGACGGCCTGCGGCGCACCGAGACCGGCTGGCTGGATATCGCCGCCACCATGACCGACGACGATCCGAGGCGGGTCTGGGCGATCCTCTGGCATATCCGCATCCCCGCGGCCCTCCCCACCCTGGCCTCCGGTCTGCGTGTCGCCGCCGCGGTCGCTCCCATCGGCGCCGTGGTCGGCGAATGGGTGGGCGCGAGCGAAGGCCTCGGTTACGTCATGCTGCACGCCAACGGCCGGATGCAGATCGACCTGATGTTCGCCGCCCTCCTCGTCCTCAGCCTGTTCGCCCTCGCCATCTACTTCGCCGTCGACCATCTGCTGCGTCGCGCGCTTCCCTGGCAGGCCGACAGCGCGCCGGCCGACGACGACGCGCCCTCCTCGAACCAAGCCCCTTCCTAACCACCAACCAGTCGCGGGAGAACCCCATGACCCATCCACAGCACATGACCCATCAGCAACGAGCGCATTCGCGGAGTCGAACGACCGGCCGATTCCTGGGCATCGGACTGACGATCCTCGCTGCGCTCTCGACCCAGAGCGCGGCCCGTGCCCAGGACAAGGTAACGGTGATGCTCGACTGGTTCGTGAACCCCGATCACGCGCCGCTCTTCGTGGCGCAGGAAGCCGGTTATTTCCGTGACGCGGGCCTGGAGGTGGAGCTCATCGCCCCGGCCAACCCCAACGATCCGCCCAAGCTCGTGGCGGCAGGCAAGGCCGACGTCGCCATCTCCTATCAGCCCCAACTCCACATCCAGGTCGATCAGGGACTGCCGCTCCGCCGCATCGGGACACTGGTGTCCACGCCGCTCAATTCGCTGGTCGTGCTGGCGGATGGTCCCATCAAGTCGATCGCGGACCTGAAGGGGCGGAAGGTCGGCTTCTCGGTGGGCGGGTTCGAAGACGTCCTGCTCAAGGCGATGCTGGAACGGCACGGTCTGACGCTCGACGACGTGACGCTGATCAACGTCAACTTCTCCCTCTCGCCCTCCATCATCAGCGGTCAGGTGGACGCCGTGATCGGCGCCTTCCGCAATTTCGAGCTGAACCAGATGGATATCGTCGGCAAACCGGGACGTGCGTTCTATATCGAGGAGGAAGGCGTTCCGACCTACGACGAGCTGATCCTCGTCGCTCACGCCGACAACTTGGCGGACCCCCGCCTGCGGCGCCTGGTCGATGCCATCGAGCAAGGCACGCAGTACCTGATCAATCACCCGGACGAAAGCTGGAAGCTATTCCTGCGCGGGCGGAGCGACCTCGATGACGAACTCAACCGGCGCGCGTGGCGGGACACGCTGCCGCGCTTCGCCTTGCGTCCGGCGGCGCTCGACGGCGGCCGATATGCCCGGTTCGCCAAGTTTCTGGAGCATCACGGGATGATCGGGTCGGCGCGCGCGGTCTCCGACTACGCGACCGAACTCGCGCCGGTTGAGTAATCGTGATTGGGGTCGGACCCCGGTCCGATCCCGCGAGATCGGAACCGCCTCACTGATCCAGTTCGATATCCGCGACTTGCGGTCCCTTGGGGCCCTGTCCGGTGCGAACCCGCAGCAACTGCCCCGGCTTCAGATCATCCAGGCCGATTCTTCGCAACGTCTTGATGTGTATGAAGATATCCTGAGTGCCTTCGCCGCGCGTCACGAAGCCGTAGCCTTTTTCGACGTTGAACCACTTGACCATGACCTCGAAGTAATCGCCTTTCGCCTCGAGCGGCGGATAACGCGGGTCGTCATTGTCACCGTCGTGGGGTCCGGCGCCCGGCTGCACGGCCGTGCTAGTGTCGATGTCAATGATGCGGATAGCCTGCAAGCCCTTGGGCCCACGGACCGCTTCGCACAGGACGGTGGCTCCCTGCTCGACACCCTCTTGCCCCGCTTGCCGCAGGGCGGAGAGGTGGATGAAGACATCGCCGGAATTATCAGCCGGCGTCAGGAAACCGAAACCCTTGGCCGCGTTGAACCACTTGACCCGGCCACTAACCTCAACGCTCTCCGGATGTGGTTCCTCCGCAACCTGATCCTGTTCCCCCATGGCAGGACCTCACCAAATGTAAGAGTAATCCGAGAACCTACCACGTTTGGTGTATGACCACAACCGCGCGCCTCCGGCGCACCCCGTGGTGACCGGGCCGTAATACGATCCGTGGCAGCGATCACACGTGCCCCGACCGGTCAGCGCAGCGATCCAGGTACCGCGGGCTAACTGCCCGCCATACAGGCATTTTTGCTGGATCAGGCCGATTCGCCATATTACTCTCAGGACCGGAAATACGGAGAGAAAGGGGCGGCGCAATGCCGCCCGACAAGAGTACCGGGCGGGGGGGAAGCGACGCCGTGCTGCATGCGATCAGTCTGACCGCAGTTCTCTTTGGTACGTGGTTGCTGTTGTCCGGCTACTTCACGGCTCTGCTCATTTCCCTCGGCGTCCTGTCTCTCGCCGTCTCGGTCGGCATCGCGCTTCGCATGGACGTCGTCGATCACGAGAGCCATCCCGTTCACCTGACCTGGCGCATTCCCACCTACTGGATCTGGCTTCTCGCCCAGATCATCAAGTCGAACTTCGACGTGGCGAGGACCATCCTGGGCATCGGCGATCCGCCTACCCCGAACGTGGTGACCGTGCAGCCGAGCCAGCGTACCGAGTTGGGTCAGGTCATCTACGCCAACTCGATCACGCTGACCCCCGGCACGATCTCCGTCGAGCTCGAAAACGGCGAGATCACGGTCCACGCGTTGACGCGGGGTTCGGCCGATGACCTCCGGACGGGCGTCATGGACGGCCGTGTCTCGAAGCTCGAGGGCGGTGCCTGATGCTGGCCTTCGTTACCCTCGCCATCCTTCTGACCATGGCCCTGGCGCTGATTCGGGCGCTGCGCGGGCCGACGGTGTTCGACCGGATCCTGGCGGTCAGCATGGTGTCGACCAAGACGACGCTGCTCATCGCCGCGCTGGGCTTCCTCTTCGGACGGCCGGATTTCCTGGATATCGCTCTCCTCTACGCGCTGATCAACTTCGTCGGCGCCATCGCTGTGCTGAAATTCTACAAGTACGGAAGCCTCGGTCTTGCGTCCCACCTCGAGGCCGTGCCGGCCCCTCCCGAGTCGGAACCCCCGGCTGCGGGCGAGCACGGCGCGAAGCCCGGGGAAGGCTCCGCCGGATGATGGAAGGCGTCCTCGAAGTCCTGGCCTGGGGCCTGCTCGGAACCGGCGCCGTGTTCTCCGTGATCGGCGGTATCGGCATGCTTCGGCTGCCGGATTTCTATACGCGGATGCATGCCGCGGGCGTTACCGACACGATGGGCGCCTGGCTGATCCTCGCCGGTCTCGCGTGCCTGGCCGGACTGACCCTCGTATCCGCGAAACTCGCCCTCATCCTGTTCTTCCTGTTCATGACGGGACCCACGGCAACGCACGCGCTGGTCAAGACCGCATGGTACGCCGGGGTGAAACCGCTCACCACGGAAGCATCCGGACAGCCCGAAGGGACCCCGCCATCGAACCCCTAGTCAACATCGTACTGTTGGCGTTCCTGGTCATCATCGCGCTGGCGATCATGCGCCTTCGGAACCTGTTCGGCGTCGTCATGCTGAGTGGAATCTACAGCCTGCTGATGGCGTCGGTCTTCGTCATCCTCGATGCGGTCGACGTGGCCTTCACGGAAGCGGCGGTAGGCGCCGGCATCTCCACAATCCTCATGCTTGGAACGCTCGCGCTGACGACGAGCCGCGAAAAGGTCCCCATGCACACGCCGTTGCTGCCGCTGGTCGTGACCTTCGTCACGGGTGCCATGCTGGTCTACGGCACCTGGGACATGCCCGCCTTCGGCGACGCCGCAGCTCCACCCAACCAGCACGTCGCACCCTACTACCTCGAGCGTTCGCTCGCGGAGACGGGCGTGCCCAACGTCGTGACGGCGGTGCTGGCGAGCTACCGGGGCTACGACACGCTGGGCGAGCTCACCGTGATCTTCACGGCCGGCATCGGCGTGCTGCTGCTGCTGGGCCGGCGCCGGGAGAAGGCGGCCACCAAGCCCGAGGCCGGGGACGGCGGCTCATGAGGCATCACGTCATCCTGCGGGTGATCGCCAAGCTCGGCATCCCGTTCATCGTGCTGTTCGCGCTCTACGTGCAATTCCACGGCGATTTCGGGCCGGGCGGCGGCTTCCAGGCCGGCGTGATCTTCGGCGCGGCGTTCATCCTCTACGCCCTCATCTTCGGGCTGGACAACGCGCTCAAGGTGGCGCCGATGAATCTGGTCATCACCTTCATCGCCGTCGGCTTGCTGGTGTTCGCGGGCGTGGGCGTCGCGCGGCAAGTATCTCGACTACGGCGTGCTCGCCGACAATTTCGTCGCCGGACAGCATCTCGGCATCCTGCTCGTCGAGCTCGGAGTCGGGATCACGGTCGCCGCGGTCATGATCGCGATCTTCTTCACCTTCGCGGACCGGGGCCGGTAGCCGTGGAGTTTCTGATCGGCCACTACAACTACTGGATCTTCATCTTCTTGATGATGCTGGGATTCTACGTGGTGGTCGCGCGCGGAAACCTGGTCAAGAAGATCATCGGCCTGAACATCTTCCAGGCCTCGGTATTTCTGCTCTACATCTCGATCGGCAAGGTCTTGGGCGGCACCGCGCCGATCATCATCGACGGCGGCGGCCCGGTGACCTATTCCAACCCGTTGCCGCACGTCCTCATCCTCACGGCGATCGTCGTCGGCGTCGCCACGACCGCACTCGGCCTGTCTCTGGTGATCAGGATCAACGAAGCCTACGGCACGATCGAGGAGGATGAGATCAACGACATGGATCAGGAACCGTGATCGCCGCGCATTACGCCGCCCTCCAGGTCGTCGCACCACTCATCGCGGCACCGCTCTGCGTGCTGCTGCGCCGGGGCATCCCGGCCTGGCTGGTCACCGTCGCCATTTCGTGGATCGCGCTCGCCATCGCCATCCAGCTCCTGATCCAGGTGCTGGCGACGGGCACCATCTCCTACGAACTCGGCGGGTGGGCCGCGCCGTGGGGCATCGAGTACCGGGTCGATTCGGTCAACGCCTTCGTCCTGTTGATCGTCTCGGGCATCTCGGCGGTCACCGCGCCTTACGCCCACAAGACGGTCGTCAAGGAGATCCCCGAGGATCGCCACTACCTGTTCTATGCCGCCTATCTCCTGTGCCTCACGGGCCTCTTGGGCATCGCCATCACCGGCGACGCGTTCAACGTCTTCGTGTTCCTCGAGATCTCCTCGCTGTCGTCCTACGTGCTGATCAGCCTGGGCAGCGAACGCAAAGCCCTGACGGCGGCCTACCAGTACCTCGTCATGGGCACCATCGGCGCCACCTTCTTCCTGATCGGCGTCGGGCTGATCTACGCCATGACGGGCACGCTCAACATGGCGGACATCGCCACGCGCCTCGACGCCGTCGAGAATACCCGAACGGTCCTGGCCGCGTTCGCGTTCATCACCGTAGGGCTCGGTCTCAAGCTCGCCCTGTTCCCCCTGCACCTTTGGCTGCCCAACGCCTACGCGTACGCCCCGTCCGCCGTGACCGTGCTGCTGGCCGCGACGGCCACGAAGGTGGCGATCTACACGATGCTGCGCTTCGTGTTCACGCTGTTCGGCTCGGATTTCGCCCTCGACGTGACGTTCCTCGCGGAGTTCCTGATGGCGCTCGCCTTGGTGGGCGTTTTCGCCGCCTCGATCACGGCGATCTTCCAGAACAACGTGAAGCGCATGCTGGCTTACTCCAGTGTCGCGCAGGTCGGCTATATGTTGCTGGGCGTCAGCTTCTTCTCGGTGACGGGCCTGACGGGAGGCATCGTTCACCTGTTCAACCACGCCATGATGAAGGGAGCGCTGTTCATGGCGCTCGGCGCGGTGTTCTACCGATTGGGCTCGGTCCACATCGACCGCATGCGGGGACTCGGCAAGCAGATGCCGCTCACCATGTTCGCCTTCGTGCTCGGCGGACTGAGCCTGATCGGCCTGCCCCTCACCGTGGGCTTCATCAGCAAGTGGTATCTGATCCTCGCCGCGCTCGAGCGCGGCTGGTGGCCGATCGCCGGTCTGATCCTGCTGAGCTCGCTGCTGGCGGTCGCCTATATCTGGCGCGTGGTCGAAGCGGCTTATTTCCGCGACCCGGCGACCCACCATCCACGCGCGACGGAGGCGCCGCCCGCCCTGCTCGTGCCCACCTGGATCCTGGTGCTCGCCAATTTCTATTTCGGCATCGATACGTCGGTCACGGTCGGGATCGCCGACAACGCCGCCAAGGTCCTGCTGGGATCGGGCGGATGACCAGCGAACTGGCCATGGTCGTCGCGGTCCTGGCGCCTCTGGCGGGGGCCGTGCTGATCGCCGCGTCCCACCGTCATCCCAACCGGCGGGAGACGGCCACCCTGGCAACCGCCGTGGCGCTTTTCATCCTCGTGCTGCCGCTGCTCGAGCCGGTGATGGCGGGCGAGCGTCCGGGCACCACTCTGTGGGAGATCATCCCGGGCATCTCCATCAGCCTCGAGGCCGAACCGCTGGGCATGGTGTTCGCTCTCGTGGCGAGCTTCCTGTGGATCGTCACGTCGGTCTACTCCATCGGGTACATGCGCGGACACCACGAGGAGAACCAGACCCGGTTCTACGTCTGCTTCGCGATCGCGATTTCGAGCGCCATCGGCGTGGCCTTCGCCGCCAACATGTTCACCCTGTTCATCTTTTACGAGGTGCTGACCCTGTCCACCTATCCGCTGGTGACGCACCACGGAACCGATGAGGCCCGGCGGGGCGGGCGCACCTACCTCGGGCTATTGCTGTTCACCTCCATCGGCTTCCAGCTCCTCGCCATCGTGTGGACGTGGTCCATCACCGGCACGCTCGACTTCACGGTAGGCGGCATTTTCGAGGACAAGGTCAGTCCGACGTTGATCGGAATTCTTCTGCTCCTGTACATGTTCGGGATTGGCAAAGCGGCGCTCATGCCATTTCACCGCTGGCTGCCCGCGGCCATGGTCGCTCCCACTCCCGTCAGCGCCTTACTGCACGCGGTGGCAGTCGTCAAAGCCGGCGTGTTCACCGTGCTCAAGGTCACGGTCTATGTCTTCGGGATCGATTTGTTGGCCGATGTTCATGCCAAAGACCTCCTGCTATACGTTGCCGCGTTCACCATCATCGCCGCCTCGCTCATCGCAATCAGAGAAGACAACCTGAAGCGGCGTCTTGCCTATTCAACGGTCAGCCAGCTTTCCTACGTCGTACTCGGAGGTATGCTCGTCAACGAGATCAGCGTGATCGGAGGCGGCATGCACATCGCTATGCATGCGTTCGGCAAGATCACCCTGTTTTTCTGCGCCGGTGCGATTCTGGTGGCGGCTCACAAGACCAACGTCAGCGACCTCGACGGCATTGGCCGCGTGATGCCCATTACCATGTTCGCCTTCCTCATTGGTGCACTAAGCGTGATTGGATTGCCGCCGCTAGGTGGCTCTTGGAGCAAATTCCTTCTGGCACTGGGCGCTGCCAGATCTGACCAGTACGTCTTCGTAGGTGTGCTGATGCTGAGCACTCTTCTCAACGTGGCGTATCTTCTGCCTCCGGTGGTCCGCGCATTCTTTTTGCCGCCCCCGAACGCTCCGGGTCAGCATATTTCATTCAACGAAGCGCCCCTAGCCTGTCTCGCCTCCATTTGCGTCACGGCTGCGGGTTCGGTGCTGCTGTTCTTTTTCGCCGACCCCCTGTACGTCTTGCTTGAACCGATTGTCATCACAACGAGGTGAGTATCCCGTGACACAGGGAACGCCGAAATCTGCGGGTACGCCGCCGGAGGCACCCGGTCATCCCGCCAAACCCTCCAGCGAGAGAGAGTACTGGCTGGACCAATCAAAGAACGTGGACAAAGTGTTCTACGGAACTTGCCTGCTGTGCGCGCTTGTCGCTGCGGCCGACCTGCTTGTGTTTTCTCGGTGGAAGCCCTGTTCGCCTTCTACGGCCTGTACGGTTTCGTTGCGTGCGTCGGCCTCGTGTTGGCAGCAAAGGAGTTGCGCAAGATCATAAAACGGGACGAGGCATACTACGGCGATGACCGCTAGCGAATTTGCTCACAGCATCCCCCCCGGCTTCGTTTTGCTCATCGGGGCGGGGCTTGTTCCGCTTCTCCGCGGCCGCCTCCGCGACGCCTACCTGCTCATGCTTCCCGTGGTGGGCCTGCTCCACCTCGTTTCGCTGGAGACCGGCAGCTACGTCCAAACCAGCGTTCTCAGCCTCGAAATCATAGTACTTCGTGTCGACCAGATCGCGTTGATTTTCGGCTACATATTTTATATCGCGACCTTTGTCAGCGTCATTTATGCGCTGCACGTCAAGAGAGCCTTCGAACATGTGGCAGCGCTCACATACGCCGGGTCTGCAATCGGTGCCGTTTTCGCCGGTGACCTCATAACCCTTTTCGTATTCTGGGAACTCACCGCGGTCACCTCGGTTTTCTTGATCTTCGGACGACAAACTCCCCGTGCCTACCGGGCGGGCATGCGCTACCTGGTCGTCCAGATCGGCTCCGGCGTGCTCTTGCTGGCCGGGACCATCCTTCACTATCTGGACACAAATTCGGTGGAGTTCGGACACCTCGGCATAGTGAGCCCCGCGACGACGTTGATTTTCATCGCATTCGGGGTCAAGTGCGCTTTCCCGTTGCTGCACAACTGGCTACAGGATGCTTATCCAGAGGCGACGGTCACGGGCACCGTATTTCTGTCGGCATTCACAACCAAACTCGCCGTCTATGCCTTGGCCCGGGGTTACGCGGGAACGGAGATGCTCGTCTGGATCGGCGCCACAATGACCGCCTTTCCGATATTCTACGCAGTGATCGAGAACGATCTCCGTCGGGTGCTCGCTTACAGCCTGAACAACCAGCTCGGCTTCATGGTCACGGGCATCGGCATCGGAACGGAGATGGCCCTGAATGGAACGATCTCACATGCCTTTTCGCACATTTTGTACAAGGCTCTGTTGTTCATGTCGATGGGCGCGGTGCTGTATCGAGTCGGCACGATAAAGGGCTCCGAGCTTGGCGGACTGTACAAGTCGATGCCGTGGACGGCGACATTCTGCATCGTGGGCGCCGCCTCGATCTCGGCGTTTCCCCTTTTCAGTGGCTTCATCTCCAAGGCGCTGATCATTACCGCGGCAGCGGAAAACGGTTATTTCATCACTTGGCTGATCCTGCTCTTCGCCAGTGCAGGCGTTTTTCACCATTCCGGCATCAAGATTCCGTACTTCGCGTTCTTCGCCCACGACTCCGGAAAACGCTGCGAAGAAGCACCTCGAAACATGCTCGTCGCCATGGCAATTGCCGCCGCCTTGTGCATTGGGATCGGCGTGTATCCACACGTACTGTACAGCATCCTGCCATTCCCGGTGGATTTCCAGCCCTATACGCCCACGCACGTGTTGACCCAGCTTCAACTCTTGCTCTTTTCCGCCCTTGCCTTCGCAGTTCTCATCAGAACAGGCGTCTATCCTCCTGAGCTCAAGTCGACAAACCTCGACTCCGACTGGCTCTATCGGCGCCTTGGCCCGCTTGCGGTCGGCGCCGTGTTGCGCCGGGTTGATCATGCGGCGGGTCTCCTGAAGAACGGCGCGAAGACGCAACTCAAGGAACTCGTGGACGGAATCTCCCGCCACCATGGGCCGGAAGGCGCCATGGCGCGCACCTGGCCGACCGGGGCGACGGCGCTCTGGGTCGCCATCCTGCTGGGCGCATTCCTGGTCGCGTCCTTCTACGTCTAGAGGCGGATTCGGAACGGGATCACGACATGAAATGGGACTTTGAAGAGAAGGTTGCCGTCATCACGGGGGCGGGCAAAGGCATCGGCGCGGCCACCGCCCGAGGTATCGCCGAGGGTGGCGGCCGGGTGGCCGTGCTCGATATCGACGGAGACGCGGGACAAGCCGTTGCCGACGAACTGGGAGAAGCGGGCAGGTTCTTCAAGGCGGACGTGACCGACCGAAACGGCATTGGGGCCACGATCGATGCCGTTGCCGCTCACTTCGGCGGCATCGATATCCTGGTGAACAACGCGGGCGTCGTGACGCGGCACACCATCGCCAACATGCCGCCGGAGAACTGGGACCGCACGATGTCGATCAACCTGACCGCCGTGTTCGACTGCACCCGGGTGGCGCTGCCGCACCTCAAGGCGCGGGGCGGCGGGGCGATCGTGAACGTCTGCTCCATCTCCGGCCACCGGTTCTCGCTGATCGGCGGCGTGGACTACACCTCGACCAAGTGGGCGGTGCGCGGCCTCACCCGTCAGTCGGCCTACGAACTGGCGCAGTACGGCATCCGGGTCAACGCCCTGTGTCCCGGTCCGACACTCACGCCGCTCGTGCACGGTTCCATGACCCGGGAGGAAATCGACCGGGCCGCCAGGAGCTTTCCCCTCGGCGACTGGGTCGACCCCCGGGACATCGCCAACGGCGCCCTCTTCCTGGCAAGCCCCGCATCCCGTATGTGCACGGGTATCGATCTCATCATGGACGGCGGCTTCCTTCTGGTCGGCTCGCAGTCGATCGAGGAATACATGGAGGTGCGCGGGGACGTCGCGGCGGGCGGGAAACAGGCCTGAGAAGCCCGGAGCGGTCCCGGTTCGGCCGGAACCGCTCCCGTCACCCTCATCCTATCCCTTTCCCTGACAGGGAGGGGAACCGCCGCGCCGCATCCGGGCGCGGTATTGCGGCGCGCCCACGCCGGGGATAGGGTCACCCGCGACAACGGCCGTGAAAGGGGATCATCATGGACATGACCGGCGAATACACGATTCCCGCTCCTCGCGAGAAGATATGGGAAGCCCTCAACGACGCGGAAGTGCTCAAGGCCTCCGTTCCCGGTTGCGAGACGCTCGAAAAAGTCTCCGATACCGAGTTCAGGGCGACCGTCATGTCGAAGGTAGGACCAGTGCGGGCGAAGTTTAACGGCCGCGTGACGCTGTCGGACATCGACCCGCCGAACGGATACACCATTTCCGGCGAAGGCCAGGGTGGCGCGGCCGGGTTCGCCAAGGGCGGAGCCAAGGTCTCGCTGACCAGCGAGAACGGCGGGACCGTGTTGCGCTATGAAGCCAATGCCTCGGTCGGTGGCAAGATGGCGCAGATCGGCTCGCGCGTCGTCGAAGGCGTGGCCAAGAAGACGGCCGACGACTTCTTCGCGACGTTCGTGGAACAGGTCGCCCCGAGCGGCGAGACAGCAGAGAAGGCCGCTGCCGCTCCAGCTGAAGCACCGGTGGAGGCCGCACCTGCGGCCGAGTCCGGCATCCCCACGTGGGCCTGGGCGGTCGGCCTCCTGGTCATCGTCGGAATCGGGCTGGTCGTCTTTTCGTAACCGGCGCGCTTCGCGGGACGAAACCGGAAGGAGCATGCCGGCCGATACGTTCCGGCGGATTCATTCCTTGACCTGACCCGGCCCGAGTCGGACACTATTCCGTACAGGGAGAAACTGCCGACGCGCCCGCCTCGGCCGCAACTCCACATGGCGAATTGCAAAGGGTTCTAGGGAGGATCACATGCCCACCGTTTCCCTTACGGTGAACGGCAAGGTGGTATCGGCCGAGGTCGAGAATCGCACCTTACTCGTTCAACTTCTTCGCGAAAAACTTGGACTTACGGGCACCCACGTCGGCTGCGATACCAGCCAGTGCGGTGCCTGCGTCGTTCATATCAATGGCGATGCGGTGAAGTCCTGCACCACTCTCGCGTTGCAGGTGGAAGGCACGGACGTGACAACCATCGAGGGCTTGGCAACCAACGGTGAACTTCACCCCATGCAGGAGGCTTTCCGCGACAATCACGCCCTGCAGTGCGGATTCTGCACGCCCGGCATGGTGATGGCCGCCATCGACCTGGTGAACAAGAACCCGAATCCGGACGAACAGACGGTTCGGCGCGAGCTCGAGGGAAACCTCTGCCGCTGCACGGGATACCACAATATCGTCAAGGCGATCATCGCCGGCGGCCAGGCAATGGGAGGCTGACATGGCGGAGAATGGAATCGGCGCGCGCTCGCTCCGCAAGGAGGATGCGCGGTTTCTCAGGGGGAGCGGCAACTACGTAGACGACATCAACCGGCCCGGACAGGCGTACGCGACTTTCGTCCGCTCGCCCCACGCCCACGCCAGGATCGAGAAGATCGACACGTCGAGGGCCGCCGAGGCATCGGGCGTCGTCGGCGTCTTCACCGGAGACGATCTGGCGGCCGACGGCGTCGGCGGCCTGATCTGCGGCTGGATGGTCACCGACAGGAACGGCGAGAACATGAAAGCGCCGCCCCACCCGGCCCTGGCCCAGGGCAAAGTCAATTACGTGGGCGATCATGTGGCCATCGTGATCGCGAATACGCTCGCGGAGGCGCGCGATGCCGCAGAGCTGGTCGAGGTCGACTACGGCGTCCTGCCCGCCAATGTCGATACCGACAAGGCCGATGCGGACGGGACGCCGCAGATCCACGACGACATTCCCGGCAACATGAGCTACGACTGGGAACTGGGCGACGCCGCGGCCGTCGACGAGGCGATCGAGAGCGCCGCGCACGTCACGACGCTCGAGATCGTCAACAACCGGCTCATCCCGAACGCGATCGAGCCACGTTCGGCGATCGGCGAGTACGATCCGGCGAGCGACGCCTTCACGCTCTACACCACCAGTCAGAACCCGCATGTGGCGCGCTTGGTGTTGTCGGCATTCTGTGCCATCGCGCCGGAGCACAAACTCCGGGTGGTGGCCCCCGACGTCGGTGGCGGATTCGGCTCCAAGATCTTCATCTACGCCGAAGAAACCGTCTGCACGTGGGCCTCGAAGAAGGTCGGCTGCCCCGTAAAGTGGACGGCAGACCGGTCGGAGTCGTTCGTGTCCGACGCGCACGGACGCGACCATGTGACCAAGGCCGAACTGGCGCTCGACTCGGACGGCAAGTTCACGGCCCTTCGCGTCAGCACCAAGGCCAGCATGGGCGCCTACCTATCCACGTTCGCCTCGTGCGTACCGACGTACCTGTACGGCACGCTTCTGGCGGGCCAGTACACGACGCCGGCGATCTATTGCAACGTGAAGGCACTCTTCACGAATACGGCGCCGGTGGATGCCTATCGGGGAGCCGGGCGGCCGGAGGCCACTTACCTCCTTGAACGCCTGGTCGAGGTGGCCGCCCGCGAAACGGGAACCGATCCGGCGGAGCTTCGGAAGAAGAACTTCATCCCGCCGGACGCCTTCCCGTACACCACGCCGGTGGTGCTGGCCTACGACTCTGGCAGTTACGAAGCCGTCCTGGACAAGGCGTGTGACATCGCGGACTACAGGGGCTTCGCCGAGCGCAGGGAGGAGGCCAATACGCGCGGCAAGCTGCGCGGCATCGGCTTCTCGAGCTACATCGAGGCCTGCGGAATCGCACCATCCGCCGCGGTGGGCTCGCTCGGCGCCGGCGTCGGCCTTTGGGAAGGCGCGCAGGTTCGCTTCAATCCCACGGGCAGCGTCACGGTGTTCACGGGATCCCATGCCCACGGACAGGGTCACGAGACGACCTTCGCGCAAGTGGTGGCCGACAAGCTTGGTGTCGATTTCGAGAACGTCGAGGTCGTCCACGGCGACACGGACAAGGGCCCCTTCGGCATGGGTACTTACGGGTCCCGGTCGATCGCGGTCGGCGGGTCCGCCATCATCTCGGCGTGCGACAAGCTTATCGAGAAGGGCAAGAAGATCGCGGCCCACGCGCTCGAGGCTTCGGAGTCGGACATCGAGTACGACGGCGGCACCTTCAGCGTTGCAGGCACCGACCGGAGCATGTCGATGGGCGAAATCGCCTTCGCGGCCTATGTCCCGCACAACTATCCGGAGGGCCTGGAGCCGGGATTCGAAGAGTCGGCGTTTTACGATCCCGTCAACTTCACCTTCCCTGCGGGCACGCAGATCTGCGAGGTCGAAGTCGATCCGGATACCGGCGAGGTCGAGATCATCAAATTCTCGGCGGTCGACGATGTCGGAACGGTCATCAATCCGATGATCGTCGAAGGTCAGGTTCACGGCGGCGTCACGCAGGGGATCGGACAAGCCCTTCTCGAGAACGGCGTGTACGACGGGGATACCGGCCAGCTGGTGAGCGGATCCTACAATGACTACACCATGCCACGGGCGGACGACGTGCCGACTTACGATGTCGAGATGTACGAGACACCCTGTCCGCACAATCCTTTGGGCGTGAAGGGCTGTGGCGAGGTGGGCGCCATCGCCGCGCCACCCGCCGTGATCAATGCAATCACCGACGCTCTCAGCACCGAAGACATCGACATGCCGGCGACACCCGAACGGGTGTGGCAAGCTCTGGCTCAGGCCTAGGCAGCGCGGAGAAGGAGGAAATAGCTATGTATGACTTCACGTACCACCGCGCATCCGATGTCGCGGACGCGGTCAGCAAGGTGAGGGACACCGGCGAAGGCCAGTTTCTGGCCGGAGGCCACACGTTGATCCCGACTCTGAAGCTGCGCTTGGCAAAACCCTCCGATCTGGTGGATTTGCAGGGTATCGCAAACCTGCAGGGCATCTCGGCCTCGGACGACGGGGTCACGGTCAAGGCCATGACCACCCATGCGACCGTGGCCGAGTCGAAGGACGTGCAGGACACAATTCCGGCATTGGCGTCGCTCGCCAGCGGGATCGGCGACCCGCACGTCCGGGCCCGGGGGACCATCGGCGGCTCCATCGCCAACAACGACCCGGCGGCCGACTATCCTGCGGCCGTGGTGGGACTCGGCGCCACGGTGAAGACCGACCAGCGCGACATCGCCGGCGACGACTTTTTCACCGGCATGTTCGAGACGGCGCTCAGCGACGGCGAGCTTATCACGGAGGTGAGCTTCCCCAAGGCGAACAAAGCGGCGTACTACAAGTTCAAGAACCCCGCCTCCCGTTTTGCCATCGTCGGCGTGTTCGTCGCCCAAACAGGCGGCGGCGTCCGAGTGACCGTCACGGGGGCCGCACCTTGCGTGTTTCGCGTCAGTGAGATGGAAGAAGCGCTGGCCAGCAGCTTCTCGTCCGATGCGATCAAAGACATCAAAATCCCCGAGGATGGTCTCAACTCGGACATCCACGCTCAAGCGGACTACAGGGCGCACCTCGTAAACGTTTGCGCTCGGCGTGCCGTCGACGCCTGTTGACATCCGGACGCGTTCAAACGTCTATTGGAGAGGGGAGCATCGCCTCCCCTCTTTTTGTATCCGAGTTCCGGAACCGAGATGGCGAAACCGCGCCCGTTGCCTGATTCCATCGACGGCACCGAAACCTTGCTTCGGGAAGGCGACTACCTAGCCGACCGCAGCCTGGCGACGACCCTGTTCCTCAGCCTGAAGATGAGCCGCCCACTGTTCCTTGAAGGCGAGGCCGGCGTCGGCAAGACGGAAATCGCCAATGTTCTGTCCGCTACGACCGGACGCCGTCTCGTGCGCCTACAGTGTTACGAGGGCCTCGACATCTCCTCGGCGGTGTACGAGTGGAACTATGCCGCCCAGATGATCGAGATCCGCATGGCCGAGGCAGAAGGCGTCAGTGACCGAGAACGGCTCGGCGACGACGTGTTCTCGGAGCGTTTCCTGATCAAACGGCCCCTGCTGCATGCCCTGGAACCCGACGCGGCGGGCGCGCCGGTTTTGCTCATCGACGAACTCGACCGTACAGACGAGCCCTTCGAGGCCTACCTGCTCGAGGTGCTCGCTGATTTCCAAATCACGATTCCGGAGATCGGGACGATCTCGGCGCCGGAACCGCCCGTTGTCGTCATCACGTCGAACCGGACGCGGGAGGTCCACGACGCACTCAAGCGGCGGTGTCTCTATCACTGGGTCGACTACCCCAATACACAGCGGGAGCTCGACATCGTGCGCCTCAAGGTGCCCGGCGCCGAGGAGCGGTTGAGTCGGGAAGTCGTGGGTTTCGTTCAGGAGTTGCGCCGCACCGATCTGTTCAAGCTGCCCGGAATCGCCGAGACGATCGACTGGGCCACGGCGCTGACACAGTTGGACAAGCTGTCCCTCGATCCCGAGACGATCAACGACACTCTCGGCGCCCTCCTCAAATACCAGGACGATATCGCCAAGATTCAGGGCAGCGAGGCCGCGCGGCTTCTGAATACGGTGAACGCCGAGTTGGCGGCGGCAGGCGCTGCGGAATAGTCCGGCCGCGATGTCCAACTGCGGCACCGATGACATGACTGACCAGCCGGAAGAACAGGGTCGGTTCGCCCAGAACATCGTGCACTTCGGACGTGTCCTGCGCGCGGCGGGGCTGCCCGTCGGGCCCGGCAAGATCATCGACGCCACACGCGCCGTCGAAGCCGCAGGCATTACCAGCCGAGACGATTTTTACTGGACGCTCCATTCGGTGTTCGTCAACCGCAGGGATCAGCGTGAAATCTTCGACCAGGCGTTCCACGTGTTCTGGCGCAACCCGAAGATCCTCGAGCGCATGATGTCGCTGATGCTGCCGACCATTCAGGCCGACGGTGAAGCCGAACACGACACGCCGAGCCGCCGATTGCTGGACGCACTTTTTCCAGGACGCGGCGAGGGAGGCGACGACGAGGAGTCCGGCGAAATCGTCGGAGATGCGGCCGGGACGTACTCGCAACGGGAAATCCTGCAATCCATGGACTTCGAGTCCATGTCGGCGGACGAGGTCGCCGAGGCCAAGGCCATCATCTCCCGCATGCGGCTTCCGATCATGCAGGTGCCGACGCGGCGGTTCGCGCCCGATCCACGCGGTGGGCGGATCGACATGCGGGCCACACTGCGCTCGGCGCTGCGTTCCGGCACCGACACCATCCCCCTGAAACGCTCGGCACGGCGGCAGCGTCATCCGCCGCTCGTGGTATTGTGCGATATATCCGGCTCGATGAGTCGGTACTCGCGGATGCTGCTCCACTTCCTCCACACCATCACGAACGATCGTGACCGCGTCTTCACCTTCGTCTTCGGAACGCGTCTCACCAACATCACCCGATTTCTGCGCTACCGGGACGTCGATGTCGCGCTGGAGAAAGTCGCCGAGAACGTCGAAGACTGGTCGGGCGGCACCCGCATCGGCCGCTGCGTCAAGGAATTCAATGCCCACTGGTCGCGACGTGTCCTCGGGCAGGGAGCGCTTGTCCTCCTCATCTCCGACGGCCTCGACCGGGACTCCGGTGAAGGCCTGGAAGCGGAAATCGAGCGCCTTCACAAGTCGTGTCGACGGTTGATCTGGCTCAATCCGCTCTTGCGCTACGAGGGCTTCGAGCCAAAATCACTGGGTGTGCGGGCGATCCTGCCCCACGTGGATGAATTTCGTACCGTGCACAACCTGCAGAGCCTGCGCGACGTGGCACAGGCTCTGGCGCGCGAAATGCCGCGCACGGAAGAAGGTCATATGGATCAATTTGCGGGGGAAAGGGCCGCGTGATGACACCGCAGCAATCGCAGCATACCTGGCAGGAAGACGTCCTCGGCCAGGCTGCCGAATGGAAATCTCAGGGAGACGACGTCGCGCTTGCCACGGTCGTGACCACCTGGGGTTCATCGCCCCGCCCCGTCGGTAGCCAGCTCGCCGTCCACGGAGACGGCAAATTCGTCGGCTCCGTGTCCGGCGGCTGTATCGAAGGCGCCGTGGTGCTAGAAGCTCTCAAGACCATGGACGACGGAGAGCCGCGGCTGCTCGATTTCGGCGTGACCCACGAGCAAGCCTGGGAAGTCGGCTTGGCCTGCGGGGGCAAAGTCCAGGTATTCGTCGAGAAACTGAAATGAAGTTCGCGACCCTCGAACGGCTGCTGCGCGACCGCAGCGAGAAGTCATCGGTCGTCCTGGCGACGAACCTGAATACCGGTGACGAGAGGCTCGTGTATCCCAGCGATCTCGAGGGCGAGAACGGCCTCGATCCGGCCGTTGCCCAAGCCGCCGGAGAAGCGTTCCGCAGCGACCGCAGCAAGACGATCGAGACCGAGGAAGGACCCGTTTTCCTGCACGTCTTCAATCCGCCGCTGCGTATGATCATCGTCGGCGCCGTCCATATCGCCCAGCCCCTGGCACGCATGGCCGCGCTGGCCGGCTACGACGTGACCATCGTCGATCCGCGCGCCGCCTTCGCCACGGACGAGCGGTTCCCGGGCGTGACGCTGCTGACGGAATGGCCCGACGACGCGCTGGAGACGCTTGCTCCCGATTCTCGCACGGCGGTGGTCACGCTCACCCACGATCCCAAGCTAGATGACCCGGCTCTCGAGGTGGCGCTCAGGTCGTCGGCTTTCTACGTGGGATCTCTGGGCAGCAAGAAAACACACGCGGCGCGCCTTCAGCGGCTGACGGAAACAGGCTTCGGCGAAGACGACCTCAACCGGATCAACGGTCCCGTGGGCCTCGCGATCGGTGCCCGCTCACCCGCGGAAGTCGCCGTCTCCATCGTCGCGCAGGTGACACAAACCTTGCGCCAGGAGGCGTGAATGGACTTCCGCTGCTTCGCCCTCGAAGAAGCCGAAGGCACGATCCTCGCGCACGGCGTCACGGTGAATGGGCGGTCCTTCAAGAAGGGGCGCATCCTCGGCGCCGAGGACATCGCGGCCCTGACCTCGGCGGGACACGAGACCGTCATCGCCGCCCGGCTCGAAGCGGGCGACATTCCCGAGGACAAGGCGGCCGAAACGATCGCAAAGGCAGCCCGCGGCGACGGCGTACGCTGCGCGGCGCCCTTCACAGGGCGCTGCAACCTCTACGCCGAGGCGCACGGCGTCGCGCTCATCGACGATAGCCGCCTCGATGAGATCAACCTGATCGACGAGTCATTGACCATCGCCACGGTGGCCCCGTTCGAGCTCGTGGAACCGGGCCAGATGTTGGCCACCATCAAAATCATTCCGTTCTCCGCGCCGAAGGACGTCATCTCTGCGGCCGAGAAGATCGCAGAACGCGACGAACGACTCGTGCACGTCGCGGAACTCAAGGAGAAGCCGGTGGGTCTGGTGCTGACCCGCCTACCGAGCACCAAGGACTCCATCCTCGACAAGTCACTGGGGACCACGCGAAATCGACTCGCGCATCTAGGCTCATGGCTGGCCGGCGAAGTCCGCTGCGATCATACGGAGGAGGCCGTGGCGTCCGCCGTCGCCGATCTCTTGGCCCGGGGCTGCAATCCCATCCTCTTGTTCGGGGCCTCGGCGAATGTCGACCGGCGTGACGTGGTGCCGGCGGGAATCGTCCGGGCTGGCGGCGAGGTCGATCACTTCGGCATGCCCGTCGACCCAGGAAATCTCCTGCTCCTGGCGCATCACGGCGACGTGCCCGTCGTCGGCCTGCCCGGTTGTGCCCGCTCACCAAAGGAGAACGGTTTCGACTGGGTTCTGTGGCGTCTGCTCGCGGACGTTCCCGTGAATCGCGAAGACGTCATGCGCATGGGCGCGGGCGGCCTTCTCAAAGAGATCACGACACGGCCACAGTCGCGCACCAGCAAGACCGGTGAAGAACCGGCGCCCGGCGACGGAGTGCCCCGCATGCCGCGCGTCGCGGCCATCGTCCTGGCCGGCGGCCAGTCCCGCCGGACCGGCAAGATCAACAAACTGCTGGCGGAGATCGACGGCACGCCCATGGCGGCGCGCGTCCTGGCGGAGGTCACGGCATCGGCGGCAAGCCCGGTCATCGTCGTGACGGGCCATGAATCGGACCGGGTCCAGGCAGCGCTGCAGCGCGACGGCTTGACGTTCGTCCACAATGCCGACTACGCGGACGGCTTGAGCACGTCTCTCAGAGCCGGGCTGCAGGCGGTTCCCGAAGACACCGACGGAGTCATCGTGTGCCTCGGTGACATGCCAAGGGTGAAGGCAACTCATATCGACAGGCTCATCGCCGCGTTCAATCCCCTGGAAGGCCGGGCGATTTGCGTGCCGACCTTCACCGGCAAGCGCGGCAATCCCGTGCTGTGGGGAGCTCAGTTCCTCGAAGAGATGCAGGAGGTCGCCGGGGACGTGGGCGCCCGTCACCTGATCGGCGCCCACGGCGAGCTCGTCGCCGAGGTGCCCATCGACGACGACGGGGTGCTGGTCGACGTGGATACGCCCGAAGCCCTGACTGCCATGGGGTCGGGAGGTTGAAAGGAGCGGCTGTTGGCGTCCGTCTCGATCAAGGATGTCCGCAAGCGCTTCGGCAATACGGAAGTCATCCACGGAATCAGCATCGATATCGAAATTACGCAGCCAAGCCCCCAGGCCAAATCAGGGCAAGGACGGCGACAACTCTTCCGTGCGTTACCGACGGTTACTTCGGGAACTGACGCTCCAGGTAGTCGATGACGAGTTGGATGCTGCCGTGAACCGGCAGGTCATTGTGACCGGCATTGGGCAGGTAAACCGCTTCCTTCGGGTCGTTCGCGGCAGCGAACAGCTTGCGCCCGAGCCGAACCGGCACGATCCGGTCGCGCTCCCCGTGGACCATGAACAGCGGCGCGCGGACCCTGCCGATCTTGGAGCTCGAGTCGAACCGATCCTTCATCAGCCAACGCACCGGCAGGAACCAGTAAGCGCCTGCGGCGACGTCCACCGCGGAGGAGAACGGCGCTTCGAGCACGATGGCGCCGACGTCGAACTCGGTTGCCATCTGAACGGCGACGCCGCTGCCCAGGGACTCGCCGAGCAGGACGACGCGGTCGAGGGGCAGCCCCTCAGACTCGACAAAGGCCAGCGACGCCCGGCCGTCGGCGTAGAGCCCTTGCTCGCTCGGGTTTCCCGGGTTTCCGCTGTAGCCCCGATACTCGACGAGAAGCACGCCAAAGCCCCGGTCAAGATAAGGACGGGCCCGGGGACCCCGCATGGCGATGCCGCCCCCGTTGCCGTGATAGTAGACGACGGTGGGACGCACGTTCCCGTCGCTGCCCCGCGGCGCGCTGTACCAGGCTGCGAGCTCCAGTCCGTCGGCGGTGCTCAGGGTCACGGGCGTCATTTCCGGCACCCCGGCTTGCGCCGGCGTCGACAACGAGCGGGCCGGGAAGTACATGATGCTCCGCTGCAGCACGTACATGGCCGCGACGAACAGGGCGTACGCCGAAAGGGTATAGACCGCCGCACGCCACATCGTCGCCTGTCTCCGGCGGCGGGCTTCGCGCCGACGCCCTAGAAAACGACCATCTGGCGAATGGTCGCGCCGTCCGCGAGCCGGTCGAACCCCTCGTTGATCTCGTCGAGAGAGAGCCGCTCGCTCAGTAGTCCGTCCACGGGCAGCATGCCCCGCCGATAGAGCTCGAGGTATCGGGGAATGTCACGGACCGGCACGCTGCTGCCGCCGTAGCTCCCCTTGAGGGTCCGCTCCTCGCCCACCATCATCACGGCGGGCACGGCCAGACGCGTATCCGGATGGGGCAATCCCGCCGTCACCGTGGTGCCGCCGCGCCGCGTGATGTCCCAGGCCGTCTGCAAGGCGGGCCCCGCCCCCGCCGTGTCGACGGCGTAATCGACACCACCGTCCGTCGCGTCCCGCACGGCTTCCACGCAGCCGGCCTCGCCCGCGCTGAAGGTGTCGGTGGCTCCCAATTGGCGGGCCAGCGCCAGTTTGTGATCGAGGACATCGAGCGCCACGATGCGCCGCGCCCCGGCAAGCCGGGCGCCGAGAACGGCGTTGAGGCCGACACCGCCGAGACCGATGACGGCGACGGTCGAGCCCGCCTTCACGCCCGCCGTGTTGATCACCGCGCCGACTCCCGTCATCACCGCGCAGCCGAACATCGCCACCTCGACGAGGGGCAAGGTCTTGTCGACCTTGATCAGGGAGTTCCGGTTCATGACGGCATACTCGGCGAACGCCGAGATGCCGACGTGATGGTGGATGTCCTCGCCGTTCCGGTGCAGCGCGAACCCGCCCGAATACAGGGTTCCCGCCGCATTTGCGGCGACGCCGGGTTCGCAGAGCATGGGGCGGCCGCTGGCGCAGGGAACGCAGCGGCCGCAACTCGGCACCAGCGTCGCCACGACGTGATCGCCGACGGTGAGGTCGGTCACGGCCGGTCCGAGCTCCACGACCACGCCGGCCGATTCGTGACCGAGCGCCATCGGCATCGGCCTCGGGCGGTTGCCGTCGATCACGGACAGGTCCGAGTGGCAGAGGCCCGCCGCCTTGATCTCGACCAGCACCTCGCCCTCGCCGGGGGGATCGAGGTCCAGCTCCTCGATGGCCAGTGGCTGCGTGTCCTTGTAGGGGCGATCCATCCCCATGGTGTCCAGCATCGCCGCGCGAGTCTTCATCCTGTTCCCCCGGCACGTGTTCCCAAGAAGGTCCGCCCACCGGCAAAGGCGGGTCCGGCCCCGGCCGGCCGCGCGCCCGTTCTCCCGTTTCTTCCTCGTGGCCGCGATCTACTCGGCGCCGACGTGCGCGTCGGCAGGCCGTCGCGAACCTGGACCGCCCGACCCACCGCCGAACCAGTCCCGGACCCGCTGGCGGAAACGGCGCCAGCGTCCCTGTCGCAATGACTTGTGGAGCTCCATGAAGTAGTACATGTGCTCCTCTTCGATATGATGACGTGGTGATTCCTTGTAGTACTTCTTGATGAAGGCCTTCTTCTCTTCAATATCCCTCAGCATTTCGTCACGAGTCGGGAGCACGGCGTTGCCCAGGATGAACTCTCGAATCCAGCGGGATTGCTCCTCATAATTCCAGTTGAGCGCCGTCGTCGACATGATCATGCCGATCAGGAAAAGCCCCGGCCAGTCGACGGGAACGATACGCTTATAGAGCTCCACGTTGTTGTCGACGATGGGGACGAGATCCGGGGAAAGGAACGGCAGGTCGATGAGATAGCCCGTGCAGGCCATCAGGACGTCGAATTCCTCGGACGAGCCGTCCACGAAGTGGATGGTCTTGCCATCGATCTTCTCGATTCCCTGTTTCACGATCACCCGGTTATAGGCGACATCCTGCATGATCGTGGCGCTGGTCGTGGGGTGCGCCCGCCGGGTGAGTGGCTTGAAGCCATAGTCCTCCATGTCGCCGTGCACGAGCCTGACCATGAATGCGATGATCTTGCGGCGGAGCCTGTCCGGGATCCATAGCTTATACAGCCTCATGGAGATATCCGTGACGGGAAACCCGAAGATCAGCTTGGGCGCGATCATCACGCCCGAGCGCGCCACCATGACACAACGCTCGGTAATCACGCACATGTCGCTGGCAATATCGACGGCCGAGTTTCCGACGCCCACGACGCAGATACGCTTGCCTTTGAAGGCTTCCGGCGTACGGTAATAGTGCGAGTGCATGTACTCGCCCTTGAATCCGTTTTGGAATTCGGGAACGTGGAGCGGCTTGGTCAGGTGCCCCGTAGCAACGCACACCGTGTCGAAAACCCAATTCCGGCCATCGACCGTTTCGATCTCCCAGCGGGGTTCTTCCCGGCCGGGGGCGAACGATGGCTTGACGCTCGTTACCTCGGACCGAAACCGAATCCGTCCCTTCACACCGAAGTGCTCGGCATATGCGTCCAGATATCCGTGCATATCCCAGTGGCTGGGAAAACGTTGCACGGTGTCCTTGAACTTGAAGTCGCTGTAGTTCGTAAGGTTCTTCGCCGTATTGATGTGCAAGGTCTTGTAAGCGGACGAACGGCCGCTGTCGTTCTCGTAAACCCACATGCCGCCGATCTTGGTACCGATCTCGAACACCGTGACCTCAAGGCCCACTTCGAGGAGGTATTTGGCGAGACAAATGCCGGACGCGCCCGCGCCGATGATCGCGATCGACTTCTCGTAGGGATCTTTCACACGGCTTAGCGCCCACCCGGAATCGCCGAGGCTCTCCGGTGCTTCCGCCCGCTCGATGGTGGTCGTCTCACTCATGGGCTCCGGTCCGTCCCGCCATCAGATCAAGCCGCTGCCCAATCATGCCGCGTGTGGCGCGAGCCGTTGCCTGCGGGCGACGGCCTCCCGTAACGACTTCTTCAATGCCGGGAAGTAACGCAGATGCTCTTCCTCGATGGTGTGCCGCAGGGTGGCCTTGTAGTTGGTCCGGATGAATTCATCCTGGGCTTCGATGTCCACATACATCTCGTCGCGCGAGGGAAGGACGGCGTTGCCGAGAATGAACTCGCGCACCCACTTGGTCTGATGTTCGTAGTTCACATTAAGGGCCGTCGTGACATTTGTCATGCCGATGAAGTAAAGACCGGGCCAATCCGGCGGCACGATTCGCTTGTAGAGCTTCACGCTATTGTTCTCGACGGGCACGATGTCCCGTGACAGAAACGGCAATTCGATGAGATAGCCGGTCGCCGCGATCAATACATCGAACTCCTCGACCGTGCCGTCGGAGAAGTGCAAGGTTTTTCCCTCCACCTTGTCGATCCCCTGCTTCACGAAGATCCGATCGTAGGCGATGTCGTTCACTACCGTCGCGCTGCTCGTCGGGTGAACTTTCTGGGTGATCGGCGGCAGGCCCAGCTTCTTCATGTCGCCGTGCACGCACCAGATGAGAAACTTGAGCGCCCGGCTGCGGAACCATTCCGGGACCCAACCCTTCATGAACCATTCGGTGATGTCGGTGAAGGCGACGCCGAACAAGAGCTTTGGCGCGATCCAGACGCCCGTGCGGACAACCAGGACGCAGCGTTTCGCGTAGACACAGACATCGCTGACGATGTCGCAGGCCGAGTTGCCGATACCCACGACGCAGATCCGCTTGCCGATGAACGGCTCCGGCTCTTTGTAGTCATGGGAATGGACATAATCGCCCTGAAAATCGTTCTGAAATTCGGAGACGTGCATCGGCCTGGTGAGATGGCCCGTGCAGACGCAGACGCTGTTGAAGACCCGCTTGCGGCCGTCGACGGTCTCCAGTTCCCACTTCGGGTCTTCGGTGCCCGGCTCGAACAGCGGCGTCACCGCCTTGATCTCGGATTTGAACTTGATCCGCTCCATGACGCCGAAATGCTCGGCGTACTCCTCGAGGTAGGCGTGCATCTCCCAATGGCTGGGAAACCGCTGCACTTCGTCGCGGAACTTGAAATCGCTGAAGTTGGTCAGGTTCTTGGCGGTATTGATGTGGAGCGTTCGGTAGGCCGACGACCTACCGCTATCGTTCTTGTAGCACCACAGACCGCCGACCTGCGTGCCGATCTCGTAGACCGTGACGTCGAGGCCCGCTTCGATCAGATGCTTCGCCATGCAAAGTCCCGAGGCGCCGGCGCCGATCACCGCAACCGTCCCGGCGGGCTTGGGAACCGACGGACCGACCGGAGTCGTCTTCATCGCGGCCGACTCGCTCATGCCATCTCCTCAATCATCCCATCACGGCACGTGTCCATGTGAAGCACGCACCCTTCATGAAGCTTCGAGCGGCACCCCACCCGCCAACCGTCATCCACCCACGTACAAACAACGGGGATCCCCATAGTCAGGGGGATGCGCAAAGATATTGCCGTATTGCACTTTGACTGTCGAGGCGACGAACCAAACGCCGACACAAACCTCGAGCCGGAATCCTTCCACGCAGATCCGCGTGCTACACTTGGGGATGGACATGGACCTGATCGCTGCCACGAGCGGCCTCGCAGCGCTCATGATCGGCTCAGGTCGCCCCTTCATTCAGCTGCGCTCAAATCGTCCGGCAAAAGGCATGTCGGGTTCTCCGCGTAAGCGGTGCCGTGGGCAGCATGCCTTCCGAGCCCGTCGCGGCGCTCCATTCAACGGGCTGCCGGCATCAGCCGCACGCCGATGTGGCGGGCAAGGGCAAAGCGCACTCAAAACCAAAGAGAACCATCATGAACGACGGCACCAACCTCCGGGTGGCTTTTGCCGGGGCAGGTCTGATGAGTCAGTTCCACCTCAACGGTTGGTCGGAGGTGGACGCGGATATCGTCGCCATCTGCGATCCCGTCGCCGAAAAGGCCGAGCGGCGGGCGAACGAATACGGCATCCCGGCCGTTTACACGGAATTCGCCCGGATGCTGGAAGATACCCGGCCCGATGCGGTGGATATCGCGACGCCAGTCGATACCCACGCCGATCTGGTCCGTATCGCGGCCGATCATGGAATTCATGCCTGCTCCCAAAAACCCGTGACGCCGACCGTCGCGGAAGCCGAATCCTTGATCGCGGATGTCGGCGATGCCATCCGCTTCATGGTCCACGAGAACTTTCGTTGGCGGCCCCACTACCTGCAGATGGGGGAGTGGTTGCGCGAGGGCCGCATCGGACAGATCACCCACGCGCGGATGACGGTCCGCAGCCCCGGGCTCGCGCCGTCCCCCGACGGGTCGACGCCACCGGACCTCATCCGCCAACCCTACTTGGCGACGTTCAAGCGCCTCATTACGTTCGAGCTGCTGATCCATCAACTCGACGTCTTGCGCTCATTGCTCAGCGAGTTCGAGGTGGTGTCGGTGGAGATGGACCGGATCAACAAGGATCTGGTCGGTGAAGACGTCGCGATCATCGTCATGCGGGGAGAGAACGGCGTGACGGCGGTGGTCGACGGCAGCATGTCGGCGCCGGGATACCCCGCCAGGCCCAGCGATCGCCTGGAACTGATCGGCACCAAGGACACCATGGTCTTTGACCGCAACAAGCTGTATCTCGTCGGCGACGACGTGCCGCCCGTGGAGCACGATCTCGCGGCAAACTTCCAAGCCTGTTTTACCAACGCGATCCGGGATTTCGCGAACGGAGTGCGCACGGGCGAGCCGTTCTGGACCGACCGGCTGGACAATCTCAAGTCATTGCGGCTGATGGAGCGCTGTTACGAGGTCGCCGGCATCGCTCCATGACTCGTCGTGTGCCTCACCGCCGGAACCGGCGCTAACCGAAGTCGGACTTGAGGCGCGTCTGTGCCGCGTCCAGGAACCGGCACAAAAGCGGGCGTGTGGCTCGCGGATCGATGACGTCTTCGACGGCGAAAGCCTGAGCAGTGAGAAATGGCGAAGCCAGTTCGCGGAACTCTTCCTCCAGTTCGGCCTCCCGCTCCCTCGGGTCCGGCGCGGCCGCGATTTCTCGCCGGAAGGCTACGGCGACGCCCCCTTCGATCGGCAGCGAGCCCCACTCGGCGGACGGCCAGGCAACTTGGAAGTCCACGCCGTTCTTGTCGAACGGCACGGTGCCCGCGATGCCGTAGCATTTGCGCACGATCACCGTGAGTACCGGCACCCGTGCCTTCAGCAAGGCTGCCATGCTCTCGACGCCGTCACGGATCATCCCTCCCTCTTCCGCCTTGCGACCCACCAGGAAGCCCGGCGTGTCGACGAAGAAGACGATAGGAATATGGAAGGTGTCGCAGAGCTTGATGAACTTGGTTTGCTTACGGGCGGACTTGGGATCGACGGCGCCCCCGTAGTAGGCAGGGTTGTGAGCGATGACCCCCACGGGGCGGCCCGAGAAGCGGGCGAGGAACGTAAAGACGGCACGGCCGAAGGTCGGCTGGATCTCGAATCCGGAGTCCCGGTCGATGACCAGCTCGACGAGACGGCGCATGTCGTAGGGCCGCCGCCTTTCCCGCGGAACGATCGACAGAAGCTCCTCCTCCGAGCGATCCGCGGGATCGTCATTGGCAACCTCCGGCGGAAGCTCGTGCACGTTCTGCGGCATGTAACCGAGGAACCGGCGGATCTGCTCGAAACTCTCGTCCTCGCTGTCGACGGCGTTGTCGACCGTGCCCGCGATATCGACCGCCACCTTGTAGCCCCCGAGGCCCTCTTTATCGATGTCCTCGCCGAGACCGCGTTCCGCGATCGAGGGACCCGCCACGAAGACGTGGCTGGTGCCCTTAACCATGACGGAGAAGTGGGTTAGCACCGCGCGTGCGGCGGGACCACCGGCAGCCGAGCCCAGAACGGCGCCGATGACCGGCACCGTGTCCATGAGATCGACGTTGCGCTCGAAGCCGTGCGATCCAGGGAGCACCGAGTACCCCCGCCGCTTGGCCGACATGACCGACCCGCCGGCGCCATCCAGCAGGTTGATCAGAGGAATACGGTATTCATAGGCGAGATCTTCGACGAAGCCGCTCTGGCCACCCTTGGAGCGGGCACCGCTCCAGCTTGCGCCGCCCCGAATGGTGAAATCCTCGCCGCCGATGCAAACCTCGCGGCCGTCGACCCGCGCCAAACCCATGACGTAGGGTGCAGGCACGACCTTCTTGAGCTCTCCCTCCTCGTAGACGGCGTTTCCGGCGAGCTTGCCCACCTCGTGGAACGACCCGGGATCGGTCAGGCGGGCGATGCGCTCGCGGACCGTCCGCCGTCCCTGGTTGTGCAGACGATCGATGTTTTCGCGGCCGCCGAGCTCCTCCGCCCACGCATGACGCCGATTGAGTTCCTCGACCTCGCGCTCCCAACTCACGGGCACCGCTCCCGCTGAATTTCCATCGTCCGAGACAGGCCATGCCCCGACCGAATCACGATGTCGCGGTCGACCAACCCTGTCAACTTGCGTGCCGGACGCCGTGTGCGGCAGTCTTCGAAGCAATCCTGATCGGATTCGCTCGAACGGGCCCCGACCTACCGCGCGATGGGTGAGTGTCGCGCTGGCGATGGAGAAATCGAATGACGTTGAAGCTGCGCTACAACCCGATGTCGCCGTACATCCGCAAAGTCGTCGTGATGATCAGCGAAACGGGCCTGGAGAACCGGGTCCAACAGGTACTCACCCATCCGTGGACCGAGAACACCGACATCGGCACCGTCAACCCGTTGGGCAAGGTGCCAACGCTCGAACTCGAAGATGGGACGAGCCTCTATGACAGCCTCGTCATCTGCGACTATCTCGACAGCTTGCATGACGGACCGAAGATGATTCCGGCGTCGGGGATGGAGCGCTGGATCGTTCTCCGGCGACACGCGCTCGGTCTCGGCATAACGGACGCCGCGGCACTTCATTTGTTCGAGCATCGGCGCCAAGTTGGCCAGCGGTCCCCCGGCTGGATCGAGCGCCAGTGGCGGGCGGCCACGCGGGGACTGGACCAAGTGGAACGCGAAGTCGATGCCTTCGACGAACGGCTCGACCTCGGCCAGATCGGCATCGCTTGCGCCATCGGCATCATTGACTTCCGCAATCCCGATTGCGGCTGGCGCGAAACCCGACCGAACCTGTCCGCCTGGTGGGACCGGCTGATGGAACGACCCTCGTTTGCCGATACCGTGCCATACGACTGGGTGCCCGAAGACCACGGCGGTCTCAACGTCTGGATCGACAAGGTCGCCTGAGGTCGAATCGTGCTGAATACCGCCATCATCGGCCTCGGGCGCTGGGGTCAGCGCTTGGTCGACTCGGTGCAGGACGCGGGACGCCCAAAAGGGGATCTGATCCGGTTCACCCGCGCCGTAACCCGCACGCCCGCAAAGGCTACGGGCTTCGCGGAACGTCACGCCATGCAGCTGGGCAATCGCTATGCGGCGGCACTGGCGGACCCCGCGATCGCCGCCGTGGCGATCGCCACGCCGCACACACAGCATGCGGAACAGATCGAACAGGCCGCGGCGGCGGGGAAACACGTTTTCGTGGAGAAACCGTTTACGCTCACGGCCGAGAGCGCGCGGCAATCCGTTGCGGCGTGCGACACGGCGGACGTGGTTCTGGCGCTCGGTCATAACCGACGTTTCTTCCCGTCCATGTTCGCACTGAAGGAGATGATCGAGTCGGGCGAACTCGGCCGGGTGTTGCATCTCGAGGGCCAGTTCTCGTCGTCGTACGGTCTTGAGCTGACACCGGAAATCTGGCGCTCCGAGAGCGCGGAAAGCCCGGCCGGCGGCATGACGTCACTCGGCATCCACTGCATCGACGCCTTCATTCACCTCAACGGTCCCATCTCTCGAGTCCAGGCCCATAGCCTCAAACAGGCATTGACGGTCGAGGCGAACGATACGACGGCGATGCTGCTGTGTTTCGCCAACGGGACCACCGGCCTGCTCGGCACGCTGACAGCCACCGCGCGCCTGTTCCGCCTCCAGGTATTCGGTACCAAGGGCTGGGCGCGTATCGACGAAGATGGATCGATGACCGTGCGTGGGGTCGACAAGTGTCCGGAAACGCGCGAATTCGAGAAGCACGACACATGCCGGTCGGAGCTCGAAGCTTTCGCCATCGCGGTCGCGGGTGGCGACCCCTACCCGCTGCCGGCCGATCAGGCGATCCACGGCATCGCCGTCCTCGAGGCGATCGTCCGGTCGGCGGCCAACGACGGCGCGGCCGTCGATCTCGAGTAGATGCAACCCGCTTGCACCCATCCCGGGCACGTGAGACGATCGTTTCGCCCATCGGACCATGCTGGCGGGCTCTGCGCTGCTGCCGGTCCGCTCGCTCCAAAAGGTGCCGTCATGCGGAAGCCTCACCTAACCCTCCTCCTCACGATCATTCTGGGATCCCTGGCCTCGGCCGCGCATGCCGCGCCTCAGGTTCTGGGCCTCATCGCCAGCGCGACCCCGGTGCCGTTGATCTGCCGTGGCGAAACCTGTTCCGCGGAACTCACCACGTTCTGCCTCCAGGAATGGCGGCCGACGCCTGAACTCGGCACCACTTACACGCCCTATGGCGGCGAAGGAGTGACCCTGGTCGGCCGTCGGGCCAACGGGTCGGACGCTACACTTGACGCCGAGGATCTCGAGTTCGTGACGCTCGGAGGCTTCACGTCGATCTACGTGGAGCTCCCCCGGCACATCCTTGACGAAGGCGGATTCGAATCGGCGAGTCTTGCCGTGGGACCCCTGGTGTCCTTGCTGCCCGTGCCCATCCCCGACGATCCCGACCCCCAGACGGAGCTCGATATCCAGATCGCTACCGGCCCCCTGCGTGAGGTCGGCGCGAAGATCCTGCACGAGGGAGACGAGCGCATCGCCGCGGCAGGCGTCATCAACCGGGTGATCATGCTCCTTCCCGATGCGAAAAAGGACACCTTGGCCGCAGCGGACGGCGGCTGGCGGCGGATCGCGGCGGAACTTCCGCAGGTTCAAGATGACGCGCGGGTGAAGGAACTGGCCCAGCGCGAGTATGCAGCCTGCCACGCCGAAACCGGGTCCGCGCACATGAACCACCACTACCGCCTCTTACGCATGGGCGACTGCCTGTCATCCCGCCACGACGTCCTGATACTGCCGAAGGCCGAGCAATACTGGGCGACGGTCGACGTGGGAAGCTGATGCGGTTCCCGTCAAACCGGAACCGCTCTCCAGGCATTGCACGTAGCTTACGAGGCTGCCGCGAAGGATACGGCCCGAAAGGAGAGTGACCCCGATGAGTCAGCAGGAATTTCTCCCCTATGCCGAGAACATGGAGGACTACAGCGCCAAACTTCGCGCCACTCAGAACGACAGCCAGGCACCCCAATTCTTCAGGCTGACCGCGCGCCTGCCCGAGAAAGGCAACACCGACACCATTCTGGCCGCGACCAGGCGTTCGTGGGTCGTCATCAAGACCTATGCCGAGGGCGGCGAGAATGCGATCCATGCGCATCCCAACGACGAGCATACGTTCGTCGTTCTTCAAGGTCGGGCAGATTTCATCGGACCCAATGAGGAACGGCGGTCGTGTGAGAAGTATGAAGGCGTCATCATGCCGGCCGGCACTTACTACCGCTTCGAATCGATCGGCGATGAGCCGCTGGTCATGATACGCATGGGGTTCGTCATAGACCCGGAGCAGGATCCTCTCGGGCGGGTCAAGGCCGACGGCTCGGACTTCGATGCCTACACCACCGAGAACAAGTCGGACACGCTGGTGCTGTCCGAAACGGCCATCTTTCCCTAGATCGAGCCGGTCTTCCCACAAGATCCTCGTCGTCACCGCGCCGTTCGGATCGCCCTGCTGCCACAGACGGCCTACGTTCGTATTTGACTCGAAAATGAACCCATGAGCGCCTTCATCCATCACGAGATGGTGCCGCTTGGCGCCGACGATACGTCGTACCGCGGTTTGACGACGGAACACGTCAGCCAGATCGATGCTGGCGGGCGCTCCATTCTGAAAATCGAGCCGGCGGCGCTGACCTTGTTGACAGCCCAGGCCTTTGAGGACAGCGCCCACCTTCTGAGGACGAGACATCTGCAACAGCTCGCCAGGATCCTCGAAGATCCCGAGGCTTCGGACAACGACCGCTACGTGGCCTACGAGCTGCTCAAGAACGCCAATATTGCCGCGGGCCGTATCCTGCCGATGTGCCAGGACACGGGTACCGCCATCATCATGGGCAAGAAGGGCGAGGCCGTGTGGGTGGACGGCAACGACGAGGCGGCGATATCGGCGGGCGTCATGCAGACCTATACGCAGAGCTACCTCCGTTACAGCCAGATGGCGCCACTGTCGATGTACGAAGAAGTCAATACGGGGAGCAATCTGCCCGCCCAGATCGAGATCTATGCGGACAAGGGAAACGCTTACAAGTTCCTGTTCGTCGCCAAAGGCGGCGGATCGGCGAACAAAGCCTTCCTGTTCCAGCAGACGCGCGCCCTGCTCAACCCCGATTCCATGATGAGCTTCCTCGAGGAGAAAGTGAAAACGCTGGGGACGGCGGCCTGTCCCCCCTATCACCTGGCCGTCGTCATCGGCGGCCCGTCGGCCGAGTTCACAATGAAGATGGTGAAGCTCGCGAGCTGCCGTTACCTCGACACCCTGCCGACGAGCGGCAACGAGCACGGCCAGGCTTTCCGCGATCTCGAGCTCGAGGCCCAGATCCACAAGATGACGCAAGGCCTCGGCATTGGCGCACAATTCGGCGGCAAGTATTTCTGCCACGACGTCCGGGTCATCCGCCTGCCTCGTCACGGCGCTTCCTGTCCGGTCGGCATCGGCGTGTCGTGCTCCGCCGACCGGCAGATACTCGGCAAGATCACGTCGGCGGGCGTATTCCTGGAACAGCTCGAGACGAACCCCGCACGGTTCATGCCCGATATTCGCGAAGACCAGCTTGGCGGGGACCTCGTCGAGATCGATCTCAACAGGCCGATGGATGACATCCGCGCCACCCTCGGTGGTCATCCGATCCGGACGCGGCTTTCCCTCTCCGGACCCATGATCGTCGCCCGCGACATCGCCCACGCCAAGCTCAAGGAGCGCATCGACGCCGGTGACGGACTACCCGATTACGTGAAGGACCACTGCATCTACTATGCCGGCCCCGCCAAGACGCCGGAAGGCTATGCGTCGGGCTCATTCGGTCCGACCACCGCAGGCCGCATGGATTCCTATGTCGACCTGCTGCAGTCCCATGGTGCTTCGATGGTGATGCTGGCCAAGGGAAACCGGTCGCGCCAAGTGACCGAAGCCTGCAGGGCCCACGGCGGTTTCTATCTCGGGTCCATCGGCGGCCCGGCAGCCCGCCTCGCCCAGGACTGCATCACCGGGGTCGAATGCGTCGAGTATCCCGAACTCGGCATGGAGGCGATCTGGCGCATCGAGGTCCGGAATTTTCCCGCCTTCATCGTCGTCGACGACAAGGGGAACGACTTCTTCGCCGAGTTCAGCACCGCGCCGGAAGGCTGAGACGTCCGATCCGCGCCAGGCAACGTCGCGACCGGATACCTGAGACGCTCAAGATCCCAGCGGGTTGCGTTGCCGCCCCTACGGCGGTTCAAGCCTACGTTCAACCGCTGTCGTAACAATACTCTATTGAAATCAAACAGGAAATTTAGATGGTGACCCCAACGGGATTCGAACCCGTGTCTCGACCTTGAAAGGGTCGTGTCCTGGACCTGACTAGACGATGGGGTCACGCCGGCCCCTCATCTAGACGCTGGGACTTGCGAAATCAAGGCGGTTGACGCGTTCACACCGGCACGGCGGCATCTTCGACGATAAGCTGGGCGTTGCGGCGACCTTGCCATTCGTCGGCCCGCAGATGCCCCGCGACATGGAGTTCGGTCCCCACCGACCCCAACAGCGCCTCGCCCAGCGCGTCGCCAGCGCGGCGGAAGGCGATGGTCTTGAGCCGACCACCATCGGCGCCCGCCAGGATGCAGCGGACGTGGTCGGACCCGACGATGTCCGCCTTGACGACGCGCGCATCCGCCACGGCGAACCGCGGTTCTTCGTTCCCGGATCCGTACGGCCCCGCCTGCTCCAACAGATCCACCAACCCCACCGTCGCGGCGGCGACACTGAGCGCGCCGTCGAACCCCATCGAGGGCGCATCGGACGCCGTCGATCCCTGCGCCGCGAGACGACTGGCCAGGAATTCCTCCAGCGCCGGGATCTTATCGGCTTCCACGGTCAATCCCGCGGCCATCCGATGGCCGCCGCCGTTGACGA
>JAGWAU010000043.1 GCA_021296255.1 Alphaproteobacteria bacterium | reverse complement strand
TGCAGCAGGCGATCGTCGGCCTGCGCGGGGAGATCGTCGGCCTGCGCCAGGAGATGCGGCAGGCGATCAACGAACTGCGCGTAGAGATGGACGGGCGCCTGCGGGCGGTCGAGCATAGCCAGGCGAAGCTCGAGGGCTTGCCGGAAGGCCTGCGCGAGGCGATCGCCGGCCGCAACGCGGCCTGATCGGCTCAGGTCGCCTTTTATTTCGGGCATGCTCAGGGGTCGTGCGGTGCGGCCATGCGGTAGCCGACGCCGCGCTGGTTGAAGATGTACGTCGGGCTCGCCGGGTTGTCGCCGGGCTCGTCGCGCAGCTTCTTCACGAAGGTGCGCACCGCGTCGGAATCGCCGGAGGCGCGGTTGTCCCAGACCTGGCGTAGGAGCGAGGCGTAGGGTACCACCCGTCCCGCGTTGAGCGAGAGCACGCGCGGCGGCTCGTACTCGGTGGCGGTGAGCGCCACCGCTCTCCCGGCCACGGTCACGCGGCGCTGCGCGTAGTCGACGGCAAGCTCGCCCGCGAGGAACGGCTCGGGACCGGCTTGCCGACCTCATGGCCGCGCGGACGATCAGGCTTCGGCACGTTCTCCTTGCCGATATTGCTAATCGCCTCTGTATGAACATCGTCGTTCCGAACCGGACAAAACGTTGTTAGTCTTCGCACGCAAACGGACGCTTCAAATGGACTTGAACCAGGAGAATCATGGGAGCTACGGGTTGTCGGGAGCCGCGCATTCTTCAGCGTACCTTGTGTCACGGTTTCGGTAGTTCAGTAGCACCCAGGGCAGTCCTCGAGATTTGCTGAAAGGAGACGAGGGATGCGATCAGCGGGCTTCTTGCAAACCGAGGAGGGCGGGAAGCCGCAGAAAGAACGCGAGGACATATGGTCGGTTATGGAGAGGCTGCTCGTCGCGGCGGGTGCGCGTCGACTCGACGGCGCCGGCACCAGGGTGCACTTCGAAAAGGATGGCGAGATCGAGACCTTTCACCGCCCTCACTCCGTGGAAAAGGCCAAGCGCTACCAAGTTCGTGCGGCCCGCGCATTTGCGGAAAGGATCGGGCGCAAGGCATGACGAACACCATGAACTACAAGGGTTACCTGGCCCGAGTCGACTATGATGACGAGGACGCCATTTTCACCGGCCGGCTTGTGGGCATCTGCGATGGTGTCGGTTTTCATGCGGATAACGTGGAAGCCCTTCGTCAAGCGTTCCATGAAGCCGTGGAGGATTACGTGGCGGTCTGCGCCAAGATGGGCAAGAGACCGCAGAAGCCCTATTCGGGTCGTTTGATGTTTCGAGTGAGTTCCGACGTTCACCGGAAGGTCGCGCTGGCGGCGAAACGGTCCGGGAAGAGCCTGGACCAATGGGCGGAAGAAGTTCTTGATCACGCCGTTCAGTAGGGTTGTCGACAATTCCGCCGCTGCGTTCCATCGAAGAGGCGATGCCCGACTCAACGACGCGGTTTCCCGTCTCGGCCGGGCGTTCATGTCCGTCCTGGAACGACACCGCTGCCAACGCAGTGCCGTTTCGCGGTGGCCGACATGAACCGCATCGTCGACATCGTCGAGTCCTGCGTGAACGGGCTGGAGACCGTTTCCCACGCCTTCGAGGCAGTGCTGGAGATCTTCGATCGCATGGTGCAGTGGCTGGCCATCGCGCTGGTCGGCGTCATCGCCGTCGCCATGATCCTTCAGGTGTTCTTCCGCTACGTCGTCAATTCCTCTCTGACTTGGTCGGAAGAGCTCAGCGTCTGGTCGCTGGTCTGGCTGGTGTTCATCGGCTCCGTCGTCCTGATCCGGAACTGGGAGCACATCAACATCCCGACCTTCGTGAACTGGCTTCCGCTCAAACTGCGCCCCTACGTCATCATCGCCGCGAGGTGCCTGTCGATCGCGTTCCTGGTGACGATGACGTATCTCGGTTTCGAGATGATCCTGTTCGGATTCCACGCGGACGCCCCGGTTCTGCATCTCTCGACCAAGTGGGCCAAGCTCTCGATTCCCACGGGCGGCGCCTTGATGTGCCTGTTCGCGCTGAGCGTTCTGTTGAAGGATCTCATCCGGTTGTGGCGCCGGGACTACCGGTATTTCGCGGACCAGGGAACGCCAAGTCTCGGCTAGTCTCGCCTTGTCCCGCTTGACCGATTAAGACATGGAACTCGTCGGCACCTATCTGTTCATCCCGTTCGTGGTCTTGCTGGTCATCGGCGTTCCCGTCGGAATCTCGCTTGGCCTCGCCTGCGTCGTGTTCATCTTCTTCTCCGGCTGGGGCCGTCCGCCGATGCTGCTGGTCACGGAGATGTACGTCGGCGTCGCGCTGTTCGCGCTCCTGGCCCTGCCGATGTTCGTCCTCACGGGGGAGCTTCTCAACCGCTGCGAGATCACCGACAAGCTGGTTCGGCTCGCGCAATTGCTGGTCGGCTGGATTCGCGGCGGGCTGGCGCACGTCAACATCGTGACGTCCATGTTCTTCGCCGGCATCTCCGGGTCGGTGCTGGCGGATGCCGCGTCGCTGGGCCCCATCCTCATCCCGGCCATGATTCGCGAGCGGTTCCCGGCCGATTTCTCCGCCGCCGTGACCGCATCGAGCGCCGTCATCGGCGCCATCATTCCGCCGAGCACGGTGGCGATCATTATCGGAAGCCAGCTGGAGATTTCCGTCGGCGGGTTGTTCGCCGGCGGGATCATTCCGGGGATTCTGGTAGGCCTCGCGCTGATGATCACGTCGTGGTTCATCAGCTGGCGCAACGATTACGGCGAGGTTCGCAAGTTCGAAGGCCCGGTCGCCGTCGTGAGGAGTTCCGGCACCGCATTTCCCGCCCTGCTGATCCCGATCATCATTCTCGGCGGCATTCTCGCGGGCATCTTCACGCCGACCGAGGCCGGTGCCGTCGCGGTGTTCTACACCCTGGCCATCGGGACCTTCTATTACCGTTCTCTCGACTGGCCGAAGCTGCGCGCATCGATGATCGCGACGGCCAAGGTCACCGCGTCGGCGCTTTTTATCGTGGCCGTGGCGCTGGTGTTCAGCCGCATCCTGACCTTCTTCCGCATCCCGGAGGAAATCCTCAAGCTGATCCTCTCCATTTCGACCAACAAGATCATCATCGCTCTGATCATCATCGGGTTCTTTCTCGTCATGGGCACGTTCATGGACGCGGTGGCCAACATGATCATTTTGGGGCCGTTGCTGATGCCGGTCGCGACGTCGCCGCTGGGTCTCGGCATGGATCCCATTCAGTACGGGCTGTTCCTGGCCGTTGGATTGCTCCTGGGGCTGATCACGCCGCCGCTGGGGCTCCTGCTCTTCATATGCGGACCCATAGCGCGGGTGTCGCTCGAGCGGACGGCCCTCGCCGTCCTGCCGTTCCTGGCGGCGGAACTCGTCGTACTCTTGCTCATCGCGTTCGTGAAACCGGTCACCATGGCCATCCCCAAGGCGCTTGGACTGGGATGACATTTCCTGTTGTCTGCGACCCTCGTTCGGCTTACGGTTCGCGCGGGATTCAACAACGGAAAGGAGGTGATCCAATGTCGAGTGATATGTGTGCTGTGTCGATCAGCCTTGGGGTTCATCACGGGCGGAGGAGCAGCCTCTTCGGCCGGTGCTGACACCGGATCGTGTGATCAGGGCTTTTCGACAGGCCCATTCACGGAAAGGCGGCTTGCGGGCCGCCTTTCTCATTCGGGGGGTCCGTTGCTTGACGGGCCGTTCGGGCCCCCTGCAAGCCTCAGTCGGCGAACGCCGAGATACCCGTTTGCGCGCGGCCGAGGACGAGGGCGTGGATATCGTGCGTGCCCTCGAGGGTGTTTACGACTTCCATGTTCATGATGTGACGTATCACCCCGAATTCGTCGGAGATCCCGTTGCCGCCCAGCATGTCACGCGCCGTCCGCGCGATCTCCAAGGCTTTTCCCGCATTGTTGCGCTTCACGAGCGAGATCATCTCCGGCGTCGCGCGCCCTTCATCGGAGAGCCGGCTGATACGCAATGCCGCCTGCAGGCCCAGAGAGATCTCGGCTTGCATGTCGGCGAGCTTCCTTTGGATCAGTTGGGTCGCCGCCAGCGGCCGCCCGAACTGTTTGCGATCGAGCGCATACTGCCGGGCGGTATGCCAGCAGAATTCCGCGGCTCCCATGACGCCCCAGCCGATCGCGAAGCGGGCGCGAGTCAGGCATGACAGCGGCGCTCGGAGACCGCGAGCCAAAGGCAAGCGGTTCTCCTCCGGGACGAAGACGTCGTCCATGACGATCTCGCCGGTCGGCGACGCGCGCGCCCCGAACTTGCCCCGCAAGGGCGGCGTGTCCACGCCGGTCATTCCGCGCTCCGCCAGAAAACCGCCGACCTCGCCCTCGTCGTCCCTCGCCCAGATCACCATGACGTGAGCGATCGGAGCATGCGTGATCCATATCTTGGTCCCGTTGAGCCGGTAACCGCCTTCGACGGAGCGGGCTCGCGCCTCCATACCCGAGGGATCGGAGCCGTGATTGGGTTCCGTCAGGCCGAAACAGCCGAGGACTTCTCCCTTGGCCATCGCCGGTAGAAACTGCTGCTTCTGCTCCTCGCTTCCGAAGGCGTGTACGGCGCCCATGGCGAGGCCGGAGTGTGCGCCGACGGCCATGCGAAACGCGGAATCGACACGTTCGAGCTCGCGACCCACGATACCGTAAGCGACGTGGCTGAGGCCGGGGCACCCATACCCCTCGAGCGTCCCACCGAGGAATCCCATCTCGCCGAACTCGCGCATAATCCCGCTATCGAACCGTTCGTGGCGGTTCCACTCCAGGATCAGGGGCGCCAGACGGTCTTGCGCGAACCGGCGGGCGCCGTCTCTGATGAGGCGCTCCTCCTCGTCGAGCTGATCGTCGAGGAGAAGCGGATCGCTCCAGTCGAACGCGGTCTCGGCGGCCAACGGTCAGCTGCTACACCCGCTCAAGCACGGCGGCGATACCTTGGCCGACGCCGATGCACATCGAGACGAGCGCGTAACGCCCGTTCTGGCGCTCGAGCTGACGGGCGGCCGTCAACGCGATCCGCGGGCCCGAAGCGCCTAGCGGGTGACCGATGGTGATGGCCCCGCCGTTGGGATTGACCCGGCTGTCGTCCTCGGCGATGCCCAGGCCTTTCAGACAGGCGAGAACTTGGGCGGCAAAGGCTTCGTTGATCTCGACCACATCCATGTCGTCGAGAGTGAGCCCAGCCCGCTCCAGCGCTTTCTTCGCGGCTGGGACCGGACCGAATCCCATGGTGCGCGGCGGCACGCCGGCAACCGCGGAAGAGACGACACGGACACGCGGTTCGGCACCCGCTTTCTCGCCCGCCGCGCGGCTGGCGACGATCATGGCGACCGCACCGTCGTTGATGCCCGAGGCGTTGCCCGCGGTCGTTACGCCGTCGGGAAACAGGGGTTTGAGTCTGGCGAGGCCGTCCGCCGACGTTTCAGGGCGGGGATGTTCGTCGTCTTCGACGGTCACGTCGGGCTGCTTCCGCGTTCCCGTGATCGTGACCGGCATGATTTCATCGTCATAGAAGCCGTCCGCCTTGGCGGCCGCATATTTCGACTGCGATGCCGCTGCGAAGGCGTCGCAGGAGTCACGCGTGAGCTGGAATTCCATCGCCAGGTTGTCGGCCGTCTGCGGCATCGTGTCGCCGCCGTAGTCCTGCTCGATCTTCGGGTTGGGGAAACGTGCGCCGAGCGACGACTCGAACACGCCGAGATTCTTGGCGTAAGGCGATTCGGCCTTGCCGACGACGAACGGCGCCCGCGTCATGCTCTCGACCCCGCCCGCGACGATCACGTCGGCTTCGTGGCAGGTTATCGCGTGCGCGGCTGTGATGATGGCGTTCAGGCCGCTGCCGCAGTTGCGCTGCAGTACCGTTCCCGGGACCTCCACCGGAAGGCCGGCCAGCAGGGCCGCGTGTCGGGCGACGCACCGGCTGTCCTCTCCGGCCTGATTGGCGCAGCCGACATGTACGTCCTCGATCGAATCCGCGTCGAACGGCGAGTCATCGACGACGCCCTTCATTACCTGCCCGAGCAGATCGTCCGGACGGATGCGCGCGAGAGCACCGGCGTTGCGGCCGAAGGCCGAGCGGCGGCCGTCGTAAATGTAGGCGTCGAGCATGACGTATGAACCTCCCTCGTTCGATTTCGGGCTGCCGCTCAATCCTCGGGCGTGAGCAGCGACACCCCCAGTTGCGCCCGCCGGCGAAGCCATGGGGCCGGACGGTAGCGCGGATCGCCCGTGATTCTGTAGATGTTTTGAAGGACTCGCAAGATCGTGGCGGGACCCACGGCGTCGCCCCAGGCCAGCGGTCCGTAAGGATAGGCGAGGGCGAGGGTGACGGCCTGATCGATGTCCTCGGGTGTCGAGGTGCGCGCCTGAGCTACCGCGCAGCCGATGTTGACGATCATCGCGACCACCCGCTGGGCCACGAATCCCGGGCCGTCATTGATGACCGTCGCGGGCACGTCCCCGCCGCCGAAAAGGCCGTGCGCGGCGGCGGCCGAACCGGGCGTCGTGACTGGCGTCCGCATCAGGGTCCAGCGGCGGCCGGCGCCGAACAACGTGTCCACGGCGATGGTGCGCGTCCCGTCCACACCCTGGTCCACGGCCGCGGTGGTAGCGTCCTCGCCGATCGGCGTGACTAGGATGAGGGCATCGCTGGACGGCCGCTCACCTCTCTCGAGCTTGCCGCCCACTTCGATGACGGCATCCCTCAGGCTTGCGGCGGCCTCTGGTTCCGCGCTGCTGATCCAGACGGGACGGCCGTCATACGCGGGGGCCTCGGGTTCCGCCTGCCCGACGGGATCGCCGTCGGGGTATTCATAAAATCCCCGGCCTACCTTGCGGCCCAAAAGGCCGGCTTCGCGCCGCAAGGACATCATCAGCGAAGGCCGGAACCGAGGCTCGCCGTAAAACTGTCGATAGATCATCTCGGTCGCGGGATGCGTGGTGTCCAGCGCCGTGAGGTCCATGAGTTCGAACGGTCCCATGCGGAACCCGATCCCGTCACGCAAGATGCGATCGATGTCGTACCAGCCGGCGACGCCGTCTTCGACTATATGCGCCGATTCGATGGTGAACCCACGCCCGATCTGATTGACGAGAAAGCCGGGTGCGTCGCCGACCTTGACCGCGACACGGCCCATGCGTTTGCCGAGATCGAGCAAGGTCTCCGCAACCCCCGGGCCGGTGCGCGCGCCCTCGATCACCTCGACGAGCCGCATCAACGGCACCGGGTTGAAAAAGTGCATCCCGGCGATCCGTTCCGGCTTCCGGCACGAGGCGGCGATGAGCGTGACGGAAAGAGACGACGTGTTGCTGGCCAGGATCGCGTCTTCGGACACGATCGTCTCGAGCTCGGCAAACACCTGTCGCTTGATCTCCAGATCCTCGACAACTGCCTCAATGACGATGGCGCAGGGCGCCAAGCCGGCGGCCGAGTTCACGATCTCGATGCTTCCTCGCGCCGTTTCCGCGTCCGCCGCTTCCATGCGGCCGCGCTCCACGGCCCGGTCGAGCATCTTGCCGATGAAAGAGACCGCGTCCACCGCAGCCGCCGTGTCGGCGTCGAACAGTTTCACGTAGCATCCGCCGACGGCGGCAACTTGGGCGATACCGCGGCCCATGGTGCCCGCGCCGATGACGCCGACGATCAACTCATCACGGGTCGCATCGATGGACACGGTTCATTCTCCCTTGAACTGCGGCGCGCGCTTTTCGATGAAGGCCCGCATGCCTTCGGCCTGGTCGTCGGTATCGAACAGGAATTCCAGCGAACGGCGTTCCAGGATCAAGCCCGTTTCCAATGCCGCGTCGGCGCCGGCAAGGACCGCTTCCTTCGTAAAGCGGACGGCAATCGGCGGCAGGGCGGCGATGGTCTTCGCCAACTCCAGCGCACGGTCGACGACTCGGTCGTCGGGGACGACCTCGCTCGCGAGGCCCATGTCGTAGGCCTCCCGGCCATCGATCATCTCGCCCGTGAGCAGCAATTTCATGGCCTTGTACTTGCCGACGGCGCGCGTGAGGCGTTGTGTCCCGCCGCCGCCCGGCATAATCCCGACGCGGACCTCTGGCTGGCCGAACTTGGCGTTCTCCCCGGCAATGATCATATCCGCGTGCATGGCTAATTCGCAGCCGCCGCCGAGCGCGTAGCCGTTCACCGCGGCGATGACGGGGTGCGGACAGTCGGAGATGACCTTCCAGAGCTGTCGAATGCCGAGGGACACCCAGTCGCGTGGACGCATCGTCGACATCTCCTTCAGGTCCGCGCCGGCGGCGAAGGTGCGCTCGTCCCCCGTGACGACGATGCATCGGACGCTCACGTCGTCGGAAAGTTCACGAAAGGCTGCGACCAAGGCCTTTCGGGTGGGCAAATCCAAGGCGTTTCGGGCTTCCGGTCTGTTGAGCTTCACCAGAGCGACGTGATCAGCGGGGTGTTCAACGAGGACGAGTGGCACTTCCTTCCTCCTTGGCGTTTTGTTGACTCAGCGCGGTTCGGTGGAGAGAACCAGCCAATCGACGGCCACCACTCCGTCCGACCTGGCGAAAACGGGATTGAGGTCGATTTCCGCGATTTCGGGGTGAGCGACGGCGAATTGAGATAGCGCCATGAGGACATCCGTGAGCGAATCCAGGTCAACGGCCGGTTGGCCGCGCACGCCCTGCAGAACCGCCCGGCCTTTGAGGGATTCGATCATCAGCGGGACATCGCCGCGCGCGAGGGGGGCCCTCGCAAACGTGACATCCTTCAATGTTTCGACGAGGATGCCGCCGAGCCCCACCATCACCACGGGGCCGAATACGGGGTCACGGCGCAATCCGATGACCAGTTCCGTTCCCGACTCCGCCATCGGCTGAACGATGACCCCATCTATCCGGGCACCGGCGCGGTGTTCGGAGGCCGCGGCGAGAACATCATCCACTGCCGCCCTGATCTCATCGGTCGTCGCAAGGCCGAGCCGGACTCCGTCTGCGGCGGACTTGTGCGGAATGTCGGGTGATTCGATCTTGACGGCGGCGGGCATACCGAGACGCTCGGCGATCCTCGCCGCCGTATCGGCATCAGTCGCGAATGCCGCGTCCACGAGGGGGATGCCGGCGTCTACCAGCAGGCTTCGCGCGGCGATGCTCGGGAGTGGCCGGGCACTATCGGTTCCGCTTGGCATAGCCGTGTCGTTGCCGGGCCGGGTCGTTCCCCGTAGGCGGCGTCGGGCTTCGCCGTACGCGTGCAAGCCGGCCACGACGTCGATAGTCCGCTCGGTCGCGCCGATCACGAAGATGCCTTCTTCACGCAGTCTGGCCAACGCCGCCTCCGGCGCCGCGAGCCAGCAAACGACGAACGGCTTCCGTACCGAGCGTTTCAATTCCAGGAACACATCGATCAGCTCGTCGACAAACGCGTTCATGAGTTGGAACCAGACCACCGCGATGTCTATCACGGGGTCGGCAAGCGCGATCTTCACGCTCTTGGTCAGAACGTTGGGCTCCGCGATGAATTGCGCCGTGAGATCCACCGGATTTCCCGGTACGCCGAAGGGAGGGATCACTTCGCGCAGTTGCGCCTGCGTGTCTTCGCCGAGGACGGGAATCTCCAGGCCGAGTTCCTCCGCGCGATCCGCCATCAGCGCGGCGGCGCCGCCCGACTGCGTGATGATCGCAACTCCAGGTCCTTGCGGTGCTGAGCAGGTGGCGAAGGCCGAGACGAGATCCAACATGTGCTCTTCGTTGCGCGCGCGGATGATTCCGTGTTGCCGGGCGACGCCGTCGAACACGGCATCCTCTCCGGCCAGTGCACCGGTGTGCGAGGCGGCGGCCCTGATCCCGGCGGCCTTGCGTCCGACCTTAGTGAGGACCAGCGGTTTGTCGAGCCGGATCGCTTTGTCGGCAAGGCGCAGCAAGCTCTGAGGACTCTTCAGGCCTTCCAGGTAGGCGGCAGCGACGTCGATACGGTCGTCCTCCAGCAACTGTTCGAGCACTTCGGTCAACGTGATGTCGACTTCGTTTCCCGTGTTCACGAAGTAGCCAAACCCCACACCTCTGTTTCTGGCGAGCGCCGCAATCCCCGTACCGAAAGCGCCGGACTGGCTCGCAAACGCGACCGGCCCGACCACGGGGGGCTCGAAGGCATATTGGCTGAAGGTCGCGGTCACGCCGTCGAAGGCATTGATGACGCCGAGATTGTTGGGCCCGCAGATGCGGATGCCTGTCTCGCGCGCGGCGTCCAATAGATCCCGTTCCAGGCGTTGACCGTCGTCCCCCATTTCGCCGAATCCGGCGCTGAAAACGATGGCGATCCGTGTTCCCTTGCGGCCGAGTGCTTCGACCGCGGCGACCACGCGCCTGGCCGCCACAGCGACGATCGCCATGTGGGGCGCTTCGGGAAGCGATTCCACGTCGGGATAGCACTTGAACCCGATGACATCCTCGTAGTTTGGATTGACGGGGTAGATTCGGCCTCGGTAACCGTCTCTGCGCAGATAGTGGAGTGGACGTCCGTTCAGCTTGTTGGCATCCGACGTGGCGCCGATCACGGCGATGGACTCCGGGTGGAGTAGCGCCTGGATGGCCGAAACGTCGAGAGTACGGGCGCCGGGGTCGGTCATCTCAGGGTGATCATGGAGTCGCGGTCAGGCTGCGGCCGCCCGCGATGGAAAGGCGGGCGGCCGCCAGAGCAACATACCGGAGTGCCACGGCGCTGCTCAACCGCGCGAGCGGACCGTGAGTTCTGTTGCCCGTTCGTCCGGCGCCTCTTAATCTCTGAACGGGTGTTTCGCCCGTAACAGCTGATGGAGGCGGACTTGTCCGAACTGGATCTCGTGGTTCGCAATGGGACCGTCGTCACTGCCGTCGATACCGCGTCATGCGACATCGGTATTCGCGCCGGCCGTATCGTTGCGCTTGGCGAAGGATTGAGCGGTGCCGCACGCGAGATCGATGCCAGCGGTAAGTTGGTCCTTCCGGGCGGAATCGACAGTCACTGCCATATCGATCAGCTGTCGGGGATGGGGATCAGAACGGCGGATGATTTCCACAGCGGGACCGTGTCGGCGGCGTTTGGCGGGAACACGACCGTGATCCCCTTCGCCGCCCAGCACCGCGGCCAATCGCTGCGTGCGGTTGTCGAGGAATACCACGAGCGTGCAACGCCCAAGGCAGTCATCGACTACGCGTTCCACTTGATCATCTCGGACCCCAACGAGCAGGTTCTGAACCAGGAGTTGCCGGCGCTGATCCGCGACGGTTATACGTCGTTCAAGGTTTTCATGACCTACGAGAAGATGCGTCTCGATGACCGGCAGCTTCTCGATGTGCTCGGCGTAGCGCGGCGCGAAGGCGCGCTGATGATGGTGCATGCCGAGAACGACGACGTAATCTCATGGATCAGCGCGAAGCTCCTGGAGCAGGGTCATCGCGAGCCCAAGTTCCACGCGGTCAGTCACGCGCAGATCGCCGAGAGCGAGGCGACCCATCGAGCGATTCGACTGTCGGAACTGATGGATGTGCCCCTGTTGGTGGTGCACGTTTCCGCGGAAGGGGCGATGAATGAAATCCGCCGGGCCCAAGATGCGGGCTTGCGGGTCTATGGCGAGACATGCCCGCAATACCTGTTCCTCACCAAGGAAGATCTCGATCTGCCCGGTGCGAACGGGGCTATGTTCTGCTGCAGCCCGCCGCCGAGGGACGTAAATTCTCAGGAAGCGATGTGGCGGGGCCTGCGAAACGGCACTTTCCAGGTCTTCTCCTCCGATCACGCGCCTTACCGCTTTGATGAGACGGGAAAGCTGGCGGCCGGGCCTAGCCCGAATTTCAAGGAAATCGCGAACGGGCTGCCGGGTCTTGAACTGCGTCTGCCGCTCCTGTTCTCGGAAGGAGTGGGGACGGGACGGCTGACCCTGAATCAGTTCGTGGCGCTCGCCTCCACCAACGCGGCGAGACTCTACGGTCTGGAAGGCCGCAAGGGCTCGATCGCCGTCGGTATGGACGCCGATCTCGCGATCTGGGATCCCCGGCGGACGGTGACCGTGACGGCCGATATGATGCACGACAACACCGGCTATACCCCGTACGAGGGGCGTACGTTGGACGGCTGGCCGGAAACGGTGATCAGCCGCGGGCGGGTGGTCGTGCAGGATGGTCGGCTGCATGCCGAGCCCGGATCCGGCGAGTTTCTGCCCTGCGATCCGCCTGAACCCGCCAGACCGCTGGGCAGGCTCGTGCCCGAGGTCGACCCGGCGCGAAACTTCGGCGCTGAACTCATCCCCGATCCGTCCCAGGCGGGAACAGCCGGAGATTGAGAACCAAGGCGTCGGTGCGTCTTCTCGCAGGAGCCCCTCCAGTACTCGCTTCTGGTCAATCCGTACCAGGGAAGCGGTGTCGAAGTGTCGAGATGCCGGCGACCCGTATGCGTTCAAGCGGATTCATCATCGTCCCTTAGCCGCGTCGAAGGCCCGGTCGACGACTTTGCGGGCGGTCTCGAAGGACATTCGGCACACGACCTCCGGGCTATCGTCCCAGGTGGCTTCATTCATGATCTCGATCGTGAAGGGGCCGTCGTAGCCGGATTCCAGGATCGCGGTGCAAAATGCCTCGACGTCGAAAATGCCGTGTCCCGGATAGGTACGGTGCCTGTTTCCGGCGAGTTCCTCGATGGGCAGGTCGAGTGCGTCGTTCACATGCACCATCACGATCTGATCGCCGCGAATCGCTTTGATCGCCGATACGTCTTGACCCGCGCGAAAGAAATGAAAGCAGTCGACGACCAGACCCGCGTGATCTCCGAGCCCCGCCAGCTCCAGGACCTCGAGCGCCTCCGGAACCCGGCCGCACTTCTCGACATGGCCCATGGGCTCCAGGCCGAGCCTGACGTCCTTGGGGGCAGCATGTTCGGCAATTCGTTTCATGTTGTCGGCGGTGCCTTGTAACGTTCCGTCTTCGCCGAGCACGGGAAGCACCACATAGCGAGCGTCCAGCGTTTCGCAGGCCTCCAGGATGCCCACCATGACGTCAAGCATGTCGTCGTCGAGCGCGTAGTGCCAGCGGGTGAGAACGTCCTCACCCGGAATGAGACCTGCGACAGGCAGGTCTCGCTGGGTCGACAGCCGCGATGTCTTCGCCATCGTGGCGCCCGAGCCGGCCTCGCGGTAGCGCGGAACCAGGAATCGGCTTTGCGCCGTGTCCCAGTCCGCTTCGGTCATCAGGTGCGGCGCTACTTCATGGATCCACATCTCCATCGCGCTGTACCCGCTGTTCGCCGCGAACGAGAACTTGTCCGCGAGGGCGGCCTTCTTAATCGTGATGGTATTCAACCGCAGTGAGGGCGCGGGCGTCACCGTGTCACCAGGGTTCGATCCATGGCCGGAGGTCGAGCTCGTGGGTCCAGGCGCTTGGAGGCTGGCGGTGAAGGTTCCAGTAATTTTCCGCGATGGCGTCGGGGCCCAGAATTCCGTCACGGTCTTTCAATGCATACCGCTCCGGGAACATTTCCTCAATCCACTTGGTGTCTATCGCCCCGTCGACCACGACATGGGCCACGTGGATGCCTTGCGGTCCGAGTTCCCGCGCCATGCTTTGGGCCAAGGCGCGGAGACCGTGTTTGGCGCCAGCGAATCCAGCGAACCCGTCGCCTCCACGCACGCTTGCGGTGGCGCCCGTGAAGATGATCGTGCCGCGCCGGCGGTCAATCATGCGGCGGGCGACCTCTCTTCCCGTCAGGAAGCCGGAAAAGCAGGCCATCTCCCAAACCTTGTAGTAGACCCGGGCGGTCGTCTCAGCGATGGGAAACCTGACATTTCCCCCGATGTTGTGCACGGCAACCTCGATCGGCCCGATGTCCCGTTCGATGGTCTCGACGAGATCGATCACGCGGTCTTCCCGGCGGCAGTCGCACTCGAAGGGCACCGCCATTCCCCCCTCCGATTCGATGCGCTCGACGAGAGGTTTGAGCCTCTCGCCGTGACGACGCGCCACACAGGCAGTGTATCCCTCTCTCGCGAAGCGACGCGCCACCGCGCCGCCTGTCGCGTCGCCGGCTCCCACTACCAGAGCAACCTTGGCATCGGTCATCTCGGAATACCGCTCGTCGAGGGGGGTCAAGTCAGATCCGCAACGTACGCAGGCGCAGGGCATTGCCGATCACGGAGACCGAACTGAGGCTCATGGCCGCCGCCGCGATCATCGGGCTTAGCAGTACGCCGAAGATGGGAAACAGCAAGCCTGCAGCGATGGGCACGCCCAGGGAGTTGTACACGAAGGCGAAGAAGAGGTTCTGGCGAATGTTGCGCATGGTCGCGCGGCTGAGGTGCCGCGCCCGCACGATAGCTCTCAGGTCGCCCTTCACCAACGTGACGGCGGCGCTTTCCATCGCGACATCGGTACCCGTGCCCATGGCGATTCCCACGTCGGCCTCGGTCAAGGCCGGCGCGTCATTGATGCCATCGCCCGCCATCGCGACGATCCGGCCCTGCCTCCGCAATTCACGCACGATTTGTCTCTTGCGGTCCGGGAGGACATCGGCTTCCACGTCGTCGATGCCGAGCTTACCGGCGACGGCTTGCGCCGTGGTCATGCCGTCGCCTGTCAGCATGATGATCCGGATATTCTCCCGTCGCAGCGCTGCGATTGCCGTCGGCGTCGTCTCCTTGACAGGGTCGGCCACGCCGATCAGGCCGGCCACGCGCCCGTCTACCACGACGTACATCACGGTGGCAGCGTCTCTGCGGTGCGCTTCCGCGCAGCGTTCGAGTTCTTCTCCGGACATCCCCAACTCATGTAGGAGTTCCCGGTTGCCGAGTGCGATCCGCGAACCGTTCACGCTACCGCTCACGCCCTTTCCCGGGATCGATCGAAACTTCGTGGCCTCGGCGACCTGAAGCCCCCTTTCCAATGCGGCGGCGACGACGGCGTCGGCAAGCGGGTGCTCGCTGGATTGCTCGAGGCTGGCCGACAGTCGCAGAAGATCGTTCTCGCCAAGAGAACCCTCTGCCAGCACGGCAACGACCTTGGGCGCGCCCTCCGTGAGCGTGCCCGTTTTGTCGACCACAAGGGTATCGATCCTCTCGAGGCGCTCCAGTGCCTCGGCATCCTTGATCAGCACTCCCGTCTCGGCGCCACGCCCGACCCCCACCATGATCGACATCGGCGTGGCGAGGCCGAGGGCACAGGGGCAGGCGATGATCAACACGGAAACCGCGGCCACCAGGGCAAATCCCATGGCAGGTGCCGGCCCCCACATCGACCAAGCCGCGAACGCAATCACCGCGACGGCGACAACGGAGGGAACGAAATAGCCGGCGACCCTATCGGCGAGACGCTGGACCGGCGCTCGAGTCCGCTGGGCTTCCGCGACCATGGCGACGATCTGGGCGAGCATGGTCTCGTCGCCGACGCGGTCTGCACGCATGAAGAACGCGCCGGTGCCGTTCAAAGTCGCGCCGATGACCGGATCGTCCGGCCATTTCTCGACGGGGATGGGCTCTCCCGTAATCATCGACTCGTCGACGGTGCTGTGGCCTTCGAGAACGGTGCCGTCGACGGGAATCCTGTCGCCGGGCCGTACCCGCAGCCGGTCTCCGGCACTGACGTCCTTCAGCGGGATCTCTTCGTCCGTGCCGTCGGCACCGATTCGATAGGCGGTTCGGGGCGCAAGTCGCAGCAAGGCCCTGAGTGCCCGGCCTGTGCCCTCGCGCGCCTTGAGTTCCAGGACTTGGCCGACGAGTACGAGCACGATGATCACGGCGGCCGCTTCGAAATAGACGACGACCGCCCCATTGGCCATCTGGAATGCTTCCGGAAGCACGCCGGGCATCAACGTGGCCAGTACGCTGTAGACGTAGGCGGTGCCCGTACCCATGGCGATCAACGTGAACATGTTGAGGTTGCGGGTTGCCAACGACGCCCAGCCCCGTTGGAAGAACGGCAGTCCGCACCATAGGGTGACAGGCGTGGCCAGCGCGAGTTGGATCCAGTTGGAAACGCCTCGTGGAATGGCTTCCGTGAAATCGAGTCCCGGCAGGTGTCCGCCCATTTCCAACACGAGGACGGGCAAGGAAAGAACGAGTCCGATCCTCATACGGCGGTTCATGTCGATGAGTTCCGGATTCGGACTCTCATCGAGAGATACGCGCACGGGCTCCAGCGCCATTCCACAGATGGGACAATCCCCGGGACGGCTCCTGACGACTTCCGGATGCATGGGGCAGGTGTGGTCCGTGCCCGATGAAGCGTCCGCCCGCGGTGGCGAAGCACCTGCCGGGAAGGCGTCCGGTGTCGCCTTGAATTTCGCTAGGCAGTGGCTCGAGCAGAACCAATAGGAATGTCCGCCGTGCTCGTGCCGGTGTCCCGATGTCACGGGATCTACGGTCATGCCGCAAACCGGGTCCTTGGTGAGCGTGCCGTCGCTTCGCTTGCCGTGTTGGTTCATGACATCCACCGGCGCCGACTCATGGAAGTTCAACATTCAATTCTGCTCGACCGCTTCGGTGACCACCCATATAGACCGTCGTCCATCTCCAGGAGAGGGATATGGGAGCGATTGCCTGTATTGTGATCGACGTTGCCGCTATGCTCGTTCATTATCCAGCCCATCACGTTTCCCGAAGGACCAAGATGCTCAGCCGATCAGATATTCGACGCTACAGGGAAGAAGGCCAAATTGTCCTGCCCTATCGTATCCCCGACGAAATGATCTCGTGTATCGAGCGTCGAACCGACGAACTGCTGAGCAAGCACCCTGACCTTTCGGCGGACTACGTGCCGGGTCTTCCGGAGATTGAGGAATACTGGCTGGCCGTCGCCCAAATCCCGGATCTCCTGGATTCGGTTGAACAGCTCATCGGACCCGATTTCATCAACTGGGGGTCTGCACTCTTCGGAAAGCCGGCAAATGATGGCATCGAGACGCCCTGGCATCAGGACGGCGAGTACTGGCCCATCAGGCCGTTGGCAACGTGTACGGCCTGGATCGCTATCGACGACGCCACGCCCGAGAATGGTTGCATGCGTGTCGTGCCGGGCTCGCACAGAGACGGGAAATTGCTGTCTCACGAGACGGTGGAGGGCGACTACACGCTCTACCGGACGCTCAAGGACAGTTCCGAAGCGGAGGCCAACGCCCGTGACGTGGTTCTGGAGCGCGGGCAAATATCCATTCACGATGTCTATATGATCCATGGCTCGCGCCCCAATACGTCGAGTAAGCCAAGGCGCGGACTGACATTCCGGTTCATGCCCACGACATCCCACTTCGATTACGACCTCAATGACAAGCTGGTCCGTGAGATTGGCGTATTGAGCTTGGCCCATCGCAAGTTGTTCCTCCTGCGGGGAGGCGACCGCTGTGGCAAGAACCGCACCGTCGACATTCCTTCGAATCTGGACGCATTTTGGGAACTGCCCGAGGCCCGGGTTGCCGCCGAATAACGTGTGGAACCTTCGCATCTCTAATGAACGGGAACCAACATGGCCGTCACCGAAGTCGTTGAGAAGCCACGCAAGTCACCGCGCGGAAAATCGACGTACGACAATCTCCGGCGACAAGCCGTTTTAGGTGATCCGGGCCGAATTCTCTACCGTCACCGCCCGGCGAGCGGGAGCACCTGCTCGGCATAGCGCTCCATGCGGTCCAATGCCAAGTGGAGGGTGAGGGTTCGTTCCGAATCGTCCGCCGGACTCAGGAAGTCGACGATCAGCGTCGTCACGCCCAGTTCGCGAAAATAGTCAACGTCGCCGGAGATTTCATCAACGGACTCGGAAAAAAGGCGCCGGGTGCCATCGCTGGCGGTTAGGGGCACGTCCAGCCCCGTCCAGATGGCCCAGTACGCGAGCGCGATAGTCTGGGGATCCCGATCATGTGCCTCAGCGGCGGCGTGAAGCTCTTTTGGGCCCGCAGCATACCGGTCACGTGTATCGAGTGGTGTGCTGGCATTGATCCCGATGGGAAACCATCCGTCACCAAGCTCAACCACACGGCGCAGGGCGGACGCGCTCTCGCCGCCGATCCAGATCGGCGGATGCGGCTTCTGTACGGGCTTCGGCTCGAAGATGATGTCGGAGAACTTGACATGATCGCCCTCGAAGTTCGGTCGGTCCTTGGTCCAGAGTTCCTTGAAGGCCCGGATGTATTCGTTGGCCCGACCGCGTTCGGCGTGCGGAGGCGCACCGAGGGCTTCGAATTCCTCCTTGAGCCAACCCGCTCCACATCCCAGCACCAGTCTTCCGCCGGACAGTACATCGATCGTGGCGAGCATTTTGGCCGTCACCACCGCAGGCGGTAGCGGGACGACCATGACGGATGTTAGGAGGCCGGGTTTCGTCGTGATGGCGGCGACGTAGGCTAAGAGCGTTGGCTGATCCAGGCACTCGCCGGTTTCGATTCTCGGATATCGCCCGTCATCCGCGTAAGGGTACAGCGGTTCGCAGCGACTCGGGAGCACGATGTGATCGGGCACAGTGACGCAGGCGTAGCCCAGTTCTTCGCCTCGAATGGCGAGGGTGCGAATAGCCTCTGCGTTGGCGAGCGGCCCGCGATCCGGCAGCCTGAACTCGATTTCTACGTCAGACGAGGCTCGTGGGCCAAGCTCGGAGCAGGTGTTCGCCGACCCCGCCCGTCAGGCGCTGTCGGTGGACGTCCAGCATGGTGATGAGCCAATCGCGGGTCTCGCGCGGGTCGATGACGTCCTGGGTTTCATACAGCTCGGCGAGGTCCCAGGCCTCCGAGTCTCGGGCAAGCTCGGCAACGCGTTTGTCGAACTCCCGGGGGGTGTCGTCCCGGTTGATTCCAAAGACCACGTTGACACCGAGTTCCACATCCATGAAACCGAGGTCGGCGGTGGGCCAGACGGCCGTGACGTCCGAATTCCGACCGCCTCCCATATTCAGGTAGGCCTGCCCGTAGCTCTTGCGCACGATGACGGTGATTTTGGGCACGGTCATGAGGGAAAGGGCGTTCATCCAGTTGATGATACGTCCGGGCGCGCCCTTGCGTTCCCCGTCGATGCCGACCAGGAACCCCGGCACGTCGACCAGCATAACGAGCGGGATGTTGAAGCTGTCACAAAGGACCATGAAGGCCGTTGCCTTGTTGCAGGCGTCGGCGTCGATGGCGCCGCCCTTGAACATCGGATTGTTGGCAATCACACCGACCGGATGGCCGTCGAGTCGGATGAGCGACGTGACGACTGCCTTACCGTAACGAGCCTTTAGCTCGAACGTGCTGCCGGCATCGGCAAGGGCGACGACGATCTTCCGCATGTCGTACACTCGGGTGCGTTCCTCGGGCATGAAGCTGAGGATGTCTCTCGCGGTCGTCTTCGAGTCCTCGGGCACCGGACGCACGGGCGGCGGTTCATTGTGATGTCCGGGCAGATACGACAGGAATGTCTTCACGGCGTCCAATGCTTCCTCGTCCGTGTCGGTGGCGAGGTCGACGAGGCCGCTGGTCCCGGTAAGCAGCTTCCAGCCTCCGAGTTCCTCCCTGTCGATCGGTTGATTGATCGCGAGCGACGTAACGCGCGAACTCGCCACTGCCATCGTCGCGCCTTTGCGCATGACGACGAAGTCCGACATGCAGGCGTACCAGGTGGAGGAGCCGTAGCAATCGCCGAGTTGGGCGGCGGCCCATGGCGTCTCGCGCAAGCGCCGGTATTCGTAAGGATCCTGCCCGATGATGGCCCGGCCTGACGCACCCATGCGGTCCGGCATTCGGGCGCCCGTGGATTCGCCGATGAAGACCAGAGGCATGCCGCGTTTGGTGGCGACTTCCTTGATGTGCCGGAATTTCTTTTGGTTCGTAACGGCGCTTGAGGCTCCGAGAACCGTAAAATCGTTGGAGGCGATGGCGACGGATCGTCCGTCGATGCGGCAGAATCCCGTCACTTTGCCGTCCGCGGGAGTTTTCTCCCGGGCTTCCGCTCGGTTTGAGCGCGCTAGCAGTCCCGACTCGGTAAAGCTACCCGGGTCGGCGAGGTAGTCGATGCGTTCCCGCGCGTTGAGGACATCCTGCTCTCTGCGTTTCGCGAGCTTTTCGGGCCCACCCATTTGCAGGGCCTTTTCGCGACGCTTCTTCAGTTCCTTCAAGGCCTTGGCATGAGACATGGTCGTGCGACTCTTCCCCGTATTTTCCCGGCGTGAATCGGAGTGAATTTCGATGGTTTGTCAAATCCGGTCCGTTGGAGCGCTATAATGAGGCCCGTTTCCACATCACAGTACGCGCAAGGCCGATGGTTCAAGACGTCCGCATGAATGGCCCTGAAACCGGGGACGCGTTCCCTATGCTCCGAAAAGCGCATACCGGCCCTATTGCGTGGACAAACGATACCCTGGAAAGGGACGCGGGGATCATTCCGATCGCGGACGACTGCCGTGAGGAATTGCTGGCGACCGCCTGCCTTCTCGAGGCCAACCCTCTGCCTCTCGTCGTTCTCAGGCCGGATTACTTCGACATGCCGGCGTGCCGCAGGATGATGAAGGCGGCGCGCGACACGCTCGATCATGGAGTCGGGTTCGTCATCATCGATCGGCTGCCGATGGACGAACTGAGGCCGGGGTCCGCGACCAAGCTCTATTGGCTGCTCGGCAACATGGTCGCGCCTGCCGTCGCGCAGAAGTGGGACGGCATCATGATGTACGACGTTCGCGACACCGGCAGGGAGATGACTCCGGGAAACGGCGTGCGTGCCTCAATCACTAACAAGGGTCAGCAATTCCACACGGACAATAGCTTCAATCTTCCGCCGGAATACGTGGGATTGCTTTGTATTCGGACGGCGAGGGAAGGCGGGCTAAGCGGGGTGGTCAGCTTTCAGACGGTTCACAACAGGCTGTTGGAGAGCTCTCCCGAACTGCTTGAGCGTCTTTATCGCCCATTCTGGTTTGACCGCCAGCAGGAGCACGCCCCGGACGATCCCGACAAGGCCAGCAACTGGCCGGTGTTCAGTTACGACGGGGAGCAGATTCGGACACGATTCTCGACTCGGCTGATCTACGGCGGGCATGAAATCGCTGATGAGCCGCTGGACGCTCTCGGCAGGGAGGCGGTCGAAGCCGCCGTTTCGATACTCGATGGGCCCGACATGCGCCGCGACTTCGAATTTCAACCCGGTCAGATTCAGATTCTAAACAATCGCGGGCTGGGCCATCGCCGTACCGGCTTCCGGGACTGGCCGGAGCCGGAGCGCCGGCGGCACCTGGTCCGGTTGTGGTTCCGAAATTCGGGTCGTCCCTTCTACGGCGGCTGACGCTCCGCTCCGCGCCGGTTGCCGAGCCGTCTTCAGGCCGCGGCCGATCTGGCCGCGGCTTCTTCGGCGAGGAACGCATCGACGTCGTCCTCGACGATGGTCCCCTTGAAGAAGTTGGGATTCATGCCGGCGTGCAGCCTCACGGGATTGGCGAACGTAAAGTCGCGGAATCCGGCTTCGTCGGCGCGGCCGTCTTCCACCATCTCCCATGCTTCGGCCAATACGTCTGCCATGTTCGAGACATCCCAATGCCCGTAGTCCGAACCGAAGGTCGCCTTCAGACGCGTATCGAAAGGTATGCCATCCGGTCGCAGCGCGTATGGAATCATGACGTCGTCGGCTTCACAGCCGAACCACAGACGGTCGGCGAACCGCGTGACGATATCCTCGGTCTTTTCGATTCCCGCCACCGAGAATTCGTCCAACAACCGCGAATCCGCCTTGTCGGCGACGGCCGCGAACGACGTGGACGCATAGCCGAGCCGCTCGTCCGAGCCGTAGGTGCCCGCCAGTCGCCGGCCGCCGTATTCGTCGAACAGCTTGGCCATTAGCTCGTGGTCGAGCGTCCGGGGATCGAGGCGCCTCAATCCCTCCCCGCCGCGCTTGTGATAGACCTCGACGAGGGTCGCGAACAACGTAATGGCCCAACCCACGCCACCTTCGAGGATGGCGAAGTTGAGATCGGGGAAGCGGCGGGTCACGCCGCCGAAGAACAGGCCACGGGCAAACGCGGCGCCGGCCTCCGCGAAGTGACCGATCTGATTGAACATGTAGGATGAGATGGAGCGGCGCCAACCGTGTCCTTGCACACGGGAGTGGGCGGTCGGCGCAATCCCGAGGTCCATGCAGGTTTGCCAGAAGGGGTCGTAGTCGTATTCGGAGTCGAGGGCGAGATTGTCCACCCAGTAGGCGCACTCGCCGCTGTCGCTGACACCGGGCGGTCCGGCCTTTATCGGGCGGAAGTTGAGGTTCGCGACCATCGCCGCTTTGAGGCCCAGCTCTTTGACGACGAACTCAAGCTCGGCGGTCCCCTCTTCGGGCGTGTTCGTCGGAATTGCGGCGGCCGGGGTGAGGCGGTCTTTCACGTCGCTGAAGATGTCCGCCATCATGGTGTTCTGGGCGCGGCAGCCGGCCTGCCGCAGCTCGTCGTCCAGTTCGTCGACCAGAAAGAAAGCATAGGTCGGATAGACGATGCTGAAGTCGAATCCGAATTCGTCGAGCCGCTTGCGCAGCAACTTGGGAAGCATCGCCGTGGCCCGATCTTCGGTGTTCCGGGAGGGAAAGGCCCAGAACGGCGGACGCTGCAGACGATAATCCTTCAACTGCTCTTCGCTGAGCGTGTACCACATGGTTTCACGGCTCGTGCGCATGCGCTCGGTGTACCGCGCCGCCAAGTCGGGACCGGCGACTTGTTTGAGGAAATCGAGGAACACCGGCATGTGCTCGATCATGTGGCCGTCACAGTCGACGACCGGATGGTCGAGCCTGGCGCGAATCTCAGCCGAGGGTGCGGACATCGCGAAGTCTCCAGCGCTTGCCACGATTTGCCGATTGCCGAGGAGAGGATATCGCCATGACCCTTGTGCGGCAATCGACCGCGTTGGCGCGAGCGGAAGGGCGCATGGTAAAAGCGGGCGGGCGGGAATGATGATCGCAGTCGTCGGGTAGACGGGAGCACCGCAGTGACCGTAGCCGTGAAGCAAGGAGATGCGCGGCTGATCGGACCCCTCTCGGGTGTTCGCGCCGTCGAGATGGGTCAGCTATTGGCCGGCCCGTTCGTCGGCGCGCGCATCGCGGACTTCGGTGCCGAGGTGATCAAGGTCGAGACGCCGGGAACCGGAGATCCAATGCGCAATTGGGGTCAGCGGCGTCATCGTGGCCGCTCGTTGTGGTGGCCGGTGCTCGCCCGCAACAAGAAATCGGTGACCGCGAACCTGCGGGATGAACGGGGACAGGATTTGGTCCGGCGCCTCTGCGCGAAAGCGGACGTGCTGATCGAGAATTTCAAGCCGGGGACGCTGGAGAAATGGGGCCTCGGCCCGGAAGAGCTTCAACGGATCACCCCGCGTCTGATCGTGGTCAGAGTTTCAGGCTTCGGCCAGACCGGGCCTTACGCGAGCCGTCCCGGTTTCGCCAGCGTTGGCGAGGCCATGGGTGGACTCCGTTACATCAACGGTTATCCGGATCAGCCGCCACCGCGCTGCGGTATCTCGCTTGGGGATACCCTCACGGGCATGTTCGCCGTGCAGGGTTTGCTCATGGCGCTCTATTGGCGGGATGCTTTGGGAGGCGGCAAGGGGCAGGTCGTCGACGCGGCGATAAGCGAATCCTGTTTCACGATGATGGAGAGCTCGCTGCCCGAATACGATGCATTCGGCATCGTGCGTCAGCCGAGCGGGACCGGCCTCGCCAAGATCGCCCCCTCCAACATCTACCCGACCAGTGATGGCAAATGGGTGGTGGTCGCAGCGAATCTGGACCCGCTGTTTCGGCGGTTGTCCGCGGCCATGGGAAAACCCGAGTGGGCGGACGATCCGCGATTCAAGACGCACGAGGCGCGGGGGGAGCACCAGGAAGAGCTCGACGGCATGATCGCGGATTGGACGAAAACCAAGACGGCCGAAGAGCTCGACACCCTTCTCAACGAACACGGTGTGGTCTGTGGACCGATCTACACGATTGCCGATATCGCCAAGGATCCGCAGTTCTTGGATCGAGGCATGGTGCGCCGCTTCGATGACGAACTGCTCGGCGACATCGCCATACCCGGCATCGCGCCACGTTTGACGGAGACGGAGAGTGACATCGCCTGGTTGGGCCCGCCGGAACCGGGCTACCATAATGAAGAGATCTACGGCGGGTTGCTCGGCCTGAATGACGGCGAGTTGTCGGACCTGCGCGATGAGGGGATCATCTAGGCCATGACCACGATCGATATCTGCGAGGTGGGGCCACGGGACGGCCTGCAGAGCGAACCGCGAATCTGGAGTGTCGATGAGCGGATCGAACTCATCGACCGGCTCAGCGCGACGGGCGTCAAGCGGATCGAGGCGGTCAGCTTCGTCAATCCCAGGCGCGTGCCGCAAATGGCTGCCGCCGAGGACGTGATGGCTGGCGTCAAGAGACCGGACGGCGTGACGTTCGTCGGTCTCGCCCTCAACCTCCGTGGCGTGGAGCGCGCCATCGGCGCCGGTGTCGACGAGGTCCGCTACGCGGTCGTGGCGAGCGAGACCTTCAATCGGAAGAACCAGGGATCGAGTATCGACGACACCCTTCGGAGCTACCGTGACATGGCGGGAAGCGTGACGGCGGCGGGTCTGCGACTATCCGCCGTGGTTGCCGCGGCATTCGGTTGCCCATTCGAGGGCGAGGTCGCCTTGAGCAAGGTGACGGACCTCGCCCGCGTACTGGTCGGCGAAGGCGCACAGGACATTTATCTCGCCGATACGATCGGCGCCGCCGTCCCCAACCAGGTTGCGGAACGTATTGCGGCGACGCGCGACGTTGTCGGCGGCGCGGTGACGCTGGGATGTCATCTTCACAACACGCGCAATACGGGCTTCGCCAACGCGGTTGCGGCCGTTCAGGCGGGCGTCCGGCTGCTCGACTCCTCCGTGGGCGGCATCGGAGGCTGTCCGTTTGCGCCGAGGGCAACCGGCAATATCGCCACCGAGGATCTCTGCTTCCTTCTGCGAAACATGGGTTATGAGACCGGCGTCGACGTCGATGCCGTCATCGAGGTCGCCCGGTGGGCGGAAACCTCTTTCGACGCTCCCCTTCCCGGCCAGGTCATGAAGGCGGGACTGTTTCCCGAAAGCGCCAAGCTCCGGCAAGAAGCCGCGGAGTGAACCTTTCGATGGCCTTCTCATCGGGCGCCGAGTAAGGAAATCGGCGTCGGACCCCGCATTTGTCGTTTGTCCGGCACCTTACTCTCCCTGCTCATTCGTCGATGCTCAGGGGGGTCCCAGCATGGCAGCGCATCTTGCAAGCGCGGCATCGATCGCACGTGCGTAGGCAAGCTCCTCCGGACTGGCGGGGGAGGACGGAACGGAAGCTGACCGGCTGGTGCCGAAACTGAACGACGTACCGCCCGCGCTACCTGCCGTCGGAGTTCCGCCGCCTCCGACGCGCGCACTGCCGAACTGTGCCTTGGTGACTTCGCCTTCGTCGATCACCAGCTTACAGAGCACGATAATCTCGTTGCCCTCGCGGCGGCGGTCGATCACGTCGTAGCGCCAGCCGTCGCCGTAACGTTCGTTCAAGGTCCTGACGGTTTCGGAATCGGCGCTATCGGGTTCCGGGGCCCGTCGGGCCGAAGGCGGCGATGTTGCGGGTGGCTCGGTCGCAGGCGGCGGCGGGTCCGTGATGGATAGCGCTCCGGCCGTGGGTGCCGATCCCGGGTAAAGCGCATCCAACTCGCGCCGGTTCCTTGCGAGCATCTCGTCGAATGCCGCCGTCGAACTCGTTCGTTCGTTGGTCGCCATGGCCGAGTCCTCAGCCGTGCAGGCTCGAACCCTGATTCCACCAGCGCTGGAACTCCTCGTTCGCGCGGCCCCTTTGACCGTTCCCGGACTCGAGCGACTTCAGGTACTGGAGGACATCGCTGATGGGCACGACATCACCGTATTTGGCGTCGATGTCTAACAGGTTCGCCTCGTGCGGTCCCTGCGCCCGGTCGCCGACGCCGTCGCGCACGACGATGGTGTGATAGCCGCATTGCAGCGAGTCTATGGCCGACGCACGGATGCAGCCGCTGGTCGTGCAGCCGGTCATGACGACGGTATCCACACCGTGAGAGCGGAGGTAGGTGTCGACGTTGGTCTGAAAGAAGGCGCTGGCGTACTTTTTGACGGAGACGAGTTCGCCAGTCTGGGGACGGATCCGATCATCAACCCGGGTGGTCGGCGACCCTTTCACCAGAATCCTGAGTGACGGGATCTTTTTGATGAATAATCCCGCGTCCCGGTAATCGGGCTCGTACTCGATGACCGTAAAGGCGATGGGCAACTGCGCGCCGCGGAACTCTTGGAGCAGTTGTGCCGTCACCGCCAGTTCCTTGGAGAAATCGCCTCCGAGCGGAGACGACGGATCGGTGAATCCGTTGATGAAATCGACGATCAACAGTGCCGGGCGGGAGCCGTATCCCGAACGGTCCGCGAAGCCCTTGTCCCGATATTGCTTGAGCGTTTCGTCTCGCCAGTCGTTCATGGTTCTTCCCTCTGCAACGGCACAGTCTAGCGCACGAGGTCACGATCAACGAGGGCGGGGACGCGGCGTGTCGCTAGCACATGATCTGTCCGGCTTAGGTAGCACGTGAGTTGTCCGGTTAGGTGTCTCGGTGAGGAGGCACCTG
>JAGWAU010000088.1:2110-8827 GCA_021296255.1 Alphaproteobacteria bacterium | reverse complement strand
GCGCCTCGGCGCGGCGCTCGACCGTCATCGGGACGAACGCCCCCTCTATGTGGCGGCGGTCGAACTCCTGTTGCTGACGGGTTGCCGCAAGAGCGAAATCCTCACCCTCCAATGGACCGACTACCGCGAGGGCAAGCCGTTCCTGCGCGACTCCAAGACCGGGCCGCGCACGGTCTGGCTGTCCTCCCCGGCCCGCCGGGTCCTCGACGGGTTGCCCCGGCGGGGAAGCAGGGTCTTCCCTTCCGGCGTCGCCGGCCCGTCCCTGGCGCCACAGGCGATGAACCATTTCTGGGACAGGTTGCGGGCGGAAGCCGGTCTCGACGACGTCACGCTGCACGACGCACGGCATTCCTACGCAAGGTGGTGACCATCGGCAAGCTGCTCGGTCACAAGAACCCGGCGACCACCCTCAAATACATCCACCTCGACGATGCGGCGGTGCGCGAGGCGGTAGAGACCGTCGCACCCGCGATGGCCGGGAGGGGGTGAGGGATGGGGAGAAAACTCCGCCTCGGCGAAGAGAACGCCGGCAGGTTCAGGCCCGGCAGGGCCGAGTATACGGTCTGGGACAGCGGCATCGCGGGCTTCGGCGTCCGGGTCCGCCCGTCGGGAAGCCGGACCTTCGTGTTCCATTGCGGCGCGCACGGCAGGTCGAAGCGCTTCACCCTGGGGCGGGTGGGTGTGAAGCCGATCGGCGAAGCCCGCCGGGAATGTCTCGAAATCCGCCTGCGGGAGGCCGCCGGCGGATCGCCGGATGCCACCGATCGAAATCCCGTTCCCTCGTTCCGGGATTTTGTCCTGGGCGACTGGACGGAGGCGTGCCGCGGCCGGCACAAGCCGTCGACGAAGAAGTCCATCGACAGCCATCTGAAGACCCAGCTGCTTCCGGCCTTCGGGTCGACGCCGCTGGACCGCATATCCCGTGCCGCCGTCATCGGCTGGTTCAGCCGCACATCGCCGGGCGGCGCCAACCGCGCGCTCGACACCCTGTCGCGGATCATGAACCATGCGCTCGTCTGCGGTCATGTCCCCGCCAACCCCGCCCGCGGCGTGAAGCGGAACCCCGGACGGCGAATGACCCGCTTCCTGTCGCGGGACGAGATCCGCCTCCTCCATGAGACCCTGGATGCGTGCGTGGCCGAGCGGCCGTCGCGCGGACCGCGGGCGGACATCGTCCGCCTGCTCCTGCTGACGGGCTGCCGGAGCGGCGAGATCAGGACCCTGCAATGGCGGGAAGTGGGCGAGCATGTCCTCGCGTTGAGCGACAGCAAGACGGGGCCTCGGACGGTGTATCTGAACCGGGACGCCAAGGCGCTGATCGCGCGTCAACTCCGGATGGACAGCGCGTACGTCTTTCGCTCCGTGCGGGACCCGGGCCGGCCCTGTTCCGAGCGTTCCCTCTGGAACTTCTGGTACATGGCGAGGGAACGGGCCGGACTGGAAGACCTCCGGCTGCACGACTTGCGGCATACCCACGCCTCCCAGGCCGTCATGAAGGCGTCCCGCTGCCCGTGGTCTCCAAACTGCTGGGGCACCGCCACGCAAGCATGACCCTGAGATACGCCCATGTCGCCGACCGCGAGGTCGAAGCGGCGGCCGAGAGGATCGGACGGGCAATCGCCCGAATGTGCGGCTTCCCGGGCGCCTGAACCGAATATCCGGCCACGATGGCCGCCCAGGGTTCGCTTGAAGCCGCAATTGCACCTTAACCCAGCGGCCAGGCTGTCCGAAAAGGCGAGGCCACCTCACCTATCGAGGTAGTTGACGCTGGCATCCTTGGCTAGCTTGAGCGACAATTCGACCGTCAAGCGGCCCGCCGCGGTGGTCGGGCGCCCCGGCTCAGCCCGCCGGACACCGGCCATTGAGGCTGGGCTCTTGCGCTGCGAACCGCAAAACACCCCAAGACGAGGCACAGTTTGACCGAGGCAAAGAGGAAACCGCGTTAAGACCCGACAACGGATATGGAGGTCAATATGTTCAGGCAAGCTTGGCGTTCCCTCTTACGGTGGGCAGGTCTCCCGCTGGTCGTTTGCTTCTTGTTCTCGTCCATTCCAGCCCAAGCCGAAAAGATCAGGTTGAAGATCGCGTCGGGCCATAGCCCGGGCTGGCACTTCATCGAGCTTGCTCAGGATTACTTCGTGCCTGAGGTCAAGAAACGGGTGAAGGAGCGCACGAGCCACGAAATCGAATTTATCGAGGGGTTCTCCGGCTCGATGGTCAAGGCGACCGAGGTCCTCGAAGCAGTTCAAACGGGCATCATCGAAGTCGGCGTGTTCTGCATCTGTCATGAAGGTCAGAAACTCTCCCTCCACAACTTTCCCTACTACCTGCCGTTCGGACCCAGCGACCCGAACATTTCTCTCAAGGCGACGCGCATCGTCTATGACAAGCGGCCCGAGCTGAACGAGGTCTTCGCCAAGCTCGGCCAGCGGGTTCTCGGGCTCATTCCGTTCGAGCCCTACGATATCGTGTCGCGGTTTCCTATCGAGAAGGCGTCGGACGTGAAGGGACGCAAGATCGGCGCCGCCGGCCCCAATGCCTTCTGGGTGGCACAGGCGGGCGCTCTTCCTGTTTCGGTGGGCGGTCCCGACATGTACACCTCGTTCCAGACCGGGCTGATCGACGCCATGCTGATCTTCCCCGGTGTCATGGACACATTGAAGCTCTATGAGGTGGCGCCCTATCTGGTGAGGGTCGCGATCGGCTCGATGACCGTCGTTCCGGTGACGGTCAACGGCCGCAGGTTCGATCGCCTGCCGAAGGAGGTGCAGGACATCTTCATCGAAGTCGGGCGCGACATGGAAGCCAAGGCCGGCCCGTTCACCACCGAACTTGTCGCCAAGATCCTGAAGGTGCTCGAAGGGAAGGGCGTCAAGATCGCGACCGTAAGCGACTCCGAGCGCGAGGCATGGTCGAAAATGCTCGTTAATGAGCCGGCCAAGATCGCGAAGAAATTCGAGGCGGAGAGCAAACAACCCGTCACGGAGATCATGAAGGCTTATATCGCGGCTACCGAGTCGCTTGGACACAAGTGGCCGCTCAAAGCCAAACTGGATTAGGAACGATCGGCACAATACGGAGAGGGCGGAGAGCCATTGCACGGCCTCCGCCCTCCTCGCCGTCACCCGACCGCCACTTGAGCGGCTGGCGGTTCTCTGGCACCGCGCGTTTTTGCAAGGGAATGCCATGAGAAAATTCCTGCAGGGTGTTGATGCTCTCACCAAGGCGATGATGATCTTCACGGCGTTCTGCGCCCTGGGCATCGCCTTTCTGATCCTTGTCGAGGTCTTCGCGCGCAATGCGGGTCTGCAATTTTACGGCGCCGCCGAGTACATTCGGAATTTTCTGATCGTGATCGTGTTTCTCCAGCTGCCGTTTGCCATCCGGGTGCGTGGCATGCTGGTCGTCGATATCTTCGTCGATAGCCTGCCGAAGCGTGCGGCCGTCCCGGTTTCCATCGTCGGCGATTTCCTGGGGCTTCTCTTCTTCGGCGCCGTGGCAGCCGGTTCCATGGATCCCGCCATCGCGGCATGGGTCGAGGGCCAGTACGAAGGCGAAGGCGTCGTTGACGTGCCGGCGTGGCCGGCGAAGTTCTCCATCGTGATCGGATGCGGCATTGCCGCCTTCTACTATTACGTGCGGATCGTCGAGACACTCAGGTCCGGCCAGATCGCCGCGCGTTCCAGGGGAACGCCGCCCGCAATCTAGGAACAGGCCTTGGAATCTGTCGCCCCATATCTGCTCGTTTGTCTACTCTTACTGCTGGTTTTTGCCGGGGTGGAAATTGCCGTTTGCCTCGGAATTGTCAGCTTTCTGGCGATGTACAGCGCAACCCAGGACATCGGAATTTCGCTGTCGTTCCTCAACAGCACGGCCTACGAGGCGCTGCGCCAGTATCTGTTCGCCGTGGTCCCGCTATTCATCCTCATGGGGCAGTTCATCGCGCAATCGGGGGCCGCGGCCGACCTCTACTGGGGAATCGATCGTTGGTTGCACCGGATTCCCGGCCGCTTCGCCTACGCAACCGTTCTCGGCAACGTGGTGTTTGCCTTCGTGACAGGGACGAGCCTTGCCTCGGCCACGACCTTTACCGCCATCGCCTATCCGCAAATGAAGGAGGCCGGCTACAATCGGCACTTCTCGCTCGGCCTGGTCAGCGGCAGCGCATGCCTCGGGATGCTGATCCCACCAAGCCTGTTGATGGTTGTGTGGGGAATATTGACCGACCTTTCCATCGGCCACCTCTTCATCGCCGGCGTCGTCCCGGGCTTCATGCTGGCCGCGCTGATGATGGCCTATATCTTTGCAATCACGCTGATCCGGCCCGACCTTGTCGGTCATGGCAGCGGTCGGCGGCAGCCCGAACTCGACGACGCCGGTCCCCACGTCGCGCGCGGAATCGCGAGCGCGCGGCCCGAGCCCACCTCGCTCGACATGACCATCAGCCTGACGGGCCTGCTCGCCATCATGGTCGGGGCGCTTGGAGGAATTTGGGTCGGGTTCTTCACGCCGACCGAGGGGGCGGGCATCGGCGCGCTCATCTCCCTCGTCGTCGCCATCGCGAAGGGTATGCGCTGGCCGGCAATCTACGAGACGGTCTTGCTCGCCGCCCGTACTGCCATTCCGCTGATGATCATTGTTTTCGCAGCCCAGCTGTACTCGCGCACGCTGGCCATGAGCGGCATCGGGCTCACTCTGCAGGGCACCATCACCGGCAGCGGCCTGCCGGAATGGGGGATCGTTCTGTTCATGATCGTCATCTGGCTGGTTCTCGGCACGCTGATCGATTCGATTTCGATCATGCTGCTGACGGTGCCGATCTTCGGACCGGTCGCCCTCTCGCTGGGGATCGATCCGCTGGTCTTTGCGATCGTCGGCATCCTGACGATCGAGGCGGGACTTCTCACCCCGCCTTTCGGCTTGATCGTGTACGCGGTTCGATCGGTCATCCCGACCGAAAACGTGTCCATGAAGGCCATCTTCGCGGGGTCGACGCCGTTTTGCGTCATTTTGCTGGTGACGATCGCCATCATATTGACGGTGCCGGAGACGGTGACCTTTCTGACGAGGCTGATTTGAGACCGCGGTTCGCCGGACGGCCACTGAACGGTCGGGCGTCCCGCCGTGACATGAGGGAACGGCGATGAAAGCCATGGTGCTGCACGACCGGGAAAAGCCGTTCCGGCTGGAGGAACGGCCCAAGCCGCGCCCCGGCTTGGGCGAGGCCGTGATGCGCGTGCGCGCCGCCGGGGTGGGGTTGACGCTCGTCAACATGCGGCTCGGTCGGATGGGCGGCTCGCTGCCGCGCGTCATGGGCCATGAACTGGCGGGGGAAATCGTCGAAATCGGCGAAGGCGTGTCCGCGCTCTCGGAGGGCGACCGGTGCGTGGTCTATTTTTACCTGACCTGTGGACGCTGCCGCTGGTGCCGCGGCGGGCGTGAGACGCTGTGCGAGAATTTCGCCGGCTTCGTCGGCGGCGACCGCGACGGCGGGTTCGCCGAATTTGTCTGCCTGCCGGCTGAGAACTTCCTGCCGGTTCCGGAGGGCTTGAGCGACGAGGCTGCGGCGGTCGCGGCCGATGCGGTCAACACCAACTGGCACTGCATGCGCGAGCGGGCGCAGATCAGCCCACACGACACGGTCCTGTTGATCGGGGCGGGTGGCGGTGTCGGCATTCACGGTGTGCAGGTGGCGAGGCTGTTCGGCGCGCGCGTCATCGCGGCCGACATTTCGGAACAGAAGCTCGACCTGGCGCGGCGTTGGGGAGCGGAGGAGACGATCAACGTCCGCGCGGTCGGCGACGTTGCCGAGGAGGCGAAACGCCTGACCGGCGGGCGGGGCGTCGACGCTGCGGTCGATTACGTCGGGCACGGCGAAACCTTCCAGGTGGCGATCGACAGCCTCGCGACATCGGGGCGGGCGGTGGTGATCGGCGTCGGCCCCGGCGAGGTGAGCTTCGATCCCTTGCGGCTGGTCCTGACCGAGAGGGTGATCACCGGCTCGCGTCATTCGACCCGAACCGAACTGATCGAAACGATGGAGATCATGGCGCGCGGGCTGGTGGAGCCCGTCGTCGGCATGCGGGTGCCGTTCACCGAGGTGGAAACCATCTTCGATGGCCTCAGGAACGAAACGCTCCTCGGTCGCGGGGCATTGACCTACGAATAGACATCTTTTCTGTTCAGGCACTCGGCATTGGGTCGCAGCTGGACCAATTTGGAGACTGTTCGACGACGGTGTCCTGGCGGTTCAATGGGGCATGGGCGAAGCTCTTGTCATCCGGTCGCTGAAGAACAAGCGTGCCGAGATCCACGGTCGGATTGCGGCCTATGAAGCGCAGCTCGCGCAGGCCAGACACGATGTTGATCGGCGTGGAATATTGACCCCCTATTTGTGACCATGAACGCACCTCGTAGTTGGACGGACGAGGTGGGGGGAGATGCTGGTAGTGGAGATGATCGCGCGGATTCGCAGGGATCACCTGGTGAGGGGCGTTCCGATCAAGAAGATCGCCCGGGATTTTAGGGTTTCGAAGAACACGGTGCGCAAGGTGGTTCGGGGCGACGAGACCTCGTCCAGCTACGCGCGCAAGATCCAGCCGATGCCGAAGCTGGGGCCGTGGGTTGAGGAGCTCGAGCGCCGGCTGGAGGCCAACGCGAAGAAGGAGCGCAAGGATCGGCTGTCTCTTCTGCGGATTCATGAAGACCTTGCGTCTC
>JAGWAU010000088.1:0-1906 GCA_021296255.1 Alphaproteobacteria bacterium | reverse complement strand
CCGCGCGAGAGCCAGGAGATGGTGTTCGAGGCGCACGAGCGCGCCTTCCGCTTCTTCGGCGGGGTCTGCCGTCGGGGCATCTACGACAACATGAAGACGGCTGTGAGCACGGTGTTCGTGGGCAAGAAGCGGGACTACAACCGGCGCTTTCTCGAGATGTGTTCGCACCATCTGGTGGAGCCCGTGGCGTGCACGCCCGGGGCTGGCTGGGAGAAGGGGCAGGTCGAGAGGCAGGTGGGTGACGTTCGCGGCCGCCTGTTCGCGCCGAGCCCGCGGGGCGGCTCCTACGCCGGGATCAACGCGTGGCTCATGGATCGGTGCATCGAGGACGCCAGGACGCATCCGCATCCGACGATCCCGGGCAAGACGGTGTGGCAGGTGTTCGAGGAGGAGCGGCCCTTCCTGATGGCGTATCGCGGCCCGTTCGACGGCTTCCACGCCAGCGAGGCGTCGGTGTCGAAGACCTGCCTGGTGCGCTTCGACAACAACCAGTACAGCGTGGCGGCCCGCGCGGTCGGGCGACCGGTGGACGTGCGGGCCTATGCCGATCGGATCGTCATCCGCCAGGACGGCGAGATCGTCGCCGAGCATCCCCGCGGCTTCGGGCGCGGTCGGTTCGTCTACGATCCGTGGCACTACGTACCGGTTCTGACGAAGAAGCCCGGCGCGCTGCGCAATGGCGCGCCCTTCAAGGGCTGGCAGTTGCCCAACGCGCTCGCCCGGATGCGGACCCGGCTGTCTGCCCATGACGACGGCGACCGGCAGTTCGTCAAGGTTCTCGCGGCGGTGCTGGAGGACGCGGCCTGCGCCGAGGCGCTTGCCTGCGGCGCCTGCAGCGCCGACGTGGTGCTCAACATCCTGGCCCGGCAGCGCCAGCCGGCGCCGCCGGCGAGCATCCCGACGCCCGAGGGCCTCAGGCTTCGCCACCAGCCGGTGGCCGATTGCCAGCGCTACGACCGCCTGAGGGGGGCCGGCCATGGAGCGTCATGAGGTGCTGGCGATGATGACGAAGCTGAAGCTCGCGGGCATGCGCACCGCCTACGACGACATCCTCGCCGACGGGCTCAAGCGCCGCCATCCGGTGCAACAGATCATCGGCGCGCTGCTGAAGGCCGAGATCGCCGACAAGACGGCGCGCTCCATCAAGTACCAGATGGCCTCCGCGAAGCTGCCGGCGGCCAAGGAGCTGGCCGAGTTCGACTTCGCCGCCTCGCCGGTCAACGAGCCCCTGATCCGCGACCTCGCCATGGGCGGCTTCCTCGAAGCCAAGCGCAACGTCGTGCTGGTCGGCGGCACCGGCACCGGCAAGACCCATCTCGCCGTCGCCATCGCGCGGTCCTGCATCCGCAAGGGCGCGCGCGGCCGCTTCTACAACGTCGTCGACCTGGTCAATCTCCTCGAGGCCGAGATCCGCTCCGGACGCCAGGGCCGCACCGCCGACCAGCTCACCCGGCGCGACTTCGTCATCCTCGACGAACTCGGATACCTGCCCTTCGCCCAGGCCGGCGGGCAGCTGCTCTTCCACCTCATGAGCCGGCTCTACGAGCGCACCTCGATCGTCATCACCACCAACCTCGCCTTCGGCGAATGGCCGTCCGTCTTCGGCGACCCCAAGATGACCACGGCCCTGCTCGACCGTCTGACCCACCATTGCGAGATCGTCGAGACCGGCAACGAGAGCTGGCGCTTCAAGAACCGATCCTGATCCGGCACCGGCCGTCCACGCGGCCCGGTTGCCCCGGTGGGCCAACAGGCACCCCCCGCGCGGCTTCGCTTCGCGTAGCGCAGGACGCTACACGAAGCCGCGCGGGTCCCCCCTGTTGACTACCGGGACAACCTCTGCCGTGCCACTCAGGGGGGTCAATATTGCACGCCGATAGGGGGTCAAACTTCAAAGCCGATTGAC
>JAGWAU010000131.1:833-2699 GCA_021296255.1 Alphaproteobacteria bacterium | reverse complement strand
GATCTCGCGATAGAAGGAATCGTCGCTGAAACCGATGCGGTGGGCGTCCTGCTTCCGGTTCGCGTAGTAGATGCGGTCGAGCCGCGACCAGTAGATCGCGGCGAGGCACATCGGGCAAGGCTCGCCCGAGGCGTAGATCTCGCAGCCCTCCAGCGAGAACGTCCCGAGCTTTGCGCTGGCCGCGCGGATCGCGTTGATCTCGGCGTGCGCGGTGGGGTCGTTGTCCGAGAGCACGGTGTTGTGCGCCTCGGCGACGACCTCACCTTCCCGGACGATCACCGCACCGAAGGGGAACCCGCGATTCGTGCGGATCGCCTGCCGCGACATCGCGATCGCCCGCCGCATGTGTTCCTCGTGCGCCCCCGACTCCATCCGTCTCTCTCTGGTCCTCTCATCGAATAGGGTAAACCCGGGGCGCCGGGAAAAGGGCGGGGCGCCCCGCACGCAGGAGGAGCCCCGTGCTGGACAAATTCGAGCGCTATCCGCTCACCTTCGGCCCCACCCCCATCGAACGGCTGGACCGCCTGTCCGCACATCTCGGCGGGGCCGTGCAGATCTACGCCAAGCGCGAGGACTGCAATTCCGGGCTCGCCTTCGGCGGAAACAAGCTGCGGAAGCTCGAGTACATCGTCCCCGACGCGATCGCCTCCGGCGCCGACACGCTGGTCACCATCGGCGGGATCCAGTCGAACCACACGCGGCAGGTCGCCGCGGCCGCCGCCAGGCTCGGAATGAAATGCCGGCTCGTGCAGGAACACTGGGCGCCGTTCGAGGACCCCGTCTACGACCGCGTCGGCAACATCCTGCTGAGCCGGCTGATGGGCGCCGAAATAGAGATCGTGGACGAAGGCTTCGACATCGGCATCCGCGAGAGCTGGGAGCGGGCCATAAGGGAGGAAAGCCCTACCCCATCCCGGCCGGCGCCTCGGTCCACAAGTACGGCGGGCTCGGCTTCGTCGGCTTTGCCGAGGAGGTGCGCGCACAGGAAGCCGAACTCGGGTTCCGGTTCGACTCCATCGTGGTCTGCACGGTAACCGGCTCGACGCACGCGGGGATGCTGGTCGGCTTCGCGAAGGACGGACGCGGCGCCAACGTCATCGGCATCGACGCCTCGGCGACCTACGCCCAGACCCGCGCCCAGGTGATGGACATCGCCCGAAATACCGCGGCTCTCGTGGAACTCGGCCGAGACATCGAAGACGACGATCTCGTCCTGATGTCGGCCTACGCCCATCCGGCCTACGGGGTGCCGTCGGACGAAACCAACGAAGCAATTCGGCTGGTCGCCCGTCTCGAAGGCATGATGACCGACCCCGTCTACGAGGGGAAGTCGATGCAGGGCCTCATCGATCTGGTGGGCAAGGGTTACTTCCCCGCCGGCTCCCGCATCCTCTACGCCCATCTCGGCGGCGTTCCCGCCATAGGCGCCTACAGCACCATCTACCGAAACGGTTGAGGAGAACTCCATGTCCCAAGAACGCATCGGCTCCTACCTCGAGGTCGCGCCCGGCATCGACATCTACGCGTCCCGTTGGTCCTGATTCCGGGATGGACGTTCACGACCAGGGTGTTCGACCATCAGTTCGCGGCGTTTTCCGGCTCACATCGGGTGATCTCGTTCGATCCTCGCAGCCACGGGCGCTCGACCGTCACCAGCGACGGCAACAACTACGCCACCCAGGCCGCGGACATGGCAAAGCTGCTCGAACATCTGAAAGTCGAAACCCCCGTCCTGGTGGGCTGGTCCACGGGATCCATGACGGCCTGGCACTACGTCCGCAACCAGAGCACGGAAGGCATACGCGGGCTCGTCGCGATCGACATGCCGCCCCTCGGAATGAGCGAGGACCAAGGCGACTGGGTCGA
>JAGWAU010000131.1:0-450 GCA_021296255.1 Alphaproteobacteria bacterium | reverse complement strand
TACTCCCTGCCCCACGCCTCCGAGGTGATCCAGCAGCGTGCTGAAGACGGTCAGGAGCCCGGCGGAGAGGAGCGCCTCGTAGATCAAGTACGCGGAGCGGGCCCGGCTTTCTTGCGGAGGCGCCAGTCCGGCGGACGCTTCACCGGCGGACGGCTGGGCCGTAGCTCGATCCGGCTCGCGAGCGCCTGGCTCCGCTGGAGGACCACCCCGAGCACGGCTTCCGCCACGTCTTCGGGTGAGAGCTTCCACTCCGTGCCGTCCTCGGCGGAGCGGCCGGCGAACCCGGTCGCGACGCTGCCGGGCATGACGGTGGTCACCCGCACGCCCGCGTCCCGGAGGTCGAGCATCATCGCCTCGGTGAGGCCCACGAGTCCGAACTTGGACGCGTTGTAGGCGGCGCCGCCCTTGAACGGATGGCGGCCAGCGAGGCTGCCGATGTTCACGATGATC
>JAGWAU010000087.1 GCA_021296255.1 Alphaproteobacteria bacterium | reverse complement strand
TCCAGCCCCGCACCTAAGCGATCGTCGGTGCCTCCACCTCCAACGTGACTCTCGGCAACGAGATGATCCATCACCTTCGCAGCATGGATTACGACGGCGTCGTCTATCCGATCCATCCCAAGGCCGATGAAGTGTAGGGTCTGAAGGCCTATCCGTCGCTCGGCGAGACGCCCGAGCCCGTAGATTTTGCCTATATCGTCGTCGCGGCGCCCCAGGTGCCGGAAACCATCGCCGCGGCCGGGGGGCGCGTGAAATACGCGCTCGTGGTCTCGAGCGGTTTCGGCGAGCGTGCGGAGAGTCGAGGCCTTCAGGAACATCTCCTGCGTTCGGCGCGCGAGGCCGGCGTCCGCGTCATCGGCCCGAACTGTCTCGGCACGTACTGTCCAAGCGGCCGCGTCACCTTCATCGCGGGGTCCGCCAGGGACCCCGGCCCGGTCGGCGTCATCTCGCAGTCGGGTGGTCTGGGGGTCGATATCATCCGCCGTGGCAGTATCCGCGGCATTCGCTTCAGCCGTCTCGTGACGGTGGGTAACAGCGCAGATCTCGGCGCCAACGATATCCTCGAGTTCTATGCCGCGGATCCGGCGACCAGGGTGATCGGGATCTACGCCGAGGGGATCGACGACGGCCGCCGTTTCTTCGAGATCCTGCGGAATCTCGATGGTGAAAAGCCGGTCGTTCTGATGAAGGGCGGGATGACGGAGCAGGGGAAGCGTGCCGCTGCTTCCCACACGGGAGCATTGGCCAGCGACGAACGCGTCTGGTTGGCACTCGCCGAACAGACGGGACTCGTGCTCGTCGATACGTTGGAGGAATTCCTGGATGCCCTGTTGGCATTTCAGTTTCTGAGGCCCAGGGCCGATCACCCGACGCGAGACGTGGTGATGTTCGGCAACGGTGGCGGCGCGAGCGTCCTCGCGACCGATTTCTTCGCGCGGGCCGGTTTGGAAGTGCCTAAATTCGGGGATGAGACCACCCGTTTTCTCGAAGGGATGAATTTTCCGCCCGGGACGAGCATCGACAATCCGATCGATGCGCCCGGTGGAACGCTGCGGGTGGAGGATGGGCGCATCGCCGGGAGGATCGTGGATGCCGTCTACGCGTCGGGCGAGCCCGACGCGTTCGTCATGCACATCAACGTTCCAGTCTTCACCTTGTCCTACGACCAGGAGGCGGACTACACCGCGCACATGGTGGAGTCGTCGTTGGAGGCCCAGACGCGGGCGTCGGCGCGTACCCATTTCCTTCTCGTGCTGCGCTCCGACGGGTCGCTGGAAGTCGAGGAGCGCAAGGCCACCGATCGGCAGAACGTTCAGGCTCTGGGCGTTCCGGTGTTCGACGAGCTGCCTAACGCGGCGGGCGCTCTCGCGGCGATGCGCCACTACGAACGCTTTCTGCAGAAACGCCTCTGATCCCCTCCGGCAAGCCGCCACCAACGCCAACGGAAATCGCGTCGGGACGGCATGATTGCCACGTAGGTCGCCGGAGTCTGCCATTCATGCCGAGGGTGGCGGCGAGACCACTTCCTCGTACGGATGCTTCCGCGTGATCAGCCCGGCGTGCAGGAACACGTCCTGCGTCGCCTCGTAGGCTTCCGGCGTGATCTCCACGTGCGGTGTCCAGCAGCCGAGTCCCTGATAGAAGGCGATGGTATCGATCAACACCGTGGTGTGGATGTCGGGAAAGAATTCTTTCTCGGCACGGGCGATTTCCGCTGCCGGCGTATCGTTGACCCAGGCGCGTGATTTGCGATAGGCGCGCATGAACGCGGCCGCCATGTCGGTTTCCAGCCAGTCCCGCATGCCGGCGAGGCTCGAAAAGGCGCAGGGGCCGATGGCGGCGCCGACCGACGCGACGACGTGGCCGACGCCGTCGTGTTCCAGCTGCTGAGGTGCGGGGCCTTGTTGATGGATGTAGGCCCCTTCGCCGGCGCGGAAGGCGACATCCATCGAATCGACGTCACCGGCGTCCACCGCATCGATCGCGGCGTAATCGAGGCCCGATTTGTGGCAGGCGTACTTGAACATGGCGAGCGGCTGCCCGAAGTGGTCCACGAGGACTTTCTCGCCGGCGAGCTTGCTCCAGGAGAAATCGGAGTCGGGTTCCCGCGCCGCGATGAGAAAGCCGTCCATCTCGTTGATCTGGGCAAAGTGCGCGAAGTCCGGTTTCCCGCCGCGTTCCAGCACCAGGAAGCCTTGCGCCGGTGCCGACTGCACGACATCCGACGTGCCGTCGAGCAGGGACGCGATGGCCGACTTGCCCGGCGGCGACACGCGGTACTCCGGTTCCAATCCTTCTTCTTCGAGGAAGCCCGCGGCGATGGTGCCGATCAGCGGACTGTAGAACGCGGAGAAGCGCGAGAACTCGATTCTGATCTGGGTCAAGGTTCGGACCTCCATGACATGTTCTTCGGTGTCCGGGCGCGCGGCGCCCCGGATATCCTGTACGCTATGCCATGCAGGACACGATCATCAAAGGGCGTGGGAGCCTCCATGAAGTGGTCACGCAGCATGACGGTGGTGGGCGCCCACGCCGAAGGCGAAGTCGGCCGGGTGGTCACCGGAGGCGTGCTTCCGCCGCCCGGTGACACGCTTTTCGAGCAACGTGAATACCTGCGCACCCGGGACGACGGCTTGCGCAAGTTCCTGTTGTTCGAGCCACGTGGCGGCGCCTTCTGTCACGCCAATTTGATCGTGCCGCCCAAGGACCCGCGAGCCCGCGCGGGCTTCATCATCATGGAGGCCACCGACTACCCGCCGATGTCGGGCTCCAACACCATGTGCGTCGTCACGGTGCTGCTTGAGACCGGCATGGTCGAGATGGAGGAGCCCGAGACGCGGCTGACATTGGAGGCTCCGGGCGGACTGATCGAGGTCGTGGCGACCTGCCGGGACGGAAAGTGCGAATCGGTCGCCGTGACCAACGTGCCGTGCTTCGCCTCCAAACTCGACGCCGTCGTGGACGTGGAGGGCCTCGGGACGCTCTCGGTCGACATCGCCTACGGCGGAGCCTTCTTTGCCATCGTCGATTCGCAGGCGCTGGGATTCGACCTGACCGGCTCGGAAGCCCGCCGGCTCGTCGAGACGGGGGAGGCCATAAAGGCGGCCGTCGCCGAACAGCATCCCGTCGCGCATCCCGGGAACCCGGATATCCACACCGTGACCTTCGTCGAGTTCGCGGCACCCCTGGAAGTGGACGCAGGGGGACGGAAGGTCGGTCGCAACGCCGTGGTGATCTCGCCTGGAAAGATCGACAGATCCCCTTGCGGTACGGGAAGCTCGGCCCGCCTCGCGGTGCTGCACGCGCGCGGCGAGGTCAGTCCCGGCGAGACGTTCTTGAGCCGGTCTCTGATCGATACGGAGTTCAGGTGCCGGATTGTCGAGACGGTCGAGGTCGGCGGCGTCCCGGCGATCATGCCCGAGATCGCGGGACGGGCCTGGATCACGGGCGTTCACGAGTTCGGTCTCGATCCCACCGACCCGTTTCCCGAAGGCTACACGCTCTCCGACACCTGGTACCGCGCTCTCTGACGAGTCGATTGACTCACGGAAGCGAACCCAAGGCCCGATCACACGCGAGAAATCCGGACGCTCAGTCCGCACCGATTCGGTATTGTCTGAGGGTTTCGTAGAAGGGTCGGCACGTTTCGGCCAATTCGGCCTGCGCGTCGGACAGCTTGGGACGGGATGCCTTCGGAAGTGCAAAGCCGGTCGAGGCTTCCACGTTGGCGTACCAATGCTTGGCCCAGACGCCGTCCGTGCTCCGCGGGCCGATGGGCCAGCTCAACATCTCTTCCCGGAAGGGTAATCGGAGGGCCGTGCAGAGGGCCTTCAGAACCTTCTCCGGATCTGCCAGCACGTCCGCCGAATCCAGCACGGGCGGGGGATCGCCCCGCTCGCGCATGACCGCGTCGAATATGCCTGCCTGCTGGGGGTATCCGAGGTCCTCCGGTGTCGCGGTCTCCCGCACCCGTTCATACGAGGCCACCACGTCACGTGGATCGCGAATCAGAAAGCAGTTGTGAAGACGGTCCAACCAGGCGTGACCGACTTCGGGAAGGATGTGGTGGGTCATGTGCTTCTGGTACCAAACCGGCCGTTCGTCCGGCGGCGGGCCGGTGATCTGTTCGACGATCTCTCGCCAGTCGGTCGACATTGCACGGATGATCTCGTCTCGCCCGGGATGATCCGCCCTCGTCCGGCGCAGGTAGTAGCCGTAAAACGGCTCGTCCGTGACCACGGCGTCGGGGCGGTTCTCCCAGGCCCGCATCAAGGCGGTGGAAACGTTCCGCGGTCCCGACCACATGGCGATGCGGACGGTCTCGGTTCCCCTCTTCATGATGCAGGACTCAGGCGGCGAGACGCCTTTCACTCAGGACGGCTTCGGCTTCGGCCTCGATGGCGGTGTCCTTGAAGAAGTCGGGGTTCATGCCGCCGTGCATGGCGACGGCGTTGGCGAATGTAAAGTCGCGGAAGTCCTCGTGCGTCAGGACACCGTCCTCGACTAGTTCGTAGGATTGGGCCAGCACCTTGGTGGCGTCCTGGACATCCCAGTGCCCGATGTCCGACCCCAGCATCGCATTGAACCGGACGTTCATCTCGTTCACCCGGCGGTCGAAGGCCCAGGCGATGCAGCGATCGTCTGCTTCGCAGCCAAAGAAGAAGTTGGGAATGAACAGGTCCCGGATGTCTTCTTCCGTCTCGATGGCGCAGGCCGCCCATTCGTCGAGGTCCGCCTCGTCCTCCGGGTTGTTCCAGAACGCCGGATTGATGTAACCGACCAATTCTTCGGCTTTGGCCTTGACGCGGTCGCCACCATGCTCGGTGATCAGGGCGAGCAGCGCGTCGCGGTCGATGTTGGCAGGGTTCAGGTCACGCTCGAGGGCGTTTCGGTTTCGCTTCTCCCAGTGTTCGATGATGTCGTGGTAGAGGCTCACTGCCCAGGCGACGCCGCACTCCAGAAAGCCGATCCTGAGGTCGGGAAAACGCCGGGTCACGCCGCCGAAGAACATGGCCTTGCAGCACGCCTCCGATGACTCGGCGAAGTTGTGGATGTGGTTGTAATTGAAGCTCGTGGGCGAGGTCCGGTTGGGCCAGCCCATGCCGTGGCTGTGGGTCGTGGGCGCGACCTTCAATTCGCGGCATTTCGCCCACAGCGGGTCATAGTCGTACAAGCCGTCCATGCCCAGCGGGTCGAGCCAGAAGGATGCGGCCACGGCCCCGCTGGCTTCCGTTTCAATGGGACGACGCACCACGCCTTCCATCATCATTGCCTTCATGCCGAGCTGATGGACCGCGAATTCGAGCTCTTCTATGGCCTCGTCCGGTGTGTGCATGGGGATGGTCGCCACGGTCATGATGCGGTCCCCGTGAGCCCGGAAGGCATCGGCGTTCATGAGGTTGTTGGCGCGCACCACTGACCGGCGAAGCTCGTCGTCGGCGATCGCCAGCGTATGCAGACCCAGAGTCGGGTAGACGATGGTGAAGTCGATCCCGAATTCGTCCATGCGTTCGCGCCACAGGCGCGGCACCATGGCGGTGGCCCGGTCCACTGTCTTGCCGGCCAGGGCCCAATGAGGCGGCCGCTTGATGCGCCGCTCGCGCACCTCGTCGCGCGAGCGGTTGTACCAGCCCCAGAACCGGCCATTCGTCATCAAGCTCTTGTAGCGGTCGACCATCCCCGGCCCGGCCACTTCATCGAGGTAGCCGTGGAGGACCGGTTCGATCTCGATCATGTGCCCGTCGTTGTCGATGACCGGGTGTTCGAGCGTCTCCCGGATGGCGGCAGAGTCTGTCTTGCTGTTGTGCATGCTGAATCTCCCGAATGGGCGGGTCGGTCAGGCAGACGTTAGCATTCCTCTCCGGGCAACCACAGGCGGGTAGGGGGAGGGGGACGCATAGATATCCTGGAACAGGTGGCGGTGGATCGCCTTCAGGTGGTCGAGGTCGAAATCGCCCGCCGGCAAGGGCTCAAGAAGGCGGTGGTGGGGACAGGTTGACCGATTTCTCTGACTTGATCGTTTATGCGGACGAGAGCGGCGACCACGGGCTTGTCACCACCGATCCACAATATCCGGTATTCGCGCTGGTTTTCTGCGTCATGCGCAAGGCCGACTACGTCACCTCCGTTGTTCCTGGCTTTCAGCGGTTCAAGTTCAGCATGTGGGGTCACGACGGCGTTGTGCTGTCTGCGGCTCGGCCCTCGATCGCAAAGACCACGAGCGCGCACAGCAGTGCGAGCAGCGAAACCGATGCGTAGCGTTTCATCGCCAGCCCCGCGAACGGGGCGAAGGACTCCGCGACCTTCACTCGGGTCATGGCAACTCCTCCTCGAACGGACTCAGCTGCGGTCGACCGTCCCGGTTGCATCGACGTCCCCGCCGGCTAAGCCGATACGGGGACATCGTTGTGGGACAGGGCCGAGCGGCCAATCCCCTGCCGCTTCGCCGAGCGTTGTCATCCTAGCCTCAATATTGTTCATTTTATGACTATAATTCTGTTGACTGGATTGACGGCAGGGAGTGGAGGGGTGTCCGGCCGGCGCAGTGGGAA
>JAGWAU010000042.1:39606-43513 GCA_021296255.1 Alphaproteobacteria bacterium | reverse complement strand
TCACGCAGATGCCGGATACGAGATCGCGATCGACTGCGCTCGGGAGTACGAACTCGATCTGCCGGGAATTCTGGGCTGATGGTTGGCACGACTGTTTCCCGAGCTTGCCAATGCGCCCCCGCCATCGCGTCAAATCTGACCCATGATCCACAAGAAATCGATGCCTGAGCAGGGGTCTCGGCGCCAAGCCGGCATGCCGACGGATTTCTTGCGCTTTGCCAAGTAGGGCACCGGATCATGACAGTACTCGTAGAAACCCGGTCCGATTTCACGCTCGAAACCGCCAGACGGGTGGCTTGGGACGGCGAAGGCGTCCAACTCGGCGCCAGAGCTCTCGCGGCGATGCAACAGGGTCGGCATAGGCTGGCATGCATTCTCGACCGTGACCCGGAGGTCACGATTTATGGCGTGACGACGGGTTTCGGCCAGTTCGCTCGGAAGAAGCTCACGCCCGAGGAGCGCGAACAGTGGGCGAGCATGTCGCCGGCACGCATCGCCGTGTGCTCGGGCGAGTCCCTACCGGAACGCGTCGTACGCGCCATCGTCCTCGCGCGGCTGACCAACTTCGTCGAGGGCCATGCCGCGATATCGCCGGAGATCGCGCAGGGCGTTGCCGCCATGCTGGACGACGACAGGTTGCCTGCGGTCCCGGTGCAGGGTCAGGGTGGAGCGGGCGAGATCCTGTCCCTGAGTCACTTGTTCACGGGACTGGCGGAAAAGATGAAGCCGGCGGCCAAGGACGTGCTGTGCCTGATCAACGGATCGCCGTCGGCCACGGGCTTGGTCACCGATGCCGCGCTCGTCGCCGAACGGCGCTTCGATTTGGCGGCGCAGATCTTCGCGCTGTCCTTCGAGGCCTTCAACGCGCCTTTGAGCCATCTTGATCCCGCGCTGGACGGCTACTGGAACAATCCCCATGACGGTTGGGCACTTCGGCGTCTTCGCGAACTGGTGGGCAACGGTCACGGCGGGGAACGGCGCCCCTATCAGGCGCCTGTCAGCTTTCGCATTGTACCGCGGATTCTGGGCCAGGCCAGACGGGCAGCGACCATGGCTGCCGAAGTCGCAGCCGAGTCGCTCCAGGCCGTAACGGACAACCCGGTATGGATCGATGCTGCCGACGACGACCATCCCTTCGGTTGTTTCATTTCAAACGGTGGGTATCACAATCCCCACGCGGTACTAGCTCTAGACGCCTTGACCGCCGCGTGCGCCAATCTCTGTGTTCTTGCCGAACGCCAGGGTGCGAAACTCCTGGATGGCACCATCTCGCTGCTTCCCGATCAGCTCGACTCTGCCGAAGCCGGCGGCGACAACCGTCGCGCTTACATGGGATATGTGCCGATGGCCCAGACTGGATACGAGGAGGAAGCCCGTCTCTACGCCCAGTCCACATTGCTTCCCGGCAGTGAATCCGGCGGTTTCGGTCAGAATGACGTTGCCAGTCCCGTGTTCCTGGCGTGGTCCAAGCAGGATCGCACCGGCCGGTGTCTCGACATGGCACTTGCCAGTCTTGTGCCGATCGCCTTGCGCGCCCTCGACGTCACCGACCGGCCCGTTCCGCCACGACTAGCCGGACTCGAGACAGCAATCCGGGAGATCGAGTCCGACATATCGCAGCACAAGGCCGTCGGTCCCGTAATGGCCTCGATTACCGGGGTCCTGCGTCACGAAATTTATCCGCCGCAACGCATTTGAAGCGGATGCAGAGACCGTGACTGTGGTGCATGCTCGAACATTGACGTCTCGCACTCGTACAGGTTCCTCGGGGGCAGGATCCTTTGGATCCACCTTCCAGTTCTTGGCCGAATCCTGCTTTACCTCAACGACACCGAGGACGTGATCATGGCTGCAGCCATTCCCGTGATCACCTAGGCACAATTACCTCTGGATCGTGATGCGGCGTTGACGGAGACCGGTATGTGCCTCGATATCCAAACGACTCACGACGTCTGGCTACGTCAGATCCCGGCCTGCACGGCGGCAAACCTGAACTCGTGCCGCAGGCCCTTCGGGCTCGCATCCGGCCCCAGTTACGCTCCGTCAGCGCCGGATAGCCTGGCACGGTCGCTAACTTGTTGATCGGCTTTCAATCTTGATGGAGTTGACGCCTCCTCCCGACGGCATCGCAATGTGCCAAGGTGGTGTTGTGTCGTACCACCTGAAGGAGGGGGGCATCCGTGGAACAGGCTAGCACCATCGGGATCGATTTGGCGAAACACAGCTTTCAACTGCACGGTGCTCGGGCCGACGGATCGGTCGTGTTCCGCAGGAAGTTGAGCCGGGGGAAGCTTCTCGACTTCGTCGCCTCGCAGCCGCGCTCATCGCCTTCATCGGCGTCATGGGCGGCGCGATCCCCTTTGTCCTCCATGACTACTCTCTGCGCCACATGCCTGTGGGACAGGTGGGACTGTTCGTGTCCCTGGTCGCCCCCATGGGCGCGGTCATGGCGTGGGGCTATCTTGGAACCGCAGGGGCCATTGGCATGGTCGTCTTTGGCGTCCTGCTGCCTTCGCTTCTGGAGCGGCGTGGTGCACGGTTGCGCATTATGGGAAGGCGCTAGAACCTATCAGACACGATTTCCATGAGAGCAGTCGTCATCGGTCGGTTTGGCGGGCCCGAAGTGCTCAGGCACCGAGAGGTGCCCGAGCCCGAGCCTGAACCGAACGAAGTGGTGATTCGCCTCGATCACGCTGCGCTCAATCATCTCGATCTCGATATCCGCAACGGCCGGTCCGGGATGAAAGTGGCCTTCCCGCACGTGCTTGGTACCGAGGGCGTGGGCACCATCGACGCGGTTGGCGCGAGGGTAAAGGGTTGGGCGGTGGGCCAGCGGGTCGGCACCTTTGCCTTCCGGACCTGCGGGGATTGCCCTGGTTGCCGGGCGGGCCGGGAGAACATGTGTGCCCGGGTGACGACGCTGGGCGGACAGCACTGGGGCGCCTACGCCGAGAAAATTATCGTGCGCGAACACCAAGTGGTGGCGCTGCCGGATGTGCTCTCGTTCGAAGACGCCATCGCCTCCTACAAGCTTGCCACCGCGTGGGAGGGCTTGGTGGAAACGGCCGCTCTTCGGGCCGGCGAGAGTATCCTTGTAACCGGCGCCGGCGGCGGCGTGGGTTCCGCCGCCGTTGTGCTGGCAAAACATCTCAAGGCACGGGTCATCGCCGCAACGGGATCGGACGAAAAGAACGCAAGTCTGAAGGCGTTGGGTGCCGATGAGGTGATCAACTACAGCACCGAGCCTATGACCGATGCCCTGGAGCGCACCACTGGCGGCAACGGCCTCGATGCGGTGTTCGACGTGGCCTCCGGCCCCAACCTGTTGGCAGGCGTACAGGCCCTGAGATGGGGTGGAAGAGCGGTGGTTGTGGGGGCCCACGGTGGTGAGCGAATGGAAGTCGACATGGTGGACCTCTTTCGACGGCACGTTTCGATCCACGGCTGTGGGCGCTACACGCGCGCCATCCTCGCCGGCGTGTTCGAGGCGCGGTGCAAGGACCTGCCGAAACCTCCGGTACACGCGGTATTTCCCTTGGCTAAGGCGGCAGAAGCCCAGCGGGTCATGGAAAGCCGTAAGTTCTTCGGACGTCTGCTGCTGAAGATAGGATAACCACAGGGCCGCGATGCTCCCGGACAACTGGCCCCGTTCCCACGTCCGGGCAACGAAACGGCGCCGATCGCGCAAATGGCAAGGCAATCAGCGCCGTTCTATTGCCCGGACGTTTGACACGGCCTCTGGCCGGTCGCAGGGTGCGTTTACCCGCGGACATGGCGCGGAGCGACGACATCTGGGTGCTCGTCGGACACCTCGGGTGGTGCGTGCGGGCCTACAAGGCCGGGCAAACGAACCTGAAGTTCGTTCATCCGGTGATCGACGACGAACGTGTCGGCACGGCGGCGTTCG
>JAGWAU010000042.1:0-39407 GCA_021296255.1 Alphaproteobacteria bacterium | reverse complement strand
GGAAGGTCGACATCCCGGCGTGGTACGACCAGTGGAACCGCAACGTGGCCCGATAGGCGGAGCGCCTGCCCGAGCACACCCGCTGAACAGACAGACGGTGCACCGTCGCGCACCGCCTGATCGGCGGCAAAGGCCCTTATGTCCCACCGTGCTGGACTCTATGAATTGCAGCAAGGCAACCGCGCATCCGGCATGCGCGACCCGCTGGCGGCGTCTCGCGGGCAAGCCTGATCGGCCTGCGGTGCTCTCACGGATCGGAGCTAACGTGCCTCCGTCCAGCTTTCCGAGAATGCGAGTGCGCAGGTGCTGAAGGGTCGGCCTTCGCGTTCCCGGGGCCAGGGGCTACCCGCCGCCGCCACGCCGTTGCGCATCAGTTGCGCGCCCAGCGCAGGCATGAGGATGGTGCAAACGCCGTAGCGCCGGTCTTCATTGGGTTGTGTGTGGATGAGCAATGGTTCCCCTATGTCGTGCCACGTGAGGGTGAACTCCTCGTCATTAGACACGACGCGCTCGGTCCAGTAGTAGGCCGGATCTCCGGACTTGCCGAACTGGGCATCGCGTCTCCGAATTGAGCATTCCCTGGACCGTCGTCTGCAGCCACCGAGCCATGGCGATGTTGTCCGAATAGATGCGCCAGGCGCCTTCGGTCAGTTCGCTCTTGATATAGAGCACATGACCGGGGCCTGTCGGGCACATGAGGATGCGCCAGAAGCTCGCATCCGTAGAATTTTCGGCGCCATCGGAAGCGGACAACCGGATGAACGGGTTCTCTCCCGTCAGGATGACGCGATTGGGGTCCAGGGTGCTCATCGTTTGATCTCCTTCCGTTGCTGGCTCTCGGCACGCCAAAACCTCCAGAACGTGCCCTACGGATTGGGATGTCTAGACCGCCGCACGCGGCAGCGGAATTCACGGCGCATCGTGCCAAGGCAGCCACCCGGCCCTGCTCCGCCGACCAGCCAGCTTGGTGGAGCAACTACAATACACTAACATTTCAACTGAGCCGGTCACCGGAGGGGTCAAGGCGCCGCCGCTCGGCCCGTACCCGGCGGACACAATGACCGCCCATCCCGTGAGCACCCTGGTCAACAAGCCCACCAACGACGATCCGCGCCGCGACTTTGAGATCGCCGCCGTTGCGCAGGTACCGGCACCCGCACCGTGCGGTAGTCTGGTTGATCGCTAGTCTTGACCCGTCTTGAATCGCTAGTCTTGACCCGTCTTGAAGAGAGTATTTCCGCATGACAGAGCCGCACGACGTCTCGCTCACACTATCGCCGTACACCCTCCGCGGGCTGGAACTCCCCAACCGCGTCGTCGTCTCGCCCATGTGCCAGTACTCAGCCGACAGGGGCGTTCCCAACGATTGGCACCTGGTTCACCTGGGGTCCCGAGCGGTCGGCGACGCCGGACTGGTCATTGCGGAGATGACGGCCGTTTCGTCCATCGGGCGCATTACGCCGGGATGTACCGGCATCTACACGGACGAGCAGGCCGACGCATGGCGGCGCATTACGGAGTTCGTTCACCGGCGCACCAATTCCAGGATCGGGATTCAGCTGGGACATGCCGGGCGGAAGGCCTCCACCAAGCCGCTGTGGCTGGGCCAGAACCAACCCCTGGAATCGGGAAACTGGGAGGTCATCGCACCGACCGCGGAACCCTACGGCGAGGACAATCAGGTCCCCAGGACCATGGACCAGGCGATGATCGACGAGGTCGTCGGTCAGTTCGGTGCCGCCGCCCGCCGTGCGGCCGTTGCGGGGTTCGACTTGATCGAGCTCCACGGTGCGCACGGATATCTGATGTCCGGGTTCATGTCGCCGATCTCCAACAAGCGCAACGATGAATATGGAGGCGGCCTGCCGAACCGCATGCGCTTCTCCTTGCGGGTGGCTGACGCGGTACGCGCGGAGGTGCCGGACGACATGCCGGTTGGCGTGCGGATCTCGGCGGTCGATGGCATCGAAGGCGGGAATACGGACGACGACGCGGTGGAAATCTCCAAACTGTTCAGGGAACACGGTGTCGACTACATCACCGCGTCCGCGGGTGCCGTCACGGGCCAGTCGATGATCCCTCGGCCGGCACCCCTCGGATACGTCCCTTACGCCCGGCGCATCAAGCATGAGGCCGGCATCGCGACCATGGCGGTCGGGAATATCAATACGGTGGAGGAGGTGAAGGGCATTCTCGAACGGGGCGACGCCGATCTCGTCGCCATGGCCCGCGGCCACCTTCGCGACTCGTATTGGACTCTCCACGCATCACAGGAGCTGGGAATGCGCGACGGTGGCTGGCCGGACCAGTACGTGGCCGTGCCGCGACAGGATTCGCTGTGGCGCAAGGACCGTAACGCGGCGGGCGAAAGCGCTTAAGTCCGGTCACCCTCTCCCAATCCGCAAGGCGGGCGGCACCGCCGCTCTCCATCACGGACACGCCGACATGCCCATACTCGCAATAGTCCTGGCCACCGCCTGCTGGGCATCGACGATGGTCGCCAACAAGTTGGCCGTCGAATTCCTCGCGGTGACCGAGATCACCGGCATGCGCTTCCTCATCGGCGCGGTCTTGATGTTCCTGCTGGCGGCAACGGCGGGCCAGCTCGGAGGGCTCCGGCGCATCGGACCCGGACCGATCGTCATGGGCCTGCTGGAACCCGGCATGGCCGCGCTGTTCCTGGTCTGGGGGGTCGCCAACACGAGCGTCGTCAGCGCCAGCGTCATCATCGGCACCGTGCCGATCCTCATGCCCGTGCTCGGCTGGCTCGTGCTGCGGGAGCCCATTCGGGCAAGCATTCTCCTCGGCGCCGTCACCGCCGTCGCAGGCACCATTCTCCTGGTCCAGGGGCAAGGCGATCATGGCGGCGGCTCGCTCAAGGGCGACTTGCTGTGTGTTGTTGCCGTTATGTTCATCTGTGCCAACCAGCTCGTCGCCCGCCGGGTGGCACAGACCCACGGAAGCGCGGCTGCCGTGAGCGCACTGCAGCTCACCGTGGCCGGACTCCTCAGCCTGCTCGTGCTCGTGACGTTCGAGCGCCCGCCCGTCTATCTCGCGCGCTTCGATTACGAGATTGCCGCGCTCATCGCCTTCATCGGCGTCATGGGCGGCGCGATCCCCTTTGTCCTCTATAACTTCTCTCTGCGCCACATGCCTGTGGGGCAGGTGGGACTGTTCGTGTCCCTGGTCGCCCCCATGGGCGCGGTCATGGCGTGGGGCTATCTTGGACGCAGGGGCCATTGGCATGGTCGTCTTTGGCGTCCTGCTGCCTTCGCTTCTGGAGCGGCGTGGTGCACGGTTGCGCATTGTGAGAAGGCGCTAGAACCTGTTCGATCATTTCCGCGAGCGAGGGTGGAACGCATGAAGGAGGCGATGATCGACATTCCGGTCTTGCGAATCCCGATGCCCCGGCATGTCCCTTGAGCGGACCGTCCGCTCTCCGGGTGTGGGGGATCGTCGCCCTCTGTTTCTGCGCGCTCGGTCTTACCTTCGCCGCACGGTCCTCGGTCGGCGTGCTGATGCCGATATGGGAGGTCGACCTTGGCTGGTCGCGCGGGTTGAGTTCGACGGGAAGCTCGCTGGTGCTGCTGATAATGGCGCTGATCTCGCCCATCGCGGGCGACATTATCGACCGCGTCGGGCCGCGCCACGTCTTCGCCGGCGGGCTCGTCTTCATGGGCGGTGCGATCGCAGCCAGCTCGCAGATCTCGCGGGAGTGGGAATTTCTGGTCCTGTTCGGGGTGATCGGCGGCATCGGTCACGGTACGATCTCGCTGCCGCTGGTCACCACGATGATGGCGCAGCTGCTGAAGCGCCATAGCGGGCTTGCCACCGGTTTCGCACTGTCGGGCTCGACGGCGGGTCAGCTTCCGGTGCTCACCCTTCTCGCATTCCTGGTCACCATGCTGGGCTGGCGCGACGCCTATCTGAGCTTCGGCTTCGGCCTCCTCGCCCTGATCCCGCTGGCCTGGCTGATGCTCAAGGGCGTGGGCGGCGAACCGCGCGCCCAGGCCGGACACCAAGCGGGTGCCGCCACGCTCCGGGCACGGCTCGGGATCCTGGCGCGCAACCGGACTTTCATCCTGCTCACGTGCTCCTACGTTCTCTGCGGCTTCACCACCGGCGGCGTGTTCGACGTCCATTTCGTTCCATACGCGGTGAGCTTCGGCTTCGCTCTGGTCGACTCGACAGCAGCGCACGGCGCGCACGGCGTGGGGAACATGATGGGGCTGATCCTGTTCGGCTGGCTGTCCGACCGGGTGCACCGGGCGCGGCTGCTTGCCGCGATGTACGCCGCCCGCGCCCTCCTGTTCATCCTACTGCTCAACACGGCGGGAAATCTGACCCTGCTGTTCGTCTTCGCCGTCGCCTTCGGCATCCTCAACTTCGCCACGCTTGCCCCCATCGCGAGCCTGATCGCCTCGCACGTCGGGATCCGCATGATGGGGCTGTCGACGGGGCTGCTGTTTTGCGGACATTCGATCGGCGCCGCCGCGGGCGCAATTTTCGGCGGCCATTTCTACGACCTCACCGCGCGATACGAAGGGGTGTGGTTGATCGCACTGGGCCTCGCCCTCTTTGCCGCATTGCTCGCCAACCTGGTGCGTGAGGAACCGGACGGGAACAGACCCCGGCTGGGCGTTGCCGCGGCGGCCTGATGAAAGCCCCGTTGGATCGGGTGGGGGATTACTACACCCAGGGACCGCGCTCGTTCTTCCGCCTTCACGAGAAGGTGACGAGATACATCGCCCGCCGGCAGCGCTCGCCGTGAGCAATAGCCATGTTCGATCAGTGCCGCCTATTTGCGTCACCATCGGTCTTGACGAACAGCAATAGTGGAAATGCGAGGCAAGCCGTAAGCGTGTAGAGGTAAAAGGCATTGATGTAACCGATCATCGCTGCTTGCCGCTGCATCTCTGCCGACAAATTGATCAAGTCTGCCCGACCTTCAACGTTCCACATCCCGGCCAGTCCGGGATAACGGAACAGTTCGTTTAACAATGTCGCAAATTCAGTGAGGCCGGCATAGTTCGTAGTTGTCGAGGTGACCACCAGCGTCACGCTAATCGAGATAAAGATGGAACTCCCCACGTTCCGCAACATATGGAACACGGCTGCCCCTTCTGCAAAGTCTCGGCTCGACAAGGACGAAAACGCGATCACTGTCACTGGAACATAAATGATTCCAAGAGCGAATCCCTGAATGAAATTGGTCCAAAAGACATCCCAAAGTGTCAAATTCATGTCGAGGTGCGCCATGCCGACGCCAGCGATCACGTGGCACGCGAACCCAACCCCGACAGCGAGTCGTGGACTAAATTTGGTGAGTGGCACGACTACTGCGAATGACAGCCAGTTCCCGAGTCCGCGTGCGGACAGCAGCGTACCAATGATTGATTCGGGAAAGTCCCTCAAGTCCTGAAGCAACGGTGGGAATAGGACCATCGGCGTTATGAACAACGTCCCGAATAGGAATCCGAACATCAAGCCGATGGAATAATTACGGTTCAGAAGTAGGCGCAGGTTTAGGAAAGGGTGCGGTGCAGTTAGGCTGTGGACGAGAAATATATAGAAAGCGAGGCTCGCGATGGCGGCTTCGATAATGATCTCCGGGGACTCGAACCAATCCAGCCGCAAACCTCTGTCCAGCATGAGCTGGAAGGAGCCGATAGCGACGACCAGTGAGAGGAATCCAACCCAGTCTAAGTGTTGAGTGCGCCCGCGCCACGCTTCACTCAGAAAGAAATTGCATCCGAACCAAGCGAGAATACCGATAGGAGCGATCAGGTAGAATGCCCAGCGCCAGCCGATCGCCTCCCCAATATGGCCACCGAAAACGGCACCGATGACTGAACCCCATACGGCCACCAGACCCCATGACGTCACGACGAAGGCGTGTTGCCTCCGCGGAAAGACGTCCAAAAGAATGGCCTGAACCAAAGGAAACATTGGAGCGCCAAGGAGGCCTTGAGCAAAGCGCCACATCACTAGTTCAGGTAAGCTGTCCGAGGCGCCGCAGAGGACTGTGGAAACGGTAAACCCCGCGATGCTCGTGGTCATGAAGCGGCGGCGGCCAATCTTCCCTGCTATCCAGCCGGTCAAGGGTGTCGCTATTGCAACAGCGATGATATGGAAGGTGACCACCCAGGCGACCTGATCCTGAGTAGCTGAGAGCGCACCTTGAATCTGTGGCAGGATGACGTTAACCACGGTCATTGCCATCCCGAAGATGAGGGTGCCGAGCGACAGCGATACCAAAAGCATCACCTGCCGGAAAAGCGGCAGGGTCTCGGCTTCACTAGAGGTCGCGGTCATAGAAGTCCGTTTTGGGTCAGAAACCGTCTCCATGGGCAGACTGGAATCTGGAGGAGGCGCGGGGGACGCTGTTCATAGAGCCGGGAATGCCGGTCTATGGCGGCATGATCATCGGCCAGCACACGCAGCCGCAAGACCTCGACGTCAACCCACTGAAGATTCAGCAACTGACAATATCCGAGCCGCAGGCAAGGACGATGCCGTGCGCCTGAGCCTGCCGCACCGGTGCTTATTCCAGCCGCCGTTGACAAGCTTCGAGAGTCTTTTGGCCAAGCTGGGATGGAGCCGCTCGCCGATCCGCCCGCCCTTGCCGACCGAGCGGAACAGCCGCCCGTCCCCGATCCCGCCGCGGTCGAGCCACACGCGCACCAGCCGGACCGTGTCCGGTTTCGCCTTGAGTTCGAGGAGCACTCTTGCGGCCATTTCTGCAACCTCATTCTTGTCACACAAAAGGACATTAGTAGATTGCTGAAGTGAGGGGGCCTTGCCGGTCAGGTCAAATTCTGGAGCCGGGTGTGAGCCGTTTGACGCGAAAGCCGATCATGCAGGCGGTGCGTGGGTTGGAGTCGCGGCTCGGCGGCTGGGCCATCGAGCGGCGGCGTCCGATCATCGCCGCCGCTCTGGTCCTCGCCGGGATCGCGGCGAGCGGCACGGCGTTTCTCGAGTTCTCGGCTGACGACCGGATCTACTTCTCCAAAGACAATCCCCAGCTCCTCGCAAGCGAAGCGATGGAGAACACGTACGGCGAGACCAGCAATGTCTTTTTCGCCGTCGTGCCCGAGGACCGCGACGCGACTTCCGCCCTGGCGCTCGAGGCCGCCGTCTGGCTCACCGAACGGTCCTGGCAGATTCCTTACGCGACCCGCGTCGACTCGCTGACCAACTTCCAGCACTCCAAGGCCGAGCAAGACGACATCCTGGTCCGTGATCTGGTGGACCGCGCTGATCCCGGCGATGCCGACGAGCGATCCCGGATTCGTGAGATCGCTCTGGCCGAACCGCTCCTGGCGGGGCGCCTGATCGCGCGCGACGGCGGGGTCAGCGGCGTCAACGTCACCGTGGCGCTGCCGGGCGAGGACAAGATGCGCGAAGGGTCCCGGGTAGCCGAGTTCTCCTACGGGCTCGCCGACCGGGTCCGCCAGCGTTTCCCCGGTATCGACGTGCGCGTTACCGGGCTGGTGATCTTCAACCAGGCCTTCTTGGAGGTCTCGCTGCGCGATCTCCAGACGCTGGTCCCGGCGACCTTCGCAGCCATGACGCTGATGCTGCTGTTCTTGACGGGAGGGTTGGGGGGGACGTTCGCGATCATGCTCGTGGTCGCGCTCTCGGTGATGGCCGCGGTGGGCCTCGGCGGTTGGGTGGGGCTCCCGATGACGGGGCCTTCCGCCATTGCGCCGGTGGTCGTGCTCACGGTGGCGATTGCAAGCTGCGTCCACATCTTTTCGAGCCTCGTCCACACCATGCAAAGCGATGCGTCCCGAATGCCGGCGGATCGAAGTACGGACGGGTCGGTTCCGCCCTCGGAAGACGACGAGCTTAAGCGGAACGCGATCGTCGAGGCGATGCGGGTCAATCTTCAACCGGTCTTCCTGGCCTGCCTGACCACCGCATTCGGCTTCCTGAGCATGAACTTCTCCGAGGTGCCGCCCCTCCGCCATTTGGGGACGTTCGTCGCGTTCGGGGTCGGCGCGGCGTTCGTGCTTTCCGTGACCCTTCTGCCGGCGCTGCTCTCGCTGCTGCCGATCCGGGTGCGCGCAACCCGATACCGCCGCGATGCGGCGATGGTTGCGCTCGGGGAGTTCGTGATCCGCTGGCGCCGCGCGCTGGGGTGGGGGTTCGGAGCGATCGCAATTGCCCTCGTCGCATCGATACCCCGCAACGAGCTGAACGACGTCTTTCTCCACTATTTCGACGAGAGCATCGAGTTTCGCCGCGACGCGGATTTCACCGTCGAGAACCTCACCGGCATCTACACCATGGAGTACGCGCTCGCCTCGGGCGAGCCGGGAGGGATCGTCGACCCCGCCTACCTCTCCGATCTCGCTGCGTTCGCTGAGTGGTACCGGGCGCAGCCCGAGACGATCCACGTCAACGTCATCACCGATACGTTCCGGCGGCTCAACAAGAGCATGCACGGCGACGATCCAGCCGAATACCGGCTGCCCGAGAGCCTGGAGCTGGCCGCGCAGTACTTGCTCCTCTACGAGTTGTCGCTCCCCTTCGGCCTCGATCTCGGCAACCAGATCGCCGTGGACAAGTCGGCAACCCGGATGACGGTGGCGACGCGGACGCTGTCTTCGAACGAGGTGATCGCACTCGATCGGCGCGCGCTACGATGGCTCGCCGACCACGCGCCGAACATCGTCCGTGCCGAGAGCGCCGGCGGCACCCTAATGTTCGCCCATCTCGGCCGGCGCAACATCGTCGCGATGCTGCTTGGGACCACGATCGCCCTCGTCGGGATTTCCTTCGTCCTGGTGCTTGCCCTGCGATCCCTGCGGCTCGGCCTCGCGAGCCTCGTCCCGAACCTGGTCCCCGGCGCGCTGGGCTTCGGCATCTGGGGGTTGACGGTCGGGGAGGTGGGGGTGTCGCTCTCCATGGTGTCGGCCATGACGCTGGGCATCGTGGTCGACGACACGGTGCACTTCCTCAGCAAGTACCGGCGGGCTCGGCGCGAGCTCGGCTGCGCGTCGCCCGATGCGGTCCGCATTGCCTTCCGCACCGTGGGCCGCGCCCTGCTCACGACTTCTCTGGTGCTCGTAGCCGGCTTCGTCGTGGTCAGTCTTTCCAGCTTCGAGATCAATTCCGGGATGGGTAAGCTCACCGCGCTCGTCATCGCCCTGGCGCTCTTCGCCGATTTCTTCCTGCTCCCCCCGCTGCTCATGAAGATTGACACGGCGCCAGCAACCAAGGACGGCGATTGAGTGTTCCGTGGACCCCACGCTGTTGATCGGCGCGAAAGCATGACCCCTCCCGTGCCAATGGGATCAACGCATTGGCACGCTGATCGGCGTCGCAACTCCGCGCCGAACAACATGTTCTGTTTTGGCCGTTCTCGTAGTACCAGGCGACCTGGGCCCGGTCGTCGCTCTCCGCGTACTGGTATCCTTTGATCAGTGACCCGTTGCGAGACGCATATACCCACTCGGCTTCGCATCGGGCCGCTCCGGGGCTGTGGGCGTGCGGGCAGGGTCGGGGCAAGGAACTCGAAGCCGTCCAGTTGCGCGTTCTCCATGATCCCGGACGGCGTTCTCGAACCGGACCTCGAGAAGGGAGTGGAGAGCGCGGCGAATCGGCAGCGGGCTGACTGATGAACGCACAACAATCCAAGGCGGCGGTCTCGACGCACGGATTCCTGTCCAGCGGCTTCCGGCCCTTCTTCCTGTCCGCGGTGTTGTGGGCGCTGCTCGCCATGGCGCTCTGGCTCGCGACGCTCACCGGAGGGCTCGAACTGCCGAGTGCCTTCGACCCCGTGTCCTGGCATGCCCACGAGGCGCTGTTCGGCTATCTCGGCGCGGTGCTTTCGGGGTTCCTGCTCACCGCCGTGCCGAACTGGACGGGCCGGCCTCCAATCACGGGGTGGCCCTTGGCAGGCCTGCTCGCGCTCTGGGTCCTCGGCCGGATTGCGATCGCGACGTCGGAATGGCTCACGCCCCTGGCGGTGGCGCTGATCGACCTCTCCTGCCTCGTCGTCCTCGTCGGCTACGTGCTGCGCGAGATCGTCGCCGGCAGGAACTGGCGCAACCTCGTAGTGATCGCGATGATCGGCGTGTTCGTCGCGGGCAACGCGCTGTTCCATCGGGAAGCCGCGGAGGACGCGTACGCGGCGTCGGGCTACGGGCTGCGCATCGGCCTTGCCGCCGCGATCATGATGATCTCCGTGATCGGCGGGCGCATCGTGCCCGCGTTCACGCGAAACTGGCTGGCGCCGCGCGGCAGCGAGGCTTTGCCGGCGGCGTTCGGGCGTCTCGACGGGCTTGCGCTTGCGCTCACCCTGCTCGCCCTGACGGTGTGGGTCGCGATTCCCAATGCGCCGGAGACAGGATATCTGCTGCTCGCGTCGGGCATCGCGCAGGCCGCGCGGCTCACGCGATGGCGAGGACAGGATACCGGCCGCGAACCCCTGCTCTGGATCCTGTACGTGGGATATGCGTTCGTGCCGCTCGGCATGCTGGGCGTGGGCGCGGCAATCCTGTGGCCCGACACCTTGGCGCCCGCCTCGGTGCAGCATCTGTGGATGGCGGGCGCAATCGGGATCATGACGCTTGCCGTGATGACCCGCGTGACGCTCGGCCACAGCGGCCAGGAGTTGGCGGCGGGTCCGGGGACGGCGGCGCTCTATCTGCTGGTCGTCGCCTCGGTGCTCGCGAGGCTCGCTGGCGGCGTGCTCCCGGAGCACGCGATGGCGCTGTGGACGCTCGCGGGCCTCCTGTGGTGCTGCGGCTTTATCGGGTTCGTGCTGCTCTACAGACGGCTGCTGATCGGCGCGGCGCGGCGGTGAGTGTTGTTCGGCGTCCAACCTTGATCCCATCCGTACCAATGAAATCAAAGAGTTAACCGCCCAAGCCGCCGATCAGACATTTTCGACACGCCCGTCGCCCTCACCACTGAAAGCTTCCGGTAGCCTCGGATCTCAGCCGCTTTTTCCGCAGCCTGCTAGAGCTTGCTCCCGAGCCTCCTTCAGCGAGAGCGCAGGATACGGTCCCATGCCACGGGTGCGACGCCTGCCGTTGACGGTAAGGCGAACTTCCCAGTATTTGTAGCCTGTCGGCGTGACGCGCAGATACGGTCCGTCACCAGGAATGTCGAAATATTTGGCCGTTTTGAGTTCACCATCCTTGTCACGGGCCTTGGCAGACTTGACAAACTTGGCTTTCAGCGGGTGCTTGTATTTTGGCTTTTCACTCTCATTCCCGCTGTTCATTTCAGTAATTCATTCCCCCCTTCCAGGTGCGGATAGGGTGGGTACATGGCGGAAGCCTGGGTAGGATGAAGCCTCTGCTGAGTGGATTCAGGTAGTTGATTTATAGACATTTAATGGACCCGGTGGCGGGTGAGCGAAAGGGCTGACGGAATTGATCGCCGCTTGCGGCGCAGGGAGGGACGACCACGTGAAACTCTACGACTTCAAAGGGGCCCCCAATCCTCGGCGGGTACGGATTTTCCTGGCCGAGAAGGGCATTTCCGTGCCCACGCAGCAAGTCGACCTGATGGCCCGCGAGCAGCACGGGGATGAGTTTCGGGCCGTCAATCCTTGGTGCACCTTGCCTGTGCTCGAACTCGATGACGGCACGTGCATTCGGGAGGCCATGGCGATCTGCCGTTATTTGGAGGCCACCCATCCCGAGCCGCCGCTCATGGGAACGACGGCGATCGAACGAGCGACCATAGACGGCTGGGAACACAAGCTCGAGATCGACGGCCTGCTCGCCGTCGGCGAGGTGCTGCGCAACAGCGTCGACCGGTTCGCCGGCCGCGCCTTGCCGGGTCCGGTCGGCCATGAACAGATTCCGGCGATGGCGGACCGGGGGCGCCGGCGCATCGCCTATTTCATGGATTTGCTGAACGAACGGCTTGGCGAGAGCGAGCACGTCGCGGGGCCCGACTTCAGCGCGGCGGACGTCACGGCGCTTGTGGCGGTCGATTTCGCCGCCCGGGTCGAGGGCGGAATCCCCGACGGTCACCCCAACGTCAAGCGTTGGCGCGAAACGGTCGGCGCCCGGCCCAGCGCGCAAGCGTAGCCGGAGTCTCCCGCGTTCGTCGTCCCACGCTGGGATCCCTGATCCGAGAGGCAAGTCATGGAACCAGCACCGGAACAGCTCAAGGAGATGTACCGCACCATGTGGCGAATTCGCCTCTTCGAAGAGGAGGCGAACCGGCAGCAAGCGTTCGGCAACGTCCAGGGCTCCTTCCACATGTATATCGGCGAGGAGGCCGTCGCCGTCGGGTTTTGCGCCCACCTGCGGTCCGATGACTACATCGTCGGAACACATCGCAGTCACGGTCACTTCATCGCCAAGGGCGGACGTATCGAACGGATGATGGCCGAGCTGTTCGGACGGGAGGGAGGCATCTGCCGGGGCAAGGGCGGCTCGATGCACGTCGCGGATTTTTCCGTCGGCATGCTCGGCGCCAACGGGATCGTGGGCGGGGGGTTCGGGCCGGCGACGGGTGCGGCGCTGGCGAGTCAGTTGCGGGGCGACGACCGGGTCACCGTCTGCTTTTTCGGCGACGGCGCGATGCAGCGGGGTACGTTCCACGAGGCGATCAACATCGGCGCCATCTGGAACCTTCCGGTGATCTACGTCTGCGAGAACAACCAGTACCAGCAGTGGATCCCGCAGAGGCGAATGACCAAGGTGACGTCGGTCCGGGATATGGCGCCGTCCTACGGCATTCCGGGCGAATCCGTTGACGGCCAGGACGTGCTGGCGGTGAGCGAGGTCGCGAGCCGGGCGATCGACCGCGCGCGGACGGGCGGCGGGCCGACCCTGATCGAATGCGTGACTTACCGCTTTCACGGCCACAGCCCCGGGGATTTACAGGAATACCGGGACAAGGAGGAGGTCGAGTATTGGCGGACCGAACGCGACCCCATCCAGCTGCTGCGGACCTATCTGATCGAACGTCAGCAGCTCGGCGAGGATGAGGACGCCGCGATCCGGGCCGCCGCGACGGTCGAGATCGAATCCGCGGTCGCCTTCGCCGAGGCCAGTGCCTTCCCGCCCGACGAAGAGATCGTCACGGACGTCTACGTCGATGCGGCGGCGGCGTCATGAGGACCATGACCTTCCGGGACGCCCTGAACGAGGCGATTCACGAAGAGATGGCCCGGGACGATCGCGTGTTCCTCATCGGCGAGGACATCGCGACCCACGGCGGCAATCTCGCGGTCACGAAGGGGATTCCCGAGGCCTTCCCCGACCGCATTCGCGAAACGCCCATCTCGGAGGCGGCGATCGTGGGGATCGCGGTGGGGGCGGCGCTGGCCGGCATGCGCCCGGTCGCCGAGGTCATGTACATCGACTTCGTGACCATCGCCATGGACGAGGTCGTCAATCAGGCGGCGAAGATGCGGTACATGACGGGGGGTCAGGCGAGCGTGCCCATGGTCCTGAGACTGCCTTGCGGACTTGCCCGGTATTCGGCGGCCCAGCACTGCCAAGCCCTGGAGTCCTGGTTCATGCACGTGCCGGGGCTGCACGTGGTCGTGCCTTCCACGCCGCGGGACGCAAAGGGACTGTTTCCCACCGCGGTCCGCGAACCGGATCCGGTTCTGTTTCTTGAATACAAGCGGATCTACAGCCTCGAAGGTGAGGTGCCCGAAGCGGTCGAGCCGATCCCCCTGGGTGCGGCCGACATCAAGCGCGAAGGGGAGGACGTCACCGTCGTTGCAGTGGGTCCGATGGTGTCGAAGGCCCTCGAGGCGGCGGTTCTGCTTGAAGACGAGGGGATCGACATCGAGGTCGTCGACCCGCGCAGCCTGTCACCGCTCGACGTGGACACGTTGGTCGCCTCGGCGCGCCGAACGGGACGGGCGATCATTTGCGCGGAAGACGCGCTGATGGCCGGATGTACGGCGGAGATCGCCTGTGCGGTTTCGGAGCGCTGCTTCACGGACCTCGCCGCGCCCGTCAAGCGTTTGGCCGCGCTGGACGTACCCGTCCCCTACAGTCCGCCCTTGGCCGACAAGGTCGTCCCCAGCGTCGAACAGGTCGTGCAGACGGTGAAGGACGTGATGGACGAGGGCTGAGCCACCCAAATCCGCGCGTGGCATGCCGCATTCGCTGGTACACTGAACATCGTCGTTGCGCAGGCACACAGGGAGGGCCACCCCATGGCATCCGGCATGAAACTGTCCGTTACGCACGCGGAGGATACGCCGTTCGAGTCGGAAGGATTACGCACCTTCTTCGAGTACCGCGATCTCGGAATCGGTCGGTCGACCGGGGGCAGGTTCCATGCCCACGTGATTCGTGCCCGCGAAGGTCACGGCGAGCGGGTGGGCTGGCACAAACACGATCTCGACTTCCAGATGGTCTACATCCTCAAGGGGTGGGCGATTTTCGAGTACGAGGGCAAGGGAGAGGTGAAGCTCGGTCCGGGCGACTGCGTGCATCAACCCCCGGGGATCCGTCACCGCGAGGTCGACCATTCGGACGACCTCGAACTGATCGAGATCACGTCGCCCGCGGAGTATGCGACAGCCGACGCCGAGGCGCCTGCCTGAGGAAAACCTCTACTCGGTCTCCCTCTCATGGCGGCACAGGTTGGGCTTGGACCGCCAGAGAGGCCGCTCGGCGCACATGCCGGAGCGGTTCAGGCCCAACTGGAACCTCTTCGGGCTGGGCCCGCGAATTCGAGAATTACGTGCAATAGCACGTTACACCCGGCCTCGAGATCCTCCGAGGTGGCGCTTTCTATCTCGTTGTGACTGATCCCGCCCTCACAGGGCACGAAGATCATACCGGTCGGAGCGACTCGCGCAACATAACAGGCATCGTGCCCGGCACCGCTTACGATATCCATATAAGTGTATTCACACTCTTTAGCTCCGGATCGGACGGCTTCGACGCAAGCCGCATCGAACGCGACGGCGGGAGAATGCCAGATTTCCTCGAATTCGAGCTCGAGCGCGATGTCGGCGGCGATGGCCTCGCACACGGTCCTGAGTTCCCCATCCATGACGGAAAGGACGGAGTCGTCGGGGTGACGGAAATCGACCGTGAAGAAGACCGAGCCGGGGATGACATTTCGAGAGTTCGGTCTCGCGTCCAGCATTCCGACGGTGGCGCAGGCTCCGGGTTGATGGGAGAGGCCGATACGGTTCACGGCGTCTACGGCCCGCGCCGCGCCGAGCAGCGCGTCCCGGCGGGTGAGCATGGGTGTCGGGCCGGCGTGCGCTTCCTGTCCGGTCATGGTGATCTCGTACCAGCGCTGTGCCTGACCGCCGGACACGACTCCGATGGTCTTCTCCTCGTCTTCCAGGATCGGACCCTGCTCGATGTGGGCCTCGAAGTAAGCCGCGAGTTCCCGGTTGCCGCATTCCAGGTCGCCGGCATAGCCGATGCGCTCCAGTTCTTCGCCGAGCGTGCGGCCTTCCGGGTCTGGGCGCGAGAGGCCGTGTTCGAGGTCGAAGGCGCCGGCAAAAACCCCGGAAGCGACCATCGCCGGCGCGAACCGTGAACCCTCCTCGTTCGTCCACACGGCGACTTCGACCGGCGCCTCGGTCTCGACACCCAGGTCATTGAGCGTCCGTACCACCTCGAGCCCCGCCAACACGCCGTATGCGCCGTCGTACTTGCCGCCGGTCGGTTGGGAGTCGAGATGACTGCCGGTCATCACGGGCTGTGCATCAGGGTTGCGGCCCGGACGGCGGGCGAAGATGTTACCCATGCGGTCCACGGAGATCGTGCAGCCGGCCTCTTCACACCAGCGGACGAACAGGTCCCGCCCTTCCTTGTCGAGGTCGGTCAGCGCGAGGCGGCAGACCCCGCCCTTCTCGGTGGCGCCGACCCGGGCCATATCCATCAGCGACCGCCAAAGCCGATCGCCGTCGACGCGGAGGTTTCTACCTCCGCCCGCCGCATCCGCCATCGCCACGCTCCTCTCCCGGTGTACCTCCAAGCCGTTTCGGCTCCGTCAGCGCCACCGCTACTGCAATGGTGAAAAGGGCGCCGGAGTCGCCAGCATGCTCGACTGGCGCTCGATCAGTCTCAACTCGCCCTCCGGCGGCCACTGTCCTGTCGCCGACGCCTGGTTGCGGGCCTCCGTGCGGCTCTCCATGCTCTCGTAGGGCCAGATATGCAGAAATTTGTTGAGCCCGCCGACATCGGAATAAAGCGCCGCGGCCAGGGGCGAGAACGCAGTTCGGATGTGAACGTTGTCGCCCCAAATCTGCAGGAACGTCGGCATCGACCCCGGCTTGATGATGTATTCCCGGACCTCGTAGATGGGACCGTACGTTCCCGGTTCCGCGAACGGGCTGTTGGGGGCCGTTTTGAAGACTTCGGCCCGCTGGTCGACGACCAGTCCGAGCTGCGCAAAGCCCGGCGGCCATTTGGGGTCCTCCACTGCCGCGGCGCGCACCTCCTCACGATGTTGCGCGCTCTCATAGGGCCACACGTGGATGATCTGGTTGAGAGGCCCGAATTCCGTGCGCCAGAACGCGACGAGTTCGGAGTACTTCTTCCGGTGCTCGTAGGCCTCCGCGAACATGTCCAGCACCTTCGGCATGGCGCCGGGGGTCAACGTGTACGTGCGGAACTCATAGATCATGTCGCCGGTTCTCCATGGATGTCGGCCGTTATTCCGGTAGCCCGCCGCCGATGAATCGAATGACAGACGAGACGTCGAGTTCGCTGTACCCGGCCTTGCAGTAAAGCGCGAAGACGGCATGCGCCTGCGCGCCGAGCGGCGTCGACGCGCCGTTCGCCTGCGCCGCCTGCTGGGAGAGCCGGAGATCTTTGCGCATCATCGCGGCGGTGAAGCCGGGCTGGTAGTCGTTCTCCGCCGGACAGCCTTCGACCATGCCCGGCAGCATTCCGTAGCCCACCAGGGGCCAGTTCGCGCCCGACGACTTGGAGACGATCTCGAAGAACTTGTCGACATCGAGACCTATGTGCTCGGCGAGCATGAGGCCTTCCGCGGCGCAGATGAAATTGATGCCCATCATCATGTTGTTGCAGATCTTCGTGGCGCATCCGGTACCGGGCGCGCCGGTGTGGAAGATGTCGGTGCCGAGAACGTCGAAATATGGTTTAGCCCGCGCGAAGCCGCCGTCCGTGGCGCCGGCGATGATCACCAGTGTCCCTTCTCGCGCACCCTTCGTTCCGCGGGACACGGGCGCATCCAGCATTTCGAAGCCGCGCGCCTTGGCCGCGCCCTGCACCGCGTGGACGGTAGCGAGATCTATGGTCGACATGTCGATGAGCAGGGTATCCGGGGCCGCCGAGTCCAGCACGCCGCCCCCGTCCAGATAGACCGCACGTACGTGATCGCCCTCCGGAACGATGGAGATCACCGCTTCCGCGCCGTCGCAGGCTTCCGCAATGGAGCCCGTGGCCACGCAGCCCGCCTCTTCCGCCTGTTTCACGTTTTCCGGGACCACGTCGTAGGCCCGGACGGTATGTCCCGCTTTCACGAGGTTCGCCGACATCGGCAATCCCATGTTGCCGATGCCGACAAAGCCGATCGTAGTCATCGATTCTCCCTTGACTCGTTCCTTTGCGATTTGGCCGGAAATCATACCCGGGCCGCCCGCCCCCGCTTATTGCAGGGGCGAGAAGGGGGCGGGCAGCAGTATCTTGTTCTCCTGCTTGACTGAGAACTGCCGGCCGCCCTTGGGCGGCCAGACACCCGTCGCCTGCGCCTTGGCGCGGATTTCCGAGCGATGATCGACGCTCTTGTACGGCCAGATATGGACGAATTTGTTGAGGCCGCCATGCTCCGTGGTGCCGGCGAACAGCAAGGGCGACAACTCGAGGCGCTTCTCGAGAGCCTCTTCCCAGCGTTTGGCGACCTCCGGGAACGAACCTGGCTTCAAGGTGTAGGTGCGCATCTCGTAGACCGGGCCGAGATCGCCTTTCCGCATCGCCGGGCAGAACGGCGCCGGCAGATAGATCTCCGACTGCATGTCGGCGATGACGTCATACGTGTTTGGAGGCCAGTTCCCGTCCTTCGCCGCCTCTCCCCGGACTCGCTGCCGGTCACCGGGACTTTCGTAGGGCCAGAGGTGCACGACTTGGTGCAGGGGCCCGATGTCGGTGTACCAGAAGCCCGCTACCTCCGAATATTTCGCTCGGTGCTCATACTTCTCGCCGACCCGCTGGATGAGCTCCTGCGCGCCGCCGGGAATGCAGTTGTAGGTTCGGATTTCGTAGATCATTTGGTCACTCCCTGTGAACGAGCCGTTGCGCGAACGTCGCGCCGAGGCTACCCGGATTTCGAGCGCTTTCCACGCTGCCCCGTCTTACCCTTCGGCTTCTTCAGGTCAAAACTGTTGACGCCCCAGGCCGCGCGCGGCTTGACCGGGCGGACCGGCAGGCCGTGTTCGCGCGACAGGTCAAACAGGGGGACGCCCGGCGCCAGCATGGAATTGAAAAAGAACATCAGCGCCTGGGTCATCTCCTTCGGCCGCTCGCGGGTCATGAAGTGCCCCGAGTCCATCATCATGACCGCCTCGAGGCCGGGGATATGGTTCTCGAGGCCTTGGAAGTATTCGATGGGCTGGCGCGGATCGTGGGCGCCGAAAACCTGGACCACGGGAAACGTGAACTTCGAGTAGTCCACCGGCTTGTTCTTCTGGAGATCTCGGAAGTAGCAGGGCACCGCCTGCGCGGTTCCCGGGTTGGAGAACTCGGCCACGATCTCTTCGATCTCGTCGTCGCCGAGCTGCGTCTCGGCGCCGCACGAGCTTTCGAACCAGACGCGCACGTAGGCGCCGGGCTTGGCCATGAGCTTGCCGCAGTCCTCCGGGTTCTTCGAGTTCCACTGATGGTGCAGGGAATTGCGGACGTCGTATTCGTGCAGCGAAATGGAGCAGCGCATGTAACACTGTATGCGCTTCGAGATGTGGTCGCAGACGTGATCGCCGACGATCGAGCCCCAGTCGTGGCCGGCCAAGCGGAATCTGTCGACACCGAGCGAATCCAGGACTGCGATGAGTTCGCGGGCGACGTTGGCGCCCGTGTAGTCGCCCTCTCGCTTGTCCGACTGGCCGTATCCTTTCAGGTCGAAGGCGAACACGCGGAATTGCGTGGCGAGGGTCGGAATCTGATGCTTCCAGCACTGCCAACTCTCGGGGATGCCGTGCAGCAGGACCACAGGCTCGCCATCGCCTGCCTCGACCCAGTGCCATTTGACCCCGTCGACCCGCCTGGTGCGGTGGGCAAGACCGCTCATCCAAATTCTCCTCGATTGTCGTTGACTCAGGCCCACGGGCGCGGGCGCGCAGAGTATAGCGTTGGAGTCTCGGCGGAGTCAGGGGGGCGCGTGAAATGCGTGCGGAGGCATGGGCCGGCAGCACGCGCCCGGGCGCGCCGGCCTCCCGACCGTCCATGGCGAGACCGTACCTGCGGCGTATCGTGACGACGCGGTTGGCGAACCAGTGCCGGTTCCGGGGCGGCGACCAGCCTCTCCTCTTGGACGATGCTGGCCTTACGGGAGACCGTCCCCATCATGCCGCCACGACGGGGACATCGTACTTGGCGATGTTTCGGTCGCGGGTGATCACGGTCAGGCCGGCGAGCCGTGCCTGCGCGATCAGAAGCCGATCGAACGGATCCCGATGATGCGCCGGCAGGGCCGCATCGGTCTCGAGGGGGGTATCTCGGTCGTCAAGAGCGTGTAGTCCTCGACGACGGTCCGGTAGAACTCCGGAGGGATATCGAGCTTGCCGAGGGAGGATTTGATGGCACACTCTCACAGGCTCGCGATGCTGATATAGAAAGCATTCTCCGACGATCGTAGCGCCGTCAACGCCTCGGGCGACAGCCGGTCCGGTGCCCCCCGCGCCCAAAGCAGAGCACGGGTGTCCAGCAGATATCTCACCCGGGCTCCGCCATTCCCAGGGCTTGCGCGATATCGGGCGGCCACTCGTCGAAATCCTCGGCGATGCGGATTCGGCCGGCCAGATCGCCCAGCCTTGGTGCCGGACCGTGCGGCTCGTAGCCGACGATGCGGACCACCGGCCGGCCCATCCGGGTGATGACGAATTCCTCGCCGCCCGTCACCCTCTCGACCACCTCCGAGAAGCGTGCCTTGGCGTCGCTGAGGGTTAGGGTTGATTCCATGATGGATTCCAGATGGTCCGACTAGATCAGACCATATTGCAAGCGCAGCGTCAGCGGTCAATCTCGAAAGCGGACACGCCACCGCCCCGATGCCGGGAACGGCACCGGTCCAGGCGCGCCGGCCTCCCGACCGTCCATGGCGAGACCGTGATTCCGGCGTCCGGTGGTGAACGCGGTCGTCAGAACGCGCTCAACGGTTCACGCGATTTTCCACGAGATCCGACACGACCGCGGGGTCCGCCAGGGTCGAGGTGTCGCCGAGGTCGTCGGGCTCGTCTGCGGCAATCTTGCGCAGGATGCGGCGCATGATCTTTCCCGAGCGGGTCTTGGGCAGGCCCGGCGCCCACTGGATCAGATCGGGCGACGCGATGGGTCCGATTTCCTTGCGCACCCAACGCACCAATTCTTCGCGCAGGTCATCGGAGGGCTCTTCGCCAGCCATCAGAGTGACGTAGGCATAAATGCCCTGACCCTTGATGTCGTGGGGGTAACCCACCACCGCCGACTCGGATACCTTCGGGTGCGCGACCAACGCGCTCTCGACCTCGGCCGTGCCCATGCGGTGGCCGGACACGTTGATCACGTCGTCGACGCGGCCGGTGATCCAGTAATAGCCGTCCTCGTCACGGCGGCAGCCATCCCCAGTGAAATACCGTCCGGGGTACTGGCTGAAGTAGGTCTGAACGAACCGGTCATGGTCGCGGAATACCGTCCGCATCTGTCCCGGCCAGGAATCGGCGATGCACAGGTTGCCCTCGCAGGCGCCCTCGAGCTCGTTGCCGTCCGCGTCGACGATCATCGGCCTGACTCCGAAGAACGGCAGGGTGGCGGAGCCCGGTTTGAGGTCCGTGGCGCCGGGCAACGGCGTGATGCAGACCCCGCCCGTCTCCGTCTGCCACCACGTGTCGACGATGGGACAGCGGCCGTCGCCGACGACGTCGTAGTACCAGTTCCAGGCCTCCGGGTTGATCGGTTCGCCCACCGTGCCGAGGAGCCGCACGGACTTGCGGCTCGCTCTCTTCACCGGATCGTCGCCGTCCCGCATCAGTGCGCGGATGGCCGTCGGCGCCGTATAGAAGATGTTGATGTCGTGCTTGTCGCAGACCTGCCAGAAGCGCGACGAATCGGGGTAGTTGGGCACGCCTTCGAACATCACCGTGATGGCGCCGTTGGCGAGAGGCCCGTAGACGATGTAGCTATGTCCCGTGATCCAACCGGCGTCGGCCGTGCACCAATACACGTCCCCGTCATGATAATCGAAGATGTACTGGTGGGTCATCGAGGCGTACACGATGTATCCGCCGCTCGTGTGCAGCACGCCTTTCGGTTGTCCCGTGCTGCCCGAGGTGTAGAGGATGAACAGAGGATCCTCCGCGCCCATCTCCTCGGGCTCGCAGGTTGTGGGCTGATCCCTGACCAGATCTTCGTACCAGACGTCGCGCCCCTCCACCCAGTTGATGTCGCCGCCGGTGCGTTCGACCACGACGCATTTCTCGATCGTCGGACAACTTTCCAAGGCGCCGTCGGTGTTGGCCTTGAGGGGAATGGGTCGGTTGCCACGGATGCCTTCGTCCGAGGTGATGATGACGCTGGAATCGCAGTCCTGGATGCGTCCCGCGAGAGAATCGGGCGAAAAGCCGCCGAAGACCACCGAATGGATGGCGCCGATGCGCGCGCAGGCAAGCATCGAATAGGCCAGCTCGGGGATCATCGACAAATAGATCGTGACGCGATCTCCCTTCTTCACGCCGATGGACTTGAGCCCGTTGGCAAGCTTGCACACCTCGTCGTGCAGCTCCCGGTAGGTGATCGTCTTGTCGTTGTCGGGATCGTCGCCTTCCCAGATGATGGCAGGCTTGTCGCCGCGGGACGCGAGATGCCGGTCGATGCAATTGGCGCTGACGTTCAGGGTTCCGTCATGGAACCACCTGATGTGCAGATCGTCGGCCGCGTAGGAGACGTCCTTGACCTTGGTGTAGGGTTTGATCCAGTCGATCCGTTTGCCTTGCTCGGCCCAGAAGGCCTCGGGATCTGCGATCGATTGCTCGTACATGCGCAGGTACGAATCGTTGTCGCACAGCGTTCTGCTCTTCCAATCCTCGGGAACCGGATAGAGGGTTTGTTCCGACATGGCTTGGGCGTCTCCCCGCAGATGAGCGCCGCCCCGAAGGATCCCGGCAGGGCGCGTTCGTCCCAACGTTCGGGCTGGATTATTGATTCATTTCAGGCGACGCCACAAGGCGGGGTTAGACAGCGTGGCACGCAACCGCTAAAGGAAGTCAACGGAGGAGGCGGCAACCATGCTCCTGCATCTCATGACGTGGCAGGAGGTCGAGTCTTACTTGCAGACCTCGACCGGGGTCATGATGCCCATCGGGTCGACCGAGCAGCATGGCCCCACCGGACTGATCGGGACCGACGCCATCTGCGCCGAGGCCATCGCCATAGCGGCGGGCGAGATCGCCGGGGCTGTGGTGGGGCCCACGATCGGCGTCGGCATGGCGCAGCACCACATGGCCTTCACGGGATCGATGACGCTTAGGCCCTCCACCCTGGTGTCCGTTATCGCGGACTACGTCAACTCGCTCGCGCGGCACGGCTTCGAGCGCTTCTATTTCATCAACGGTCACGGCGGGAACATCTCGACGGTGCAGACGGCCTTCCAGGAAGTCTACGCCCAGACCAGCATGGACGGCGGCGGCGACCGGCCTCGCGTGCGCTGCGTATCGCGCAACTGGTACCAGCGGCCCCGCGTACAGGCACTCGCCAAGAAGTTCTACGGCGGCCGGGAGGGGTACCACGCCACGCCGTCCGAGGTCGCCGTCACGCAATATGTCCACCCCGACGCCATCAAGGACGCGGAGCTTCCCGAGCTGGCGTCGCCCGGCGGGGGCTTTTCGTTCACCGACGCGGACGACTATCGGCGCCGGTTCCCGGACGGCCGCATGGCCTCCGATCCGTCCCTTGCCAGACCCGAACACGGCAAGGAACTTCTCGAACTCGCCGCCGAAGACCTCGCGGCGGACTATCGGGAATACCTGAAAGACTGACGCTCCCCGTCAGACCGTTGAACCGGTCCTTCCGGTCAAGCCGGAACCGCTCTAGCTAGCGGCTCGCGCAATCGATACAGAGCGGCGCGTGGGGAACGGCTTCCAACCGCTTTTCGCCGACGGGTTCGCCGCACGAGACGCAGATTCCGTAGGTGCCTTCGTCGATGCGGGTCAGCGCGGCATGGATCCGTCGGGCTTCGGCGAGGGCGGCATGACCCAGGCCCTCGAGGACCTCGTCACCCTCCGACTCCGTCGCACGCTCCTCCCAGTCTCGGCTGTGGGGCTCGCTGAGTTCCGCGTCGATTTCCTTGGCTTCGGCCAACAGGTCGGCGAGGCGCGCCTCGAGCTGCGTCCGGACGGCTTCCAGGTCAGGCATAGCGGTTGCCCCTGTCTTCTCACGACCGGAAATGAACTATAAGCCACGGGGGAGTTTCAATGGAACGCACCGGACGGCCGCGCGGTTCTGGCCGTCACGGGATGCCTCAGACCTCGATCGGACCCGCGACGATGACGTTGCCGTCCTCGATGGCGACGGGCACGGGTGTCAGCGATGCTCCCGGGCAGGGTCCGGCCACGCAGAATCCGTCTTCGATGCGGAATTGGGCCCCGTGCGTGGCACAGAGGAGCCTCGTCTTGTCGCGGGTCAGGAACTGGTCCGGCGTCCAGTCGAGCGGTGTCCGCGCGTGCGGACAGATGTTGACGTACCCGAACACCCGGTCGTCGCGGCGCACGACGAACATTTCGAAACGCTCGCGGCCGCCGCCGAAGCCGAATCCCTTGCCATCCCGATCCCCGAGGTCATCGAAGCGGCAGAGCACGTGCCCCGGCGGGGGTGCGCTGGTCGGGCTGTCCCGGCTCAGGGGTCGATACCGCCCATCTTGCAGATGCGCTTCCAGTGACCGGATTGGACCGGCATGACCGAGAGACGGGAATTGCGCACCAGCTGGAACTCGCTGAATTCGGGCCGCGCCTTGATGTCGGCGATGCTGACGGGCGTCTTCAGGGGCTCGACCGCCTCGACGTCCACCATGCCGAATTTCCCAGTCGGATCCGTGTGATCCGGGTAGTACTCCTTGACGATCCGGACGACTCCGACGATCTCCCGGTCCTTGCCCGAATGATAGAAGAAGGCCTTGTCGCCGATCTTCATGGCTTTCATGTTGTTGGACGCCTGGTGGTTGCGCACGCCGTCCCACTCCGCCGGGCTCTCCTTGACCTGATCGTCCCAGGACCACGTCCCGGGTTCGGATTTCATCAGCCAATATGCCATCTGTTGGATCTCCTTCGGTCTTCCGCGGGCTTGCCGTCGCCCGGCACCCGCATCCCGGGCCGGATGCAAATCTAGAGCGCCTCCGCGGCCGCGCCAATCGACGCGGTCCCGCTCAGGCCAGTTCCTCGCCCAGGGGCCGGGACAGCAGCTTCCGGATTTCGTCCTCGATGGCCGCGCCCTCGTGGAGGATGGCGGCGACCGCTTCGCAGATCGGCATGTCGATGGAAAGGGCGCGAGCGAGCTTAACCACCGCGCGGGCGTTGAACACCCCCTCAGCAACCGAACGCCGGGACGCCATGATGTCCTCGAAACGCTCGCCCCGGCCGAGCGCCGCCCCCAGGCTCATGTTGCGCGACTGCTCCGACGAACACGTCAGCACCAGATCGCCGAGGCCGCAGAGGCCGGAGAGGGTCTCCCGCCGGGCGCCCTTGGCCTCGCCGAGGCGCAGCATCTCCGCGAGGCCTCGGGTGATCAGGGCGGCGCGGGCATTCGATCCCAATTCGCGTCCTGTCACGATGCCGCAGGCGATCGCCAGGACGTTCTTCACGGCGCCCCCGATCTCGGCACCCACCAGATCGGTCGAGCGGTAGGTCCGGAAGGTCGTCGAGCCGAGAGCGTCGATCAGGGCATCGGCGATGGAATCCTCCTCGCAGGCGATGGTGACGGCCGTGGGCAGGCCCTTCGCCACTTCGGCGGCGAACGTGGGACCGGACAGGACCGCCTGGGGCGCGCCCGGCAAAGCGGCCCCTACCGCCTCGGTCATCAGGGCGCCGGTGTCTTCCTCGATACCCTTGGCACAAATCACCGCCGGCACGCTGCCGGGCCAATCCGGTGCCATCGACTCGCAGACGCCGCGTAGAAACTGCCCGGGCACCACCAGAAGCACGGCGTCGGCGTCGCAGACCTCGGCCGGATCCCCCGTCGCCCGGACCTGCGGGTCCAGGGTGGCTTCGGGCAGGAACATCGTGTTGCGGTGCTCGTTGTTGATGGCCTCCACGACGACGGCCTCGCGGGCCCAGATGACGACCTCACGGCCCTGCCTCCGGGCGACCGTCGTCAGCGCCGTTCCCCACGCGCCCGCGCCGGCGATTCCGATGCGCCCGTAGTGTGCCGCCATGTCGCTCCTCTCTCTGCCGGTGACCCGTGGTCAACGGCATTCTACGGCGGTTGGGGAACGGGTGTCAGACCCCACGTTTGCCGTTCGTCCGGGTCCGATACCCGTTCCCTCGGCGCGGACCTCGGTGCGATGGTCAGGCGCCGAACGAATACTGCCGCACGACCTCGGTGACACGAATGCGGTAGTTCGCGAAGATCTCGCCCTTGCCTTTTGCCTGAGCCGCCTGGTGGTTCACGTTCTCGCGCCAGGCCTTCACGGCCCCTTCATCACGCCACAGCGATAGGGACAGGTACTTGCCCGGCGTGCTCAGGCTCTCGAAGCGCTCGACGGAGATGAATCCGTCGATAGCCTCGACCTCGTCCTTGAGCGCCGCAGCCGCATCGAAATAGTCATGGGTCCGGCTCTCGTTCGGCGTTATTTCGAAGATCACGGCGATCATGGACTGTCCTCTCCGTCCGTGTTCATGGAACCCGCCGGTCGTCGGCAGGCGGGCGGGCATACCTCGTCGAGGGGCCAGCGCGCGCGTGCCGGCGCATCAAGCGGATCCGTCAGGCCGAACCGCAAGCGCTCCAAGCCCGCCCAGGCGATCATCGCGGCATTGTCGGTGCATAGTTCCGGCGGCGGCGCCGACATTGAGAAGTCCGTTGCGGCGCACACCGCTTCAATACGCTCGCGCAGGTAGCCGTTCGCCGCGACACCACCCGCGACCACGAGGCGGCGTGCGTGCGCATGCCGCTCCGCATACGTTTTCAGGGCATTTGCGGTGCGGTCGGCGAGGACGTCACCCACGGCGGTTTGAAACGACGCGGCCAGATCGGCAGCATCCTTCGCCCTCGGAACCCTGTCCGTCAGGCCGGCGACGGCGTGGCGCACGGCGGTCTTCAGTCCCGAGAACGAGAAGTCGCAGCCGGGCCGGCCGCGCAGCGGTCTCGGAAGGTCGAATCGCGCGGGGTCTCCCTCGCGGGCCGCGCGTTCCACTGCGGGTCCGCCCGGATACCCGAGGCCGAGCATCTTCGCGGTCTTGTCGAACGCCTCGCCGACGGCATCGTCGATCGTGGTGCCGAGCCGCCGGTAGGTGCCGACATCGGCGACCTCGACGAGCTGGCAGTGGCCGCCCGACAAGAGCAACAGCAGATAGGGGAATTCGATCCCGTCGGTGAGTCGGGCGGAAAGCGCGTGTCCTTCGAGATGGTTGACCGCGACCAGTGGCCGCCCGGTCGACGCGGCGATGGCCTTGCCGGTTACCAGTCCCACCATGACGCCCCCGATCAGGCCCGGCCCCGCCGTGGCGGCAATGCCCGACAGGTCCGCATAACGGGTGTCGGCCTCGCGCATGGCCCGGTCGATGATGCCGTCGAGATGCTGGACATGGGCGCGCGAGGCGATCTCGGGCACCACCCCGCCGTAGGCGCGATGTTCGTCGAGTTGCGACAGAACGACGTTCGACAGGATCTCCCGGCTGCCGTTCACCACGGCCGCCGCGGTCTCGTCGCAACTCGTCTCGATGCCCAACACGATCATCGCGTGCCCCCTCGTGGAAGGCTACGTCCGCGGCCCGATTCCGCTTGCGCTTTCCCGCGCCACGCACTAGCACCCTGGTCATGGCAGCGCAACGCACAGGCGCGCGCGCCGCGGTGCGTATCGGCACCCGCGGCAGCAGGCTGGCGCTCGCCCAGGCTGAGCAGGTTCGGGCCGGACTGGTGGCCGCGCACGACGATCTGACGGCCGACGACGTCGAGCTCGTCGTCATCCGCACCACCGGCGACCGCGTGACCGACCGGCCGCTCGCCGAGGTCGGCGGCAAGGGTCTGTTCGCCAAGGAGGTGGAGGAGGCGCTGCTGGCGGGCGACGTCGACATCGCCGTGCACTCCATGAAGGACCTCGAAACCGTGCTTCCCGACGGTGTCTCGGTTCCTTGCATGCTGCCGCGGGAAGATCCCCGCGACGTGTTCATCAGCGCGATCGCGGACAGCATCGCGGCGCTGCCCGAGGGCGCCGTCGTGGGCACCGCTTCCCAGCGCCGTCGGGCCCAGCTCAAACACGCCCGCAAGGATCTCGAGATCGTCATGTTCCGGGGCAATGTCGATACGCGTCTCGCGAAGGTCGAGCGGGGCGACGTGGACGCGACCTTGTTGGCGCTGGCGGGCCTCAACCGCCTCGGGCTCGCCAAGCGCGTCACGGCCGTGCTGGAGCCCGAGGAGATGCTGCCGGCGGCGGGCCAGGGCGCCGTCGGGGTGGAATGCCGAAGTGGCGATACACGCGGCCACGATTTGGTGACGTCCCTCGGCGATCCCGACACCCACACCTGCATCACTTGCGAACGGAGTGTCCTGGCAGCACTCGGCGGAACCTGTCACACGCCCATCGCCGCGCACGCGCGACTCGTCGAGGATCGCCTCCAACTCACGGCGCGCGTGCTCAGGACGGACGGGAGCGAGATGCTCGAGACCCGCCGCGACGGGGTGCCGGCGGACGCCGAAGCGCTCGGGCACGACGCGGGTGCCGAGCTCAGATCGCGGGCGGGTCCGGACTTCTTCGCCGGACGCTGATCCGTGCGCGTCATCAACACCCGGCCCCACCCGGACGCCGCGGCGCTGACGGACGTGCTGGCCGGACTCGGTCACAAGGTGATCGCGGCACCGCTCCTGGAAATCAGGTTCGAGGGCCGGCCGAAGTCCCTCGATCTCCGAGGCGTACAGGCCGTGATGGCGACGAGCGCGAACGGCGTCCGGGCGCTCGCGGTGGCAACGGAAGCCCGCGACGTGGCCCTCTTCGCCGTCGGCGACGCCACGGCGCGCGCGGCCGCCGAGCTGGGCTTCGCACGGGTGACCAGCGCGGGCGCCGACGTCGAAGCTCTGTCGGCCGCCGTCACGGCCGCGTTGGATCCGGAAGCCGGCGAGCTGTTGCACGCGGCTGGCACCAGGGTCGCGGGCGATCTCGCGGGCGCGCTGGCCCGCGCGGGATTCGCCACCCGCCGCGTCGCCCTCTACGAGGCCCGGGCCGCCGATATCCTGCCCGCCGGGGCGGAGGCGGCGCTTCGGTCGGGAAACGTCGACGCGGTGGTCTTTTTCTCTCCCCGCACCGCAGAAACCTTTGTTAGGCTGGTACGCGATGCGGGATTGGCCCAGGCCTGCCAGATGGTGAACGCGTATTGTCTCAGCCGAGCGGTCGCGGGTGAGATATCTGCCCTCCAGTGGCGCGGCGTCGGCATCGCCGAACGGCCGGAGCAGGAGTCCCTCCTGAATCTCTTGTCCGGAACGGCCGCCCCATGACCGAATCGACGAAGCCCGAAGACACGCCTGAGCCCGATGGGGCGCCGGACGAGCCGACCGCCGCCGCACCCGCTTCGGGGCGAGGGCTCGCCGGGGCGGCCATGGCGGCGGGCGGTGTCGCGCTGATCGCCGGCGCGTTCGCCGTGGCTGCCCATCTCGAACCGCGGCTGCTCGGCGGGCTCGGCGCTCCCGCTTACGATCCGGAGCCCCAGGTCGCGGCCGTCGCTGCGCTGTCTGGCCGCGTGGACGCCATGGAAGGCCGCCTCGCCGACGCCGTGCAGTCCCTCGACGGCCTGACGCTCGAGCAGGCGTCCCTGGCGACGATGGCGGGTCAGATGGACACCCTCGTTCAGGAGATGGACGCGCTGGCGGACCGTCTCGACGGCGCGCGGCACCGGATCGAAACCGTGGCCCAGGGGGTGCGCGACGCCGACGTGAGTGAACGGGTGGGATCATTGGCCGACCGGATCGGAACGCTGGAGACGGCGCTTTCCGACGCGAACGACACCGTCCGGACAGCGGAGGCGCGTCTCGCCGCGTCGCTGGCGGCGTTGGAGTCTCGGATCGACGGCCTCGCCGGCCGCACCCGCCTCCTCGAAGTCGTGCAACCCGAGCACGTCGCGGGTGCTGCCGCAGTGGCGCTGGCCGTCGGCCAACTGCGTGACGCCGCACTCGGCGGCCGGGCGTTTTCGGCGCCGCTCTCCAACGTCAAAGCCCTGCTGGCGGCGGAAGGCGGCATCCCATCCGACCTGGCGCGCACGCTTCGGGAGCTCGAAGACCATGCCGCCGCCGGCGTCGCGACGCTGACCGATTTACGCCGGAGGCTGAGCGCGGAGGCTTCTCCCATTCTGCGCGCCGGCATCGCCGGGACGGACGGCTGGATGGACGAGACCCTGCGGCGCCTCGCCGCCGTCGTCACCGTGCGGCGAACGGGCGACATTCCCGGCGCGGGCATCGATGCCCGACTCGCCCGCGCCGAGGCGCGGCTGGTCGCCGGCGACCTGGCGGCGGCCGTAGCGGAACTCGCCGCATTGACGGACGGAGCGGCGGATGCCGCCGGCCCGTGGCTTGAACTCGCCAATGCCCGACTCGCGGTCGAGGCTGCGCTGGCCGACCTTCGGGTCGAGGCGGTGTCGCGCGTCGCCGCGATCGGCGATGCCGCGGGCGGAAGCGCTCCCACGCGATGATCCGGGTCCTCTGGTGGTTCGTCGGCCTCGCGCTGGTCGCCTCCGCGGCGGCGTGGCTGGCGGACCGGCCGGGCGACATCGTCGTCGACTGGCAGGGCTGGCGCATCGAGACCTCGGTCGCCGCGGGTGCCGTCGCTTTCGCCGTGCTGCTCGCTGCGGGCGCTCTCGCCTACCGGGGCTGGATCTGGCTCCGGCGCGGCCCGCGCACCATCGGCCGGGCGCGCCGGGACAACCGCCGGCGCCGGGGCGAGATCGCGTTGTTCGGCGGCATGACGGCTCTGGCGGCGGGCGAGGGTGACGAGGCCTTGAAGCTCGGACGCCGGGCGCAGGCGTTGCTCGGTGACTCGCCGCTCCCTCTCATGCTGTCGGCGCAGGCTGCCCAGCAGGCGGGAAATACCTTGGAGGCGGCGCGCCTGTACAAGCGCATGCTCGATACGCCCGACACCGAATTCCTCGGCGTACGGGGACTGCTGGTGCAGGCCCTGCGTTCAGGCGACACCCAGGCCGCGCTCCGCCATGCGCGGCGCGCCCAGGCCTTGCGGCCGGCCTCTCCCTGGGTTCAGAACCTGCTCTTCGACCTGCAGTCGGCGGCGGGCTTGTGGCACGAGGCGCAGGCCACCCTCGAGGACGCCTCTCGGCGCAAGGTGTTCGACAAATCGACGGGCCGCCGGCGCAAGGCGCTGACCCTGTTCGCGCAGGCTCGCGACGCCGACGCGGCGGGCGAAGCGGAGAAGGCCGCCGTCCTGTCCCGGGATGCGCATGCCTTGTCGCCGGATTTCGTCCCCGCGGCGCTCCTCGCCGCGCGCCACTATCAGGCCGACGGCGAGACGGGCAAGGCCGTGCGCGTCATCGAGGCTAGCTGGCGCACGTCGCCGCACCCCGAATTGGCCGCCCTCTATCTCGCCCTTCATCCCGGAGACGATCCGGCCCGGCGGGTACGGCGGATCGCACGGCTCGATCGCCTCAATGCCGGGCATCGAGAGGGGCACGTGGCGCTAGCGGGGGTCCTGATCGCCGCGCGCCGTTGGCACGAGGCGCACGGTCATCTCGACAAGGCCCTCGTCGGGCGCGAAGAACGGCGTCTGTGCCGTCTCATGGCCCAGGTCGAGGAAGGCCAGCACGGTCCCGCGTCCGCGGGCGCGTGGCTCCAGAGGATGTCGTCCGCGCCGCCCGACGATACCTGGGTGTGCCGGGGTTGCGGCACACCGGCGTCCGCCTGGTCGCCCCACTGCGAGCAGTGCGGCCGATTTGACTCCCTCGCCTGGGGTGCGCCGCCGGAACCGCGCCCGGCAGCGGCTGACGGAAACGGTGGTTCGCCTGCGGCCCTGGCGCGGCTTTCCGGGACTCTGCCGGATGCCACCGCCGACCCGGCGCTTAGGCTGCCCGCGCTTCAGGAGGAGGGCGGGGATATCGTTGACGCCTCTCCGCCCAAGGCGTAGCTTGCGCGGCTGCCGGATGGGCACGCGACGCCATGACGTCAGCCCCCGTGCTGCAGTAGCTCAGATGGCAGAGCAGCTGATTCGTAATCAGCAGGTCGGAGGTTCGAGTCCTCTCTGCAGCACCATATTTTCCTGGCACTCTGAGATATCTTGCGTTCGCCAATTCAATTGGGGGTAGCATTTCGGGGTGTCCTGGGCCCATGTGGATGAGGAGGCAGGAGCGATGACGCTACGAGATGCGCGCTGTCCCTCCGCCTGCTTCTAACTTTCCCGGCGACGATGAGGGGCTGTTTACGCGCGAGTACCGAGAGAGGGAGGCCGTTCTTTCGTCCTTGCATCGATCGGAGGAAGTGACGATGCGCTTGCTTGTCGACCGAGCCGCGCTGCTCGCCCGTTGTTTGATCGTGCCGGCGGTCCTCTCAATTGCCCGCGTCGACGAGCGCGGAAAGCGCCGAGGAAGTCGGCCTCAGGATCGCGACCGAGGCTCGCGAACAGGACTCGGGGTTCGGCAATTTCACGGCCCGCCAAACCGTGGTGCTGCGCAACAAGCAGGGGCAGGAAAGCCGGCGGCAGCTTCGGATCAAGGTCCTCGAAGTCGCCGACGACGGCAACAAGAGCCTGTTCGTGTTCGACGAGCCGCGCGGTTGATGACGTCCGGCGGCATTCTCCGCCGATCGCAGCTCTCGGCGCGGCCCGGGTCCTGACCTCGGTCTGGAACCGGCGACCATGAGATTGAGCGGCAGCCCCGCTGTGTCGCCGGACCACATCCGACCGACTCGGATCAGGGCCCGGGTTTCCGTGCCGCTGGCGGCCCGCCCGCGGGCCTCGACAAACGCGTCGGGAACGGCGCTTGTCAGGGGCCCCCGGCTTTCGCCGCAGCGGTCTCCCCGAGTCCCAGAGCTTCGAGAGCGGTGGCGACGATGTGACGTGCGTTCAGCTCCGCCGCCTCGTACTGGCGCTGCGGCTTGTCCTGATCGAGAAACAGGTCGGGCAGCACCATCGGGCGGATCTTGAGCCCGCCGTCCAACACCTGCCGGAGCGCCAACATGTGGAGCACTTGCGAGCTGAACCCGCCGATCGATCCCTCTTCGATGGTGATCAGAACCTCGTGCTCACGCGCGAGCCGCAGGATCAGCTCCTCGTCGAGCGGCTTGGCGAATCGCGCATCGGCAACCGTGGCGGAAATGCCCTTCGCGGCCAAATCGTCCGCGGCCGCCAGCGCCTCATACAGCCGTGCACCGTAGGAAAGGATCGCGATCGTCGACCCTTCGCGCATCACGCGGCCCTTGCCGATCGGCAATGCCTCGCCCTGATCCGGCAGGTTGACGCCGAACCCTTCGCCGCGCGGATAGCGGAGACCCGATGGCCGGTCGTCGATCGCGAGCGCGGTCGTAACCATATGGACCAGCTCCGCTTCGTCCGCCGCCGCCATCAGAACCAGCCCCGGCAGGCAACCGAGATAGGCGATGTCGAACGCGCCGGCGTGGGTCTGGCCGTCGGCACCGACAAGACCGGCACGGTCCATCGCGAAGCGCACCGGCAGGCTCTGGATCGCCACGTCGTGGACGATCTGGTCAAAGGCGCGCTGCAGAAAGGTCGAATAGATCGCGGCAATCGGCTTCATCCCGTCCGCGGCGAGTCCCGCGGCGAACGTCACGGCGTGCTGTTCGGCCAAGCCGACATCGAATGCGCGGTGCGGGAACGCCTTCTGGAACGCGTCGACGCCGGTACCCGACGGCATTGCCGCGGTGATCGCGACGATCTTGTCGTCCTTCTCCGCCTCGGCGATCAGGCTGTTGGCGAACACCTTGGTGAAGGAAGGGACGTTCGTCCTGGGTTTGTCCTGTACGCCGGTGACCACTTCGAACTTGGAGACGCCGTGATACCTGTCCGACGATTCCTCTGCCGGCGCATAGCCCTTGCCTTTCACCGTGACCACATGAACCAGGATCGGTCCCTCTGCCTTGTCGTCGCGGACGTTGCGCAGGACCGGCAGCAGATGGTCGAGATTGTGGCCGTCGACGGGGCCGACGTAGAAAAAGCCGAGCTCTTCGAACAGCGTCCCGCCGGTCACCAGTCCGCGCGCGTATTCCTCCGCACGTTTCACGCCCCGCTCGACGGCGCGGGGGAATCTTTCGGCGATGTGATGGGCGACATCGCGCAGGCTGCGATAGCTCTTGGACGAGATCAGGCGGGACAGATAGCCACTCATCGCGCCGACCGGCGGTGCGATCGACATGTCGTTGTCATTGAGAATCACGATTAGCCGGCTGTCCAACGAACCGGCGTGATTGAGCCCCTCATAGGACATCCCACCGGTCAACGCGCCGTCCCCGATCACCGCGACCACCCGGTTGTTCCTGTCCTGGAGGTCGCGGCCAACGGCGAAACCGAGCCCCGCGGATACCGATGTCGAGGCGTGCGCCGCACCGAACGGGTCGTACTCGCTCTCCGACCGCTTGGTGAATCCCGAGAGCCCGCCGCCCTGGCGGATCGTGCGGATACGATCACGCCGGCCGGTGAGAATCTTGTGCGGGTAGCACTGGTGCCCGACATCCCAGATCAGGATGTCCTCGGGGGTGTCGAACAGGTGATGCAGCGCGACTGTGAGCTCGATCACGCCGAGCCCGGCGCCGAGATGCCCGCCGGTCGTCGAAACCGCATCGATCATCTCGGCGCGTAACTCCTCCGCAACCTTTTTCAACTCACCGACGGACATGTCATGCAGGTCCCGCGGCCATTTGACGCGGTCCAGATGGGTGGTATCGACAACCATGGCCAGTCCCTCGCCCTTTAGTTCCTGCGCTGCAGCACAAACGTACCCAAGGCGCGCAACGGTTCGGCGTCAGCGCCGAAGCCGTCCAAGCGCGCGACCCCGCGGTCGATCAGGGAACGCGCCTCGCGCCTTGCCCCTTCCACGCCCAGAGCGCCGATGAACGTTGCCTTGCCTGCCGCCGCGTCCTTGCCGACCTTCTTGCCGAGGGCAGCTTCGTCGCCGGTCACGTCAAGCAGATCGTCGACGATCTGAAAGGCCAGGCCGATGTCGTAGCCGTAGGCGCGGAGCACGTCGCGCACCGGTTCGGAACATTCTCCGAGGATCGCACCCGCCTCGCAGCTGAACGCGATGAGCGCTCCGGTCTTCATCCTCTCGAGCACCGTGATCAGGTCGAAATCGGCCCCTTGATGCTGCGCCGCGAGGTCGATCATCTGGCCGCCCACCATGCCGCTCGCGCCGGATGCCTCGGCAAGAGCGCGCACGAGCTCCAGCCGAATCTCGGCGGAGGGATGGGTCGCTTCGTGTGAAAGAACCTCGAACGTGCTGGTCAACAAGGCGTCCCCGGCAAGAATTGCCGTCGCTTCGTCGAAGGCAATATGGCAGGACGGCTTGCCGCGGCGCATGTCGTCGTCGTCCATCGCGGGCAGATCGTCGTGGATCAGGGAATAGGCGTGCATCATTTCGACCGCGGCCGCAACGCGGAGTGCGCCTTCGTCGTCGGCTTCGGCAAGCCTGGCGCCTGTTCTGACGAGGAACGCCCGCAGCCGCTTGCCGCCGCCGAGGGCACCGTAGCGCATCGCGTCGTGGAGCCTCGCCGCCGGCCCTTTTGGCTCCGGCAGCTCGCGGCGCAGCACATCCTCCACGGCCGTGGCAGTATCCGCCATCGCTCCGGCGAGGTCGGTATCGATCAGGACTTCAGCCATGATCCGCGAACTCCAGACCGGCGGGCTCCGAACCCTCGAAGGCGATCTTCTCGACCCGGGCCTTTGCCTCGCTCAGCTTGGTCTTGCAGTGAGACTTCAGGGCGATACCGTGATCGTAGGTGCCGATGGCACTTGTCGAAATTCGCCTCACCGGTTTCCAGCATGCTGAGGATCATGACGGGGCCCAGACATAAGCACAAATATCGTTTTCTTCTGACTCCTATAATAAATCCTGCGGCCTCCGGCGTCGCTGATGGTTCGGGCCGGCTGAAGTCCGGCTGGCTGCCGACGGCACCGGGCTCCTATCGGCCAATGACACCGCAGGCAATGCGCGGGCCTGCCGCGCCGGCCGGATCGGACTTGTAGTCGTCAGCGCCCGCGTGGATCACAATGGCCGCACCGTCGCTGTCAAACAGGGTGGAATCCAGCTTCAGCAGAGTATTCAGGACCTCGATCTCCAAACTACCCGATGCCGGCACGTGGATGTTGGGCATATCGCCGACGTGCAATCCATCAGCGCTCAGGATGCCATGCATCTTCCCCTCGGGGTTGAAATGACCGCCTGCGGACTTGAATGGCGGTTCGCACTTGCCGACCGAGTGAACATGGAACGCATGGGTGCCTGCCGGCAGGTTTTCCAAGGTTGCGTGCAGAAGCGTACCGTGCGGTGTCTCGTCGAGAGTTACCTCGCCGACGCCTTCCCCATTCGCATTCATCATCTTCGCTCGTGCTTGCTCCGCCGCACCCGCTGTCTGGAACGTGCTCATGACCAGCGCGACTCCGGTCACCGCGATCAAAGAGAAGCTGCTCAATCTCATCGATACCTCCCTCGTTTGATATCCCCACCAAGTCAGGCGGGTCTGCCTGATGGGGGCTGCATCATCATGACGTGTTGGTCGAGGATCGTCATCAATTATGAGTGGGTTCTGCCGCCCGGGCGATCGCGCAGAGGTGCTCCGTCAGTCCATAGGTACGCGGATCACGACACCGCCCATCCCCCGCGAGAGAGTTGCCACTGCGCCGATCTATCACGCCTCTTCACGATTCACAGAGACTATTGCGCGTCTACACACCCGGTGCCGTGGATCAGTCCGGGAGGCGCACGTACGGTGGCTTCGGGCAGGCGCCGATGGCGGTGGTCAAGAGAGGCATGCGGCGTTGGCGATCGAGCAGCTTGGGGCAGGTGGCGCATGTCGAACGCATGCAGGGCGCAGGGCGTGTCGATCTTGCCGGCTGGGGTGCAGCTTATGACGCCCGACGGATACTGGTTCCGCGCGCTTCCTCGGTAACAAGTTTTCGAGCCACGTACTGAAAAATGTCCCAAACCGTACCTTCAAGATTGAGCGGACCCAGCGGGCTGGACGCTACGTAACGCGACTTGAGGCCTCGCCCAAGTCGTTCCATCTGTTCCAAGTCTTCTTCGACAATCCGGGGATCCAGCATCGTCTCAAGAGTTTCTGCCGACGGCTGTGGATCAAACGTGGCAAGTCCTTGGCGGACGACTAACCGGCTCGCCGAGCACGGAAAGAAATACAAATAAACCATTCGTCGAGCCGCTACAGACACGACGAGCGAAGGGTAAATGAAAAACAGCACGCTAAAGCGCTTTTCCTCGTCCGTCACATCGGGATGGACAGGCATCTGTGGCCGGAATTTGGGGTCGTAGCCAGACTTGTAAGCGGTATAGCTCTCGCCACATGGAAGCTTTTCGCTCAGCCGGGTCGGCGTGCTGGAATGCAGCGTCCTGCGGTGCAGCGTACTGAGGTGATAACCCTCCAGAGCGTTCTCGGCAACACACTTCCAGTTGGCGTTGCATGCGTGCTCTCTGCTCCACTGGTAGACCATATCTCCTGGGTGCTGGTTCCTTATGTAAGGCTCTAGTCCTTCCAGACGTGGCTCTAGAGGTGTCGCATTGCCGTCCAGATTCACGAAAATAAATCCCTGCCATACCTCCGACTTCAGCTCGGGCAGCCGGCAATTCCTGACATCGAATGTTTCCACCTCGTCCATATGGGGCGCGCGCAAAAGTTGGCCGTCATTCTTGTAGGTCCAAGCGTGGTACGGACACACGAAATGCCCGCTGTTGCCCCTGCCTTCGACCACTATAGAAGATCGGTGACGACAGACGTTCGACAGCACGCGTATCTTTCCGTCATGGCCGCGTGCGACAAGAAGCGGTTCGTCAAGGATCTGGATTGGAAAGTAATCTCCCGGGTTGGGGACTTCCCCAACCCGGCCGAGGCAGAGCCACTCCTTCAAAAAGATCTCTTTCTTTTCGAGTTCGAGAAATTCCTCAGAAGTGTAAAACGCCGGGGGCAATGTTCTCGCCTCACTGGCATTCATATCCTTTATTTCCGCAAGCGTCGCGAGAAGCTCACGGACAACCTGTGAGTTGCTCATCTTGGTCCTGCCGTGCTGCTTCGACACTCCCGACAAAAGGATTCAGCCAGTAATGCTTGGAAATCCGGGTATAGCAGACGTTCTTGCGTCTGTTCCACGAATGCTGGTGTCCCGCCCGGCGGGCCGGGCACCTGAGAGCGTGGCCTGCCTGCCCTCAGGTACCGTCGTGTGGGATGCCGGGTCTCCTGACGGATCACCAGTCGTGCCGCAGGCGACAGAAACACGAGGACTCGATCGGCACGTCGGTCCGGGCGAGCGCGAGCCTGAGGCGCGGCGCCATCAGGTCCGCCTGCGCCGTCTTGTCCTGGCGGCGCAGGCACTCGTGCAGGCCGTGCAGGCTCCACACGTTGTCCGGATGCTGGCGGGCGCGGATCACGTGCTCGGCCAGCCCGAGGTCTTCGCGGTACACCGCTTCCGCCTCCGCGATCCTGCCCTGCTCCAGGAGCAGCGCGCCAAGGGCGTGCCGGACCGGCTGCATCCAGCCCCACGGCTCGTCGTAGGGAAGATCGTCCTCGAGCTCGATCGCGCCGCGCAGGTGGGCGAAGGCGAGGTCGTGACGCCCCTTCCGGTACTCGATCTCGCCGCGCAGCATCTCGGACGCGATCGCCAAAACATCGAGCCAGACGTTATTGAACAGCATGCGCGTCGGCGGCACGAGCGCCACAGCGGCATCGAAGAGATCCTTCTCCCTCTCGGCGCGGGTCACGTCCCCCAGGGCCGCGTACGCGGCGGTGCGCGCGTAGCGGGCGACCGCAGTGGTGGCCAGGTAAAGCGCCGGATCGGACGGCAGGGGTTCATCGAGGATCTCCCGCCAGCGACCGAAACGGATCAGCGCATGCGGCTTTAGTCCATAGTAGCCTTCCAGCAGGTCCGCCATGGGCGGGGACTCGATTCGGATCAGCGCTTCGGGAACGGTCTCCTCGAACTCCGTCACCGCCGCCATCGCGGATCCGTAATTGCCGAGAAACATCGCGCCGTAAAGCTTGAAGTGGATGTTGTGGATGCGCGAGTAGGAAAACATGTTGAGCGGACCTTCCCGCTCCAGGAACTTGCGGTCGGCCAGGATGGCCTCGGAGTTGCGCACGACGACGTCGTGATACTGTCCGCACTGGAAGTCGATGTGCGTCGGCATGTGATGGAGGTGGCCGCAGTCCGCGGCCAGCGCGTGGAGCTCGTCTCCGGCGCGGAGCGCCGCCTCGGGCGTCGGAGACATCTCCATGAGGTGGATGTAGAAGTGCAACTGCCCGGCGTGTCCCGGCTCTCCCCTGCGTCTCCGTTCCGCCATGGCCTGCTCGAGAACCTCGCGTGCTTCGAGCGTCGAGGCGCCGGGGCGGGCCTCGCCGCTCTTCAGGTCCCAGAGCTTCCACGGCGTGCGGCACATCAGCGCATCGGCGAACAACGCGGAGACGTCCGGGTCGTCCGGATAGGCGCCCTGGACGTCGCGCATGGCGGCCGCGTAATCGTCAGTCCACGCGGTGAAGTCCGCCGCCGGCCGGTTCGACGGACAGCGTCGCGCCATCGCCTCGACGAGCATGCGCTCGACGCCGGTCGCGCCTTCCCGAAGGGCGAGCGCCTGTTGCGCCGCAGTGTGGGTTTCCGCGAGTTTTTCAGCCAGCTCGGTCGCATCGAACTGATGCCACAGGCGGTTGTAGTAGGGGCCGGCGGCGTACGCGACGCCCCACTGCGCCATGGCGCACGCGGGGTCGGCCGCCGCGGCCCGGCGAAAACAGCGCAGGGCTTCTTCCTGGTTGAAGCCGTAAGCCCATGCGAGGCCCCGGTCGAACCACGATTGCGCCTCCGCCGACCGAGTGGAGACCTCTCGCGTGTAGGCGCCCCAATCGTAGTAGTCGTCCAAGGCCTTTTCC
>JAGWAU010000086.1:7480-20914 GCA_021296255.1 Alphaproteobacteria bacterium | reverse complement strand
GTGTCGTCTCCAGCCGAAACCGGCAAAACCCGCGCGCCGTCAAACGCAAAATGAGCACGTTCCCACTGCGCCGGCCGGAAACCCCTCCACTCCCTGCCGTCAATCCAGTCAACAGAATTATAGTCATAAAGTGAACAGTATTGGGGCTAGCCGACCACAAGCCAGTCGAAGAGCATCCTGAGGGCTGCGAGGTCATGCCTTGCCAGAATAGGCAATCCGCATCCCGCCGAGCACATAGAGTTTCAAATCGGCGTCTTCTTCTATATGTAGTATAAAATGAAAATATTTCCTTGGATAAAGTGACACCAGAATAAAATAATTATTTGTTTATAATTTGATGTGCATAAATTTTATTTCCTGATAGGATGAAAAATATTCCAGAAATATCCGATTTTTCAAAATAAAAGGATCCGCAAATGAATTCCCCCGAATGGCTGAGCCCCGGACTCAAGGGCGCAGCGGTAGGCGCAACCGTACTCGCGATCGTCGGTTTCACATGGGGCGGCTGGGTGACCAGCGGGACAGCCAAGGACATGGCCTCCGATCAGGCGCGGCACGCTGTCATCGCCGCCCTGGTGCCAATCTGCCTCGAACAATCCAAACAGGACCCGAAGGTCGTGGAGACGCTCGCCGAGATCAAGGCGTCCAGCTACTACCAGCAGAGCGAACTTCTCATGAATGCCGGATGGGCAACGATGCCCGGTTCAAGCGACCCTGATCGCAACGTCGCTATCGCCTGCTTGGCAAAGCTCGCAGCCCAGCTCTAACTGTCCGGTTTGATCGTTCATGAGCTGTGGGGGCGGTGGTTTCCCGCAAGTGTCAAACATGCTGCTCTAGCTCGGAGACGACCATGACCCTGGAGGAAAAATAGACATCGGAAACTGGGCCATCGCCACGGTAGCCGCCATACTGGCAATTATCATCGCGATGGCATATTTCGTATCCTGACGCGGGGTCAGCGGACCGCGTCCGCGCAACGCCGGTCTGTACCTCTTCTTAAGGCCGCACCGTTTCTCTCCTCGGGCGCCTTGCCCGGGCTTCCAGCCGCGGAGCGGGCCTTTCCCCAGGAACGCCTCGCCAAGGACCGGCTCCGGCCTGCCGCCGTGCCGATTTCCAGCAACGACTGGCCAACATCGGTAGGATCATCAACACCCTGCGCCGCCGCACCTGAGGGTCGTCGAGGGCGGCAAGGATGGGGAGGAGACATCATGAGCGCTGCCGAGGACCAAGACCCGCGGAGCTTGCCCCCCCGATGGACGCCAGAGGAGGACACCCGCCTTCTGGAGCTACGGGGGTGGGGTCTTTCCACGCGCCGGATAGCCACGGCCCTGGGCCGCACGCCGAGCAGCGTCGAGAACCGGGCGCACAGGCTCAGATGGCGCATCCAAGGGGAGACCGCGGCCGCGGAGGACAAGGCAAGAGAGCGCCGGCGTGTGGTGCCGCGGACCGTGCCTCCGGCCCGGACCTGCCAATACATCGGAGACCAGGGCGACGATCCGCGCGGGTGGAGCTGCTGCGGCAGACCGTGCATGGTAGGCCGGAGCTACTGCGCCGAGCACTCGGCAATATGCTACGATGGTTGAGTGATCGGGCCGCGGCCGGAGGGACCATGACGGTAGCGACCGACGCCTGTCATTGGTTCTACGATCGCACTCGCTGCGGAGCGATCCTCGAACCCAAGCCCGGTAACTGCTGCGTCTATTGCTCCTGCGCGACCGTGCCCTGTCCGTCGATACAAGGCGGCGCCCCACCCAGGCGCGGCCCGCGACGGAGACAGCCGGAGCCCGAGCGCTTCAAACGTGTGCGAACGCCTTGCGCACACGCATTTTGCGTGTATGGTCTGCGCAACGTCGCCAAGTCGTTGTTGCTTACATGATTGTCCGCACAAGCGGACGGCCAGGTTTCTTCCCCGACATTGTGAACGTTCCCAAGGGGTGCCGCATGGGGCGGCACTTCGCCCAACTGTCGTGAACCCCAACCAGGACGACCGCATTGCCTCGCGATTGACCATGTGAAGCATCGCTCCCGGGCAGCACCATGCCCCGGAACCAGTTGCCAACATCAACCACCGGTTTGGGCACGCCTGGGACAAGGCGAAACGCCAGGGCGGGACTGTGTCGTCCAGGCCATCCGCCGCACAAGGACACCACCAAGTGACAACAAGTACTTTCTCGAACCTCGATCTGGTCGATCCGATACAGCGTGCATTGACTGCCAGGAGGCACATCGTCCCAACGCCGATTCAGGCGCGAGCAATCCCCGAACTTCTCGCCGGGAGAGATATGCTGGGTATCGCCCAGACCGGCACCGGCAAGACAGCGGCCTTCGCGCTTCCCATTCTCCAGCAGCTTTCCCAAAGACACAGGCAGGGGCGAACACGCAGCTTGCGGGCCCTGATCCTTGCACCGACTCGCGAGCTCGCGATCCAGATCGGCGAAGAGTTTCACGGCTACGGCAAGCATCTGAATTTGTGCCAAACCGTGATCTTCGGTGGCGTCAGCCAGAAACCTCAGGTCGGCGCACTGTCCCGCGGCGTCGACATCCTCATCGCGACCCCCGGACGCCTGCTCGATCTCATGGGCCAGCAACGGCTCGGGCTTGCGGCCATCGAGTTCTTCGTCCTCGACGAGGCCGACCGGATGCTCGACATGGGCTTCGTTCGCGACGTTCGGAAAATCATCGGGGCCTTACCCAAGAGGCGCCAGTCGCTGCTCTTTTCCGCCACCATGCCGGACGAAATCGCGCGCCTTTCGGGAGAGATCCTGGCCGATCCGGTCCGCGTCGAGGTGACACCCCAGGCCACGCCGGTCGAGCGTGTCGACCAAGGCGTCTATCATGTCGTTGCCGGCAACAAGCCGGCCTTGCTCGCCAACATCCTGGCCAAACCCACGCTGGCGCGAGTGATCGTGTTCACACGTACCAAACACCGGGCCAACCGTGTTGCCAAGCAACTTGGCAAATGCGGTATCGCCGCCGAGGCCATCCATGGCAACAAGTCTCAGGGCGCCCGCCAACGCGCTCTCGCGCAGTTCCGAGCCGGTGCCGTGCGGGTTCTAGTGGCAACCGATATCGCCGCCCGGGGCATCGATGTCGACAGCGTCAGCCATGTCATCAATTATGAGCTTCCCAATGAGCCGGAAAGCTACATCCATCGTATCGGCCGGACGGCGCGAGCGGGTGCGCGCGGGACCGCGCTCTCGTTCTGTGATCCTTCGGAGCGTACCTACTTGCACGACATCGAGCGACTGATCCGGCATCCCCTGACTGTCATCACTGAGGAGCTAGCCGTGACACCGTTCGATCGGCGCCGCGAAGGCGAGCAGCCGGGCAAAGGGCATCGTCACAGGCGCGACCGCCCCGCCGCCAAGGCCGCCATGGCAGGCGGCCCATCAGCCCAGGCTCGACGGCGCAAGCGGGCTGTTCCACCGGGATACCGCACAAGACCTCAACGCTCTGCCGCATGATTCGATCTCAGATATGGATGCGCTTGATCATCGCGAACGCTCCATGCTGTTGAACGGCGCATATGTCGGACGCCGATCAGCACGACAACTCTTTGATTTTGCGTGATCCCGTGGGGTCAAGCTTGGGCGCCGAACGACAGCCCCCACCGAGTGGTCCGATTTCAAGTAAACCGCGCAACGCTCTAATCGGCCCGCTTTCGTGTGAACAACCGCTGTTTGATTTGGATCGCGAACTCCCTTGGCTTCTCCCGCGGGTCGGTTTCCGACGCGATCTGCGCAAAGTCCGATTTGGCGGCGTCGATGCGCGGCTTGGCCTGATTCCAGCCGTCTCGCACCCGTGGCTTGACCTTCGTCTCGATCAGTTCCGCCGCTTTCTCTTGAACGCGCGGATCAGTGACCAGGCGTTGCACGGCACGAAACAGTAGGCGGTGAATGAGGGCCACGGCGCCTACTTCCTCACCAACTGTTTACAACCGATAACGTCGATGAACGAGCAATCAATATCGTCGGTGGCCAGCGCCGCGGCCGCTGTATCGAACGTGGCCGTGTCGGAGCGCGGCTCGGCCGTATTTGCGTCTATGGCACTTGCGCGGGCCATGTGGCTCGTAGTTCTGATATCGGATCGATACTAACTGGTCAGCGCATTACTGTAGAAATTTTAGCACCAATAGAGTCCCTATCAATGCCGCCGTGTCGGGGTTCTCTATATTCCCTACACCAGTTAACAGGGAATTAATTCGTGAGAACAGGGAATTGGCGGTGCGTGTTGTTGTGCGTGGAATACTGCCCTTGTTGGAGATGCCTCTTGGGTCGGGCAGTTGGCTTGAATCGATTTGACTGGTGCGCCGGGTATTCGAAGGATCGACGCCCATGGCAAAGCACCGCATCCACACCATCGCTCTCAAGCGCCAGGTCGTTCAGGAGTATTTCGGCGGCGAGGCCCTCCACAGCCTGAACCGCCGCTACAATCTCTCCCCCTCCTCCCGCCACTCCTCCACCCAGGGCAGACAAGAGCGTCTTATGCCGGGATGATGTCATTCCCCTTCTTCAATGCAGACGAATTGGGTATAAGCCCGGCTCCGCAGCGGCCAGCAAGGAAAGCCGGACCGGACCTGCTGACCGCGAGGAGATCCCATGACCGTGCTTCCCGGTTCCGAGCCCGATCGCGGCCGCATCGCCGGCCGGCTTTGGGTGCTGTCGGCCGGGCTCTGCATGAGCTTCGGCGGACCGATCATCCGGCTCGCCGACGAGAGCACGGAGTGGCAGTTCCTGTTCTACCGCTCCCTTGGAGCGGCGCTGGCGCTCTTGGTCTATTTCCTCATCGTCCGTCGTCCGGTGCTCCCTGCGATCCGCCGCATGGGCGCCACCGGCCTGTTAGGGGGCCTTGGCCTCGCGGTCGGTTTCACCGGCTTTGTGTGGGGCGTGATGAACTCCACCGTGGCGAACGTGCTCTTTCTGCTGAGCGCCTCGCCGCTGTTCGCCGCCTTCCTCGGTTGGGTGGTGCTGCGCGAGCGGGTGTCCCGTTCGATGTGGTTCGCCATGGGCGGCGCGATGGTCGGTGTTGCGATCATGATCGGGGAGGGGCTGGTCGAGGCCGATCTGTTCGGCGATCTGGCAGCGCTCGCCGCAGCGATAGGCTTCGCCGGCTTCTCGGTCTGCATCCGACGTGGCCGGCACACCGACATGAGCCCCACGATCGTGATCGCCGCCACCATCACCGCCGCCGTCAGCGGAACCATGGCGCTCGCCAACGGCACCGGGCTGGTCGTGCCGCTGGCGGATGTGGGCCTGGCCGTAATCTATGGCGTGCTGGTCATCGGGGCCGGCATCTTCATGCTGACCACCATAGGTGCCCGGCACGTGCCCGCGGCCGAGCTTGTCGTCTTGTCGCTGACGGAGGTGGTGTTCGGATCGATCTGGGTCGCACTCGCCTTCGGGGAGGTGCCGAGCGTGCTCACACTAATCGGCGGGGTCGTTCTGCTCGGCAGCATCGTCGCCCAGGCCGTCGTCGGGATGCGTCGCGCCGGAGCGGGAGCAGATTTGGACTAAGGCTTTCACGTGATTTGGAGGTGGTGGCGCGGATCGCCCGTCACGCCTCGAAGCGGATCAGGCAGCTCTACAACAAGCTGGCCGAGGAGATCTCCCTCGACGAGATCGAGCACATCCACATCTGAGGGGTGGCTGCCGTTTGTTTGATCCGATCCGATCCCCGCTCAAAATGGCTGTCGAGCGGCTAGAACCGGGCGTCGATCCGCAAGCCGACCCGGTGTTCCGGCACGATGTCCTCGTTGGCGGGCTTGCGCCGCTGCGTTTCGACGGACAATGCGAACGACCCGCATCCCAAGCCGCCGCCGCGCACCAGACGCCAGCCAAGGCTGTAGTCGCGCCCGGTATCGGACAGCCCCAGGGCAATCTCCGGTAGCGACGTAAAGTGGTCGCCGAAGGCTGCGAAACCGTAGCCGAACCGCGTACATTGGACGCCGATAAGCAAGGTAACTCTTTGATTTCATTGGAACGGATGGGGTCAATGTTGGACGCCGAACAACACTTCGGGCGTCTCAATGGATTGCGGGTTGCTTCGGTTCCGCGGGCGCCCAAGCGATGAACGCGGATCGGGTCATCAAATCGAATGGGGATTATATCGAAAAGTGCCGAAAGCGGTCTTTTGTGGTGATTGGTGCAGTAACACTTTTTCGGCGCGCGGGGACACTGTCGAGCTCGCGTGGGCAGAAACCGGTGTAGAGGAGTCCGGCCGACAGGGAATTGCCCCAAACGCAGCGATCCACAATCCGATTGCCCTTGGCGCCGACGCCGTCACCGAGGCCGCAGGGGCTTTTCCGGAGCTCCGACATCGAGGCGCTGGTGAAGACGGCACGGCGCAAGTTCCTGGTGCCGATCCCGAAGGTGCCCGATCTGGATGCCCTGAACGATCGGTTGCTGGCGCAATGCCTGGAGCGGCTCGGCACGCTGGAGCAGGGCGACAAGGCGGCGGCGCTGCTTGCCGATCTCGACGCCCTGCGGGCTCTGCCGGCCGCGCCCTTCGGGGCCTGAGAGCACGTGCCGGGCCGGGTGTCGTCGACCGCACTGGTGCGCTACCGTCTGGTGGACTACTCGGCGCCGGCGGTCCACGCCCACAAATTGGTGATGGTGAAGGGTTTTTAGTGGTTCCAAATTTGCACTCGGGATTTGTATGATCGTTGTGCAGCCATTGATGACGGAGGAAGCGGATCATGCCCGCAGCCAAGCCCGTCCAGATGCCCTACGGGGCATATCATCGGACCGATATCCCCGGGCATGACGCGGAACTCACGGAAATCCAGCCGGGCTCGCCGATGGGTGAGTACATGCGCAGGTTCTGGCATCCGGTTTGCCTCTCGGACCAGCTCGCCGACGTGCCTCAGGCAATCCGTATCCTGGGTGAGGACTTGGTGGCCTTCCGGGACCGCTCGGGCCGGGTCGGCGTGCTCCAGCGGCATTGCAGCCACCGTGGCACGTCGCTCGAGTACGGCATCATCCAGCCCAAGGGCATCCGCTGCTGTTACCACGGATGGGTCTACGACATCGACGGCACCATCCTGGAGATGCCGGCCGAGCCCAAGAACAGCCGGATCTACCAGACGATCTACCATGGCGCCTATCCGGCGTTCGAACGGAGCGGACTCGTGTTCGCCTACATGGGTGAACCCGAGCAGAGGCCTGAATTCCCGGAGTACGACTCGTTCACGCGGCCCCAGGGCACCAAGCTCGTGGCCTTCTCAAACATCTATCCCTGCAATTTTCTGCAAGCCTTCGAGAATGTTGCGGATCACTTCCACACGGCGATTTTACATAACGGCATGACGGTGGAGAGCCTCGACGAAGCCACCAAGAAAAGCATAACTCTGGGTGGGTTCGTTGGTCTGCCGACGGTGCACTGGGAAGCGGTGCGGGATGGAAATGGCATCATGTTCGTCTCCTGCCGACGCAACCCGGATAACCAGACGTTCTGGGTGCGATCGATTGAATTGAGTTTCCCAAACTTCATTCAGTTCGGTGGATTGTATGCGTCCGCCCGGCGGCAGCGTCATTCGACGGTAGCGCTCTCGCGCTGGCATGTTCCCGTCGACAATCACAACGTCATCCTGTTCGGTTGGCGGCACTTCAACGATGAGGTCGATCCGGATGGCGAGGGTGATGAGAACCGGTGTGGCTATGACAGCATCGACTTTCTGGAGGGACAGACCGGGGGACGCAGCTACGAGGATGGTCAGCGGGCTCCGGGTGACTGGGAGGCCCTGAGCAGCCAGCGGTCCATTGCGATCCACGCCCTGGAGAACCCCGGTTGCTCGGATACAGGCGTGTACATGCTGCGCCAATTGCTACGCGAGGCCGTCCGCGGCAATACGCCAGCGGACTCGACTCGGGAAGGCGCCAAAGGTGGTAAGGACACCCTGCACGTCTATACCCAGGACACGGTGATCAACGTCCCGAAGAGACTCGACGGCGACGATGAAGAGTTGATGATGTCCTATGGACTCAAGATTCTGGAGATCATGAAAGAGGCGAACAACATGCCCGGCGCGCAACGGGACGCCCATGTTCGGGCGTGCCTCGATAAACTCGACGGTGGCCTGCTAGCAGGTTGCTGACACACGGCCACAAGCCGCGCTCTCATGGCTGCGATATCCTCAGTAGTCAGCCGCATCTAGCAACATTGACCCCATCCGTTCCAATGAAATCAAAGAGTTACCTTGCTTATCGGCGTCCAATGTACACGCCGATCAACAGGCCATGGTGCGCCCGCCTCGTTACGTAGATCGACGGGCCCATCGATAGGTAACGAGGCGAAACGTAAAACCATACTTGGAGGACTAGGTCAGTGGATCGCATTCCAATATTGCAAGAATCCGAGCTCGACGATGCGCAGCGGTGCGTTTACGAGGAAATCAAGGAGAGCCGCTGCGGACACGTGCTTGACCTGTTCATGGCCCTGCTGCACAGCCCGGTCGTGGCGGATCACGCCCAGAGGCTCGGTGCGTTCCACAGGCACCACTCCAGTCTTTCGACCCGGTTGGTCGAGCTCTCCGTGCTCACGACCGCCAAACACTGGAGCAGCGCCTATGCGTGGCACCATCACGACCGATACGCCCGCGGCTGCGGTCTCGAGACCGGCATCATCGATGCCATTCGGGAGGGCAATGAAACCGTGCTAACCGCTTCGGATGATGCGGCGGTCTATGCCTACACCCGTGAGTTGCTGGAATACCGGCACGTCGGCGACGAAACTTATCAAGCGGCCTGGGACGAACTGGGCACCACTGGAATCGTCGAACTCACGGCACTCATCGGCTATTACACGATGATCGCGATGACGCTGAATGCGCACCGCGTGCCCCTGCCGGACGGCGCCACACCAGCCCTGCCCCCGCCAGGTTGATCAACGTCCTTTAAACGATATTCAGGCGCCCTCCGTCACCGGCGCTCGGTTTGTTTGACGTACGTCATTCATGGCTGAGGCGTCGCCCGGCGGGAGCATCTTAACGAATTTGCGGGAGGGTGCCCCATGACCGGCGTGAGACGCGACGGCCGGCCCGGCTGGGACCCCGAGGGCGACGCCGCATTCACGCCTCTCTCTTCGCGAGCGCTCTCGCGAAGCTCCAGGACTCACACCAGGGCTCTTGAGAGCTCTCCGTGTATCCCGCGCCACCGCCGCGCCCTCATGGCTCGCGGCGATCTTCATGGCAATGTGCTCACCGGCCGAAATCGTTCGGAACCTGGGTTCTTCGCCTGCCGGTACGCAGGATGGGACTGCGCTGATCGGACAGTCGAAATCCGGATGCATGAAATAGCCGATAGACTGCCGGCGGGACCGAGCACTGTTCAGATCGCGCGGGTTGGCCACTCGATGCATGGTCGAGGTCCAATTTCCATTTGTCCAACGCGCCATCATGTCGCCGAGATTGACCACTAGCTCTCCGCGGGCCGGTTGGACTGAATGCCAGGCGCCATCGGGCATGCGAACTTCCAATCCGCCTTCGCCCTCGGTCATTGCCAGGATCGTCAGTGCGCCGAAGTCGGTATGTGCACCCGTTCGGAACTGGCCCTTTCTCGGCACCTCACGGAGCGGCGGATAGTGATGGCTCGAAAGGATACTGAAGTGACGCGTGATGAACCGGGCGAAATACTCCTCCGGTTGGTCGAGCGCTACCGCAAAAATGCGCAGCAGATCCTCGGAGAGCCGTTCATAAGCATGGTAGATCGTGATCAATGCGTCGGCCGTGCCCTGCGGCGTGTCGGGGTAGATGTTGGGTGCATAGGCGTTCGCCGCCGCCGGGAGGTTCGCAAAATGGGCCCGATGGTCGTCGATGGGCCCTAGAAAATAGGTCTCGCGCAGGTCAGGCGGAGCGTCTTCGCCCAATGTGTAGGCCAGGCCGCGCGTGGCCAAAGCATGAAAGCCTCGCTGTTGTGACGGACCGTTGGGCCTCCAGCGGTCCTTTTCGTCTCTCGGTTGACCGAAAAAGGCTCGTGAGCGCTCGAACGCACGTTCAATCACCTGCTGGTCAATGCCGTTGCCAGTGACAAGGAGAAAGCCGATCCGTTCGCACGCATCGGCTACTGCCCCAGCCACGGAAAGCTTGTCTGTGCCGTCGAGGAATGGCGCGATATCGACGACCGGGACGCCACTGTTCATGATGGTGCCTGGAGTTCCGACAAGGCGCCATCGACGGCGTCATCATAGGACACATCGTAGGTGATCAGGCCGCCGGCCAGCAGCGCCGCCTTGAGGCGGGCATAGGCGGCGGCTGGTAGCGATGGGGTGCGGGGCCAAAGCCGAGCCTCGCGGTACTGGTCGACGATGCGGGCAAAACTGTCCAATGGTATGTCAGGAAAGAATGTCGGGCCCACCAGTGCCGCGGTCTCGGCGGGCTCCATGGCATGGAGACGTTCCAGTGCCGCAGCGATAGCGCACGTGAGCGCCTGGCATGCACTCCGCCGTTCCTCTGCAAACTGCCGGGTTGTGTAGAAGGTCGTGAACGCGATGTCGCCGCGCGTGGAGAAGCGGTGCCAGACGTGGCCGTGCCCCCTGGAGACAAGGCGGTCGGCATGGGGCTCGAACACCTGCACGACATCGATCTCACCACGCTCCAGCGCCGCCGCGTTATCTGGCATCGACGCATCTGGCGCCCTCATCAGTGCGGTGGGATGGATGCCGGCTCGATCCAGGTCGTCGTACAGCATCATCCACGGGGTGGGGACATCGACCGCGACACCGATGCGTAAGCCGATCAAGTCACTGAGACGGAAGCTCGGCTTTGGTGTGCGGCCGACCAGTACGAAGGGATCGCGGGCGACGACCTGCGCGAAGCAGACCAACGGGCTACTTTCGCCGCGGGCGTGGGCGGCGTCATGGTGCATCATCACCCGCATGGGACCGCCGAAGGAAACATCGGCGCGTTTTTCGACAAGACCCTGCGCAGTCTCGCGGGGTGACGGAGACAGCTGGAGGTCGACATGTAGCCCTTGCTCTTCAAACAGGCCTGTCAGCTTCGCCAGGTAGAATGGCGTGTAGCTGCACGCCCGCAGGTTCTCGTAGAGGACGATGCGTTCGTTTGTCATGACGAGAGAGTAACCCGCCGCCGCGTAAGGATTAAGCCGGCACCAGATCGTTGGCAGAGATATCGGCAATGCTCAGATTTCCTGGCGTCGGCAATGGTGAATTGGGCTCCTTGGGCCGGACAGTTGTGGATTGAGTGCTTGGGACGTCCACCGCCGTCGATCCGCCACGCAAGCGGGTGGTCAGCGCACTCGCACGTGCGTGCGTGCGGCGCTCAAGCGGGAATGAGGGTGGAGGAGCCGCTTGCGTGCGCCGTCCGTGCCCGACCCATCCCTCAAGCAGAATGCAGTAGGTAGTCGGTTCGCAACCATCCAGCAGAGACGAAATTCGCTCATCACGAATGAGTTCACGGCGCAAGTGGTCGGCCTTGCGGTCCTGTTGCCAGTCGTCCACTCGAAGACTCGGCCCTCGAGCTTCACTCGACCCGACCGGTTAGATGGGGGCGCCTTAGACCGGCTCCGCGAGAAACATTGGGATTTGGCGAGAAGTTCTTGCCTGATATTCGATATAGGACGGAAACACCTTGGCACTGGCCTCCCACAAATACTGCCGCTCCGGATCGTTCACCACTTCGCGAACCCGCATTTTGAAAACTTCGGTCTGGTCGCGGATTTCCACCTTCGGGCTTGCTCGAAGATTGTATACCCAGACCGGATGTTTCGGGCTCCCGGCATAAGACCCGATCAACACATAACCCTTATCCACTGAGACCCGAATCAGTGGGATCTTTCGTATAGCGCCAGTTTTCACGCCTACATGGGTAACGATGATGCACGGAAATCCCTTTCGGGTCGTACCCTCCGTGCCTCCGCTCCCTTCATACAACTCCACCTGCCTACGCACCCAATCCAGTGCGGGAGGAATGTATTCAGTCATTGGACTCTCCGGAGGCTCCGCGGCCGATAGGGGTCTTCCTGCCTTTGGGACACCGCATGCCGATGCACCCAGAAGCCGACGGCGTTCCCGTCCAGACTCTTATTCGCACGCCGCGCGGAAGATGGACGTGTGAACGGATATGAGGGCATTGGACGTGTTTCTTCGTGGAGAAGCGGCAGCCGACTTTACACTCCGGCCGGGCATGATCCCGAAGAACAACCTTCCGCCCTTCACTGAACGTCGTAAGGCCAGCCCTCTCGACGGCGCTGATACGGACGAACACATCGCGCCAGCCATATTCCGGCTGGAAGAACGGATATTCCTTGGCAGGGTCAATCCAGTTGACGCTATCTGAAGCCATGATCGCTCACTTTCTCGACAGCTGGGGCGGGGCGCCTCGAGCGTGTAGCCGAGGAGCTGGACGGGACCGCTTACTTCATCACGGCAGTATCCCCTGCCACGAGAAGGGGGCGAAATGGCCATTGTTGCCCACACCTTTCAGGTCCAGATTGAGGCCGAATTCCTCAACCCGCATTCCGTTTGCCGTGGCCAGGGCAAGACGCTGCCCTGCCGGATGCGAGGTGTTGTCGAGAAAATAGGGCTCGCCGTTGCCGAGGCGTGACGGCACGCCCTCGACATCGAACGCGAACACACCAGAGACCGCCGTCACGCGTCTCAGCCCATCGATCGTAACCTCGATGGGCTTGAACTCGACGCCACGGAAGTCAGCAACGAGATTTTCGCGAATGATCGAGGTGGGCCCACCAGCCTCACCACTCGCGATGGCGGCAAGAACCCCGCGCTGGACCTCATCGGCGCGCTCGTCCACGACACAGCCGAAGATCCAGTCTCCGTCCGCCATAATCCGTCCAGTGCGGATCACCAGCGCGAAAGACAAACCGTCGAGAATTGCGTCGCCACAACGGCCTGCATCGACGCGGTAGACCATCAAGTCGTAGCAGTTTTCATGAGTCGCTGGGCCCTGCGGGTTGGTAATGATGCAGGGGCACAGATAATCGCAGTTGCAGCTTTCCATGTACTGGCCGCCAATAGCCCACGCGTCACCCGCCATGTCGCAAAACTCCCCGATTGAAAACGAACAGATTGTAATACAGCTCCTAACGCTATCAGATACGCAGCTTCAAGGCGGCGACAATGAACCTCCCACCCAATTGCCGACAGGTCTTCGCGCTGACGAGAAGGCCGCACAGTCCGGCGCTGTTGACATAGCTCATTCGGCTGCAATCCAGCGCCACACGGGCGTTGCCGGCCGCGACGATGGCGGAGACTCCGGCCGGGGTTCGATCTTCTCAGGGGGATGAAGGTCAACGAAGTTCTGGAAGAGCGGGAGCGAGGGGGTCACGCTCCTGGAGAGCGACGACATCTGGGTGCTCGTCGGACACCTCGGGTGGTGCATGCGAGCCTACAAGGCCGGGCAAACGAACCTGAAGTTCGTTCATCCGGTGATCGACGACGAACGTGTCGGCACGGCGGCGTTCG
>JAGWAU010000086.1:0-7295 GCA_021296255.1 Alphaproteobacteria bacterium | reverse complement strand
GCAGCATCGCGTCGATTACGGGAAGGTCGACATCCCGGCGTGGTACGACCAGTGGAACCGCAACGTGGCCCGATAGGCGCGCGGAGTGAACTCCTGTTCACCCGGGCACTGATACGGGAGGCAATGGGAGAGCAGACAGGTTGATGGCCTCTTCCAACCCGGCCTGTGCCCGGGCGGTCGGACTGCTGGAACTGCGTCACCCCAACAGTCCCGAGAGCTGCGCGGCGATCTCGTCCGGGGGTGTCCCGAACGTGAAGTGGGTGACGTAGGCGCCATCAGGCCCCATGACGATCAGCGACGTGTGATCCACGAGATAGTCGTCGCCGTCCCCCTCGCTGGCGTCCTTCTTGAAATAGACTCTGTAAGCGCGCGCCGCCGCGCGTACCTCCTCCAACGTATCCGATTCATCCCGACCCCGCGCTAGAGAACAATACGACTTTCATCTCCTTAGAGACTAAAGAGAGCGTGCGATGAAAGGAAATCTCGTCCTGACACGGAAGGGCGTATGACCGAGACGCCTGAACCCGTGGACCCGGATCAATGGAGGACAATAAAGGCAGGTACTGCGTCAAACATGTTGGTTTCCACATGTCGCGCGCTGCTAGTTTACTCTCTTTCAAACCAGCGCCTACATACCGTAGCAAACCCGAGGAGGACGATAGATGCGGGCCCCTGGGCCTCCGACAACAGTGAGAAGGACTTCGGGCTCTTTCGCAGCACGGATAACGGCAATACCTGGCAGCGACTTACTCGTGGCCTCCCGCAACGGCCGGAGGTGCGGGCGCTGACAGTGGATCCATCGGATCCCGGTACCGTCTACGCTGCGACCCAGGTGGGCCCCTATCGCAGCCGTGATGGCGGCGAGTCGTGGGGATCGCTGGGCCTCGACGGGTTGGGTACCACCTGGTCGGTGACAGTGCATCCCGCGGACTCCGACGTGTTGCTGGTGGGGACGACTGATGCCGGTGTGCACCGCAGCGTCGATGGTGGTGCGACTTGGCAGGTGTTGCCGACGATCATGCCTATGGGGGTCTGTGACGGGGGCTTTGCCCCCCGGATACTGCGCGTGGTCCTCGACCCCTCCCATCCGTACGAGATGTACGCGGCTCTCGAGATCGGAGGGGTCATCCGCAGCCTCGACAATGGCCACAGCTGGTCATCCTGCAACTCGGGCCTGCTCGCCTTGGCTGAAGACGACCGGTATAAGAGCCGCCTCGTCAGCGATGCCGATCACGAGGGCATGATGGACTGTCACGCGCTCGCCATCAGCCGTGAGCGACCTGGCACTCTGTTCCTCGCCTGTCGCATGGGACTGTTCCGGAGCGTCGATCGCGGCGAGAGCTGGGAGGATGTGGGCATTAATCGGTTCTCTACACTCACCTATGCTCGTGACCTGCGCGTGTCGCCCCATGATGACAGGGTTGTGCTGGGCGCGTTCAGTCGTGCGTTTGACGGTGATGCTGGCTCGCTCTATCGCAGTGACGATCTCGGCGAGAGCTGGCAGCGCTTCGATCACGGATTGGAAATGGACAGCACACTGATGACGGTTGCTGCGAGTCCCAGCAGCGATGAGCGCGTGTGGTGCGCCACGCGACACGGTCAGGTGGTCGGCACCGAGGACGGCGGGGAGACCTGGCTGTCGCGTGCCCTCCCGGAACGGATCAAGGGTGTCTGGGCCATCGCCTGCGCGTGAGGGGTAGGCGAACACTATCCGGTGCTGTCGCGTTCGAATTGTCGAGCGTCTGCAGTTTCTCGGACAGTACGCTCAGGCTGGCGGCACGGTCTTACGGAATGCCTCCAGAGTGCTGAGTTCCTGGCTTAGGGTCTCGAGCTTCGGGCATTCGAGGATGGCGAACAGTTCCGGCGTGGCTATGCGCATGAACTCATAGGCTGCCGCGGTGGTTAGGTCTGCCTGCGTGAGCTGAGAACCGGCCAGCCAAGGCGAGCCGGCCTGGCCATCCAGCCATTGGAAACCGCTGCGGCTCTGCTCTGAGATCATCTCGACCCAGGGTGGGTGCCACTTTTCCTCGGGGCGGTACCGTTTCTCATATGCGACTAAGGTGGCTTTCTCGACCGCACCCACGGCCACGGCCATGAGTTTCAGAACCCGTCTGCGTTCGGTTCCGGATGCAGGTGTGAGTGCCCGCTCCGGGCCCACCTGCTCATCCAGGTAGTCGAGGATGGCTCCGCTGTCGATAAGGGTCTCGCCGTCATCCAGGATTAGCGCGGGAACACGGATCACGGGATTGAGGTCGCGAATCTTCTGCCGGTCGTCCCCCACGACCGCGAACGGTCGGTGCTCGAAGGGCAGGTCATAGAGATACATCGTCGTCGCCACGCGACGGACAAAGGGCGAGAGGTAACGGCCAACCAGGATCATGGCTCGAAGCTCCTTGACGAAACGCGCAATCGGACGATTGCCGTTTCAGCATTGCCTAAACGCCAGCTCCCATTGCATCAAGCGCTAATGTCTGCGTGGGTGTGCATGGTTGCCGCTTTGCAAATGTACCGCCGATGCCTTTTTCGGTGGTGTTGGTAAGTTCACGTTGTACGCTTCTTTGTGTTTTAGGATCACGCAGATGGTCGTGGAAGTGCTTCACCGTCCAGCCCACATGGCGGATGCGATACTCCTCGAGCACCCACTCGGCCCGGTCCACCGGAACCCGCCGCACCGAGGCCTTGCCGAGCCGGCGGTCGAATAGCCCCTCCAGACCCTCCTCCTCGTAACGACGCCGGTAGCGCCGGAAGCTGCGCTCCGACATCCTCAGCAGCTCGGCCGCATCCAGCGGCCGACAAACGCTTCGCCTCGAAGCGCCCTAGCACATCCTGAAACTTCTCCATCCTTCGTTCCTGTAGCCATGTCGTCCGAGTCATCAAGGCACCTCCTCGTGGAGACACCTGATCGGACAACTCACATGCTACCTAAATCGGACAGATCATGGGCTAGCGACAGGGCAGGTCACCGCCGTTGACACCCCAAACTTCAACAGGGGACGCTGTAGGTAGCGATTATCGATATCTCCCGTGCTTCTGAAGCACCTCGATCTTGTAGCCGTCAGGATCCTGCACGAAGAAAAATTTCGCCAGCAGCAATCCATCCCGATGGAACTCTTTCACATTCGTTGGCTCAAACCCGAGGTGTTTGAAACGGGCATGCTCTTCATCGACATTGTCTACGGCGACCCCCAGATGCCCGTATCCCGACCCATGTGAATACGGTTCGGCCTGCTCATGATTAATGGTAAACTCAACTTCGAAATCAGCTTCGGAATTCCGAAGATAGACAAGCGTGAAATCGTCAAACTCAAAACGATCAGCGATATCTAGGTCGAAGGCCCTTTTGTAGAAATTGAGCGATCGGTCTTCTTCTTTCACCCGGATCATTGAGTGGATCGCTTTGGCCATGGTGCGTTCTCCCCATTTTACGATTGCGGCACTATCTCCAAGATTTGGTGTCCAGTTGTTTTCCAACGTATCGCGCTGCGGATCCATGGTGAAGAATAATGGCACGATGTCATCCGCCTTTCGCCTCAGCTGCTCCAGCGCCTCCGTTATGGACTGCAGCTCCATCGGGCAAACGTCGGGGCAGAAGGTGTAACCGAAGTAGACGAGCGTGTGACGCCCGAGGAAGTCCGCTTCGGTTACGGAATTACTCTCGTGGTCCGTCAGCGTGAACGGGCCGCCAGGATGGCGACGGCGCCGAAGAAAACGAGCAAGAGCGTTCGCCTGATCGGGGACTCGAGCAACGCCCTTCCTTTCTGGGTCCAGGCCGTTCCTGTCGCCTTATATATGTCGGGCTGTCGGTCTAGTCCGCCCCGCCGACGAACGCCGGTCGTTCACCGCAGACCGGGAATGACCCCGCACGCCAGACGGGCGCCGCCGCCCGGGGCGTCGTCCTCGCCGTGCGCATGGATCATGATCGACCGTCCGGCGATTTCGCCCAGCGCCAAGTGTCCGCTCGTCACAGCTTCGGTGGCGGCGCCGTCCACCCCCCGCAACGAGCTCGGGAAGATCGCCTGACGGCTTGCCGTCATGCCCTTCGTGCGAGCCGTGACCGTAGTGCGGCCCTGCGGCCAATCCCGCGACCGTCTTCCCGGCGCTGACACCCGGTCCGCAATCGCCGTTCTCGTGAATGTGAAAGGCGTGGCGGCCGGGCTCGAGGCCGCGCAGGTCGGGAATGACCGACAGGCCCTCCGGTCCGTCTCTCAGCACGATCGTGCCGATCGACTCATGGACGCCCTCGGCCGAGATCAGGTGAACCGGAATCTCCAGCTCGCCCCCTGAGGCCCGGGCGTCATGCATTCGATGACCGGCATGCGCTTCGTGAGACGTCTCGCCGGCGGCCCCCGCCCATGCCGGTGCGAGAAGGAGCGCACTCATCCACACCGCGAAGATGGAGACCATTGCCCTAGCCTCTTCGACAATCCTTCGTGGGCCGACGACACTCGGCTTGCTCTCCCCGAGGGAGCGAGTTGTTAGATCCACGAAAACGGTAGCCGCGGCCAGCTCAAGCGCTTCAAGGTCCGCGAGGCGACGGAATGCGGCACGCACCGTGGAGAAAGGAATTCAGTGGAATTGCGCCTCGTAGCTAGTCGCAACGAGCGTCACGTGTACGTCTAGCCCGGATTTCTTACCGGTTCATTTTGGACGGTCATCTGCGTTGTGGTTCGGTCGGGCTGTCTGGCGTGGCGGTGTCGCCTGAGTGAGCGCGCAGGGATAGTGCTGGCGCCGGTGGCGCAGTGTTTTCGGGGTCTGTGTTCCTGTTGTTGTCGGGCGGGTTCGGTTGCGGCCTTGGGGTCAGGGACATAATCGGGCGTGTGCGTGGGCGAAGGTGTCGGCATGGGGACAGGCGGACGCCATGGCGATGCGGATACGCCGAGCGCTGCCTCGGACCTGGGCGCCGATCATGAGGAGCTTGAGGCGTATCGAGCCGCATGTGGTTCTGGCGAGGCGGGTTCCGGCGAGCGCGATGCGTCTTAGGGTGGCGAGCAGGACATAGGCCATGGCGGCGAACCAGAGGCGGAGCTGGTTGGCGGGCATGGCGGTTGCGGAGGTGCGGTCGGCGAACAGGTCGAGCTGGCACTCCTTGATGCGGTTCTCCATCTCGCCGCGGGCGCAGTAGAGCCCTTCGTAGAGCTCCCGCCGGTCGATGACGGTCGGGCTCAGCGAGGTGACGACGAAGCGCGGGTTGGCGCTGCGCGGCAGCCACTCCGCCTTGCCGACGACGCGGCGCGGGCGCGACCATGTCTTCAGCGTGCGGTAGCGGAACTCGGCGAACAGGCGCGCCGGCTGGCCGCTTTCCCGCGAGCGCGCCTCGGCCCGGTCCAGAACCGGTTGCAGGCGGGCCGCCAGCCGCGCGTTGCGCGCCAAGCCGAAGACATAGTCGACAGCGTTGTCCTCGCACCAGGCCATCAGCGGCTCGCGGGCGAAGCCCGAATCGGCGCGGAGCACGATCTCTACCGCCGGCCAGCGGACACGGATCTGCCCGACGATCCGCTCCACCTCCTCGACCGCGCCGGCGCTGGCGTCGATGTCGGACCGCCTCAGCTTCGCCGCCGGAAGGTGGTCGCCGCAGAAGACGTAGAGCAGCAGGTAGCAGTAGCAGTCGTAATAGCCGTGGAAGAAGCGCCCCTCCTGGCGGCCGTGCAGCGGATCGTCGGTGGCGTCGAGATCGAGCACCAGCCGCTCCGGCGCCCGCTCATGGGCATCGAGAAACAGGTCCACGAACAGCGCTTCGATCGCCGCCGCGTCGTGGCCGACGCGGCGATAGCGATGTACCCCCGCCGGCGCGTGCTCGAGACGGTTCAGCGTCGACTTGCCCGCCAGCGGCGCACAATCCCGCCGACGCGCCTCCAGCCGGCCCAGAACCGCACCCAGAACAGGGTCGTGGCCGATCAGGTCCTCGTAGCCCAGCGCCATCCCGAATACCCGCTGACCCACCAGCGTCGCCACGTCATGCACCACACAACCCGCCGCGCGACCGTCGGAAAAACACCCGGCAAAACGGTCCACCAGACCGATCGCCCGATCCGTCGCACCCAGCAACAGCGCACCGGCGTTCGAGGTCATCGCGCCGCCGCCGAAATCGGCCACAACGTCACGTCCCTTCAGGCGTGCAAATCGCATCGAAGGCGGGGTACACTCTGTGCGCATCGGGGAGCTCCTCCGCAACCGGGCAAGTCTTTGTTGCAAAAGAACTTTCTCACATGCAGAGCCCCGATGCACCTACCCTCGGTGAGAAATCCGGGCTAACGCCGTGCCCGACCTCATCCAGCGGCCTCTCAACTGATCGGGGTACAAACGTCATTGTTGTCGGCAAAGAATGGTGTCAGATTCCGTCATCTCCGGCGGGCTTCGGGGGAAGGCGGGGATAACAAGCATGAACAGGCGGTTGACGGCCATCGTCGAACGCGACGGCGACGGGTATGTCGCGCTCTGTCCCGAGGTGGATGTTGCCAGCCAGGGGGACAGCGTGGCCGAAGCTCGCGAGAACCTCCAGGAAGCGTTGACCCTGTTCTTCGAAACCGCGTCCGCGGAGGAAGTCGAGCGGCGGACCCGGAGCGGGTTCTACGTCACCCACGTCGAGGTAGCCGTTGCCTAGGCTGCGGGTCCTGTCGGGCTGGGAGGTATGCCGCATTCTCGAATCCCACGGCTTCACGTGACGTGAGACGGCGCGGCAGCCACATCGTGATGCAGAGGGTGCAGGCGGGCCAGACGACCACGGTCCCGGTACCGGTACCGGATCACCGGGAACTGCGGCCCGGCACGCTGCTGTCGATAATCCGCCAATCGGGGCTCCGCCGCACCGACTTCGAATGATGACGAAGACCGCGGGCGGTCGACGCATGCGCCTACGCGCCCGTACGCTCGGAGTGAGCAATATTCGGTTGGAATCGGCCCGCCTCCGGGGATCGAGACCGCGGGCTCCGGCGACATCCTGGGGAGGTTGACTTCATGATGCCTTTTCTCACCCCCGCAGATATTGCCGCGATCCTTTGGTTTTTCGGCCTTTGGGTTGGTTACAGCCAGATCGCGGACAGCGAGCGGCTGCGGCACAAATCGGTCATGGGCGTGATCCAGGAACATCGTATCCGCTGGATGCGCGAGATGCTGAACCGCGACATGCGCATGGTGGACACCATGATCCTCAATCACCTTCAGGGCGGCATCGGGCCGTTCGCCTCCATCAGCATCCTGGCCGTCGGCGGCCTAGTCCCCGCGCTTCTGTATTCGGGTTGTCTAAGTCAAGGCCTCCTCCTGCCCTATTTCCTTCCTTGCGCGCCTTACGGCAGATA
>JAGWAU010000130.1:1773-2082 GCA_021296255.1 Alphaproteobacteria bacterium | reverse complement strand
AGGATACGCTGCAACCCGGTGACGTGATTGAGATCACCGGCAACCCGGCGCGGGACGGCGGTCACAAGATGGACTGGAAGCTGATCGTAACGGAAGACGGCACCGAGTATCGCGGCGGCAACACCGTGGGCAGCGAACGCGAGCGCTTGCTGGAGGATATAGAAAAACGGCGCCGGGAACAGAAAGCCAAGTAGCACGGGGACAGATTTAAATCTGTCCCAGGCCGGCTTCTGTCCCCGGCTAGCTTCGGCTAAATCGAATTTGACTGTACCTGCGAGACCAGGTACTCCGCCTGCCGCAACGCCAGCG
>JAGWAU010000130.1:0-1602 GCA_021296255.1 Alphaproteobacteria bacterium | reverse complement strand
TCGTATACCCTGCGTCCCCGATCCAATCCGTAGCGCAGCATCTTCTTCGAGTTGTCGTGATGTTCGTAGTGGATGACCGGCACAGGCAGGCCGTAGCGATCCTTGCGCGTCGGGTGCAGGCTTATCGAATTACCGGCCATCGGCGGGTCCTCTCCCACGATTAGCATGGCTGCCATCCGCTCGTACTGCTCAAGCAGTTTCGCGTATTCCTTTCCCCAGCCTCCCGGCCGTAGAAACCGGGCCATGGATTCCGGCGTAAAATTTACCGTCTCAAACAAAAAACCACCGGAAAAGCCGCGCGCCTCGTCATGGCGGCGCTCGTCATAGATAATTCCCGCCTGGTGCGCGCCGCGATACAGGTTGACCTGCCCGGGCATTACCCCGACCACCCCTGCCATGACGTGCCGCATGTAGTTCCTGCCTACCTGGCCGCTGCGGTTCGCCAGACCGTCGGGGAATTGTCCGGATCGGGAGTTCAGCAGCAACCGGGTCGTCTCAACGGTATTTCCTGCTACGCAGACCGCCCGGGCGGCCTGGGTATGCAGCTTGCCCCGGTTACCCTGCCATTGTTGTCATGGTTCAGCTTTACCGCCATTGATTCAGTCCTTAATTCGAAATGGCCGCTTTGTTCCGCCGAGGGAATGTCTGTATACAGGGTCGACCATTTCGCTCCCACCGCGCAGCCACTGGTGCAAAACCCCAGTTGCAGGCAACTGCCCCTGCCGTCCCGCGGCGCCGGGTTAATGGCCAGGTTGCCGGTATTGATTTCCTTGTAACCGCACCGTTTTGCCCCGGCTTCGAACACGAGAAAATTATTGCTGGCCGGCAACCGTTCGATACCGTGTGTCCCGGTCACACCCAGCCGGTCTTCGGCGACCGAGTACCAGGGTTCAAGATCGGCAAGCGTCACCGGCCAGTCGGCCAGTGCCGTACCTGCCATATCACCATAGTGGCTGCGCGCGTGAAATTCATGTTCGGACAAGCGTACGCTGGTCGCGGTCCAGTGTACGGTCGTACCGCCCACGGTCTTGCAGTTCCAGACGGGGAAGGGGGGCGGGGCAATACCGCTGCCCTGTCTTTCATCCAGCCAGGTGAGCTTGCCGAACATCTCCGCTTCGTTGGTGACAATATCGGCGGGATCCAGCCGTCCGCCGGCTTCAAGGCAGACAACGTCAACTCCGTTGTTGGAGAGCACGTCGGCCACTGTCCCGCCGCCGGCGCCGGAGCCGATGACTACAACCACGGAGCCGTCATTCAGTGAGAATTGTCTCATTCCATCTCCATACCGGGTATTTGGATATTTGGGGTCAGAGTAAAAATACCCAGCAATAACTTAACTGCTCCCACATAGCAATTGTATTTTTACTCTGACCCCAAATATCTCAAGCTATTCAGGCAGCCAGTCAATATCGTCCAGGCCCCTGTTGATGTAGCCGCCGAACTCCAGGGACGAGCCTTCAAATCCCAACAGTTCCCAGGTGAGGGGGTGCTGGTATATCCCGCCCAGGGTTTCATTCAGGATAAACCGGAAGAATGGTGTCTGTTGTATTTTCTCAAGCGAAGCCGTCTTCTGCTGTTCCGTCAGTTCCGGCCATCGTTCAT
>JAGWAU010000085.1 GCA_021296255.1 Alphaproteobacteria bacterium | reverse complement strand
CCGCGTCCGCGAGCCAAGAAGTTGGTGAGATTTCCGGGCTAGACATGGCGGGCCGCCAGCCTGCGCGGGAGCGAAGGTCGGTCAGTCGCGGCGCAGCACGCGGCCCGGGCGGGCACCGGTCGAGCGTGCTCCGTCCCAGATTTCCTGGCCGTTCGCCAGCACGAGGTCGATGCCCGCGGCCGGCTGCACAGGCTCGTCGTAGGTCGCCCGGTCGATGACGGCCGCCGGGTCGAAGACGACGAGATCGGCCGCCGCGCCCGGCCGAGCGATCCCGCGGTCCGCAAGGCCGAATCGGGCGGCGGGGAGACCGGTCATCTTGTGCACCGCGATCTCGAGCGGGAACAGCCCGAGCTCGCGCGAGTAGTGTCCAAGGACCCGGGGGAACGTGCCCCAGAGCCGGGGATGCGGTCTCTCGTCGTGGGGACTTCCGTCCGACCCGATCATCGAGTGCGGGTAGGCGAGGACCCGGCGCACATCCTCCTCGTCCATCATGAAGTAGACCGCGCCAGCCGGCTGGAGCCGATCGGCGGCCGCGTAGATGTCGAGGCCCCACTCGGCGGCGATCGCCTCGAGCTCGCGGCCGGCCGTATCCGGGTACGGTTCGGACCAGGTGATGAGGACCCGCGCGGAGTCCTGGATGAGGTCGGGAAGGAGCACCGACGAACCGGCCGTGTAGGGATAGACGTCGAGACCCACCTCCTGATTCCGGCGAGCGCCGTCGATCCTGTCAAGCGTTTCCCGGGTACGGCCGAAGTTCCTCGGTCCGGCGCACTTGTGGTGCGACACGACCACCGGGAGCTTCGCCCGGGAGCCGATCTCGAATGCCTCGTCGAGCGAGTCGAGAACGTGGTCGTGCTCGTCGCGCATGTGGGTGGTGTATATGCCGCCCGCCCGCGCGGCGACCTCGGCGAGCGCCACCACTTCGTCGGTCGGAGCCGCGCGGTTCGGGGGGTAGAAGAGGCCGGTGGAGAAGCCGATCGCACCGGCCGCCATGCCTTCCTCGAGCCGCTCCTGCATCACCGCGGTCTCGGCGTCGGTGGCCGGCCGGTCGAGATCGTCCATCACGCCGGTCCGAAGGGTCGCGTGGCCAACCAGGATGGCCGAGTTGATCGCGGCCGGAGCCCGCGCGAGTTCGTCCACGTACGACTCCACGGTCGGGAAACGCCACCACTCGGGTCCGCCGAAGAGATTGAGGGGCGGCGGAGTGGGACGACCCGGCGCGAGCGGCGCCAAGCTGGAGCCGCAGTTTCCGATCACCACCGTCGTCACGCCCTGACTCGCCTTGAACGTCATGTCGGGGTCCGACAGGAGCGCCCGGTCGTCGTGGGTGTGGGCGTCGATGAAGCCGGGCGCCACCACCCGTCCCCTCGCGTCGACCTCGCGCTCGCCCGCGACCGCGCCGAGGTCCCCGACGGCCACGATGCGGTCGCCGGAGATGGCGACGTCCACACGACGAGGCGGCGCCCCGGTGCCGTCGATCAGCATCCCGCCACGGACGACGATGTCGTAGCGCTCCGGCGCTTCACTCATGGGAAGGCTCCTTGATGGACTGGACGATCCGCCCGAAGCGGGCGAGAACGATCAGCGATAGCTCATGCGAAGGCTCGCCTTGCCGCTCAGCACGGCAAACCGCCCGTTCTCGATCGACGTGATCGGCTCGAACGTCGTGCGGCCGACCAGGTCGCCGCCGACGTAGACCGCACTCGCAAGGTAGATGGCCGCTCCGAGCTCCCCCCGCTCCCCTATGGCCGGATCGGTCGTGGTAACCCGTTCCGCCACGCCCGAAGGATCGCAGTGGACGGCGTTCTCGGGCCCCAATCCGATCGGGGTCCCCGCCTCGATCGTGACCCAACCCCTGGGTTCGACCTCGCCGACCATGGTCTCCATCGCGACGGCGGCCACCAGCTCGGCGAGCACCGGCCAGGGCCGAATCGCGTTGTGCAGCACCGCTACCACCGCTCCGCTCGCCTCGTCGCGCCGGAGCGCGGTCCCGACGTCCGGCCGCCGGAGGACGCGTTCGGTGTTCCGGCAGTGCACGCCCCCCGCCATGTCGATCGCGATGAGCCCGCAGTCGGCCTCCGGATTCGAACCCACGACCTCGTCAATGGCCCGGACCGCCGGGTCTCCATCCACCAGCCGCTCGAGGACATCCCGATTCATCGGCTTTCCGTTGACGCCGGTGGTCGGGGGGATCCGGTGACCGGTCACGAGCCCGCCGGCCGAATCCGCCGGCACGTATTGCGCAAGTGGTGGGGGCCGATCGGGGCCGCTCGAGATGACCCCAGCGACCCGCGCGCGCGCGAAGTCCTCCGGCGGCTCGACCCCCGTGGTCTCGCCCTCGGTAAAGAGGGTCGAGGTCCCGCCCCGCTGGGTCTCCGAGCGACAGTCCTCGCCATTCTCGCCGATCGCCGCGTAGGTGACGAATCCACCGATGGCGCCGGCGCCGACTCTTTCGGCCGCCGCCAACGCATCGAAGACGGCGCGCCCCGCGTTGGGCCCGTACGCACCGATGCCGATGGTCACCGGCGGTCTCCCGGCGCGATGCCCTTCCCGCGGCTCACCCGATGAGGCCTTCGACGTTGTTGAACTGCTGCAGGACGCCGGTGTCCCTCAGGTACTCGTTCTCGGGGACGAGCGGCGGGAGAAGCTGCACCTTGCCTTCCGCATCGTAGTACTTGTCCACGTTGTCCGGCGTCAGAATGAGCTGGGGGCACTTGGTGAGCGGCGGCGGCTCAACGCCGTTCAGGACGGCCGTCGCCATGGCGATGAGGTACTGCCCCCAGTGCGTCGCGAACACCGAGCCCTCCGCGACCCACTGCGGATTGTTGCGAAGCTCGCCGAGCGCCGCGACGGACCCGCCGAGGCCGGCCACGATGGTGTTGTCCTGCCGGCCCGCCTCGGTAATCGCGCGCCATCCCCCGAGCGTCGAGTCGTCGTTGACCGAATAGAGCAGGATGTGGCGGTCGGCCGGCAACGTCTGGAGCGCGTTCTTGACCGCCGTGTAGCTCTCCTCCAATGCGCCCGCGCCGTCCACCTGGATCCCGGTGTCGCCAATCGTTGTCGTGGTCGCGGTGATCTCGTCGGGCTTGACCTTCGTCATCCCTTCCATGGTCTCGGCCGCGGTGACATAGAAGTAGCGCACGCAGTCGTTGACCTCCACCCCCGCGGCCGACGCCTGGATGATGATGGCCGTCGTGTCGTTGCCGGTCCACCCATTCGCGTTCGCGATCGGTACCACGACATTCGCGGTGTCGGTGCCGATCTCCTTGTTCACGAGATTGAACCAGTGCCCCCCGGGGATGGGGACGTTGATCGCGATGAACGGGATACCCGCGTCGTCGAAGATCCGCCTGAGCGCCTGCCCAATCCCCTCGACGCCGTTGTACTCGAGGATGATGTCGGGCCGGTCCTGGACCATGAGGCGTGCGTTCGCGAGGGTCTTCTCACTGTCGAACTCGTTGTTGTACCGCCTGAACTCGTACCCCATGAGCTTGGCCGCGTTCTCGATGCCGTTTCCGAGCTGCACGAAGAGCTCGCCCTTCTCGAACACGTTGGCGAAGCTGATCCGGATGGGGTCGGCCGCACTCGCGCGCCGGCCATTCGCCGCGATCAACGCGGTGGCCGCCGGGACCGTGAATCCGAGAGCGGTCAGCCGCGTGAGCATCTCGCGCCGCGTGATTGATTGCTTGCCCTGGTTCTTCATTGCATTGCTCCTGAGTATTCGGCGAGCGGCCCTTGCCGCAGTATTTCTAGCCTGAAATGACCGCCCGCAGTCGTCCGAAACCGACCGCGAGAAGCAGGATAACGCCGGTCGCGATCTGTTGGTAGAAGGCCGGCACCATGAGCAGCGCCATGCCGTTGGCGATCGTGCCGAGCACGAGCACTCCGAGGAGGGTGCCGCCAACCCCGCCGACTCCGCCGAACAGGGCCGCGCCGCCGAGAATCACCGAGGCGATGGATGTCAGCGCGGCGTCGGCCCCGACCGTCGCCGACCCCGCGAGGAGCTGGCTCGAAACCACCACGCCGGCAAACGCGGCCAACCCGGCGCAGGTCGCGTAGATCGCAATCGTGATCTCGTCGACCCGAAGTCCGGCGAGGCGGCTTGCCTCGCGGTTACCGCCGATCGCGTAGATCCGGCGGCCGATAACGGTGAAGCGCATCGCAAACCACATGATCAGGCTGAGCCCGATCAAGGTGACGACGTAGTACGGGACCCGGCCCCAGGTGCGCTCGGCGAGCACACCCGCGTCGATGTTCTTCATCGGGATCGTCACGCCGTTCGAGAGCGCATACGCGAGGCCCGCGGTAATCGACAGGGTCCCGAGGGTGGCGATGAGGGGATTGATGCCCACCTTGGTCACGATCAGCCCGTTGAAGACGCCGACCGCCGCTCCGACCAGCATGGCGAACAGCATCGCGGCCGGAGTCGCCATCTCCGCGTTGCTGAAGATGACGAAGGTCACCGCTCCGAGCGGGACCACCCCGCTCACGGAGAGGTCGAAGCCTCCCGACACGATCGCGAGGGTCTGCCCGAGCGCGACGATTCCAATCACCGTGACGTTGGTCAGGATGTTGAGCGCGTTCGAATAGCTGAAGAAATAGTCCGAGGTGAGGGTGAAGAAGACCACGACGGCAATGTAGAACGCGCCGATCCCGAAGAACTGCGCGCGCGTCGAGTGCCATCGGCTCTTGACCGATTCCGAATCGCGCGGGCCCGAAAACGTTTCCGCCGGCGAAGACATGGTTGTCGTGCCTCCCGCTGGAGACCTCCCGACTCCGCGCCGGCGAGGTCAGTGAAGCTGAGCGAAATCTTCTTCGGTTCCCTCTTCCGGCAGCTTCCCGAGAATGATCATGCCGAGGACCTGATCCTTGGTAACGTCGGCGGTCCGGCGCGTTCCCACCTGCCGCCCGTTCGCCATCACGGTGATGCGGTCGGACATGTCGAACACGTCGTGGATGTCGTGGCTGATGACGAGCATGCCAATCCCCTCGGACTTGAGCCGAAGGACGAGCTCCTTGAACGCGCGCGTCTCGCGCTGTCCGAGGGCCGCGGTCGGCTCGTCCATGATGAGGAGCCGGGCGTTGAAGTACACCGCGCGCGCGATGGCGATCGACTGGCGCTGCCCGCCCGAAAGGCTGAGCACCGGATCCCGGAGCGACACGAAGCTCGGGTTGATCCGGTTGATGACCTCGCGCGCCGCGCGCTCCATCGCGGCGTTGTCGAGCGTTCCGTACCGGGTATGGATCTCGCGCCCGATGAAGAAGTTCGCAACCGCATCCAGGTTGTCGTGCAGGGCGAGGTCCTGGTAGATGGTCTCGATGCCGTGACGCTTGGCGTCGCGGGGGTTGCCGATGCTGACCCGATTCCCGTTGACGTGGATCGCGCCGTCATCCATCTGGTAGGCGCCGGACAGGATCTTGATGAGGGTCGACTTGCCCGCCCCGTTGTGGCCGACGATGCCAACGACCTCGCCGGCCATGACCGAGATCGAGACCCCCTCGACCGCGTGGATGCCACCGAACGACTTGTGGATGTCGCGCATCTCGACGAGCGGGGGGCCGCTCGTCACTTCGGGGTCGCGGCTAGCGCGCATGCTTCACAGATTTCGTCGCGAGGGCGCTGAAACGCTGCGGTGACCCGGTGCGCGGACCGAAAGAGCGCGTACGCGCTGCTGAAAGCGTAGCCGACACTAGCGCTAACGCTGGCGCAAGCGGCTTGAGGGAGTACGCCTTGTCACAGCGAGTAAATCCGCGTCCGCGAGCCAAGAAGTTGGTGAGATTGCCGGGCTAGCCAAGAGATCGGGAAGACTTGCGCGCCAGGCACGGGTCAGGGTGTTCCTCGATGAGGGGATTTCGTACCTGAAGGCGGGGAAAGCGGCCGAAGTCGCGATCGGCCGTCCACAACTCGGTGACCCCGTGCCCGATACAGGTCGATGCAACCCGCGCATCGTGCACGATTGGGCCCTGGATCCGTCCGTGGCACAGAGTCTCGCTCAGAAGCTCCCAGTGGGCTCCGCTCTCTCCGAGCAGTTCTGTCCCGGGGGCCTCGAGCCAGGCGTCTACCTGATCCACGGCGGCTTCGATTGCGGATGGCGGGTCGTAGATCCGGGGATGGGTGACGATGGCCAGGAACTCGTGCAGGCAAGCCCATGGGATCCCCCATTGGCCTCGGCCTTCGGCGAGGGAGCGCAGGCAGCTCCTTGCGCGCGAATGCCACTCGGAGTCCGAACGATGCGCGTAGACCAGGATATTGGTGTCGATCGCGATCAACTTCCCCGGCCCCGATAGGCGGCATCCCGGACCCGTGCCCAGTCGGAGCCCACGAATTCCGCCTGGAGTCCGTTGCCCCCGACGCTCGCGTCGCGAAGTCGGAACTGCTTGGAAGATCTCGCTTCGCGGAGAACGAGCCGAATACCCTGCTCGATGACGACGCGAAGGGTGGTTCGTTCCCGCGCCGCGAACGCCTTCGCCTGCGCTACGAGCTCATCCGATATCTGGATCGTCGTCTTCATGTACGGGTTGCCGTATCCATCAATATGGGTGCCCGTATCATAGCGCAGCGCGAGGCAAGGTGACCTGCCGTCACGCCGGGCTCGCGGTGCCGGTCTGGCTGAAGAGGATCCGGCGCTCTTCCTCGCTCGGCGGCTCCGTCCGGCGCCATTCCTTTCCCACGTCGACTCCCCGCCGGGCGGCGGGGCGCGCCTTCATCGCCTCGTGCCACCGGACGACGTTCGGATAGGCGTCGAGAGACTGCCCGAACATCTTGTAGGGGAGGAGCCAGGGCCACGTCGCCATGTCGGCAATCGAGTATTCGGCGGCGAGGAACTCGCGA
>JAGWAU010000084.1 GCA_021296255.1 Alphaproteobacteria bacterium | reverse complement strand
TGCGTGACATCGGCCTGACCCCTGCCCCGTTCACAGGCCCACGACTATAGCACCGATCAATACCTAAGTGAACAGTATTGGGGCTAGGGATGGGGATAATTCGCAGAAGGAAAGTTTGGCCATATGATATCGCTAGGACTAGCGCCATCCATCTAGATACCGGTTTCACTAGCGATAGGATTTATGCTGGCTGATGGGGGTCAGTCGCCGAATGCGACGACGTAACCCAGGGTCACGCTCCATTCCCGGACATCGAAAGCGTAGCCGAGCCTTGGATCGTCCGCAGCGGCACCGCCGAAACCGAAATCGACATCATAGGTTGCGTGGCCAAGCCGCAAGTCGAAACGGCTTTCGCCGCCGCCGAACTCGATGCCAAGCCCTACCAGCCATGGATTCAAAGTGTGGTCTGTACGTCTCGATCCGGCGATGCCCAGGCGCCGGTTGAGGTGCTCCGCCTCAATGTTGGTGTCGATCCAGCGGGTGCCCGCGAACAGGTAAAGCGATCGCTCCGTGCCCAGGAACTCCAGCGAATCGGGGATATACCCCAGACGCGCGTTCAGACCGACAGCACGGCGCCTCTCGAGAGTCCACGTCCCGGGCCAGACGTCGGTGTCGCCCTCTCCGGTGCCCTCCAGAAACCCCCCGGTCTCGTCGTCGAGGTAGAATGCGCCCTCGATCTCGCCAGCGAGGTACAGTCGGCCTGACACCGGCCAGCGGTATCCAATGGTTGCCTTGAGCGCGTCCACGGGCTCCCGCGTGCCGTCGCGAGCGGTCATGGCGGAGAACGGCGAATCGAACCCGACCGACTTTTCGTAGTCCACGTCGGCAAAACTCCGTTCGAGCGCGAGCGCGGCGTGGAACCCTCCCGCAGCACTCACGCTCGGACACCACGAACCCGCCGCCAGGAACAATCCCACGACAAGCCGCCGGCGGAGAACAGGCAGTCGTGTGAACATCAGGACATCTCCCGCTGTACGTCTTTGTAGCCGTGTGAAACCCGTCTCGCCGGGCTCTATACCATGTCGGATCAGCTTCGTAGATTTTCAGGACTAGCGGTTTCGACCAGATCATTCCCATTCACCCGTCCAGGGCCGAGGCGCTTGCTTCCTTCGGTGCCTGAGGGTGCTCCGTCACCATGACGGCCATGTGGCCCCGATTCAGGTGCGATTCGGTAAGTGGCCTTGGGTCGATAGCGGGATCATCGTCTACAGGCTCGATGCTGACGCCGGCTGAATCCGGAAAGACGAAATCGCCGGGTACCGAACCTCGTTCTCTCGATCCGGCGCAAGCCGCCGAGGACAGCCGATGACGGAGCGGCGCTGAGCGCGCCCATCATCGACTTGACTACGCGCTTTGGCTGTGACGGGTCCCGGCGGGACGCCGCCTCGCTACGCGACGCCGCCTCGCTACGCGACGCCAGCTGGCAGGTGGACGACAAGCAGGTTGAGCGCCTGTGGCGCCGCGACGAGTTGAAGATGCCCTACGCGGCAGGCTGGATCACCGCCAGGAGGTCCTTGGCGTCGACGACGCTGCCGACGGAGATGGGCAGACGCGAAACCGTGCCGGCCACCGGGGCGGTGATAGACGACTCCATCTTCATTGCTTCCAGGGTCAGGAGGAGGTCGCCAGCGCCGACGGATTGCCCGACTGACGCCACCAGTGTCGACACCACGCCCGGCATGGGGGCGGCGACTTGGTTCGGGTCATCCGGGTCGGCGCGTTCGTTGGCCGCAGCCGTGGGGACGACGCTGCGATCCGGCATCGTGATGACGCGCGGCTGCCCGTTGAGCTCGAAGAAGACCTCGCGCTCGCCCCGCTCGTCGACTTCACCAACGGCCATCAGACGGATGACCAGCGTCTTGCCCGCGTCGATCTCGACAGCGATCTCCTGGTCGGGGGTCATGCCGTAGAAGAAGACCGGCGTGGAGAGAATGTCGACGCGCCCGAAATTGCGGCGGTGCCGGGTATAATCGACAAAGACTGAAGGATACATGATGCTGGAGGCCAGCTCGCAGTCAGATACCAGCCGTTCGGCGGCCTGTTCGGCCTTGTTCCGTTCGGCATCGAGGTCCATGGGCGGCATGTGATCAGCCGGTCTTCCGACGATCGGTGCTTCGCCTCGTAGCGCCTTCGTCTGAATCCGTTTCGGCCAGCCGCCCGGTGGCTGGCCGAGCTCGCCGCGCAACATGGAAACTACGGAGGCGGGAAAGGCGATCTCCACGTCCGGATCCAGGACCTGCTCGGGCGTCACTCCGCTCGCCACCATGTAGAGGGCCATGTCGCCGACCACCTTCGAGGAGGGTGTTACCTTCACGATGTCGCCGAACAGCCGGTTCGCTTCGGCGTACATGTGTGCGACCTCGTGCCAGCGGTCGGCCAGGCCCAGGGCGCGCGCTTGTTCCTTGAGATTGGTGAACTGGCCGCCCGGCATCTCGTGCAGGTAGACCTCCGAGGCGCCGGCACGCAGGTCCGGCTCGAAGGCCGCGTATTGCGCCCGGACCGCTTCCCAATAGTCCGAGAAGGCGCGTACGGTGGCTGGGTCTATGCCGCTGCCTCGGCCGCTATCATCGAGCGCCGCGACGATGGATCCGAGATTGGGCTGGGACGTGAGGCCCGAGAAGCTATCCATCGCAGCGTCGACGGCATCCGCGCCGGCTTCGCAGGCGGCGAGCACCGTGGCGGCCGAGATGCCGGAAGTGTCGTGAGTGTGGAAGTGGACAGGCAGGCCGGTCTCTTCCTTCAGTCTCTGCACGAGGATGCGGACCTGCTCGGGACGGCAGAGGCCGGCCATGTCCTTGATGCCGAGAATATGCGTGCCGGCCCGCTTCAGCTCGTGAGCCATGGAGAGATAATAGTCGAGATCGTATTTGGCTCGGCGCTGGTCGAAGAGATCGCCGGTGTAACAGATCGCCGCTTCGCAGAGCCGTCCGGTTTTCAGAACGGCATCGATCGCGACCTTCATGTTCTCGACCCAGTTGAGGCTGTCGAAGACGCGGAACAAATCGACACCGGCATCGGCCGACTTCTCCACGAAGTAGCGCACCGCGTTATCGGGATAGTTGGCGTAGCCCACGGCGTTGGAGGCGCGCAGAAGCATCTGCAGCAGGATGTTCGGGATCCGCCGGCGAATGTCGATCAAGCGGTCCCAGGGATCCTCCTTGAGGAATCGCATGGCGACATCGAAGGTGGCGCCGCCCCAGCACTCCAGGGAGAGGAGCTGCGGCAGGCGGTATGCGTAGGCTTCGCTGACCGCCACCATGTCGTAGGAGCGCATGCGTGTTGCCAGTAGCGACTGATGGGCGTCGCGCATGGTCGTGTCGGTGATCAGTACCCGCTGCTGCGCCAGCATCCAGTCCCGGAAGCCTTCCGGCCCGCGATCGTCGAGCAACTGCTTAGTGCCCGAGGGAACCGGCTGAGCGGAATCGAAGGCAGGAACCACGGGCGCGAAGGCCGTGCTCGAAGGCCCGGGCCGCCCGGCAACCTCCGGATTGCCGTTAACGGTGATGTCGGCGATATACCGCAGCAGGCGCGTCGCGCGGTCGCGACGCCTGGGAAAGTGCATCAGTTCGGGCGTCGTGTCGATGAAGCGCGTGGTGACCTCATCGGCCAGGAACTGCGGATGATTGATGACATTCTCGAGAAATACGAGATTGGTCGCGACGCCACGGATACGGAACTCGCGGAGCGCCCGGTCCATGCGGCGGATGGCTTCTTCCCTAGTTGCGGCCCAGGCGGTGACTTTTTCCAGAAGGCTGTCGTAGTAGCGGGTGATGACGGCACCGGAATAGGCCGTGCCACCGTCGAGCCGGATGCCGAAGCCGGTTGCGCCGCGGTAGGCGGTGATACGGCCGTAGTCGGGCTTGAAGTTCGACTCCGGGTCCTCGGTGGTGATGCGGCATTGCAAGGCGTGGCCGTGCAGACGGATGCCGTCTTGCGCCGGCACGCCGGTTGCGCGCGCGTCGCCAATGCGCCCGCCGAGGGCGATCTGGATCTGCGCCTTGACGATGTCTATGCCGGTAACTTCCTCCGTCACCGTGTGCTCGACTTGGATCCGCGGATTGACCTCGATGAAATAGAAGGCGCCGCCATCGGCATCCATCAGGAACTCGACCGTGCCGGCCCCGACATAGTCGGCGGCCCGGCAAAGCGTCAGGGCGGCTTGGCAGACTTCTCGGCGCCTGTCGTCGTCGAGATAAGGGGCCGGAGCACGCTCGACGATCTTTTGGTTGCGGCGCTGCAGTGAGCAGTCCCGCTCGAAGAGATGCACCAGATTACCGTGGTGATCGCCGAGAATCTGCACCTCGACATGACGTGCCCGTTCGACCAGCTTTTCCAGGTAGACCTCGCCGTTGCCGAAGGTCGCTTCGGCTTCGCGGCGTCCGGCATCGATCTGAGCGGTCAGCTCGGCGGGCGTCTCGACGATGCGCATGCCACGCCCGCCGCCGCCCCAGCTGGCCTTCAGCATCAAGGGGTAGCCGACCTCTTCGGCTAGCCTTCGACACGCACTCTCGTCCCCCGGCAGGGGGGGCGTCGCCGGTACGACGGGGACGCCGATCGACGCGGCGAGATCGCGCGCGGTCACCTTGTTGCCGAGCGTGCGCATGACCTCGGCAGGTGGACCGACGAAGGCGATGCCGTTTCGTGCGCAGGCGTCGGCCAGTTCGGGCTTCTCCGAGACGAAGCCGTAGCCGGGATGAAGCAGAGTGGCGCCGGTCCGCATGGCCGTGAAGATGATCTCGTCGATATCGAGATAGGCCTTGACCGGGCCGAGATCTGCGCCGATACGATAGCTTTCGTCCGCCTTGAAGCGGTGCAGGGCGAGCTTGTCTTCCTCGGCGTAGATCGCGACAGTGCGCAGGCCGAGTTCCGTTGCCGCCCGCATGACCCGGATCGCGATCTCGCTCCGGTTGGCGACCAGGAGCTTGCGTTGTGACACTGGCGTCCCCTCTCAGTTGCGTCTACGGAGAAGCGATGGCGCCGTGCCGGGCTCTTGCCCCGGTGCACTCCATACGGGATCCACACGCGGGCCACCGGCGCTGGAAACGGACCTATGCGGCTTTGGAGGGCCAACCTAGCCGCCGATGGACTACGGTCGGCCCTGTAGCTCAACCCGTCACCAGCCCTCTCGTGGGAACAGGACCACTCAACCGGGGGCAGGCCAACACCTCCGCGGACCGGCATACCGTATAGTCGTCCAACAGTGAGAGCTCCGTAAAGGACATGAGCCCATGGATTGACCCGACGTATCGCTGGCGTAGCGCTCATCACCATCGGGGTCATAGTGGCCGTCCACACGATCATCGAGCCTCTGTACCACGTTTCCAGCGAGTCCAGTCCATATAGTCCGGTCCGGAGCGTCATCGACCCATTGATGGCGTTGGCGGTCGTGTTGGGCGTGATCTTGGGCTGCGCCCGCTAGAGAGCAGCGGACAGCGGGAGCGGTCGGCAACCGGTTACCCGTGAGTATCTTGCGGCCAACACACAGTCCCAGGGTTTCTTGTTAGTAGGCGTTTTGTTCTTTTGGGACTGGTTCCACATCCTCAGTCCCGACTTTACCGGGGTGGGGACCGATACGATCTCTCTGGTGTAGGGGATCATAGATGTCGCGCTGCTGTGCGCGAGTTTCCGACAGGCACGATACAAATCAGCATCGTGTGTCCTGGCGCCATGAGTTTTCGTCTCTGCTAAATCGCCTCTTGAGGCAGAACGGGTTGAAGCGTCGGCACTTCTCCGATGTCTACAGCCCAAAGCGCCCGGCGAATGGTGAGAAAGTCCTCGGGATCGTGGATCTCCTCATGGCGCTGGAACTCGGCCCAGGCTCCATCGGGGGTATCGCAGAAACAGTGGATCAACTCGCCGGGCGCGTTCCGTCGTCCGGCCGGTCGCGATGAGTCTTCCCGCAGGAAAGGAAAGCGAGGATCGGCGTGGCAGAACGCGATCACGTGACGGGGAACGACACGAGGGCGTGGGCCAGTGCCCGCACTTGCTGGGGACAGATTGATGGACGGCATTCGCAGGTTTGAACCTGTACGTAATCTGTCCGAACTTCACCAGGCTGCCGTTCGGGTCCCTCACATACAGTTCGTCCATGCCCCAGGGCGCTTCGACGACCTCGCCCACATCGATGCGCCCGGCGAGGTCCGAACGCAGCGCGTGAATGTCGTTTAGCCCCGCGTCTCCTCTGCTCGGCGCCTGCAGAAGTCGATCCAGTGACCCAACGGCTTGCGCGGCGGGGTCTTCTTGGCGGCGACCTGGCGCAGCCAGGTGTCGTGGACCGCCTGTATGTCGAGGCGCACACCGGTCTCCGTCAACGCCGCGTCATAACCCAGACGCAGTTGCGCGTGAGTGAGCGCAGGCACACCTGCGGCCATGATCACTTCCTGGAGGTCGGTCTGGCGTGGACCGGCTGCAGCCTTGTCCGCAGCCGCTTCGCGCCCATGCCGGAAGACACGGCTTGATACGGAGATGGAGTTCCCCGCCGGATCCTTCGCATTGACGAAGACGTAGCCGTCGCCTTCGTGCATCGGGCCGAACTCGAGCCCGTGCCTGGCGGCCCGAGCGCAAAAGGCTGTGACATCAGGTATGTCGAAGACTAGCTTGGCGACGGTCTGGCCGCTTTTGCGCCCGCGGCCCAAGGGGTGAAGCATGATGTTGTTCCCAGTTCCGCCAGGGCTTTCCAGTTCAACGATACGATCACTCTCTTCCTTGAGAATCCGGAAGCCGAAATGGACTGCGTAGAATTCGGCGACACCCTCGATGTCGTGGACGTAAAGCAGGATCCGGCCAAGGACGGGCTCGCACTGGCGGTCCGTCACGCGCTCCCCTCTTCCGGCAAATCCGGCGACCGTCGCGGCTTTTTGAGAAAGGGCGGGAGGTCGAGCGGATGAGCCACGTCGCTTCCGAACGGTGAATT
>JAGWAU010000041.1 GCA_021296255.1 Alphaproteobacteria bacterium | reverse complement strand
TCCGCTTCAATGCCGCCAACCCGGACATTCCACGGCATTTCGAAAAGCCTCCTTTCGTTACCGCGCTGTGCATGCTTGCGCTGGAAAGCTGTGATGAAGCACGGGCCAGGGCCATTTGCGCCTCTACCAGGGACTACCTTGCCCAAACCATCGAATATCCCGGGTTGTGGCGCTACTACCGCCATCTGCCCACGGATCTTGACAGTACGGCGCTCTGCTCGCTCGCCATCGGCAATCATCCCTGGATTTTTCTGGGGAGAAACGTTCCTCATATGCTTGCGAACCGCGACGAGGAGGGTCGCTTTACGACCTGGATGCTGGCGGACGACGAGCCTGATGTCGTGTCGCGCTTTCGTCTCGAATCCGACCCAGTCGTCAATGCGAACGTGATTGCCTATTTGGGCGATCGCCCCGAAACCAGGGGCGCCCAACGATGGCTGGCAGCTCTGATTACCGAGGGACACCTCGAGGGCTTGTCCAAATGGTATCCAGATGCGGTCACGATCTACTATGCGATGTCCCGCGCCATGGCTCGTGCACGGCCCGCCCTCGATCGGCTATGGCCGATAGTTGCGGATCGTATCCTCGCCCTGCGCAACGACAAAAGCGAATTCGGCAACGTCCTTCAGACCGCTCAGGCAGTGTCGGCCCTCTACAATATCGGAAGCCTCGAAAGTGTGGATGCCAGGCGCCTCGTGGAGAGGTTCATGGGATCACAACGTCAAGACGGTAGCTGGCCGGAACTTCTCGCCTTTGGAGACCAATCGTTGAAGTGGGGCACCATCGGGCAGATAGGACATGGCTCCGAATCCATGACCTCTGCGTTTTGTATCGAAGCTCTCGCGCGTCTCGTCGAAATCCTGACGTCCTGAAGACGTTCTGAAGAATTGCAGGCTAGGTTATCCGGTGGTAAGGTGAATCTCGAAATAGGGGACCGATAGCCCATCTAAGGAGGCTGCCATGGCGCAGGATGCAGCCGTAGGCGGCGGCGTGGACCCGAACAAGGCCGACATCGCGCAGCGTGTCGAGCCGTCACTCCTCAACGCCCTTCCGCACTATCTGCCATTGGGTATTTTCCCACTGATTTATCTCGCTGCTTCATATGGCGGCTGGTGGTTGTTGCCGCCGCTGCTCTTCATGAGCGTTGCGGGTCCGCTCGATCGGGCGCTTGGGCTCGACGGACGCAACATGGATCCCGCGAATACGCCGAAACGGCGTCTGCTCTGGCACAATTTCCCGGTCTGGACCTGGGCGTTGCTGTGGCCGCCAACGCTCATATTCGGCATGTGGCAAATCCTCGTCGCCCCGTCGTTGGCAACCTGGGAAGGCGTGGTCCTGGCGATTATTCTCACGATGGAGGCTCAGGCCGTATTCGTGATCGGTCACGAGTTGATCCACCGGCCCTCCACCTGGGAAAGCCGGCTCGGCGAATTCCTGCTCGCCTCCGCCTCCTACCCGCAATACGCCACGGAGCATGTCTATGTCCACCATGCCAAGGTTGGCACGCCGCATGACGTGGGATCCGCCGCGAAGGGCGAAAGTTTTTGGAGATATTTTCCAAAGGAAATTGGGAGTAACCTCACCAATTCCTGGAAGATCGTTGGCGAACGCCTTGCGCGGCGCAATCTGCCTCGATGGCACTACAGCAATCCGTTCTGGCGCTACGGCTTGGCGGTCGCGATCTGGTTCGGACTGGCATACTGGATGGGCGGAGTCTGGGCGATTCCGGTCTTCACCTTTCTCGGCCTATGCTGCGTCTTCTCGATGAACATCAGCAACTATTTCCAACATTACGGTCTGCGCCGGGTCCGTCTTCCCAACGGCCGTTGGGAGAAGGTAATGCCACGCCATTCCTGGAGCGCTGACTGGAAGTTCAGCAACTGGATGTTCTTCAACATGCAACGTCACGCGGATCATCATGCGGTGGCATCGCGCCACTATCCCCTGCTTCAGGTTCGAAGCGCCGACGAGTCGCCGGAATTGCCGGGCACCTATGCCGATATGATGAACATCGTTTTGCGGCCCAAGCGGTGGTTCGCGAAGATGGATCCGCTGGTGGATCAATGGCGCAAGCGCTTTTATCCGGAGATCGATGACTGGAGCGCGTATGACAGCCAGATTTCCGCCGCCCGCCCGGATGCTTTCGAGGCAATAGTGGAAATCTTCGGCGTTGCTCCTCGGCTCGCCAAATGGATCGAACGCAATTCGGAGCTTCTCGATAGCTTGCAAGAGAGGGAGTTTACCGATCTCGATCTACCGCGAGGATTCGGGCCGGATCCGGAATCCGAAAGGATTGCACGACGGGGGCTCGCGAGACTCTACTGGACGCACGAAATGGATGTTCGCGAGATGAAGGAGCTGATCGCCGAACTACCCGCGGTTGATGCGAAGGAAACTGCCGAAGTCGTTCGAAACTGGGCGAACGACAAGACATTTCAGATCGGTATGCACGTCGTGCGCGGAAACCTGTCCTCCGCCGAGGCGAGGACGGCGCTGTCCAATGTCCCCGAGGCGTCGATTTCGATTGTGGTTTCCGCCGTGATCGCCGATTTCGTCGACCGGGTCGGACCGTCGCGCGCGGGCTGGCTCGCGGTCGTCTTGCTGGACGATCTCGCCAGCCGGGAAGCTCATCCCGGCGCTATGATCGACATTCTGTTTATCCATGACGGCTGGCGACCGGGGGGAATCGAACCTCTATGTCGGCGTTTCCGAGAGACCCTGACCGACCTGGCTGGGGACAGCCTCCTGTTCTCCCCCATCCCGCGCGACACGGAGTCCCTCCTTGCCGTGCCGCTTTCCGAGCTGGCCGAGCGCGGCAGGATTCCCGCGTCCGGCGCCGCGCCCGTCCTCACCCGGGCGCGTTGCCTGTTCGAGTACGGCGATTCCGAAATCGGACGCCGCTTCGGCGAAGCGCGGCGCGAGGTCCTGGCCGAATGCGGCGCCAACGAGTCTCTGATGGTCCGGCTGCGCGCGGCAACGGAAGACCCCGCCGAACCGGGCGTCGCCAACTACGCCCGCATGCGCGGCGGACTGAACGATGTCGAGAGGGCGGCACGATTCCTGCAGGTGACGAATGCCGATGCCAGCCTCGACGATCCGGCGCCGACCGCCCAGGCGGTGTTCGATGCCGCCGGTGCCGGGCCGCTGGCGCAGGCCGCGACCTTGTGGCGGGACTTGGAGGGCATCACACGCCTCATCGGCGAAGAGGGATTTGACACGACCGCGGCGGGACCGAAGGTCAGGGCTCTCGTGGCGAATGCCTGCGGGTATGCGGATTTCGATGCGCTGAATTCGGCGGTGGCCGAAACCGCATCCCGCGCTGCCGCCCGGATCGACACGCTTCTTTCGCGCGCGTGAAGGTGCCGGCTGCTCCGGTCCGGAGATTCCGGATGCCAGCGCCGACGGACGCCAAACCTCGGCGCGGGCTGTTGATCAAGACGACTCCCGCGGATCGGGACGTCGTCGAGCTTCCCGCGCTTGCCCCCCACCTGCAATTCCACGATATCGGCGATCGGCGGACGCTGTTGGTCTCCGAGTCGTTCAATACCCTGCTGCACGGCAAGCTGTATGGCGATCTGCTGCCGCTGCTCGACGGTCGGCACCCGCAAGGCGAGATCGTCGCGGCCCTCGACGGCGCCCATGCCGCCGCCGATGTTCTTGCGACCATCGTTTCGCTCGCCGCCAGGGGCTATGTCGTCTCGGCCGATCATGGCATGGACCGATCCCAGGCGGCGTACTGGTCGTCGCTCGGCGCGTCGCCATGCTGGGTCGAGCAGCGCCTGGAGGAGGCGCGCATCGCGGTCGATGGTGACGACCGCCGGTTGATCCGGTATCTGGAAGAAGGCGGCGCCCGTGTGGGGGGCCCCGACCCTACGCTCACCGTTGTCGTCTGCGACGACTATCTCGACGCGCAACTTGCGGAAGCGAACCGGCGCCAGCTCGAGGCGGGAGCGCCTTGGACGCTGGTGCGACCGCGCGGCATGGAGGCGTTGTTCGGCCCCGTCTTTCGCGCGGACAAGCAAGGACCGTGCTGGGACTGCCTCGCTGCCCGCCTGCGCGGCCATCGGGAGGTCGACAGTTTTCTGCGCAACGTTGCCGGGGAGGAGGCTGCGTTCAAGCCGTTCGCGGCCCAGCCCGCCGTGCTGGAAGCCCTATGCGGGCTAATCGCCGCGGAGATCCTGAAATGGCTGGTGTTGGATCGGGCGGCCCCGATCGGGGACCACGCGATCACGATGAATGCCGGCACATTCGCAAGTGCCAAGCATCGTGTCATGCGCCGGCCCCAATGCCCCGCCTGCGGAGAGGAGGCGTTGTGTCGGCCGGATCGGCCGCCGGTTCCGATATGTCTGAAAGCGAGTCCCAAGGCGCATCGCAACAGCGGCGGCGCGCGTAGCGTGGCACCGGAAATCACCTTGGCGAAATACCGCCACCTGGTGAGCCCGATCAGCGGCGTCGTGACCTGGCTGTCACGCACAACCGACGAGACGGATTCGTGGCTGCATGTCTACTGGGCCGGGGGCAATCTCGGCGCGAGAAGCCGGAGCTTGAGTTCGCTCAGGCGCAGCCTGCGGAGCAAGAGCGCCGGCAAGGGCAGCACGAGAGCGCAATCCAAGGTCAGCGCCCTCTGCGAGGCGATCGAGCGCCATTCGGGCGCCCGTCATGGAGACGAGATCCGTGTCCGCAAGCGGTTCATCGAGTTCGGCGACGGCGAAGAGGCAATCCATCCCAACGATGCTCAGCTGTTCAGCGACAATCAGCTCGACAATGCGAAGAGCATCAACGCGAAGGGCCACCCGTACAACATCGTGCCGCCGCGGCTCGACCCCGAGGCCGAAATCGACTGGACACCGGTGTGGTCGCTTACGCAGCGGAGGCATCGCTATCTGCCGACCTCGATGCTCTACGGCATGGCGGCCGAAGAGCGCGGCCCCGCTGACCTGATCGCCGACTCCAACGGCTGCGCCGCGGGCAACACGCTGGAGGAAGCCATCCTGCAGGGCTTCTATGAACTGGCCGAGCGCGATGCGTTCGCCATCTGGTGGTACAACCGGCTGCGGGTGCCGGCGGTCCATCTGTCCAGCTTCGACGACGAGTATCTCGCATCGGCTTCGGACTATTACGCCCGCTACGAACGGGATCTGTGGATGCTCGACGTTACCTCCGATATCGGCATTCCCACGTTCGTCGCGCTGTCGCGCAGAGCGGACGCCCAGACCGAGGACATCGTTTACGGCGCCGGCGCCCATGCCGACCCGCGTCTGGCGGCCCTGCGGGCGATTTGCGAACTGAACCAGTGCCTTACCTGGCTGCCGCGTCCTGGGAGAGCGGACGGCCGGCCCGTAATCGACGATCCGCTGGCGCTTTGGTGGTGGAAGACCGCCCGACTTGCCGATTGTTCCTGGCTGGCGCCGGCGCAGGACCAGCCGTTCCGCGACGCTTCCCGGTATCCGGCGATCGAATCGACGGACACGCGCGAAGATGTGGAATATTGCCGCGCGCTGGTCGAGGCCAGGGGGATGGAGTTCCTGGTGCTGGATCAGACCCGGCCCGACATCGGCATGCCCGTTGCGCGGGTGGTCGTGCCGGGCATGCGCCATTTCTGGGCAAGATTCGCTCCCGGGCGCCTGTACGACGTGCCGGTGGACACGGGCGCCCGCGAGCACCCTCTCGGCGAAGCCGACCTGAATCCCGCTCCCGTCGTCGCGTGAGGAGTCGACATGGAAATCGACGAGGCGATCACGCTTACCCAGGACCGCCTGGCAGAAGAGGGCGGCACCATGGGTCAATTGCTCGGTCATTTCCGCCACAGGATCTCCCCGGTTCTCATCGGAGATCCGGGATGGACGCGCATACTCGAATGCGCCGGGAAGCTTCCGATTACGATGGGGGCCCTCCCGTTCGGCTTCGAGCTACCGCTGCATGAGCGCAGTCCGAAGGCGGATTTCGGCGTCTCCCTGGCGAGGGGAACCAGACCGGCGGCGTTCTTCCAAGACCGGGCGCGAACCGACAGGACGGATGAGACCGCGACCGCGATCGCGCGGCTGCTCGGGCAGATGGATGCCGAGGGCTCGCCTCTGCGCGAGATCGTCGGCCGCAAGCTGATGCTGGAATACGACACCGGCTCGACGCGCGACGGCGAAGACTCGTTTCCGGCGCTGTTCCTTCGGCCCGGCGAACGCCCGATCGTCGGCGCCGGCAGTCAGCTGGGCGATGTCGCCATGGTGGTCGATGCGCTCGTTTCCAGCGTCGGCGGGGAAACGGGCGATGCCGAAAGGGACAACGTCGAGCGCGTCTACAAGGCGCAGCCCGCGGATACGCGCATGGACTCGTTCGGTGTGTTCCCGTCTCGCTCGCGCGCGATACGCCTGGCGATCATGGGCTTCGAATCGCGACGGCAAGTATGTTCCTATCTTGAAGACGTGGGCTGGCCGGGTGCGATCTCCGCAGTCGATTCCGTGATTACCCGTTTCAAGGAACGCGCAAATATTGTCCGGAGCGGGGTGAATATCGACGTGCGGGCGCAGAGTCTCGGTCCGACGCTCGGCCTCACGCTCATCGTCAAGCAGAGATATACGAAAGATTCACGCTATTGGCTTGACGGCCTGACCGATTGGGATCCGTTCCTAAAGGCCCTGAGCCATGAAGACATTGTCGTCCCGGAAAAGCTTGCGGCGCTTGCCGGATGGGTTTCGAAGCCGACGACGCTTTTTGCAAAGTCCGGTCGTTACGTGCTGCTGCGCGGTATTCACCACATAAAGCTGGTCATATCCGGCGAGCGGCTGCAACACGCCAAGGCCTACGTATTCATGGTGCTTTCGGGAGCGGTCTCGCTCTAATACCGACCCCGAATGAACGCACCAGCCGCGCGTCCGTGTCCTTGCGACGATCGCAGGAGTCCCGTCCACGCACCCCGGGGTCGCCGCTAGCAGCCGAGGCCCTGGGACATCTGGGCATAGCTGGTTAGAGGGACGCCGCACATCCGATCCCAGTCCGCCTTGTCGATGACCGGCCGGTGCAGAAGCTCGATCATGTCGTCGAACCTGCTCAGCGCCGCACAGTCCACCGCCTCGGGATCCGCCGCCTTGCGGAATTGCGGCCAAACGCGGTCGCGAGCGCGGCGCCAAAACTTACTGTCGTAAATGGAGCCACAGGAATAGTGCCAACCGACGAACAGGCTGTAGCACAGCATGTTGTTCATGAGAAATCTATTGACCACCGGCGCGTCGCGCTCAAGATGCTCTATCGCACGGTTGAAACGTATGTTGAGAACCATCCCGATCTGCAACTGGGCGGACACGATCGCCGTTGCTTCAAGTGGTTCGATGAAGGCCGCCGCGTTGCCGATGCGGGCTACCGCGCCATCGTATATCCGACGGTGAATAAAATTGGGAAACCGAATGACAGCGCGCTGCTCGAATTCCGATACGCCATCGGTTTCAAGGAACGCGTCGAAATCCGATTCGACGTCAGCCAAGGCGGATACATCGCCGTTGAAGATGTACCCGTAGGACGTGTGCACCGTAAGCGGAATGATGAATATCCACCCGTGCGGCCGCGCAACCGCACGGGTGTAGGTATGCTGCATGATCGGCCCATCCTTCCGTGCTTCGACGATTGCCGGACAGCGGCGGATGACAGCCGTATTGGTGGGGATGAAAGAGATATCGATGTGCCGGTCGGGATGGAGGTCTCTTGGAAACCCGCGGGCATCGAAGACCAGGTCGTAGCGCTCCGGTGCAAGGCCCTCGAACTCGACTTCGGCGCCGCCCTCCACCCTCGCGATATTCAGAACTCTCGCGTCGATGCGGTGCGCGCGCGTACTTTCGCGCAGCAATTCCTCCATCATGTCTGCGGAAAGATGATAGGCGTAGGACACTTGTTGCGGTGTGAAATAGTGGGTGAAGTCCCGATGGCGCCGGCCCCACCCCTCGAATGTGACGCCGTACTTGCGGGTTCCCTTCAGGCGCTGCTGGACGGTTTCATGCCGCAGATTCGTCAGCTGGTGCAATTCCTGAACCAGGCTCGGCCAACTGCCTTCGCCCACGCCGATGACCGGGATGCGCGAATCGTAGATGTGGTGCAGCTCGTGGTCGGGGTCGGGGTGAAGACGCGATACGCTGGCGGCCGCGAGCGACCCTGCGGTTCCCCTCCCGACAACCGCGATCTTCCGCAGGAATTTGGCGCCTGGCTGTATCAAGCTGCATGCCCCTGCATGGACGGTCGATCGACCCCTTCTCGGGACACCATCAGAGGCCGAACTTCAGCTCCGCGCCGAAGAAGCTGAGTCCAGCCGGTCGGCGCTCAAGTTTACGATTCCTTCCAGACGCATCGACCAACGATCCGACAGGCGGCGCTTCAGTTCCAGGTTCAATGACCGGGACTCGTGGCGCAGGTCGCCCAGGATGCCTGCAACGAGCTCCGTGCTCTGGACATCGTTGAGCGCAAGCACGCCCATGACGAACAGGTCGTTCGCCCATACGGTCGTCGCACGGCGTCCGCGGTCGTCGTAGTGCCACTCGGCGAGGAAAGTCAGGTCTACCGCGGAATCGAACAGCGCGTAGAAAGTGCGTTCCAGGCCGAAGTTGAAAGCGTTGTAATCGTCCTCCTGGCCCAGGAGATTGCGCGCTCCGCCGCGGTGAATGATCTCCATCTTGTAGAGCCAGGGGTCGGTCGTGAGCTGCGCATCGACCCCGAATTGCCGGATCTGCTCGTAGTACGGGATCAGGGCCGCGTCGACCGCCGGCGACGGCCCGGCTCGATGGTCGGCAAGAAACGAGGGTTCGCGGCTTGTTCCGATGAAGGCGCTCAGGCCGAAATCGAGCGAGCGCACGGCATTGCCGTAGCGAAATGCGAGATCCACATGGCGCTCTTCGGAACCGCTCTCATACAGGGCGTCCTCGTCGATCGGACGGTTCGACCGATGGCGCCCGGTACGCCCGGGAAAGGTGCGCGCGCGGTGATAGGGCAGCAGGAACGACTCGGCGATGCCCCAGTCCCCGGAGACCGTCAGGTGGGCCATGGGCTGACCCAGTTTGGGACGATCGCGCGGGTGCCCGACGATGTCCGCCTGGTTGACAACATCCACGAGGTTGTGCAGCTCGGCCACGCCCCAGAAAACGCGGTCGAATCCCAGCCGAAGCTCCCAGGAATTCTCGCCCCAGTTTCCATGGGTCAAGAGATAGGCCTCGCGCAGATCCGCCTGCGTGCGCCTCGAATCGGCGCTGTCGTATCGATAGAACGGCGTGAGGGTGAAGCTGGTCGCCGGCGTGGCCTCCCAGTACAGTGTCGGCTCGACGACCAGCCCAGCGGTGCCCGAGCGCTGTTGGGGGAAAGCCGACGATTGCGGATACCATCGCCCCTGCAGCTTCAGGTCGCCCGTCAATTCGAGAGGCTGCGCCTCGGCACCCGCGGCGGCCATGAGCACGAGGGCCGCCATCGCGCCGGCAAAGCGCATCAGCGCACGCGTCGAAGCGCCGTATGGGTGAATTCGCTCTTGTCGAGATTGGTTCGGAAGCGAAAATCGGTCCATTCAAGCAGGGTGCTCGCACCGGTCAGGTGATTCACCATCTTCTGTTCTCCTGCCCGCCAGTACCGATCCAGGTATCGCCTATAGTTTGCAAAGGTGAGCGTCTTCAGGTGCGAGCCCTTTCGATCGTAAAGCTCCATCTTCCAGGTTCGAAGCTCGACCGAATCTTGCCAAACGACCTTGCGGCTGTAGCCGGATTTCTTATCCAAGGGAAATTGCTCGGTCACCGTACAGGTGAGTTCGTCGCAGGGCTCGTCGCGGAGATACCTGTAGGTGTATTCCTCCACTTCCGGTGAGCTCATGTCTTCGTACGAAAACTCGCTTCCCATGAATGCTCCGGATCGCTTCGCGGCGTTGATTCGCTTCACCCTTTTCAGAGCCGGCAGATACAACCACTGGTCGTCCTGGGCGTTGATGTAGGAGTGGGTCAGGAGCGCGGTTCCCCGCACGTCCCGGGGCCGATCGAACACGAACAGGCTCTTGTCGCCATCCCCGGGCACCTCCAGCACCTTGAAGCGCATCTGACGGACGCTCTCCCGGCCATGCCGGTCGCGCAGCACCATCTTCATTCCGGCGGTGAAATCCTCGTAGCCTTCGTTTCGGGTACTTGCTTCGCGCGCAATTCTCAGTCCCTTTTCCTCCGGCGTTACATCCTGAGCAACCGCAGGTGCGCACGGCACGAAGAAGCACGCGGACGCGAGAATCAGGATACGGAACGAAACACCGCGGTTGCATGGGATACACTTGGCTCCGCCTCGGCCGATACCCCCCTTTCCGGCGGTTGCGCGATCGGGAAACATCCGCCCGGCTCCTACGATGGACATGACGCATTGTATCTTCATTCCCCGGAGAGGGTGAAGTCCCGCTCGGGCGGGACCGCGTTCAGGGGGAGCGCCGATGGTTAGATCGCCAAACCCTCGCGGCATGGTAGGATCGGCGTGTGGAGCGTTCGTCAAGGACGACGGCCATGGCAGGCTATGAAATCGTCGCCGATACCGGCGATCAGATCGGCGAGATCCCGACCTGGGACGAGGCCGAGCAGGCGCTCTACTGGATCGACCTGCTGACGCCGCGCATGCACCGCTACCGCCCCGGCGACGGCGAGGTCACGACCTGGGAGACACCGGAGCTGTTCAGCGCCTTCGCCATGCGCGAAGGCGGCGGCTTCATCGTCGCGACCCGCACGCACCTCGCCAACTACGATCCGCTCAGCGGGGCGTTCGAGCTCCTGTGCCGGCCCGAGCCGGACTCCGACGCCAATTTCCTCAACGACGGCCGCTGCGACCGCCAGGGGCGGCTGTGGATCGGCAGCGCCAATTGGGGCATGGATAAGCCGACCGGACGTCTGCACCGCTACGACCCCGACGGCTCGGTGACGGAGGTCGCGCGCGGCATCAAGCTGTCCAACAGCCTGATGTGGAGCCCCGACAGCACCCTGATGTACTACTGCGACAGCATGGAGAGGGCGTTCTACGTGTGCGATTTCGACGCCGCCGCCGGCACCATCGCCAATCGCCGCCACTTTGCGCGCGCCGAGCGCCACGGCATCCCCGACGGCTCGATGATCGACACCGAGGGCTGCCTGTGGAACGCCGAGTTCGACATGAGCACCGAGCGCACCACCGGCTACGTCGTCCGCTACGACCGCGACGGCACGGTCGACCGGCTGATCGAGCTGCCGACCTGCCGGCCGACCGCGGTCACCTTCGGCGGCGCCGGCCTGGATACGCTCTACGTGGCGACCAGCCGCTACCATATGAGCGAGGAGGAGCTGGCCCGCCAGCCGGCCTCCGGCGCCCTGTTCGCGCTCGATGTCGGGGTCGGCGGCCTCGTCGAGCCGCGCTTTCGCGGCTAGCGCGGATCGCCGACACTGGGCCGCACCGTCGATCCGCATCCGGGAGGCGCCATGTCCGCCGATAGCACCGCCCCACGCCCCAAGGTCCCGTTCCTCGCCGACCCCGAGCGGTCCGGGACGCTGCCGCCGCACTACTACTTCTCGCCCGAGATCCACGAGCGCGAGAAGGAGAATATCTGGTTCCGCACCTGGCAGTATGTCGGGCTGCTCCAGGATCTCCGCGACCCCGGCGACTACATCACCGCCGACATCCTCGACCAGAAGATCGTCGTGGTGGTCGATCGCGCCGGCGCGCTTCGCGCCTATCACAATGTGTGCATGCACCGCGGCCATGTCCTGGTCGAGGGCAAGGGCAACCGCACGATCCTGACCTGTCCGTTCCACGCCTGGTCCTACGACCTCGAGGGTGGTCTCAAGGCCGCCGGCAACGCCGAGAACGTGGCCGGCTTCGAGCTCGCCGATTTCGCCCTGACCCCGGTGCGCGTCGAGGCGTTCGGGCCCATGGTGTTCGTCAATCTCGCCGCCGAGGGCCCGGCGCTGCGCGAGATGGCCGGCGGCCTGCTCGAATCGATGCGCACGGCCATCCCCGGCTTCGATGACCTCAAATGGGTGCGCACCGACACCTGGAACATCGCCGCCAACTGGAAGTTCCAGCCGGACGGGCTGGAATGCTACCACTGCCCCGTGATCCACCCGCAGATCATGGGCGGCGAGAACGGCTACCTCGACACGAGCTGGGACTCGAGGGAGGAGGCGTACTGGCAGGAGCACGTCATCCACGGCAACTACGAGCTGATCGACGAGCGCCGCGACGAGCTGCTCTACGACTTCGGCGACGCCGTCTTGCGCGACGTCTACATCTGGTACCTGTGGCCGAACCTGATTTTCGTTACCCACCAAGGCCCGCCCAACATCAAGCTGCTGCACAGCCAGGCGACCGGACCCGAGACCTCGCGGCGCGCCATCGTCTCGCTGTGTCCGAGCGAGGTGCCGACGCCGCACGACCTCGCGCACATGGACAACTATGCCTTCGGCGTGTTCCCGCAGGACAAGGAAGCGATGGAGATGCAGGCGGCGGGGGTGCGCTCGCGCGGCTATCGGGGCGGCCGCCTGATGGTCGATGCCGAACGGTCGTGGCGTAGCGAGCACGGCACCCACCATTTCGACAATCTGGTCTGGGAGGCGCTGAACGGCAGCGGCGACGGCTGAATCGCCGCCGCGCGCGGACGCGCCGGCGTCGATTTCGTTTGTTGCCGCCCCCCGCCCTGGCTATAAATTCAGCCATCAGTCCTGAAGATCCCGGCGTAGCCGCCGCTTCGTCACGCCGACCAAGCTGCAATACCCCCAGATTCGATGAGCTGAGACCTCGTTGCGCCGAGCGCGCAGCACTGCGATGATTGACGAGGATTGGATCGATGACAATTGGCACCGTGAAGTGGTTCAACGCCGCCAAGGGCTATGGCTTCATCAGCCCCGACGATGGCTCGAAAGACGCGTTCGTTCACATCTCCGCCGTCGAGAGGGCGGGCCTGTCGAACCTGAGGGAAGGCCAGCGCGTGGAGTACGAGCTGCAGCCCGGACGAGACGGCAAGAGCTCGGCGGAGAATCTGTCGCTGGCCGAGTGACCGCCACGGCCGCAGATCGCAAGGCCCGCGCCGTTCGCGGGCCTTCTGATTCGCCGGCCTTCGACCGCCCGCACCGGGCGGCACCCCGCTTCATGGCGGGCGCCCGACGCCCGTTCGGCTGAACGCGCCGCGCCATGGACGGGATCGACAAGGAGATCGTGGTCCGCGACGATCCGGTCCCCGGATTCGCCGGCATTGTCCGCGCCGGCCCGCTGTTGTTCACCTCGGGCTGCGACGGCCATCGCGATCCCGCCGACGGCGCGATCTCCGCCGACCTGTGGGGCGACGCCGACCGGCAGACCGCGATCTCCTACGGACGCGTGGCCGCGCTGCTGGAAGCGGCCGGCGTCGCGCCGGCGGCGGTGGTCCGCATCGATCACTACGTTTCGAGCATGGATTGGATCGACCGGCGCCAGACGTTCCGCCAGGATCTGTTCGGCCGGCCGGCGCCGCAGGCCAGCACCGGGGTCGCGGCCAAGCTGTCGGGGATCAACATGCTGACGACCGCGGTGGTGGCCGCGGCCGACCCCGCCGACCACGAGGTGCTGGTGACCGGCGACGCCTATGGCATGGGCAGCATCTCGGGCGTGGTGCGCGGCGGGCCGCTGCTGTTCCTCTCCGGCGTGCGCGGCTACCGCGACCATCTCGCCGATGCCGCCGTGGCCGAGGAGACGGCAGATGCGTTCGCCGCCCAGACCGCCTCCTGCTACCGCCTGATCGAGCATCTGCTGGACCGTGCCGGAGCTGGCCCCGAGCAGGTCCTGCGCCTCGACTGCTACCTGCGCGACCGCGCCCGCATCGCCGAGGAGCAGCGATTGCGCCGCCGGGCGCTCGGCGATGCCGCAGTCGCGGCGACGATGATACCGCTGCCACTGGGGATGCGCGGCGAGGTCGAGATCACCTCCCTGGCGCTCGTTCCCGGCCGGGAGAAGGAGGTGCGGGCGAGGGACGCCGCCGGTGACGCGCTGGCGGTATCCGGCGCCGGCTACCTGTTCCTCGGCGAATGCCGGGGCGCGGCCGACGCCATGACGGGGGCGCCGCAGGCGGCGCTGGCCGGCGACGTCGAAGGCCAGATCGACCACGCCCTCGCCACCCTGGAGGCGCGGCTGGCGGCCGCCGGCTCGGACCGCTCGCGCCTCGTGCGGCTCGATGTCTTCCTGCGTGACGTCAACGCGCAGGACCGCTTCCTCGAGAAGGCACGGGACCGGCTCGGCGACGACCCGCCGGCGCTGTGCATGACCGGCGCCGAGCTCGCCGGCCTCGACGAGGTGTCGCTGTGCGCCATCGCGGTGTGAGGGGGCGATGAGCCAAGCCGCCGAATCGGGGTTTCGCCCCGACGACGCGTTGGCCTCTACCGGGCTGCCGGCGCACTGGTACCGCGATCCGGCCGTGCTGGCGCGGGAGGCGGAGGCGATCTTCCTGCAGAGCTGGCAGTTCGCCGGCGTCGTCCACGACCTGCCGCAGCCGGGCTCGTACTTCACGACCTCGATTCTCGACCAGAGCCTCGTCGTGCTGCGCGACCGCCGCGGGCGCATCCGCGCGTTTCACAATGTCTGCGCGCATCGCGGCCACGAGCTGGTCAGCGGCTCGGGGCGCGCGCGCGCCCTGACCTGCCCCTACCACGCCTGGAGCTACGATTTCGACGGCCGCCTCAAGGCGGCCGGCAACGCCGACGCCGTCGCCGGCTTCGACCATGGCGAGTTCGGCCTCACCGAGGTCAGGACGGAGCTGTTCGCCACCATGGTGTTCGTCCATCTCGGCGCCGGGGGGCCGCCGCTCGGCGAGCTCGCCGGCGATCTGGCGCGCAATTTCCGCGACCGGATTCCCGACTTCGACGACCTCGTGCCGTTCCGGCGCGACCGCTTCGACATCGCCGCCAACTGGAAGGTGGTGATCGAGAATTTCAACGAGTGCTACCACTGCCCGGTGGTCCACACCCGCGCGATGAGCGAGAGCGGGAGCGTCAAGCCTTCCTGGGAGACCGAGGATCGCGGCGTCTTCTCGAGCCATGTGATCCGCGCCAATGAAGCGGCGGCGGACGACCTCGAGTTCAAGTTCCGCGCCGACGGCGACATCGACGACGTCCACCTCTGGTCGCTGTGGCCGAACGTGTGCTTCGTCGCCCGTCCCGGCGCCTCCAACTTCCAGATCTTCCACGTCATGCCGACCGGGCCGGAGACCTGCCACGAGACCCTGGTCAATTTCGGCCGCAGCGATCCGCCCGAGGCGCCGGAGCTGGCGGTGTTCGATTTCTTTCGCGACGAGCTCAACCCCGAGGATATCTCGGTGGTCGAGAGCGTCCAGCGCGGTCTCGGATCGCGGGGCTTCCGCGGCGGCCGCCTGATGGTCGATGCCGCCGGCTCGTGGCGCAGCGAAGCCTCGGTCCATCATTTCGACGCACTGGTGTGGCGGGCCCTGAACGGCGTGGACTGAGGCCGGCACCATGGCGGTGCGGCTCGGAATCGACATCGGCGGGACCTTCACCGACATCACCGTCCTCGAAGAAGGATCGGGACGGATCGTTGCGACCAAGGTCCCGAGCCGTCACGACGACCCCGGCGGCGCCCTGATCGACGCCGTAGAGCGCGGGCTGGCGCTGGCCGGGGCCGATACGGGCGAGGTGTCGATGCTGGTGCACGGCACCACGATCGTGACCAACGCGGTGCTCGAGCGGAAGCTGCCCGCGACCGCGCTGGTGACGACCGAAGGGTTCCGCGACGTCCTCGAGATCGGCCGCCACTTTCGCGCCGACATGTACGATCTGCAGCAGGACAAGGTCGAACCGGTGGTGCCGCGCGAGCGGCGGCTGTGCGTGGCGGAGCGGATGTCGGCCGCGGGCGAGGTGCTGGTGGAGCCCGATCACGGCGCGGTGGTGGCGCTGCGGGAGCCGATCCGCGATGGCGGCGCCCGCGCCGTCGCGGTCTGCTTCCTCAACGCGTTCGTCAATCCGGCCAACGAGGCGCTGGTGCGGGACTGGCTGCGCCAGGCCGTTCCCGGCGTCCACGTCGCCGCCTCGCACGAGGTGTGCCGGGAGATTCGCGAGTTCGAGCGCATGAGCACCGTGGTCCTGAACGCGGCGGCGATGCCGCTGGTGACCGCGTATCTCGAGGACATCGCGCCCCGGGTGCGAGCGCTGCTGCCCCACGCCGCCGTTCTGCTGATGCAGTCCAACGGCGGCTCGCTGACGGTCGGCGCGGCGCGGGACTATCCGGTGCGGATGATCACCTCCGGCCCCGCCGGCGGCGCGCTCGCGGTCCAGCGCCTGGGCGCCGCCACCGGGCGGTCCAACCTGCTCGGCGTCGATATGGGCGGCACCAGCACGGATATCTCGCTGATCCACGGGGGCGAGCTGCGCATGTCCACCGAGGGCGGGATCGCCGGGCTTCCGGTCAAGGTGCCGATGATCGAGATCAACACCATCGGCGCCGGCGCCGGCAGCATCGCCTGGCTCGACGAGCGCGGCGGCCTGCATGTCGGCCCGCACAGCGCCGGCGCCGACCCGGGGCCGGCCGCCTACCGGCGCGGCGGCACCCGGCCGACCGTCACCGACGCCAATCTGGTCCTGGGACGGCTCCACCCCGACCGCTTCGTCGGCGGCGAGATGCGGGTCGATCTCGGCGCCGCGCGGGCCGCCATCGCCGACGCCGTGGCCGCGCCCCTGACCATGTCGCTCGAGCAGGCCGCGGCCGGCATCGTCCGCATCGCCAACGCCAACATGGAACGGGCGCTGCGCGTCAGCTCGGCGGAGAAGGGCTACGACCCGCGCGACCTGGCATTGGTGGCGTTCGGCGGCGCCGGCCCGATGCACGCGGCGGCGCTGGCCAAGGCGGTCGGGATTCCCACCGTGCTGGTGCCGGAGCGGCCGGGCGTCTTCTCGGCGGTGGGCCTGATGATGTCGGATATCCGCCATGACTATGTGCGGACCCGGCTGCTGCGCCGCGCCGAGATCGCCGGCGACGCCCTCGATGCCCTGTTTCGCGGTCTCGACGGCGAAGCCCATGCGGCCCTGCAACGCGACGGCGTGGGCGCGGACGCGCGGCGCCTGCAGCGCAGCGCGGACATGCGCTATGTCGGCCAAGCCTACGAGGTCAACGTCCCGGTGCCGGCGGGCGCGCTCGACGACCGCGCCGCGGCGGCCCTCATCGCGGCTTTCCACAACCTCCACCAGCAGCTCTACGCCCACCACCACCCGGACAAGCCGGTAGAGCTCGTGAGCGGCCGGGTCGCCGCGATCGGCGTCATGGCGCCGCCCGAGCCGCGGCGCCGCCCCGCCGCCGCCGGCGCGGCCGTGCGCAAGGAGCGGCGCGCGGCCTATTTCGAGGAGAGCGCGGGCGCGGTCACGACCGACATCTACGACCGCGACGCGCTGTCGGCCGGCGCCCGGCTCGCCGGCCCGGCGATCGTCGAGCAGGCCGACAGCACCACCGTCATCCATCCCGGGCAGCGCGCCCGCGTCGACGCCGTCGGCAACCTGCTGATCGAGGTCGGGAGCTGACCACGCCGCCGTATCGAACCGCGGGACTACAGGAATGACCCTTCGAAGACGCGGTGGCGACGCCTCTCGATCGAATGAAGGCCAGCCGTGCGGTCGAGGTGCTGGACGCGGCGCGCGGATTCGGCGCCACGTTCACATGAGCGGAGCGAGCTATCCCCGGAACCGGATCGAGTCCGTACGTCTGGAAATCCACCTTCCCGAAAGCTACCGGATCATGCCAGGGCCGGCCGGCCCGCCGACGTTCGCGGATGCGGGCCATCGACTCGGGCGTCCCCTCGTACTCGGTCCCGAACCAGCGGTCGCAGGGGATGTATCCGTTGCCCAAGTTACAGTTGTAGAAGCGGTGATGGAGCTGGTGGAAGAAGTCGCCCAGCAGGACGACGCGCCGGCCCTTGAACAGCAGGCACTCGAACCCGGCGTGCGAGGTCGCCGCACCCAGGGCGTTCCACTGCAGGTGCAGGATGACATGCAGTGGATGCGAGGCTACGACCAGGTGGATCAGCACGCTGCTGAAGTAGACGACATGCTCGATCGGATGCATCGACAGGCCGGACCAGGGTCCGACATTGTCGTTGCGGTGGTGCACCGCGTGCGCGAGCCGGTACATCGGCTGCCAGTGCAGGAAGCGATGGGTGAGGTAGAAGTGCAGCGACTGCCAGAACGGGATGGCGAGGGCGATCGCCACCAGGCTGACGGGATGAGCGTTGAGCCGATACGCGAACCGCGTAGAGTTCCCGTCGTGCTCTCCCCTCCGCTATGGCCGTCGTTATGATAGGTCGTTTACATGATCGCTTGCCGGGAAGACAAGCTGGCTGAGGCCGACCCGCGGCGCGCTGGCGCCGATGCGCCGGGCCGGCCTGCGCCCGAACTCGCGCTCTAATCAGGCGATGCGCGTCGACCCGATCACGCTGGAGGTCGTGAACAACGCCATGGTCGGCGTCGCCGAGCAGATGGCGGCGACGATCCTGCGCAGCTCCTACTCGACCGTCATCCGCGAGATGCTGGACTACTCGACGGCGGTGTTCGACCTCGAGGGGCGCATCATTGCGCAATCCTGCCGCATTCCGATCCACCTCAATTCGATGTCGCGCTCGCTCGGCACCATCCTCGGCTCGGCGTTTCCGATCGCGGCGTGGAATCCCGGTGACATCATCGTCACCAACGATCCCTACCAGGGCGGCCAGCATCTGCCCGACGTGCAGACCTTCCTGCCGGTGTTCGCGGGCGGGGAGCCAGTGGCGATCTGCGGCACCCTCGGCCACCACCTCGACATCGGCGGCATGCGGCCCGGCAGCTATGCCGGCGACGCCACCGAGATCTACCAGGAGGGCCTGCGGATTCCGCCGATCAAGCTGTTCGAGGGCGGCGCCATCGACGAGCGCCTGTTCGCGATGATCGCGGCCAACATCCGCCAGCCGGAGATGACCATCGGCGACCTCAGAGCGCAGACCGCGGCCCTCGAGATCGGCCGCGATGGAGTGCTCGAGCTGATCGCGCGCTATGGCGTCGCCACCATCATGGACTGCCTCGAGGCGGCGGTCGCGGCCTCGGCGGGGCGGCTGCGCGACCGCCTGCGCGAGCTGCCGGCCGGCACCTACGAGGCGCACGACTTCGTCGACGATGACGGCGTGGTCGACGCCCCGATCAGGATCGTGACCAGGGTGACGATCGGCGACGGCACCATTCATGTCGACTTCACCGGCACCGACGCGCAGCGCCGCTCGCCGATCAACGCCACCTTGTCGTCCTGCGAATCGGCGGTCTATTACGCCATCCTGGCGATCGTCGATCCCACGATCCCGGCCAACTACGGCGTCTACCAGCCGATCGCGATCACCGCGCCGGAAGGCACGGTGGTCAACGCGCTGCCGCCGGCGCCGGTGGTCGGCCGCAACGCCATCACCCACGCCATCGTCAACGCGCTGATGCGGGCGCTGTCGCAGGCGGTGCCCGAGCGCGTCACGGCGGCGTATTACGGCATGTCGAACGTGCATGTCCTGGCCGGCGACGGGGGCGGCCGCGCCGGCTGGATCTTCTTCGACATCGAGGTCGGCGGCTGGGGCGCGCGCCGCGACAAGGATGGACCCGACTGCCATTCCCAGGGCATCCACAACCTGGCCAACACGCCGATCGAGATGGTCGAGGCGAGCTACCCTTTGCGCTTCGCGCGCTACGAGTTCGTGGCCGACAGCGGCGGCGCCGGCCGCCAGCGCGGCGGACTCGGCGTGCGCCGCGATATCGAGCTCCTCGACGAGGCCGGGTCGCTCGACACCCAGTTCGACAAGTTCAAGGTGGCGCCGTTCGGCCTGTTCGGCGGCGGGGACGGCGCGCCCGGCCGCCTGGTGATCAACCCCGACGGCCCGGACCCGGTCGAGCTGCCCTCGAAGACCGTCAACCATCGCCTGCGCAAGGGCGACGTGCTCAGCATGCGCACGCAAGGCGGCGGCGGCTACGGGCCGCCGGCGGAGCGCGATCCGCAGGCGCTGGCCCGCGACCTGCGCGAGGGCAAGGTCTCGGCCCGGGCGGCGGCGAGGGACTACGGCCGCGGAGACGCCGGCGCATGAGGATCGCCGACATCGAGACCATCGTCGTCGACCTGCCGCGGCGCGCGTCTTATGGCTGGCGCTCGCTCAAGGACCCGATCGGCCGCTACGTCATCCTCCGGCTCACCACCGAGGACGGCGTTGTCGGACTGGGCGAAGCGCCGGCAATCCTGAGCTGGGGCGGCGAGCACGGCCGCTATTTCGGCGAGGATCCGCACATCGTGCGCTACCTCGTCGGCGAGGTGATCGCCCCGCTCCTGCGGGGCGCCGACCCACGCGAGATGAAGCCGCTGCTGGCCGAGCTCGACGTGCGGGTGCGGGGCTATCCCTACACCAAGTCCATGATCGAGTGCGCGCTGCTCGACATCCTCGCCCGCAGCGCGGGCGTGCCGCTCCACCGCCTCCTCGGCGGCGCCGCGCGCACGGAGATTCCGATCTGCCACAGCGTCGGCCTCGCGGCCCCCGAGGACGCGGCGCGCGAGTCGGAAGCGGCGGCGGCGGACGGGATCGGCTGGCTGCAGGTCAAGGTCGCCGGCGACGTCCGGCGCGACGTCGAGGTCGTCGGGGCGGTGCGCCGCGCGGTCGGCGACGAGGTACGCATCTATCCCGACGTCAATCGCGGCTACCGCGAAACCAAGGCGGCGATCGGCGCCGTCCGCGCGATGCGCGACGAGGCCGGCATCGTCGCCGTCGAGCAGCCGGTCGAGGGGCTCGCGGCGATGCGGCGAGTGGTCGAGGAGATCGATCTGCCGGTGATCGTCGACGAGGGATGCTGGTCGCCCCAGGACGCCATCGAGGTGGTCAAGGCGGGCGCCGCCGACCTCCTGTCGATCTACTACACCAAGGCCGCGGGGCTTGGCCGGGCGATGGAGATCGGCGCGATCGCCCGCGCCGCCGGCCTGCCCAGCAACGTCAACGGATCGCTCGAAGCCGGGGTCGGCAACGCCGCCAATCTGCACCTCGCCGCGGCTCTCGAGGGCGCCACATGGCCGGCCGTGATCACCATCAACACGCTGGCCGGGCGCGAGCAGACGCGGGTCGGCGGCGTGTTCTACCTCGACGATGTGATCACCGAGCCGTTCGCGTACAGGGACGGTCGCCTGGCGGTGCCCGACGGGCCCGGTCTCGGCGTCGAGCTCGATCCCGACAAGATCGCGAAATACCGCGTCGATTCGTAGTGTGGCGTCCCGGAAATACGTGCGAACAGCGACGACCGTCCTGTCCCGTCATGGTCCCCCGCGAAAGCGGGAATGACGGGAATGGTGGAGCGGTGCAATCCTCGCAAGGACATCAGCATGACGGATACGTGTTTGCGGGACGGGAAGTAGTGTCCTGCGCCGGAAATACGTGTGTACTGTGAATCCGGAGGCGCGAGGATGGCGGCGACATTCGGTGTGACGTGCGGCGGCGACCTGTGGCCGGCCGACGATATCCGCGCCGTCGAGGAGCTCGGCTATGACGGCTTCTTCACCGGCGAGCACATCGTCTACCACCGGCCGATTCTCGAAGCCGTCACCACCCTCGCCTTCGCCGCCGCGGTGACCTCGCGCATCCGCATCGGCCCGGCGACGCTGCTGCTGCCGCTGCGCCATCCGACCATCGTCGCCAAGGAGTTCTCCTGCCTCGATGTCCTGTCGGGCGGGCGCGTGGTGCTGACCGTGGGCGTCGGCGGCGACTATCCGCGCGAGTTCGAGAGCTGCGGCGTGCCGCTCCGCGATCGCGGCCGGCGCGCCACCGAGGCGCTGGAGATCATCCGCAAGTACTGGTCGGGCGAACGCTTCGACCACGCCGGCGAGATCTTCCGCCTTCGCGACGTCGACATGCTGCCGACGCCGGTGCAGCCGGGCGGCATCCCGATCTGGGTCTCGGGACGCCGCGAGGGGCCGATGCGCCGCGCCGCGCGGCTCGGCGACGGCTGGCACCCCTACATGTACACCCCCGAGCGCTGCCGGATTTCCTTCCAGCAGGTCAAGGAATACGCGGCGCAAGCCGGCCGTACCCTGCCCGGCGACTATGTGTGGGCGGTGTTCGTCTATACCGCGCTCGACGACGACCCGGCAGAGGCGCGCCGGCGCGCCGTCCACGAGATGAGCTACCGCTACGACCAGGACTTCGGCGAGCTGGTCGAGAAATACTGCGCCTATGGCCCGCCCGGGCGGCTGATCGACTATCTCGCGCCCTATGTCGAGGCCGGCGTCAACACCTTCATCCTGGCGCCGGTGATGCCGCCCGAGCACCGGCGCCGGCATCTCGAACGCCTGGCCGCCGAGGTGCTGCCGGCGCTGCGGGACATGGAGCCGGCGGCGGTCGCGTGAACGACGCCAGGCCCGGCGACGCCCCGGCGGCGGTGATCAGCGAACGCCTGTTCGCCCTGGCCGCGCGCGACGGCGCCCGCGAGCTGATCGTCGATCCCGTCTTCGGCCGTGTGAGCTACGGGCAGGCCGCCGAGCAGGTCGAGAGGCTCGCCCATGGCCTGCGCGCGCACGGCATCGGCGCCGGCGACATCGTCATCCTGCAGCTTCCCAACTGGGCGCCGTTCGTGATCTTCCACATCGCGCTCGGCGCCATCGGCGCGGTGACGGCGACGATCCCCATCGTCTATCGCGAGCGCGAGCTGGCGGCGGTGATCGAGCTCACCGGCGCCGCGGCGCTGGTCGTCCCGGCGGCGTTTCACGGCTTCGACTTCGCGGCGATGGCGCTGGCCCTGAAGGAAGCGCACCCCGGCCTGAGGCAGGTCGTCACCGTCGACGACGACGGCGGCGCGCCGGCCGGCACGCTGGGCTATGGGGCGCTGATGGGCCGCGCCTGGGAGGCAGGCGCCGGCCAGCCCTCGCTCGATGCGCTGCGCCCGGCCCTCGACGACGCCACCGCCCTCGGCTTCACCTCGGGCACCACCGGCGCCCTCAAGGGCGCGATCTTCGATACGCGGGTCATCCATGCCACCAACCGGGGCCTGATCGAGCGCTATCGCCTCGACGAAGGCGAGCGCATATTCGGCTGCTCGCCGCTCGGCCATGCCGTCGGCTTCACCCACGCCTTGCGCATGACCCTGACCCTCGGGGCCGCCATCGTCCTGCTCGAGCGCTGGGACCCGGCCAGGGCGCTGGAGCTGATCGCCCGCGAACGCTGCACCTTCATGGCCTGCGCGACGCCGTTCCTGCTCGACCTCGTCTACCATTCCGCGCTCGATGCGCGCGGGCGCCTCGAATCGGTGCGCCTGTTCCTGTGCGGCGGGGCGTCGATCCCCGAGCGCCTGATGCGCGACGCCCGCGCCGCCCTTCCGCACACCTTCACCTCGCCCCTGTGGGGCATGACCGAGTGCGGCGGCGTGACGACCTGTCCGTTCGATGCGCCCGTGGAAAAGCTGTTCGCGACCGACGGCCTGCCCTGCGCCTCGATGCAGGTCAAGGTGGTCGACGAGGAGGGCGAGGAAGTGCCGCGCGGCAGCGATGGCGAGCTGCTGGTGCGCGGGCCGATGGTCACCGGGGGATACGTCAACCAGCCGGAGCTGACCGCCCGGCATTTCCTCGAGGACGGCTTCTTCCGCACCGGCGACCGGGCGCGCATGGACGAGGACGGCTATGTCCGCATCACCGGGCGCATCAAGGATCTGATCATCCGCGGTGGCGTCAACATCTCGCCGGTCGACATCGAAGGCGTCCTGTTCTCCCATCCCAGGGTGGCGAACGTGGCCGTGGTCGGCATGCCGGATGCGCGGCTGGGCGAGCGCATCTGCGCCTATGTGGTCGCGCACCCGGGCCAGACCCTGACCCTGGCCGAGGTGCAGCGCTGGATGGCGGCGGCGCGGATGGCCAAGCCGAAATGGCCCGAGCGCGTGGAGATCGTCGACGCGCTGCCGATGACGCCCTCGGGCAAGGTGCAGAAGTTCCGCCTGCGCGAGAGGATCGCCGCGCGGCTCGCGGCGGGCGCGTAGCGCCGTGGTCGACGCCGGTCACGAGGTCCTCGACCTCTTCTTCGCGCCCGCCAGCGTGGCGATCGTCGGGCTCTCCCGCGCCGCCGTCGGGGGGCCGGTCAGCGTGCTGACGACCCTCCGCGACTACGGCTATGGCGGGCGCATCCATGTGGTCAATCCCAACATGGAATCGGGTCCGGGCTTTCGCGCCTGGGCGCGGCTCGAGGACATCGACGACGCCGTCGACCTCGCCATCGTCAGCGTCTCCCGCGAGCGGGTGGCGGCGGCGCTTGCGAGCTGCATCGACAAGGGGATCGGAGCGGCGATCGTGATCACCCAGGGCCTTGCCGACGCCGACGCCGCCGGCGCCCGGCTGCAGGCCGAGATGATGGCGCTGGCGCGCGCCGGCGGCTTGCGCATCCTCGGCCCCAACACCATCGGCGTGGCCAACGCCCACGCCCGTTTCTCCTCGTCCTTCATCGAAACCCGCCATGACACGGTGCCGATCGGGCTGATCTCGCAATCGGGCCTGTTCATGATGGGCCACAACCTCGTGACCGACGAGCCGGGCGGGTTCTGCATGTCGATCGATCTCGGCAATGCCTGCGACATCGGCTGGGTCGAGGCGCTCGATTACTACGGGCGGACCGATGCCGTGCGCGTGATCGCCTGCCACCTCGAGGCCGTCGACGACGGCCCGACCTTCGTCGAGACCGCGCGGCGCGTTTGCCACGACAAGCCGGTGATCGCGCTGAAGGCGGGCCGTAGCCGCGCGGCGCAGGCCGCCATCGCGTCGCATACCGGCGTCGTGGCCGGCGAGAACCGGGTCTATGAGGCGGCCTTCCGCCGCGCCGGCATCGTGCCCGCGCGCAACGCCGAGGAGCTGCGCCTGCTGGCCAAGGCGTTCGCCACCTACGCCCCGCCGGCGCGCGGCCGGGTGGCCGTGGTCAGCTACTCCGGCGGCGGCGCGATCCTGGCCATCGACGCGATCGAACAGGCCGGTCTCGAGCTGGCGGCCTTGAGCGAGGACACGCGGCGCGCCCTGGCCCCGCTCTTTCCCGACTGGATGGAGGTGGGCAACCCGCTCGACGTGTGGATCGCCGTCACCAGGGACTATCACACCGCCTTTCCCGGCATCCTCGAGCGGGTGCTGGCGGACGACAATGTGGACGCGGTGCTGTGCATCTACTGCGCCTACAGCCTGCCGAAATACGCCGATTTCGACGCCTCGCTCCATATCCCCGAGCTGGCGGCGGCGCATCCGCGCAAGCCGATCCTCGGCTGGAGCTACGGCACGGCCATCGCCGGCTTCACCGAGCGGGTCGAGCGCGCGGGCAACGCGATGGTGTTCCCCTCGCTGGAAGACGCGACCGGGGCGCTGGCGCGCATGGTCGCGTGGCGGAGCCGGCGCCGCTGCGACGGCCGGGCCCCAACCGCTCCGCCGACGGTCGATCACGGCGCGCCCGCGGCGATCATCGCGGAGGCCACCCGCCGGGGCCGGAGCTGCCTGTTCGCGGAAGGCCTCGCCATCCTCGACGCCTGCGGCATCGAGCTGGCGCCGTGGGCGTTCGCCGCGGGCGAGGAGGAGCTGCTCGCGCGGGCCGCCGAGCTGCCCTACCCGCTGTGCCTGAAGGTGGCTTCGGCCGACATCGTCCACAAATCCGATAGCGGCGGCGTCCGCATCGACCTCGCCGACCGGACGGCGCTGGTCGCGGGCTACCGCGGCCTCATGGACGAAGTCGCCCGCCGCGCCCCCGATGCGGCGATCGACGGGGTGGTCGTGCAGGCCATGGCGACGGGCGGCCACGAGGCGATGATCGGGGCCAGGCGCGACGCCACCTTCGGTCCGTGCGTGGCGCTCGGCGCCGGCGGCATCCACGCCGAGATCATCGACGATGTCGCCGTGCGCCTGGCACCGGTGGGCGAGGCGGAGGCGCACGAGATGATCGAAGAGCTCGCCTTTGGCAAAATCCTGAAGGGCGCGCGCGGCGGTGCCGCGTGCGATGTCGCCAGTCTGGTCGACGCGCTGATGCGGGTGGCGGCGCTGATCTGCCGCCATCCCGAGATCCGCGAGGTCGACGTCAATCCGCTGATCGTCGATGCGTCCGGCGCCGTCGCGGTCGATGCCAGGATCATCCTCGAGCCGCCGGCGGCGTGAGCAGGAGCAGACCATGTCCTCACATTGGACGGAGCCGGAGGGCGAGAAGTTCGCGCTCGGGACGCTCGCGGAGCAGGCCCACTGGAAGCGCGAGTACCGCCGCATCGTCGAAGGCGTGCGCGGGCGCCTGCCGGACGTCGGCGACGCGGGCGGCACCGTGGGCCAGCCCATCCCCCGCAACGACGCCCTCTACAAGGTGCGGGGGCGGGCCCGCTATGCCGCCAATATCGAGATGGAGGGCATGCTGCATGCGTGCTTCGTGCGCAGCGAGCACCCCCATGCCAGGATCCTGGGCCTCGACACATCGAAGGCGGAGAAGGCGCCCGGCGTCCGCGCCGCCCTTACCGCGGCGGACGCCGGCGAGGAGCTCATCGGCACCCTGGTCGCCGACACGCCGGTGCTGGCCCGGGACCGGGTGCGCTATGCCGGCGAGGCGATCGCCGCGATCGCCGCCGACACGCCGGCCCAGGCGGCGGCGGCGGCCCAACTGGTCGCCGTCGAGTACGAGCCGCTGCCGGCGATCCTGACGCCGGAGGAGGCGCTGGCCGAAGGCGCGGTCGAGATTGATCCGGAAGGCAACGTGCTGATCGCGCTGCACAATGAGCGCGGCGACATCGAGGCGGGCCTCGCCGAAGCCGACCTCGTGCTCGAGAACGACTACGCGATGGCGCAGATCGAGCATTGCTTCCTCGAGCCGCCGGCGGGCATCGCCTTCGTCGACCCCGACGGCGTGCTGACAGTCATGGTGTGCACGCAGTATCCCCACTACCACCACAAGCAGATCGCCCGCGTGCTGGGTCGGCCGATGGACAAGGTGCGGGTCGTGCAAACGGTCGTCGGCGGCGGCTTCGGCGGCAAGATGGACAACACGGTCGAGATCGCGGTCGCGCTGCTGGCGCTCAAGACCGAGCGGCCGGTGCGCATGGTCTACACCCGCGAGGAGGTGTTCACCGCCACCACCAAGCGCCATCCGATGAAGGTGAAGCAGAGGCTCGGCGCCACCAGGGACGGCAAGTTCACCGCGCTCGACGCGGAATATCTGCTCGATGGCGGCGCCTACCGCTCCTACAGCATCACCGTCAGCGGACGCTGCGTGATCCATGCCGGCATGCCGTACATGATCCCCAACCTGCGCGTCGACCTCACCACAGCCTTCACCAACCACGTACCGTGCGGGGCCATGCGCAGCTTCGGCATCGTCAAGACCGCGTTCGCGCTGGAGTGCCAGATCAGCGAGATGGCCGAGCGGCTCGGCCTGAGCCCGATCGAGATCCGCCGCCGCAACGGGTTCGTCGACGGCGACACCACCGCGACCGGCCAGACCCTGCACGATGTCGGCCTGCTCAAGACGCTCGATGCGCTCGAGCCGATCTACCGGAAGCGCAAGGCGGAGATCGCGGCCGCCCCGAAGGTCGGCAGCCTGCGGCGCGGACTCGGGGTCGCCTGCCTCGGCTACGGCATCGGCTACAGCGGCGTGCGCAATCCGTCGACGGCGCGCATCCGGGTCGATGGCGAGGGCACGGTCACCGCCTATTGCGGCACGCCCGACATCGGCACGGGATCGGACATGTCGCTGGCGCAGATCGCCTCGCAGGCGGCCGGCGTCTCGGTCAACCGCGTCAACGTGGTCAGCGGCGACTCGACCAAGACCGACGATTCGGGACCGACCTCGGCGTCGCGCACGACCTACTTCTCGGGCAACGCGGCGCTCATCGCCGGGCGCGATTTCCGGCGCCGGTTCGAGGCGGCGGTGGCCGGCAAGCTCCGAGCGCCGGCCGACCGGGTGCGGCTGGAGGCCGACACGGTGACGGTGGACAACGAGGCGATGAGCTTCAAGGAGGCGTGCCGGCTGGTCGCCGACGAGGCGCCCGGCATCGTCGGCTACGGCAAGTTCGACCCCGACATCGAGGCCGACATCCTCACCCTCAAGGGCAATCCCTACCCGACCTACACCTTCGCGACCCATCTCGTGGAGATCGAGATCGACGAGGCGCTCGGTTCGCTCGCGCTGGCCCGGGTGTGGGCGGCGCACGACGCCGGCACCATCGTCAACCCGATCGGCAGCGAGGGGCAGATCGAGGGCGGCGTCGCCCAAGGACTCGGCCAGGCGGTCATGGAAAAGGTGGTGCGCGAGAACGGCTATGTCGTCAACCCGCACTACCGCGACTATTTGCTGCCCGGCGCCAAGGACGTGCCGCTCGATATCGAGTGCATCTTCGTGGACAATTACGACCGCACCGGGCCGTACGGCGCCAAGGGGGTAGCCGAAGTCAGCCTGATTCCGATACCGGCGGCCATGGCGGCGGCGGTCGCCGATGCGAGCGCCGTCCGGCCGGCCCGCCTGCCCATGGAATCGGAGTATCTCCTGCGCCTGATCGAGCGCCGCGACGGGGCGAAACCGTGAGCGGCTGTCGCTTCACCGTGGCCCGCACGGCGGCCGAGGCGGTCGCCGGCCTGGCGGAAGCCGACGGCGAGGCCCACATCATCGCCGGCGGCGTGGCGCTGGTGCTCCTGATGAACGAGGGGCTGCTGCAGCCATCGTGGCTGATCGACGTCTCGCGCGCAGCCGAACTCCAGGGCATCGACGTGGCCGACGACGGGGCCATCCGCATCGGCGCCGCCGTCACCCACCGCGAAGTCGCGGCCTCGGCGCGGCTCGCCTCGGTGTGCCCCATGCTCGCCGAGATGGCGGCCGAGATCGCCTGCGGCCGGGTGATGAATCGGGGCACCGTCGGCGGCAGCATCTGCCTCGCCGATCCTCAGGGCGACCCGCCGGCGGCCCTGTTGGCGCTCGACGCCACCTTCCGCCTGGCCGGTCCCGAGGGCGGCCGCGATGTGGCCGCCCGCGACTTCTTCCGCGACCTCTACGTCACCGCGCTGACCGAGAACGAACTGCTGCAGCACGTCCGCATCGCGCCGCCGCCCACCGCGCATCGCGGCACGGCGTTCGGCAAGTACGCCGCGCGGCAAGCGATGGACTACGCATCGACCGTCAGCGCGGCGGTGTCGCTGGCGCGCGACCCCGCCGATGGATCGATGTCCGACATCGGCCTCGGCCTCGGCGGCTGTGGGACGATCCCGGTGTGGCCGCAGAAGACCGAGGCCGCCCTGCGCGGCCGTCGCCCCGACACGGAGGCCTTCGCGGCCATGCGCGCCGCGCTCGCCGAGGAGACCGCGCCGATCGGCGATATGCTCTACTCGGCCGACTACAAGCGCCACGTCGCAGCGGTGATTCTCGAGCGAACGATCAAGGCCGCCTATCGGCGCGCGGGCGGCGGGGGGCCGGACCCATGAGCGTCGCCATCCGCTTGACCGTCAACGGCGAGCGCCACGATCTCACCGTCGGCGCGACCGAGACGCTGGTGTCGGTGCTGCGCGACCGGCTGGGGATGACCGGCACCCACAAGGACTGCTGCATGGGCATCTGCGGCTCCTGCACGGTGCTGGTCGACGACCGGCCGGTCAGCTCGTGCCTGCTGCTGGCGGCGCAGATCGACAGCCAATCGGTGCGCACGGTCGAGGGGCTCGAACGCGACGGCAGCCTGAGCCCGTTGCAGGAGGCGTTCCTCACCTTCGGCGCGGTCCAGTGCGGCTACTGCACGCCGGGATTCCTGATGACCGCGACGGCCCTGCTGGAGGAGAATCCGCGCCCCGGCCGGGCCGAGATCGTCGAAGCCCTGAAGGGCAATCTGTGCCGCTGCACGGGCTACAAGAAGATCGTCGAAGCCGTCGAGGCCGTCGCCAACGGCTGAGTCCGAGCGCCCCGGAGACCCGCGATGACCGCCTTCCTCCCGTCGTCGCGCGTCGCCGGGAGGATGCCAAGCGCAAGACCGTCCAGCGGCCGATCGCGGAGCCCCTGCCGGTCGAGCGCCTGTCCCACGAATCGGTCCTCGACACTTGAGACCGGACGGCGACGCTCTCGACGGGCGGCGATTCGGCCGCCCGTGCGCCGGTCGCCATGCGCGCGCCGCTACCGGGCCGGGGCGGCGCGCAGGGCGTCGAGCTCTCGGTGATCCGGAAGCGTGGTGTCGATGGCCTCGCCGTCGCGCAGCACCACGCGATCAGCCTGCGGCCGGGTCAGCAGCTCGCTGTAGCCGCGGCCCCGAAAGAGCACGAGATCGGCCGGCTCGCCGATCTTGATCAGGCCCGGCGAGTCGAGGCCCATCACGTCGACCGGCGTGGCCGTGACGCTGCGCGGCCACGCCGCCACCGGCGTGTCGAGATGGGCGACGCGGACCGCCTGGGTGAACACCTCGAAGGCGTCGTGGTCGCCATAGCCGTAGAAGGGGTCGCGGCAATTGTCGCTGGCGAACGAGACCGGGATCCCCCGCGCGGCCATCTCTCTCACCAACGTGACGCCGCGCCGGCGCGGCGTGGCGTCGACGCGGCGATCCATCAGATACAGGTTGCACATCGGCAGGCTGACGATCGCAAAGCCCGCTTCGGCGACCCCATCGAGGGTGCGCTCCACATCGTCGTCGGACTGGACCGACAGGCTGCAGCAATGGCCGCACTGCACGCGGCCCCCGAACCGGGTGCGGATCGCCGCCTCGGCCGCGGACCGCAGCGTCTTCTGCCCGGGGTCGAGCGCTTCGTCGATATGGAGGTCGACATCGATGCCGCGATCGCCGGCGAGGCGGAAGACGCGGTCGAACAGCCCGTCGATATCCGGCCGGGCGAAGCACACCGCCCCGAGCAGGCCGCCGCACCCGGCTACCAGATCGGCGAGCCCCTCGCCGTCACCGTCGGCGAAGGCCTCGACCGGGACCAGCGACACGCCCTGCAGCTCGATGCGGCCGCGCCAATCGTCGCGCAGCTCGCGAAACACGCCCCAGCTCGTGTCCGCCTGCTCCGGCGGCGAGAGCAGATGCGTGCGCAACGCCCTCGTGCCGTGGGCGTAGGCGCAGCGCAGGCCGAATTCCATGCGCGGGCGCAAATCCTCGGCCCGCCAATGTGCCAGGCGGTCGGCGGCGACGATGCCGAACGCGGTCTCCAGCGATCCGTCGGGATTGGGCGCACGTTGCCAGATATGGCCAAGGTCGAGATGGGTGTGGATATCGGCGAGACACGGCCAGACTTGGCCCCCGTCGAGATCGATGTCGCCCGCGACGCGCTCGCCGCCCGCTGCGTCGATGGCGGCGATACGGCCCTCGGCGATGGCGATGTCCGCGACGACCAGGTCCTCGCCATCGGCTTCGAACTCCGCGGGAGGCTCGTCCAACAGCGTCCGCGGGATGCGCGCGTTGCGGATGGTGCGCGCCGTCGGCGCCGTGGTGAGACCTCTCCGAGGCATGATCGGACTCGATCTCTCGTTTCCTGCAGCCCGACCGATGGGCGCGTCCACCTTAGCACCCGGTCGAGGCTGAGGCCGCGGCGATCGACCGGACGGACACGACGTTGCCCATCCGCTGTGCTGCGGCGGCAGTCCGCAATGCCGGCGCGCCGACTGCACAGGCGGCCCCTGCGCTCGCGCCCGATCCGTCGCGGCGGGCGGCCGCGGCTTGCGCACGCATGCTATGCTCCGCCGCCCACATCCAGGGGAGGAAGGCATGGCAAAGGCATATTGGGTCTCGGCTTACCACTCGGTCTCGAACCCGGACGCGCTGGCGGCCTATGCCGAGCTGGCGGGACCGGCGATCACCGCAGCCGGCGGCACGATGTTGGCGCGCGGCGGCCGGGTGCAGGCCTACGAGGCCGGGCGGGCGGAGCGCACGGTGATCATCGAGTTCGAGAGCTTCGAGGCCGCCGTCGCGGCCCACGACAGCGACGGATACCAGGCCGCGCTGGCCAAGCTCGGGACCGACTCGGTCGTGCGCGACCTTCGCATCGTCGAGGGGGTCTAGGGACCCGCCCAGGCCCGGGCCGCATGGCGCGCGCCGCCACCCGTCCGGCGACGACGCTGCGCCGGCTCCTCGCCGCGGGCGCCGTGGCGGCGCCGAGCGCGTTCGACGCGACCTCGGCGCGGCTGGTCGCCGAGGCCGGCTTCGACTGCGCCCACGCCAGCGGCGGCTCGATCGCCCGCAGCCTGGGCTTCCCCGACCTCGGGCTGGTCGATCTCGGGGAGATGGCCGGCCGCATCGCCTCCATCGTCGAGGCGGCCGCGATCCCGGTTGTGGCCGACGCCGACACGGGCTACGGCAACGCCCTCAACGTGCGGCGCACGGTGCGGGAGCTCGAACGCGCGGGCGTCGCCGGGCTGCACCTGGAGGACCAGGACTTCCCCAAGCGCTGCGGGCTCTATGACGACCTCGCGGTGGTCGCCGCGAGCGAGATGTGCACCAGGATCAAGGCCGCGGTGGACGCCCGCGCCGATGACGATCTCCTCATCATCGCCCGCACCGACGCGCTCAAGGTGGAGGGGTTCGACGCGGCCGCGGCCCGGGCCCGGGACTATCTTGCCGCCGGCGCCGACATGGTGTTCGTCGAAGCGATCCATGCGACCGAGGACATCGAACGGCTGGCCGCGGCGGTGCCCGAGCCCAAGCTGCTCAATGTCGGCGGCGGCGGCGAGGAGCTGGTCATGCCGCTGGCCGAGCTCGAGCGCCTGGGCTATCGCCTGATCCTCTATCCGGCCGACCTGCAGCGCGCGGCCATCGCGGCAATGGCCGAGGTGCTGGCGGCGATCCGGCGCGACGGCCACAGCGCCGCCGTGAAGGACCGGCTGGCGTCGCTCGAGCGGCGCGATAGCCTGGTCGATGTCGAGGACTACTTCGCGCTCGATGCGCGCTACCGGGCGTGAGGCGCCGGCGTCGCGGCTCAGGACCCGCTGAGACGATAGCGGTCGATGCCGTCGCTGCCGGACTCGCGCACCACGAGGCCGCGGCCGCGCAGGTAGTTGAGATGGCTCAGCGTCTCGCCGATCGCGAGGTACAGGTTCATCGAATCGAGACTCCGGTCGAACATCGCCGGCACCAGCTCGGCGGCGGTCTGCGGCCGCGCGCAGGCGGCGCGCAGCACCGCGAGGCGTTCCCGGTGGTGGTGCGTCAACGCGGCCAGCCGCCGGCCGAGCCCGCGATACGGCAACAGGTGCGAGGGCAGCACCAGCGTATCCGGCGGCAGATGGTGGAACTTGGCGAACGAGCCGAGGTACTCGTCGAGCGGATCGGCCTCCGGCTCGCTGACATAGACACCGATATTGGGGGTGATCCTGGCCAGCAGATGGTCGCCGCCAATGATGATCCCCAGATCGGCGCAGTGGAGGCAGGCATGCTCCGGCGAATGGCCGCTGCCGACGATGATTTTCCAGTCGTGGTCGCCGATGGCGATGGTGTCGCCGTCGCGGAGGCGCCGGTGGCTGTTGGGCAGCGGCGACCACGCCCGACCGTCGACCTTGCGCAGCCGCTCGAGGCCGGCGCAATCGACGCCGGCGCGGCGATAGAAGTGGGCGGTCGGCGCGGAGGCGCCGGGCTCGTCGAGCCCCATCATGCGGCCGAACAGCCATTCGCTGCGCGTCATCCACAGCTCGATGCCCAGCCGCTCGACCAGCCAGCCCGCGAGGCCGCAGTGATCGGGATGGAAATGCGTCACGATCAAGCGGTGGATCGGCCGGCCCTCGAGCCCGCGCGCGAAGATCTCCTCCCACATGCCGCGGGCGATGTCGGTGGCGATGCCGGTATCGACCAGCGTCCAGCCATCGCCGTCGGCGATCAGCCACAGATTGATGTGGTCGAGCGCGTAGGGCAGCGGCAGGCGGATCCAGCGCAGCGTGTTGTCGATCGCGGCAACCTCGCCGAATCCGGGCGCGGCGGGAAACGGATAGTCGAGTTCGGGTTGCACGCGAAGCTCCTGCGACGCCGGAAAGCGGCGCGAGTGTCCCACGTCCGCTCCCGGCCCGAAAGCGCGCGGTCCGGCCGCGCGCGTGACGAGGCGCGAGCGCATCCGCTAAGCTCGCCGCGGCTCCCGGGAGGCTCTCCATGACCGGCACCGGCGCGGGCGGCGCGGGCGACATGTGGTACGGCCTGCAGCTGCACGGCAACCTCGACATTGAGCTCTATCCTGAGATCGCGCGGCGCGCCGAGGCCTACGGCTTCGCCGATGTCGCGGTGCACGATGCGCCGCTCAGGCGGCCATGCTGGCCGCTGCTGTGCGATATCGCGCGCGCGACATCGACGGTCGCGGTGGGTCCCGACGTCACCCATCCCTGGTTCCAGCAGCCGATCGTGATCGCCATGAACATGGCCCACCTCGACGAGCTGTCGGGCGGCCGGGCGGTGCTCGGGATCGGCCGCGGCTCGATGTACGAATTCGTGCGCATGCGCGATCCCTCGACCCTGGTCGGCCTCGAGGAGGCGGTAGCGGTGATCCGCATGCTGCTCGCCGGCGAGCGCGCGGAGTTCGACGGCAAGGTGTTCGGGCTCGGCCCCGGGCCCGGCCTGATGTTCGGGTCGCGGCGCCGGCCGCCGGTCCATTTCGGCACCCATGGCCGCAACGGCGTGCGGCTAGCCGTGCGCATCGCCGATGGCGTGCGCGTCGCCGGCCAATGGGCGACGGGCTACATGGAGCTGGTGCGGCGCTGGGTCGAGGAAGCCGCGGCCGAGTTCGGCCGCGACCTGTCCGGCTTCGAGCTGATCACGGAGAACTGGACCTTCCTGCATCCCGACCGCGAGCTGGCGCGGCGCCAGGCGCGCCGTCTGGTCGCCAACTTCCTGCCCCATCTCGGCTTCATGAACGACTTCTACGGGGTCGATGCCGACGAGGTCGAGGCGGCGCGGGCGGCCAGCATCCACGGCGACGCCGAGGCGCTGGCGCGGATACGCGAGGAGACCATCGACCTGTTCATGGCGGCCGGCGACGCCGAGGATCTGCGCAAGGGGCTCGACCGCTGGCAGGCCTCGGGCTTCCGCGCGGTCTCCTTTTCCGGCGCCCTGGGGCCCGACACCCTGGCCGCGCTCGACATCATCGGCGCGGAGCTGGCCCGGCGACGCTGAACGACGACGCGGGCCGAATGGCTCGATCGGGTGATCGTGGGCGGGGAGGTGCTTTCACTCGGCAGCGAGTCGCAGGCCGATCATCCCGAGGACGATGAGTGCAACGCTCACGACCCGGAGAGCCGATATCTGTTCGCCGAACAGGACGACCCCCGCCACGAACGCGCCGGCCGTCCCTACGCCCGTCCAAACCGCGTAGCTGGTGCCGAGGGGAAGCGCCCTCATCGCGTAGGCGAGGAGCCAGAAGGATGCGCCGGCAGCGCAGAAGGTGACGATTGAGGGAATGATCCTCGTGAAGCCGACGGATTGCTTCATGGCCGTCGCCCATACGATCTCAAAGAGGCCAGCGAAAATCAGCGCAGGCCAGTGCATGGGATTCTCGTTGCTAAACCGGTTGTCATGGGGTCGGCGGTACACCCGTGACGGTGGGCGCCATCGGGCCGGCCAGGCACGGCAGGGCAAGGGTGCCGGCGAACGGGCTGCGGACGGCGGTCATGGGCGTTCCTTGGTCCGGCCCCGCGGTTCAGGCGCCGTCGCCATCGACGATGTCGCGCAGATAGGCGACATGATCCCGGAAGGCGCGCCGCCCCGCCGCCGAGATGCGCGCGCGGGTGCGCGGCTTGCGCCCGACGAAGTCCTTGACGATCTCGACATAGCCCGCCTTTTCCAGGGTCGTCAGGTGGGCGCCGAGATTGCCGTCGGTCGCGCCGGTGATCGCCCGGAGCCGCACGAATTCCGCCATTTCCGCGCGCGGCAGAGCGTTGAGCGCCGACAGGATCTTGAGGCGGGTCGTCTGGTGGACGATCTCGTCGGGTCCGCTCATGTCCGCTCCGATTACAGGGCGCGCTTCATCCACAGCCCGGCGAGGATCAGCGCGCCGCCGCCGAGCAGCGGCACGACCAGCGCAGCATGCGCCGGCGCAAGATGGAAGGCGCAGGCGGCCAGCGCGGCCAGGGCCGCCCCGACCGCGGCGAAGCGCAGGCCGAACCAGCAGCCGAGGGTCGCGTAGGCCGCCGCGACCAGCAGGACGATGAAGGTCTGGACCGCGACTCCTGATACCGGCGCGAACAGCGACAAGGTCAGCGCGATGAAGGCCGCCAGGATCGCGGCCATGGCGACAAAGCGGATCGTCCCGACTCTCTCGCCGCCCCGCAGCCCGTCCGCGCTGAAGCGCCGCGCCTGGGTCGCAACCAGGTACGCGGTCCCGATCAGCCCGGCGCTGTCGGCGGCGAGCCAG
>JAGWAU010000040.1 GCA_021296255.1 Alphaproteobacteria bacterium | reverse complement strand
GCTCCTTGTTCGGCCGGGTGTGGCGCGGCAGGACGAGGTGACGGCCGTCGGTGGTCGGCAGATGCACGTCCACCATCTGCATGGTGGCGAACGCCTCGAGGAAGGCGCGTGGGGCGAGGCCCGGGGCGCGCGGCCGGGCGAGGTTCTTCAAGGTGACGAGCAGGCAGTAGGCGATGAAGGAGACGAAGATGTGCGCCTCGATGCGCTCTTCACGCTGATGGAAGATCGGCCGGATCGCGAGGTCGTGCTTGAGCTCCTTGAACGCCTGCTCGATCTCGATGAGCTGCATGTAGAGTTGCCACAGCGTGGCGGGTTCTTCGGCCACCATGTTGGAGCGCAACAGGTAGCGGCCCTCGCGGCGGCGCAGGCGGCGAAGCCGGGAAGGGGCGTACGCGGATATCGTATTTGAGCACCCCACCACGCCCATCGGACTGCTTATCCGGCCAATACGAGCCCCGCTCAGACTTCGATCAAGACGTCGGTATGGAGTTCCGAGGGACCGGGCTCCGGGCTTTCTTGCGCGAACGCCGCGGCTTCCGCCACTACTTCCCTGACCTCCCGATCGATTTCCTTCAAAGCGTCCTCATCCGCCAACCTCGCCTCCAATATGAGAGCTCGGGCATGATCGATGGGGTCTTGCTCTTCCCGAATCCTCCGCACTTCCTCGCGAGATCTGTATTTCGCCGGGTCGGACATCGAATGACCCCGATACCGGTACGTCTTCATCTCGAGAAGAATCGGTCCGTTACCGTCCCGGCAATGCTTGACGGCCCAGTCGCCGGCCTCCTTGACCGCCAGCACATCCATGCCATCCACTTGCTCGCCCTGGATGGTGAAGCTTTCACCGCGGCGGTACAGTTCCGTTTGCGCGGAAGATCGCGTTACCGACGTTCCCATCGCGTACTGGTTGTTCTCCACCACGAACACGATGGGCAGACTCCAGAGCTCGGCCATGTTGAACGATTCGTATACCTGACCTTGGTTTGCGGCCCCATCCCCGAAGTAGGTCAGGACGACGTTGTTCGTGCCGTTGTACTTCTCCGCGAACGCCAGACCCGTGCCCAGGGGGACCCAGGCCCCAACGATGCCGTGCCCGCCGTAGAAATTCTTCTCGCGGGAAAACATGTGCATGGAGCCGCCCTTGCCTTTCGAGTAACCGCCGCTCCGCCCGGTCAGTTCCGCCATGACGCCCCTCGGATCCATGCCGCAGGCCAGCATATGACCATGGTCACGATATCCGGTAATGACGCAGTCATCCGCCGTAATGGCCGCCTGAAGGCCCACCACGACCGCCTCTTGACCTATGTAGAGATGGCAAAACCCGCCAATCAAGCCCATGCCATACAACTGACCCGCACGTTCCTCGAAACGCCGGATCAGAAGCATCTGGCGGTAGTAGTCGAGCAGTTCTCCGGAGATTGCGGGTGATTTCTTGGAGCGGCCGGAACTGCCGGTTCGCTTGGCGCGCGCCCCGTTCGCGGTTCCCGCTCCGGCGTCGCCGTTCTTCAAGCGTCTCTGCGCCATGGTCTCCCCTCAACCAAGCCGTCCCGAAGTGTGCCACCGGCCGGGCGCTCGCCACTGCGAACCGCCGCGCCCTCGGAGGTGCCATCGACTCGGGATATCCGCAGCGGGATGATACCGCGAGCGTGGTTCGCCGCGGAACAACCGTTCGTGAGTCGGACAATTTTCTCTAACGTCCCGCGAATGATCAAAAATCCAATCCCCGGCACGGAGAAACGTCTTTCGTTCGTGATGAGCGGCTGCCTACGCAGGAGGGAACCGAACCGCTCCCGTCGACCGGTTGGCGCTCTCAGCGCGTCAAGTAAATGATCTCGTCGGGATGCGCGAGACCCAGGACGAGACGGGCGCGCTCGTCGAGCATATCGCGATCCAACCCATCCGGGCGCAACAGGGAGACCCGGTGCTCCAGCCGCTCTCGCGCCATCCGCGCGACGTGCAATTCCGCCTCTACCTGGTCGATTCGCTGACTCAACTGGCGCCAAGCCGCGAGGCCGCGATCACCTTGAACGGCGTGATACCCGATGTAGGCGATGGTCGCGACACACAGCAACGGCAGCACGCAGTGGCGAAGCCGCCGGGACAGTTCGCGCGTGGCGGTCATGGTACCACCGAATCACAGGCGATTCTTCGATGTCAAGAAAATTCTTTAAGAGTCTGTGGCTTAGCGGGAGGGATTGATATCCAGAATCACGAATCTCGTGTGTTCTGCGCGGCCGTGCCCGTCACATGAGGACGCTTCGCCCCGCGTATGTCGCGGATCGTCCGAGCTGTTCCTCGATGCGGATGAGTTGGTTGTACTTGGCCAACCTGTCGGATCTGGATAGGGATCCCGTCTTGATCTGGCCGCAATTCGTGGCAACCGCCAAATCCGCGATGGTCGTATCCTCGGTCTCGCCCGATCGATGGGACATGACGGCCCGGTAACCGGACCGGTGGGCGACCTCGACCGTCTCGAGTGCTTCGGTGAGCGTGCCGATCTGATTCACCTTGATCAGGATCGCGTTGGCGGCGCCTTGCCGAACCCCTCGGGCCAACCGATCCTTGTTCGTGACGAACAAGTCATCGCCGACGAGCTGCACGCGGTCCCCGACCGCGTCCGCCATGGCCTTCCAACCTTCCCAATCGTCCTCCGCCATCCCATCCTCGATGGATGCGATGGGGTAACGGCCGACCAAATCCTCATAGATCTTGACCATCCCGTCGGCATCGAGGATTCGGCCCACGCCCTTGAGAACGTACTTGCCGTCGTCGAAAAATTCGCTCGCCGCCGAGTCGAGCGCCAAATACACGTCCTCGCCCGGACGGTAGCCCGCTGCCTCGATTGCCTTCATCACGAATTCGATGGCTTCGTCGGCGCTGCCGATAGAGGGTGCGAATCCGCCTTCGTCTCCCACGTTCGTGCTGTGACCCGCTTCGCCTAGCTCCTTCTTGAGCGACTGAAACACCTCGGCGCCGATCCGCACCGCCTCGCGACCGGTTTCCGCTGCCACCGGCATGATCATAAACTCCTGGAAATCGATCGGATTGTCAGCATGGGCCCCGCCGTTAATGATATTCATCATCGGGACCGGCAGCGTTCGGGCCGCGACTCCTCCGACGTAGGTGTAGAGCGGAAGACCGGTGGTCAACGCCGCGGCTTTCGCGCTCGCTAGGCTCACCCCGAGGATGGCATTGGCGCCGAGTCGGCTCTTGTCGGGTGTGCCGTCCAGGCCGATCATGATCCCGTCGATAGCAGACTGCTCTTGAGCGTCCATTCCCGACAGCGCGTCGAACAGCTCTCCATTGACGGCCTCTACCGCCCGACGGACGCCCTTGCCGAGATAGCGTTCGTCGCCGTCACGCAGCTCAGTCGCCTCATGCGTTCCGGTCGACGCGCCGGACGGCACGGCAGCGCGTCCCAGCGAACCGTCCGCGAGTTCGACGTCAACCTCGACCGTCGGGTTGCCTCGGCTATCCAGTATTTCACGTGCTCGGATATCGACGATGGCTGTCATTCGATCCTCGTACGTTCGTTCACCAGACAATTCGCCTGAAGCCCTCACTGAACCCGACCGGGGGACACGGCCGGCGTCTCCAATGTTCATTCAAGGCGTCGGTTCGATCTCTTGGCGAGTCGGTCGAATTCCATGAGACGGCTCACGATCGACTCGATCTCCGAAAGGCGCACCATATTGGGGCCGTCGGAAGGGGCATTGTCGGGGTCCTCGTGCGTTTCCATGAATACGGCGGAAACTCCGACCGCGACCGCCGCGCGGGCCAAGACCGGAACGAATTCCCGGTCCCCGCCGCTGCGTGTTCCCAACCCGCCGGGCTGCTGCACCGAATGAGTCGCATCGAAAACGACTGGATAGCCGGTCCGCGCGAGGATGGGGAGCGACCGCATGTCGCTGACCAGCGTGTTGTATCCGAAACTGGCGCCCCGCTCCGTGAGAAGGATTCGGTCGTTCCCCGCACCGCTGATCTTCTCGGCAACGTTCTTCATGTCCCAGGGCGCGAGAAACTGTCCCTTCTTGATATTGACGGCGCACCCGGTCCGCGCAGCGGCGAGCAGCAAATCCGTCTGCCGACACAGAAACGCGGGAATTTGGAGGACATCGACAACCTCGCTAAGCTCGTCGCACTGCGCCTCGCCGTGAACATCCGTCAGGACAGGACAGCCGACCGTTTCCCGGATTTCGGCGAATACGGGGAGCGCGCCTTCCAGTCCGATTCCCCGCGGACTCGCGGCGCTCGTCCGGTTGGCCTTGTCGAAGGAGGTCTTGTAGACGAGGCCGATGCCCAATCTCTCCGAGATTTCGGCGAGCTCTCCCGAAATGTCCAGCGCGTGCTGCCGGCTCTCCATGGCGCAGGGACCGGCGATCAATGTGAGAGGCAGGTCGTTGCCGAGAGTAAGCTTCTTGACCGCCACATGACGAGCGCCCTCCGCCATCACACGAGCCTCGACTGCGCGACTGCGGCCTCGATGAATGACGCGAACAACGGGTGGGGATCGAACGGCTTGGACCTCAACTCCGGATGGAACTGGACCCCGATAAACCACGGGTGATCCGGAACCTCCAGGATTTCAGGAAGAAATCCGTCCGGCGATTTGCCCGGGAATATGACGCCTGATTTCGCCAGAACATTCTCGTAGGCGAGATTGATCTCATAGCGATGGCGATGGCGCTCCCTGATCCGTTCCTGTCCGTAGATCCCGAAAACCTTGCTCGTCGGACTGATGACGCAGTCATAGGCGCCGAGTCGCATCGTGCCGCCGGCGTCGCTGGTTTCGTCGCGAAACTCCTTCCGCCCTTCCCTCTCCCACTCCGTCATAAGGCCGACGACCGCGTTCTCGCATTCACCGAATTCGGTGGACCCCGAATCCGGCAAATCGGCCATGTTTCGGGCCGTCTCGATCACGGCCATCTGCATGCCGAGACAGATTCCGAAATAGGGGATCCGGCGTTCTCGGGCGATCCTGGCGGCCGCGATCTTTCCTTCGATGCCGCGCTCACCGAAGCCGCCCGGCACCAGGATCCCGTTTACTCCCTCCAGATAGTGGAGCCTGCCTTCCTGCTCGAACGTCTCGGACTCGATCCACTCGATATCGACCTGGACCTTGTTGGCTATGCCACCGTGAACCAACGCTTCATCGAGCGATTTGTAAGCGTCCTTGAGGCCCGTGTACTTACCCACCACGGCGATCTTGACTTCGCCTTCGGGAGCCATAAGCCGGGCCGTGATGTCTTCCCAGACGCCGAGGTCGGGCTCAGGCACTCCGGATATTCCGAAGGCCTGCAGGATTTGACGGTCCAGGCCGGCCTGGTGATAGCGGAGCGGGACTTCATAGATCGACTCCACGTCGAGCGCCGGGATCACGGCTTCGTCTCGAACGTTGCAGAACAGAGCGATCTTACGCCGTTCGTTCGCCGGAATTTCCCGATCGCATCGGCACAGAAGTATGTCGGGCTGAATTCCGATCCCCCGCAGGTGGGTTTCGTCTTCAACTCACCCGCTGACGGAATGTAGGGAAGAAGGGTCAGATGGACGAAAAGCGCCCGGTCGCGGCCGAGTTCGTTGCCGAGCTGTCTGATCGCCTCGAAAAACGGTAATCCCTCGATATCGCCGACCGTGCCCCCGATCTCGCACAGCACGAAATCTCGATCCTCCACATCGGCAGTGATGAATTCCTTGATCGCGTCCGTCACGTGAGGAATGACCTGGACGGTCGCCCCCAAATAGTCACCCTTCCTCTCTCTCCCGATGATGCGCTGATAGAGACGCCCCGACGTCACATTGTCGCTCTGCCGCGCCGAGACGCCGGTAAAACGCTCGTAATGGCCGAGATCGAGGTCCGTCTCCGCCCCGTCATCGGTAACGTACACTTCGCCGTGCTGGTAGGGGTTCATCGTTCCCGGATCGACGTTGAGGTAGGGATCCAGCTTGCGCAGGCGCACCTTGAATCCACGTGCCTGCAGCACCGCGCCGAGCGCTGCAGAAGCGAGACCTTTTCCGAGGGAAGAGACGACGCCGCCGGTAATAAAGATGTACCGCGTCATGGACCACAAACATACAAGAGAGACGCCGCGCCCCCAAGCGAAAGCGGGGCGATATGGCGAATTGGTCTCACGTGATCGGCGTTTACCGCGACAGGGGGACGGAAGGCCCGCCCGGCTCCTGCGACGGTGCTCCCGATGCCGGCGCCCGGGGTTCGGTCTCGATTACCGATGACGGTCCTTGGACCCCGCCCGAAAGGATGGCCAGCATGATGCTGGTTGCGATGAAACAAGTCGCGAGGATGGCCGTGGCCCGGGTCAGCAGATTGGCCGCGCTCCGGCTTGACATCATGCTGCCGCCCCCACCCCCGCCGCCGCCGATCCCGAGCGCGCCGCCCTCGCTGCGCTGCAAGAGGATAACTCCCACCAGCGCCAGCGCCAGCAGGATGTGGGCCACAAGGATTACCGTGATCATGGCGCATTCCTAGACGAAGCGGCGTGCCGAAGCAATCATCCTCCCCACCGGCGCGGTTCCGGTTTGACTGGAACCGTTTCGGCATTCCTTGTTGCTCATGCGGGGCGTTTCTCCGCGTTCATGCCATCCTCGGGCTTAACCGTTCGCTTGAATCACCAAAATTACTGAATTGGTGATTTTATTCACACACACCGCGTGGTTCGTGTAAAATACTGGAACCGAATAGGAGGCACGCATGGCCGAGTTGGCGAAACACAGGGGAAGCGGTGCCGGAGGGATAGGTGTCAGACCTCACATCTATCGTCCGTCCGACACTCCTCCCCTACCCGGCCGGCCGCATTCAGGCCTTTATGGCGGTTCAAGCCCAACCCGAGCCGCCACGGCCGAACGCCCGGACGATGGGCCAGAACGTCTCCGCCTCCAGGCTCGCGCCGCCGACCAAGCCCCCGTCGACGTTCTCGACCGACATGATGTCTCCCGCGTTGCCGGGATTCACGGAACCTCCGTACAGAAGGCGCAGCGTCGCCGACTCCGGACCAAACCTCTCTACGAGCAGGCTCCGCATCACGCCGTGAACGTCGCGAATTTCCTGCAGCGTTGGCGTCCGACCGGTCCCAATTGCCCATACGGGTTCGTAGGCGACGACCGTATTCGATGCGCCGGCACCGTCCGGAACCGAATTACCGAGTTGGTTTTCAACCGTCCGAAGCGCCTGTCCCGCACTTCGCTGCGCTTCCGTTTCACCGACGCATACGATGGGAACCAAGCCGGCACGGTGCGCCGCGGCAGCCTTCTCGCACACGACGGAATCCGTTTCCCCGTGGTCGGCCCTTCTCTCCGAATGACCGACGATCACGTAGGTGCAGCCGGCGTCCTTGAGCATTCCGGCACTGATGTCGCCCGTGTGGGCACCGCCCGATCGCGCGTGACAATCCTGGCCGCCCAACGCGATTTGCGAGCCGGCGATGACGTCGAGAACCGGGAAAAGCAGATGCGCTGGCGGACACACGAGGATGTCGCAGAGGAGCCCGTTCTCCGCCCCCGCAAGATCAACCAGCGAACCCGCGAGTCCGACGGCTCCGGCCCTGATGCCGTTCATTTTCCAGTTGCCTGCGACGAGCGGGCGGGGCGCACCTGTCATACCGAGAGAATCTATGAGTTCGTGTTGGCAGGGTGTTATAGGCGCGAACGCCCTCCGAAGCCACAATGCTATACCCCGAAGGGAAGGCTATAGTCGTGGACACCTCACGACGGTTGACAAAAGCGGCCGTTTGGGCCGCTATCCCCCGTCTGGCAGCGTGTTGCGGCATCGTGCCCAAGGGCCGTACGTGTCTGCGGAATACGGGATAGCGAGCAATGCTGGACTCACTTCGCAAGCAGACGGGCTCCTGGATCGTAAAGGCGTTCCTCGGAGTGCTCATCCTGAGTTTTGCCGTCTGGGGAATCGGCGACATTTTTCGCGGACCGTCCGACGCCACGGTGGCCACGGTAGGCGACGTCGAAATAACGCGATCCGAATTTGGTGACGCCTACCGTCGGGAGTTGGACCGGTTGAATCGGCGCATGGGGCAGCAGCTTGATGCCGACCAGGCCCGCCGGTTGGGCATCGAGAATCTTACGCTTCAGCGCATGATCAACAGGGCGTTGTTCGATCAGGTGGCGTTGGGATACGGACTAACGGTATCGGACAAGGACCTAGCGGCGGATATTCGTTCCAATCCGGCGTTCCGGAACGATTTGGGGAGGTTCGATCCGCTTTACTACCGCGACATGCTTCGGCAGTTGGGGTACACGCGCGAATACTTTGAATACGTGCGCCGCGCGGATCTGCGGCGCACCCAGTTGATGAACGGCATTGCCCTGGGCGCGGAAACGCCCCGACCCGTTGTCGACGCAATCTTTCGCCACAGAGCCGAACGGCGGGTCGCCGATGTCGCCGTCGTCCTCAACTCGTCCATCCCCACGCCGGCAACGCCGGACGATGCCGTACTCGAGCAGTTTTACAAGGACTCGTCGGGGCGCTACATGGCCCCCGAATACCGGGCGCTCACATACGTCGCGCTGACCCCCGAACAACTGCTTGATGAAGTAACGGTAACGGAAACCGAGATTTCCGACGAGTATGAGTCCCGGCTCGACGAGTTCATTGAGCCCGAACGGCGGGATCTATCCCAGATCGTCGTTGACGATGAGACCTCGGCGAGGGACGCGCTGGAAAAGCTCAAGCAAGGCGAGGCCTTTGAAGACATCGCCCGAGATACAGCTGGACTGGAGCCGGAAGACACGGCGCTCGGCGTGCTGACGATCGCGGAACTCCCACTGTCGTCGAACGCCGCAGAGACGGTTTTCGCGGCCCCCCAGGGACAGTATCTGGACCCTCAACGGAGCGACTTCGGATGGCATATCTATCGGATCAACGAGGTCATCCCGGGCCGGACAACGTCCTTGGAGGAAGCCAGGGAGGACTTGCGCGGGGACCTCGCCTTGCGTCGGGCCGCCGACAGCCTGTTCGAACTCGCCAACGAGTTGGAGGATGAACTCGCGGGAGGCGCCACACTGGAAGAAAGCGCGAACCGCCTCACCCTGAACGTCGGCAAGCTCTCTCGGATCGACGCGGGCGGCCGGGCACCCGACGGTGCGGAAGTTGAAAATGTGCCGGCTTATCCCGAGTTTCTGCCGACCGCATTCGGAACCGCGGAAGGTCAGGAATCGGCGCTGACCGAAAGTATCGGCGGCGGCTATTTCATCGTTCGCGTGGACGGCATCACACCAACGTCGTCAAGGCCGCTCGATTCCATTCGCGAACAAGTGATCACCGACTGGAACGAATCCGAACGCGTCCGGCTTACTCGTGAACGGGCAACTGCCATCGCGGATCGTATACGTCAGGGCGAAAGCCTGGAGTCGCTGGCCGCGGCCGAAGGCCTGGACGTTCGCTCGACTCAGGCGCTGACCCGCTACGACGCGGGGGTGAACCGTGACGTGTCGGGAGAATTGCTGTCAAGGCTTTTCGCCTTGACCCATGCCGGTGACGTCGCCGAGGGATCCACCCCGCAGGGCACGGGTCACATGATCGCGGTGCTGCGCCGTATCGACCGGGCCGGGAGCGAAGCGGACGAACAACCAGAACATCGGGAGCTGTGGCGCAATCTCGATGAAGCGCTCGCCGACGACATTTTGGCTCAATACAGAGTCGCGCTGAACCGGGAGTACGACATCGAAGTGAATCAGCGGGCTATCGACAGCCTGTTCTAGGTATGACGATCTCTCCAACCAGCGACGAATTTCGCGCCATCTACGACGCGGGAGAGAGCCAGGTCGTTTGGACCAATCTGGTCGCCGATCTCGAAACTCCCGTTTCCGCCATGCTGAAGCTCGCCGACGGCTCCCCGAACAGTTTTCTGCTCGAGTCCGTGGAGAGTGGTGCCGTGAGGGGCAGGTATTCGATCATCGGCATGAACCCCGATCTTATCTGGCGGTGTCATGGCAATCGGGCGGAGATCAACCGGCACGCCCTGGTCGACCGAAAGTCGTTCGAGACGTGCGAAGAGGGCCCACTCGACGCCCTGCGGCGGCTGATTGACGAGGCGCGTATCGTCCTGCCGGAGGAACTCCCGCCGATGGCCGCCGGCCTCGTCGGCTATATGGCCTACGATACGGTTCGCTTGATAGAGCGGTTACCGGAACCGAATCCCGACGATATCGGGATCCCCGACGGCATCTTCGTCCGCCCGACGATCATGGCGATTTTCGATTCCGTCAAGGACATCATCACGTTCGTCACACCGGTTCGCCCAACCCTGGGTGTCGATGCCCAACAAGCTTATCGGTCCGCCATCGACACGCTGTTCGAGGCGACCTCTGGTTTGGAGAAGAGTCTCCACCACGCCCACGGTCCGCGCGGGCCGGATCTCGGACTGCCGGAGCCCTCTTCGAACATGAGCCGCGAGGCCTATTGCGAGATGGTCGAGAAAGCCAAGGCATACATTGCCGCAGGCGACATCTTCCAGACCGTTTTGTCCCAGCGCTTCAGCCTGCCCTTCACGCTTCCACCGTTCGCACTTTATCGGGCATTGCGCCGCACCAACCCCTCTCCGTTCATGTATTTCCTTCAACTGGACAAGTTCTCGATCGTCGGCTCGAGTCCGGAAATCCTGGTGAGGTTGCGAGACGGTATCGTAACGGTTCGGCCTATCGCCGGGACGCGCCCCCGAGGTGCCGACCGCAAGGAAGACGCGGCGCTCGCCAAGGACCTGTTGTCAGACCCCAAGGAACTCGCGGAGCACCTGATGCTGCTGGACCTCGGGCGAAACGACGTGGGACGCGTGGCGAAGATCGGCACTGTCAACGTAACCGAACAGATGGTCATCGAGAACTACTCCCACGTGATGCACATCGTCTCCAACGTCGAAGGCGCGATCGATGACCAGTTCGATGCCATGGACGCTCTGTGCGGCGCGTTTCCGGCAGGCACCGTAAGCGGCGCCCCAAAGGTTCGCGCCATGGAGATCATCGACGAGCTAGAGCCCGAAAAACGTGGCGTGTACGCGGGAGCGATCGGTTATTTCTCCGCGAACGGCAGCATGGATACCTGCATTGCGCTCAGGACCGCCGTGGTGATGGACGGGACGATGTATGTTCAGGCCGGCGGCGGCATCGTGGCCGACAGCGATCCGAACGCCGAATTCGAGGAAAGCCGCAACAAGGCCAAGGCCCTGATCCGCGCCGCGGAGGAGGCCGTGCGTTTCGCGGCGGAACCCGCGGTCAGCAAGGAATCAAGGGCAATCATCGGCAGAAGTTAACGTTGGGCCGTGTATCCAGGCTCTCGACCGGCAAAGCGGATGTGCATGTAGAATACGGTGGAATGGCGTTTTCCCGCAGTCAATCGAAATGCTCGTCATAATCGATAACTACGACAGCTTTACTTACAACCTCGTCCATTTCTTGGGTGAGTTGGGCGCGGACTCGCGCGTCTTCCGCAACGACGCGGTGACCCCGCGCGACGTCCTCGCCCTTAGGCCGACAGGAATCGTCCTCTCTCCGGGACCCTGCGATCCTGACCGCGCGGGAATCTGTCTCGAGCTCGTCGAGAAAGCCGCGGGCTCGGTTCCCGTTCTCGGGGTGTGTCTGGGCCACCAGTCCGTTGGCCAAGCGTTCGGCGGACGCATCGTTCGAGCTTCCAAGGTCATGCACGGAAAGCTCAGCGTCATACGGAACGACGGTACCGGCGTGTTCGCGGGCCTGCCTTCGGAGTTCCAGGCTACGCGCTATCACTCCCTGGCAATCGATCGCGCCTCCGTGCCCGCCTGCTTGCGCGTGACGGCGGAAACCGACAACGGGGTGGTGATGGGCGTCTCTCACAAAGATTTGCCAGTCCACGGCGTTCAGTTTCACCCCGAGAGCATCGCGTCGGAGCACGGTCACGCCCTGCTGGCGAATTTCCTCAGGCTGACCGGAATGGATGAGATCCGGCCCGTTGAACCCCCGAAACGTGCCGCCCCCTTGGAGATGCATTCATGAGCGACGCCCAACTCACCATGAAGCAAATCATAGCTCTCGTGGCGGAGGGCGAGCGTCTGAGCGTGGACCAGACTCACCGCGCGTTCGACATCATGATGTCCGGCGATGCCACGCAGTCGCAGATGGGCGCGCTCCTCATGGCGCTGCGCCTGCGTGGGGAAACCGTCGATGAATTGACCGGCGGTGTTATGACCATGCGCGAGAAGATGTCTCGGATCGAGTCTCCGGCAACGGCGATCGACGTGGTCGGCACCGGGGGGGACCGGTCCGGAACGTACAACGTGTCGACCACCGCGGCCATCGTGGTTGCGGGCTGCGGCATTCCCGTAGCCAAGCACGGAAACCGCGCGGCGTCCTCAAAGTCGGGCGCTGCGGATGTACTGTCGTCGCTCGGCGTCAATATCGAGTGCGATTTCTCGTTGACGAAGAAGGCCCTGTGGGAGGCGGGTCTGTGCTTCATGTTCGCCCAGCGCCACCACGGTGCGATGCGCCACGTGGGCGGTACCCGCGTCGAAATGGGTACCCGCACGATCTTCAACATGCTGGGACCCCTCTCGAATCCCGCGGGCGTCAAAAAACACCTCGTTGGAGTCTTTTCCAGGGAATGGGTGGAACCGCTTGCGCAGGTGTTAAAGAATCTAGGTTCCCAGCACGTCTGGGTGGTTCACGGCAGCGACGGGCTTGATGAAATCACGACCACAAGCTCCACCTTCGTCGCCGAATTGAAGGACGACGACATCAGGACGTTCGACGTCACACCGGAGGACGCCGGATTACCGCGCTCCGATGGCGAGTCGCTGAAGGGCGGTGACGCGGATACCAACGCGCTCGCGATCAATGCCCTCCTCGACGGCCACGAGAGTGCCTTCCGCAACATCGTGCTGCTGAATGCTGCGGCCGCGCTCATCACGTCGGGAGAAGTGGACAACCTCAAGGATGGCGCGGCCATGGCCGCGGACTCCATCGACAACGGCAAGGCACGGACGGCGCTGGACGGCCTGATCGCCATTACGAACGAGTCGGCCGCGACGGATGAGTGACGTTCTCGAGAAGATCATCGCGGACAAGCGCGTTCACGTTGAGCGCCAGCGCGGTTTGGTCCCGGACAGTCAGGTTCTGACGGCCGCAGAGACGGCGCCTCGAGTGCGTGGATTCGCCGAAGCGCTCAAGGAAGCGATGCGGGACGGCAACTACGGCCTGATCGCCGAGATAAAGAAGGCTTCGCCGTCGAAAGGCCTGATCCGGGAGAATTTCGACCCCCGGGCGTTGGCACGCGCCTATGCCGACGGAGGAGCGACCTGTCTTTCCGTCCTCACGGATCGGCCTTATTTTCTGGGTGCGGACGACTTTCTCGGGCAGGCGCGCGACGCCGGTAGCCTTCCCGTCCTGCGCAAAGATTTCATGATAGAACCGTATCAGATCGTGGAGTCCAGGGCGCTCGGCGCTGATTGCGTATTGTTGATCATGGCGGTGTTGGATGACGAACAGGCCGATACGCTCGCCACGACGGCGCGTGGACTGGAAATGGACATACTGTTCGAGGTTCATGACGAGGAGGAATTGGAACGTACGAAGACCCTGAATCCCGAACTGGTCGGGATCAACAACAGAAATCTCAGGACATTCGACGTCGACCTGGCCACGACCGAGAACCTCGTCTCGCACGTGCCTGAGGACACGATCGTTATCAGCGAGAGCGGCCTGTCCACTCCGCAGGACCTTAACCGTATGAGCGCGGCCGGCGTGAACTGCTTCCTTATAGGGGAATCGTTGATGCGGGCGGACGACGTCGCCCAAGCCACGTCGGAGTTGCTGACGCCGTTCGACTCCGATGCGGTCACGGCCTGAGCGCCCAAGACAATGGCCGAACTGACGCATTTTGACGATCAAGGAAACGCACGGATGGTCGACGTGACCTCGAAGCAAGAGACCGAGCGTGTCGCAACGGCGGAAGCACGGGTGAGCATGAAATCCGATACCCTTTCCATGATCTTGGACGGACGGGTGGGAAAGGGCGACGTATTGGGTGTCGCGCGAATCGCCGGGATCATGGCGGCCAAACGAACGTCGGACTTGATTCCGCTCTGTCATCCACTACCGCTCGCCGCCGTCGACATCGAGTTGAGCTGCGATCTCGAGCACAGCGCCGTGACGATCATCTCGACTTGCCGAACCACCGCCCGAACCGGTGTCGAAATGGAGGCGTTGACAGCGGTGTCAGTGGCCGCGCTTACGGTTTACGACATGTGTAAGTCGGTAGACCGTGCCATGACGATCGAATCGGCACGTCTGACGTTCAAGAGCGGCGGAAAATCCGGCATCTTCAGGGCGGACTGAACTGACATGATTTCCGTCGTCGAGGCACGGCAGAAGATTCTCAAGCCGCTCTTGCCGACGGGCGTCGAGACCGTGGGACTGGCGGGCGCTCTGGGGAGGGTTCTGGCCGAGGAGGTGCGCGCGCGCGTCACCCAACCACCGGTCGCCGTCTCGGCGATGGATGGCTATGCGGTGCGCGCGGCGGACGTGGCCCAAACGCCGGCCACGCTACGGCAGATCGGGGAGGCACCGGCGGGCGGCGCGTACGACGGCGTCGTCGGTCCAGGCGAGACGGTCAGGATCTTTACCGGCGGCCCGGTGCCCTGCGGCGCCGATGCGATCGTCATTCAGGAAGATGCCGTGGCGAACGGCGAAAAGATCATCGTCAAGGAAGGCACCCCGAAAGGAAAGTATATCCGGCCCGCCGGCCTGGACTTCAGCGAAGGTGAAGTCGGCCTGAGGTCCGGACAGGTCCTGGATGCCAGGGACGTTGCCCTGGCCGCATCGATGAACTGTCCGTGGCTGCGCGTGCACCGCAAGCCGCGCATCGCCGTCCTGGCGACGGGCGACGAACTCGTCATGCCCGGCGAACCTCTGGGACCCAATCAGATCGTGAGTTCCAACAACGTCGGCCTCTGCGCCTTCGTCGAGGCGTCCGGCGCCGAAGCGGTCGACCTCGGCATTGCTCTCGACACAGAGGACTCGCTCAGGACTCTCGCTGCCGGGGCGAAGGGCGTGGATATGCTCGTCACCATCGGAGGCGCATCCGTCGGCGATCATGACCTCGTGCGGCACGTTCTCGGCGACGTGGGGCTTGAGGTGGATTTCTGGCGTATCGCCATGAGGCCCGGCAAGCCGCTCATGTTCGGACACCTAGATGACACGGCGATGCTCGGCCTACCGGGAAATCCCGTGTCCGCCCTCGTGTGCAGCCTGATCTTTCTGCGTCCGGCGATCGCAAAGATGCTCGGGCTGGGCGAGACATCGGTGCGCTACGGCAAAGCTGAACTAGGCTGCGACGTTGCCGGGAACGACCGCCGGGAAGATTACCTGCGAGCCACCCTCGCGCGAGACGAGTCCGGGGAGTTGGTCGCTACGCCCTTCGAGATTCAGGATTCGAGCATGTTGTCTCGCTTGGCACACGCCGACTGTCTGATCGTCCGCGCCCCTCACGCACCCGCTGCGGCGAAGGGAACGCCAGTGGACATCATTCCCCTGAACTCGCCGGGGCCGGAGCACTTAGCGGCTCCAGTTTGACTCAACCGCTCCAGCGTTTGTTGGCGCTCACGATAACGGACCCGCGGGCCGCGGTGCGCGGTGCGACCTCCTGCGTTCCCTCACACGGCACTTGAATTCCATTGAGAACTAAACTAGAACATATGTGAATGTTTTTCTTTTGTTCCATATCTTGTGCCCCTGGAACCGGAGTCGGGATCTGATCAATGTTGACACGAAAGCAGCACGAACTCCTTCGATACATCAACGATTACCTCGCGGAAAACGGTGTTTCTCCATCATTTGACGAAATGAAGGATGCCTTGGCCCTCAAGTCGAAGTCGGGCATCCATCGCTTGATTACCGCCCTTGAGGAACGGGGTTTCATCCGCCGGCTGCCACATCGCGCGCGGGCACTCGAGGTACTCAAACTGCCGGAAGGAGCCGTCGCGCGTACGACAGCGCCGGAACCGGGCTTCTCCGCGAGCGTCATCCGGGGCAATTTCGCCGCGAAAACCGCGGATTCCACCGCCGCGCGGGGCTCGGAAAGCCTCAGTTTGCCCCTCTACGGCAGGATTGCCGCCGGCACGCCGATCGAGGCGTTGCGGGATCAATCAAATTCAGTGGACGTGCCCGCGTCGTTGTTGGGACGCGGTGAGTACTACGCGTTGGAAGTGGCCGGGGACTCGATGGTCGATGCCGGCATCTTCGACGGCGATACCATCATCATTGAGCGCGGCGACGTCGCGGAGAATGGCACTATCGTGGTGGCCTTGATCGATAACGAAGAAGTTACGCTCAAGCGTTTGCGTCGCAAAGGGAATTCGGTTGCCCTGGAGGCCGCGAACGAGACCTACGAGACACGGATTTTCGGGCCCGACCGAGTCAAGGTCCAGGGCCGTCTGGTCAGTCTCCTCAGGCAGTATTAGAGAGGTCCAGTTTAGCTCCGGCATTCCTTATCGCTTACGGCGGGTGGGCCGCGGTGCGGCCTCCATGACGGTTCAAGCCCGACTCGAACCGCCACAACCGCGATCATTCCTTTGCGACGTCCCCATCAAGGAGACCACGGACGACGGCCACGGTGTCGGCTGACGGTGTCGACCCGCACCGCATCGCCATCCAGGTAAACGGCGTGCGCACCATGGCGCCACAGATCGAAGCGATCGATGACGACTTGCGGCACCTGACAGGAAACCCGCACCGGCCTCGAACTCACCAACACGTCAGCGGTCTTGCAGTCCTCCGGATGCGCTCGAGGATCGGTCGAAAATGCGATAACTCGGCCTTTCAATCTGAACAGACAACCCAGCGGATCGCAGCGGTTCACCGAGGCCGCGTCGGCGCCTATCTCTGGCCAGGATGCCGTTTTCGACACCGCGAGGGCTCGAAGCCATGACTGACGGACGAAGCTAGACCTTTTTGACGAAACCGTGACTCGGTTGTCGTCCAGTCGCACCGCGAGCATACGCCCTCTCTCATCCACGAGGACATCAGGAACGTCAACGAACACACCGGAAAGCAAGGCCGCCACCAAACCAAGGACCCCGAACAGTCGTAATTTTGTCGTCCAGATGCACAGCCAGAGACCGCTCAGAGTTATCAGTGTGAGGAACACCGGGGGCAAGACTGGAATGAGCCGGGCGGCCCCCGGCCAGGACGCCACTGCGTGGGCGATATCCAGAACCGCTCCGATACCCCAGAGCATGGGGGCCAGGGACAAATCCTGCCATCCAAGCGGAAAAAGGAGATAAGTGACGACGGCCCACGGCATGATCCACATCGCCATGACGGGAACCGCCAGGAAATTGGCCGCGAGGCCAAAGGTCGCGACTCGGTTGAAATGAAATGCCGCAAACGGTGCCGTCGCAAGTCCCGCGATCAAGGTGGTCAACACTATTCCGCACATATAGAGGCATACCTGTCGCCAGACGCGTCCGCGAGAGCGGTAGATCTGGATGCGTTGCGCCAAGGTCTCATAGGCGGAGATCAACGCGATCACCGCGGCGAACGACATTTGGAATCCTGCAGAGAGCAGGCTTTCCGGAGTGACAATGAGGATACCGATGGCGGCCCAGCCAACGACGAACATCGAAAGCGCGACCCGCTCGAACACGACAGCCAGTAGACCGATCGTGATCATCAGGAACGCGCGCTGGGTCGGGATCGTGCCCCCCGTCATCAGAAGATAGGCGAACGCACCGGCAAGACTGATCATTGCGGCCCATTTCTTGATCGGAAACCGAAGCGCCACCGGTACAGTCAATGCGAGTGCGCCACGCGTGATCGTGAACAGCAGCCCGGCGAACAACCCTACGTGTAATCCCGAAATGGCCAGTAGGTGGGCGAGCCCCGAATCCCGCATTTCGACGAGATTCCTTTCGGGAATCGAACCGCGATCTCCCGTTAACAAGGCGACTGCGACGCCGCGACGCGCCTCCGGAGTCTCCCCGAGTACGGCCCGCGCCCACTCCAGTCGAAGGGCCGATATCTGCTGTCCGATGCTGTGAGGAAATGTTGGGTATGTTCTCGACAGGACCTGAACCCGGTTAGCGGAAAATCCAACGGCTCCAAATCCTTGGAAAAAGGCTTGTCGACCAAAATCGAACGCCCTCGGGAGGGCGGGTCTCGGCGGAGGGTTGAGCGTAGCGCGCATCCATACATGGTCACCGGGCCGAAAGTCGCCGGACCTATAGACAGTGATGCGTACCCGCTTCGGAGTGGCACGCTCACGCCGCCCTTCGATCGCCACTTCATCCAGGACGACCCGGACCCCGCGAGCGTGCGTCTCGATCGACTTGACGCGACCGCTGACCTGTGCCGAGCGCACCGGCTCGGCCAGGATGGGAGCACTGACCCAATGGGTGCGGATTTGTGCAAGCCCAAAACCGGCGGCAGCGAGTGCGATGCCGATCAAAGTCAGAAAGCCGCGTGGCTCGTTCCGGAAGGCCCAAGCAAAACCCAGTGCGGACAGGACGCCTGCGGGGCCCAGCCAACCGGGCGGCTCGCTCGCTTGCGAGAAGTATCCTGCAATGCCGATACCCAGGAAGACGGGAATCCAGAGGGGCCAACGTTCACGCTCCGCAAGAAGGGCATCCTGCAATCGCCGGGCACCCCACGCCCGGCCCATCGCGGAGGTCAGCCGCAAGAGCCAGACTCGAACAAAATCGGACCGTCTGCTCCGCATCGCCCGTGGAGTATGGAAGGTTCAGATGTATTCTCCTCGTGTCGAACCGCCTTCACGGATGTGTTAGACATCCTCACCCTCCAGCGGCAGGTACCGTGACCAGCACCGACCGATGACCGTCGTCACACGATTTGCCCCATCACCGACAGGATTCCTGCACGTTGGGAGCGCTAGAACGGCCCTGTTCAACTGGCTGTACGCCCGACACCACGGTGGCAAGTTTCTCCTCAGGCTGGAGGACACCGACCGCAAACGCTCAACGGAAGAGGCGGTTTCGGCGATTATCGACGGCCTCAGGTGGCTTAACCTCGACTGGGACGACGGAATCGTGCGCCAATCGGAGCGCATGGAACGTCACGCGGAGGTCGCGCAGCGACTTCTTAAGGAGAGCAAGGCCTACCACTGCTACTGTACGCCCGAAGAGCTGGCGGAAATGCGAGACGCCGCAAGAGAGCGGGGAAGTCCGGTTCTCTACGACGGCCGCTGGCGCTACCGTGATCCCTCCGAGGCACCAACGCACGTATCCCCTACCGTCCGGATAAAGTCACCTCTCTCCGGCGAGACCGTCATCAAGGACCATGTCCAGGGCACGGTCACCTTCGCCAACCAACAGCTCGACGACATGGTTCTGTTGAGGAGCGATGGAACGCCTACGTACATGCTGTCCGTGGTCGCGGATGATCACGACATGGGGGTGACGCACGTCATTCGTGGTGACGACCATCTGAACAACGCGGCGAGGCAAACGATTCTGTTCCAGGCGCTGGGCTGGACGGTTCCCGAGTTTGCTCATGTCCCGCTGATCCACGGGGCCGACGGCGCAAAGTTGTCCAAACGCCACGGTGCCGTGGGCGTCGAGGCGTATCGGGAAGATGGGTACCTGCCGGAAGCGTTGCGGAACTATCTGGTCCGCCTGGGCTGGAGTCACGGAGACGACGAACTCTTCACGACAGAACAAGCGGTTGAGTGGTTCGACCTGAATCACCTCGGCCGCGGTGCGGCCCGGTTCGACGTCGACAGGTTGCAGAACGTGAATGTGCACTACATTCAACGGGCTCAGGATGATCGCTTGGTCGAAATGATTCGTGACCGTCTGGCGAAACGCTGTGGCCGTGACCTGAGGGATCGGGATCTGGAGCGTCTGAAAGCCGCGATGCCAGAATTGAAACCTAGATCTAAGTTGATACCTGAACTAATTGAAAATTCTCTATTTATTATCCATGATAGACCCATTGAAATCGATGAAAAGGCGGCGAAATTGTTGACCCTTGATGCCAAGTCGCTGCTGCGCGACCTCGCCGAGGTTCTGGAGACGCTCGAGGACTGGAACCAATCCACGGTCGAGACCGCAATTCGGGGTTACGTCGCCGAGAAGGAGATCAAACTTGGCTCGGTGGCCCAGCCCTTGAGAGCCGGTTTAACGGGAAGAACCATATCTCCCGGAATATTCGAGGTCTTGACCATACTGGGCAAAGAGGAAAGCTTGGGGCGCATGAGCGATGCGGTAAAAGCGTAGGCACGGCATCCAGGTTTCGCGCCCCCCGATCTCATCGTATAATCCAGGCAACCAAACCCGCCAAGTGGTTTGCCGAACAAACTCCATCTCAGGAAGGACACCGTATGGCTCAGAAATCTGAGAGCCCGACGAATGACGACGATTTCCTGCTGACTTCCGGCGATACGGCCTCGCTTGACCTCCCGCGCCTCAAAGGCACGATCGGACCGGATGTCATTGACATCCGCAGGCTCTACTCGGACCTCGGTTGCTTTACCTACGATCCCGGATTCGTCGCAACGGCTAGCTGCTCATCGGAACTCACCTACATCGACGGCGAGGAAGGAGTCCTGCTTCACCGCGGGTACCCCATTCAACAGCTCGCGGAGAACAGCACGTTCACCGAAGTCGCGTTCCTCCTGTTGAATGGGGAACTGCCCAACGCCACAGAGCTCTCCGATTTCGAGAGCGATCTCAAGCACCACAGCATGATTCACGATCAGCTGATCAGGCTGTTCAGCGGATTCCGGCGGGACGCCCATCCGATGGCGATCATGGTGGGGGTCGTCGGCGCCCTGAGCGCGTTTTACCACGACAGTCTCGACATCAACGACCCGCAACACCGCATGGTTGCGTCCTACCGTTTGATCGCCAAGATGCCCACGATCGCGGCCATGGCGTACAAGTATTCAATCGGCCAGCCGTTCATGTACCCGCGAAACGCGCTGACCTATCCGGAAAACTTTCTCCACATGATGTTCAGCGTGCCGACCGAGGACTATCACGTGAGCCCGATTCTGGCCAAGGCAATAGACCGGATTTTCATACTGCATGCCGACCACGAGCAAAATGCTTCGACGTCGACCGTACGCCTGGCGGGATCCTCCGGCGCCAACCCGTTCGCCTGCGTCGCCGCCGGCATCGCCTGTCTATGGGGACCAGCCCACGGTGGCGCCAACGAAGCCGTTCTCGAGATGCTTGATGAAATCGGCTCGGTCGAGAAGATCCCGGAATTCATCGATCGGGCCAAAGACCGCGACGATCCATTCCGCCTTATGGGTTTCGGCCACCGGGTATACAAGAATTACGATCCGCGCGCTGCGGTTCTTCGGGAGAGCGCCTACGCCGTCCTCGGAGAGCTTGGCGTCAGGAACGAGCCCTTGCTGGAACTTGCGATCGAACTCGAACGCATCGCGCTCGAAGACAAGTACTTCGTGGAAAGGAAACTGTTCCCGAATGTCGATTTCTACTCGGGCATCATTTTTCGGGCCATGGGCATTCCGGTGTCGATGTTCACGGTACTGTTCGCGCTGGCGCGGACGGTGGGGTGGATTGCCCAATGGCAAGAGATGATCGAGGATCCCGATCAAAGAATCGGCCGACCACGTCAACTGTACACGGGACCGACGGAACGGGACTATGTCCCCCCCGATCAGCGATCCTGATTTGGAACCGCAGCCCCAAAACGGAGCGGAGGAATCATCGGGCGCCGGAAGCGCGCCCCGGCATTGCCGCATGACGATCGGTGAGGCCGCCAATGACAATCGTCAGCGCCAGCGGCATTTCAGCGTGCTTTTGTCCACTGGTTGCTGACCTAGCGGTTCCAGCTTGGCTGGAACCGCTCCAGCATTCCTTGCTGCCCGAAGAGCCCGCCGGACATCCCGCGGGCCGCGTCACGGCCCTGCGGCGGTTCAAACCGGACCTGAACCGCCACGGCCGATCGGCGACCAGCCTAACCCGTTTGGATCAACTCCACCGAGCGCCCGTCGGGATCCTTGATAAAGGCGATAACGGTCGTCCCGCCCTTGACAGGTCCTGCCGGTCTAGGAACGGGCACATCTTCCTTTTCGAGGGCTTCGCAAGTCATGGCGACGTCGGGGACGCCGATCGCCAAATGGCCGTAAGCCCGCCCCAGTTCGTAGGGCTCCTCTTGGCTCCAGTTGTACGTAAGTTCAAGAACCGTATTGGTGTCCTCGTCTCCGTAGCCGAGAAACGTATTCGTGTATTTGCCGACTTCGTTGTCGCTCTGGCGAAGCACCTTCATGCCAAGCAGGCGGGTGTAAAAATCGATTGCCTTGTCCTGATCCTTGACCCGGATCATCGTGTGCATCAGCCGAAAATTATCTGACATCGCCGCTAAACCTTTCCCCATTGCCATTTCCCAAGTTTCTCGCGCCGGGCGGTCTCGATTCTATGGAAGTTCGGCAAACCGCCGCAGTGCATAGCCCGTAGAAGTTCTATTCGCTATCCGCATCCGTTACAACGATCCCGACCAAGAATAGTTCTGCGGCATCCGCGCCTTCAATCACCTCACCACGGCCCAGAATAATCGTTTCACCCGCCTCCATCGCGATTCCCGCAAGTCCCGCTGCCGAGGCGCGTTCGATCGTTCCAACGCCGATAGCGGGCAGGTCGACGCGCCGATCCTGACTCGGCTTTTTCAGCTTGACGAGAACGCCTCCCCGGTCATCGCGCCTGAGGGAAGCCGCCCGATCGATCAAGGCATCGGTTCCTTCGGCCGCTTCGACACCGAGAACGTATCCATTGTGAACGACAGCGGCTTGACCAACATCGATTGCGCCAATGGCTTGAACTACTTCGATGCCGCGCACGACATCTTCCCATTCACCGTCATCTGGCTGACGGGCACCAAGGGTGCCCTCCGCCGCCAAGAGATCGGAAAACACGTCGTCGACCGCAATCACATTGAACCCCTCGCCTTCGAGCTCGTTGATCACGACAGTGAGCAAAGCATCATCGCCGCGCGCGCGGAGAAGTTTCGGCAGCATCATTGCGCCACGCCCGTCGAGCCGCAGCGATGTCAGCTTGGGCCGCCGGATCGGCCCTGCTAGGACAACGTCTCGACAATCCGCTTCTTTCAACGCTTGTATCACGCCTCCAACGGCGCCGAGATCGAGCCATACGTGAGGTACGTCATTCACGGCGTCAAGGTTTGATTCGCCGTTGAACACGACGACGAAGACATCCCGACCCGTTGCACGGCAAACCTCTACCAGCCTGACTGGGAGTTCACCGCCTCCGGCCAGGATGCCCAGCTTAGGAGCCACGATCCTCCCGCGGCAAACAGAATGATCGGATCGATTCACCGGCCATAAAGTTCACGATGTCCATGACTTCCGGTGTTTCGGCGAATGTAGTCCCCACCTGCGCCACGCGTTGTTTGAGAGTCCCTTGGGGCTCGAACAGTCGGCGGTATGCGTCCCGCATGCTTCGTATGCTGGCCCGCGAAAATCCTCGGCGCTTCAGCCCAATGATGTTCAAACCGCAAAGCGCCGCACGATCACCCATGACCGAACCATAGGGTATGACGTCGTGTTCGACACCCGACATACCGCCGATCATGGCATGTCGACCGATCCGGACGAACTGATGAACCGCCGCGAGTCCGCCGATGATCGCATGATCGCCCACGCAGACGTGCCCCCCGAGAGAAGCGTAATTCGCCATTATCACGCTGTCACCGATAATACAGTCGTGGGCAACGTGTGCTCCCACCATGAACGCGCAACCGTTTCCCACACGGGTCACCATGCCGCCGCCTTCGGTACCCGGGTTCATGGTGACGTACTCACGGATTGTGTTGTTCTCGCCGATTTCGAGACGTGACGGCTCCCCACGATATTTCAGATCTTGCGGCTGTTGACCTATTGAGGCGAAGGGGAACATCCGGCAGCCCTGACCGACGCGGGTCGAGCCGGCCACGACGACATGGGACTTAATTTCAACACCGTCGCCCAACTCGACACCGGGACCGACACATGAATACGCCCCGACAACAACGTCCTCACCGAGTCTCGCTCCGTCCTCCACGATGGCCGTTTCGTGAATTCGAGCAGCCATCAGTCGTCCTGATCGTTCATGATCATGGCGGTGTAAGTCGCCTCGGCGACAATGGCGTCATCGACCCTCGCCTCGGCGGAGAATTTCCACACGTTGCCACGGCTCTGCCGTTTCGTGACGTGAATGCGCATGGTATCGCCCGGACCGACGGGTTTCCTGAAGCGAGCGTTTTCTATCGCCATGAAGTAGACGAGTTTCCCTTCGGCACCTCCCCCCAATGTGTGAACCACGAGAACCGCCGCCGTTTGTGCCATTGCCTCAACGATCATGACGCCCGGCATGACGGGACGCTGGGGGAAATGTCCCTGAAAATGCGGCTCATTGATCGTGATGTTCTTGATTCCGATCGCGGACTGGTCAGGCACCATGTCGATAACCTTGTCCACCATGAGCATGGGAAACCGGTGCGGAATCATCTCCATGACCCGGAGAATTTCAACCACACCCAGCTCCTTCGCTGCCATGCCGCCTTCAGCCATCACTCCGTTTTTCCTTTTCCCGAACCATGCGCCGCAACAGCACGGTCTGGCGATGCCAGTCCCGAATCGGTTGCGCAGGTGTGCCACCGATCGTTGCGCCCGCAGGCACGTCCTGTATGACGCCGCACTTCGCCGCCACGCGCGCGCCCGCACCAATGGTCAGATGTCCAGCGAAACCTGACTGACCCCCAGCCACCACCTGACGCTCCAATTTCGTACTTCCGGAGACCCCCGCCTGCGCGACGATCACGCACCCTTCTCCGAGCGTGACGTTGTCGGCGATCTGAACGAGATTGTCTATCCAACATCCCGCTCCAATCTCCGTATCCGGACCGCTCCCCCGATCAATCGTCGTGTTTGCACCGATTTCCACATCATCATGAATGAGGACCCGGCCCAGTTGCGGCACCTTGACGTGTCCCGCCGGATCAATCGCGAAACCGAATCCATCCTGGCCGATCCGCGCCCCCGGATGAATGGTCACGCGAGCGCCGATGATGCTGTGGCTGAGGGAAACGCTCGCGCCAATGACAGTCGCGTCGCCGATCTCCACTCCCGGGCCGACAACGGCATTCGCATCGACGCGGCAGTTCGCACCGATCCGCACATATTCGCCGACCACGGCACCCGGCGAAATCTCGCTTCCAGTCCCGATCTCGGCGGTTTGCGCGACATTCGCCGACGGCGAAATCCGACCGGACGACGGGAGCACAGGATAAAAAGCCTGCGCCACCAAGGCATAGGCTCTGTAAGGATTTCCCGAAATCAGAAGCGCCATGCCATGCGGGGCACGATCTACGTGCCGTGACCGCACGATGCATGCGCCTGCCTCACTATCCTGAAAGGATTGCAAATATTTGACATTATCCAAGAACGAAAGCTCTTCAGGACGGGCACGTTCCAGAGGAGCCACATCCCGGATCATCACACCGGAGTCGGCACCGGTGTTGAGCTTGGCTCCGCTCAATTCGGCAAGAGCTTTGAGTGAGAACGGTCCGCTGGACGAGTAAAAGCGCGGATCGGCCATTATTCGCCTTCAGGCGGTGGAACCGTGACCTGGGGCAATCGCTCGTCCAAACGTTGCAATACGATCGGCGTGATGTCGAACCGATCGTCCACATAACGCACTTGACGCTTGTCGAGAACGAGGGTGAAGCCAAACTCAGCAGAGAGGTCCTTGATGATTGGACCGAGAACCTTGTTTACCGTAGCCAACGCGGTCTCGATGCTGCGCTCGAGACGTCTCGTGCGGTTCTGTACCTGACGCTGGAGGCTCGCGACGTTGTCTTCGAACTCCCTTCGGTGCTGTGCGAAGGCCTCGGGAGACAGGATGGCACGCTGCCGCTTGAGCTCCTGCTCCTGTTGGCGGAGTTGCTCCTCTTCCTGGCTGATGATAGCCGCATACTGCAAACGATAGGTCTCGACCTGAGCGCGAATATTCTTCGCGGCAAGCGCATCCCGTTCGAGCTGTTGAAAATCGATCACGGCGGCCACCGTTCCCGGAAGGTCCTGCGCCGCCAAGACACCAGGAAGCCCAACCCAAAGGACAAACATCCACTTCGCCAGCGCTAAAACGACTTCCCGATGCATTTCCATTTAGAACCTAGTGCCGAAGCTGAATCTGAAAACTTCGTCGCGATCGAACCGTTCCTTTCTCCAGGCCCACGCGAAGTCCGCGCGAATAGGACCTAACGGCGAACGCCATGAGAAGCCGAATCCCGACGAAATCCTGGGCTCAGAAACGTCAAACACGTTCTCTTTGGAGTCCAGGTCCGGATCCGCAAGGCTACCTATTTCCGTGAACAAACTGCCGAAAACCCCGAGTTCTCGGAGAGTGCCTAGCGGAGCGGAAACCTCGGCAGTACCCACGTAATAAACAGTACCACCAAGAAAGTCGAGCGTGCGCGTATCACGGGGGCCGATACCGCCAAAGGCGAACCCGCGGAAGGAATTACCTCCGAGGAAGAACCGGTCGGAGAGACTGACCCGCTCACCGAGCCCCAGGATATGTCCCCCTTCCAGCGCCAGCGTTCCAACCCATTCTCGCCACAAACGCCGGTGGTAGGCAGAATTGAGTTTGTGCCGGAGGTAACGAACGTCTCCACCTAGGCCTGCCAAATCCTGGGCCAATCGGACGACGTAGCCTTCTGTTGGGAAGAAGCGGCTGTCGCGCAGATCGTATAGGACGGTATGTCCGATCGAGGACGTGAGCCGTGTCCCCTTCTGATCCTGAATGAAACGGGATGCATCCTCGTCGACGTCCTCAATGCGATCAATGCGAAACGTGTAGCGGACGGCATGCCGCAACCTTTCGGCAAACGGGTATCCGACGCGGAGGGTCAAACCCGTGGAATCCCTGTCGAACGATGCGTTTTCCAGATCACGCTGTCTATTGAAGACGTCGAATCCGGCAGTCAGGTCACGGTTCAGGAAATAGGGCTCAGTGAACGCGAGATCGATATCCTGACGGCGCGTGGAAATCGCCAGTGCCAAGCGCAGATCCTGTCCACGCCCAAGCAGATTCCGTTCGCGTATGCTGACTTCACCTCCGACCTGATCGCTCGAAGAGTACCCGACACCGAACGAAAGCTCTCCGGTTGATTGTTCCTCCACCTCGATGGTGATCGAGGTCCGGTCATCGGCAAAGGTATCGTCTGCGGCCCCCAACGCCTTTCTGTCGAGAAGACCCTTTTCGTCCTCGACCTCGACCTTCTGGAAGAAACCCAACCCACGTATTCGCTGCTGAGATCTGCGCAATTTGGCAGCGTTGAATGCATCACCTTCGGCCAGACGCATTTCACGCCTCACCACACGATCCAGAGTCCGAACGTTGCCGACGATGTCGATACGATCGACGTAGACACGAGGCCCTTCGTTGATGCGGTAGTTGACGGATATCCGGCGGCCTTCACGATCCCGACCAATTTCCGGCCGCACGTCGACAAAGGCATAGCCCAGCCGACCGAGTTCGAACGTCAGATCTTGGATAGAGTCTTCGATCTTGTCGGCGTCGTATGTCTCGCCCGGATCGGTTGTCAACAATGGCCGCAGAGTTTCGGGGTCAACCCCCCGTAGTTCGGTGGACAGGTCGATATCTCCGAAAGTGTAGCGCTCTCCTTCCTCGACGGTGATCGTGACGAAGAAGTCGGCCCTATTTCGGGCCAGTTCCGCAACCGCGGAAACGACGCGGAAATCCGCGTAGCCATTTGCCAGATAATGTCGCCGAAGAAGCTCACGATCGAAATTCAGGCGATCTGGATCATATTTGTCGGCCGACGTAAAAAACCGGTACCAGCGGGCCTCTTTGGTCGATATCACCGATCGCAAACGCCCGTCGGGAAAAACCCGATTGCCGATGAAGTTTATCTTCCTGATTTCAGTGAGTGGCCCCTCCGAGATTTCGAATACGAGATCGACGCGGTTCTGAGGGAGTTGAATGACTTTAGGCTCGACGGTGGCGGCAAACCGACCGCTACGTCGATATACCTGAACGATTCTCTGGACATCGCTCTGAACGCGTGAACGCGTATAGACGATCCTCGGCCGAAGCTGAACCTCGGTCTCCAGGGCCTCATCCTTAATCCGGCGATTCCCCTCGAACACCAGCTGGTTGATGATCGGATTCTCAACCACGCTGACCACGAGGGCGTTACTCTCCCTGCGAATGTTGACGTCGGCAAACAATGCCGTTGCATAGAGCGCTTTCAAAGCATCGTTGATCGCCAGAACGCCGATGCGATCTCCGACAGTGATCCCGAGGTACGATCGGACCGTGTCTCCCTCGACTCGCTGATTTCCTTGCACGAAGACTTCGTCAACGACGAACGAGGTATCAGATTGAGCGATCGCGGGAAGCGACGCCAGTAAATGGGAGCCGATCAGTGCCGCTTTCGCGACGGCACGGCAACTGCAGAGAATTCGATGAACCGCCGATATCACGAGAAAAACCGAACCACGTACTCGAATACTTCCAATTGTACGAGGTCGTTCCACGTCGCCACCACCATAAGACCCGCCACCAGAGCCAGCCCAACGCGAAAGCCGTATTCCTGTGCTCTTTCGCCCAGAGGTTTTCCCCGCAGCGCTTCGAATGCGTAGAACAAGAGGTGGCCTCCGTCCAAGACCGGTATAGGGAACAGGTTGATCAGTCCCAGGCTGATCGAAAGAACGGCCATGAACTGAACGACGGAAGTTATTCCAATTTGGGCCGCTTGACCCGACATTTGCACAATGCCGATGGGGCCACGCAAGTCGTCAGGCGATCGCAATCCGACGATCATTTGCCCGACATACCGCAATGTCATGACGGTGAACGTGTACGTCTGTTTTGCGGCGTACCAAACCGCGCTTAGCGGGTCATGGCGGATAAAGTCAACACCACTTCGTTGAACGCCCAGAAATCCAACATCATGTGTATTACCGAATCGATCGGTGAGCGTCCGCACTCCCGGCGTTACGTTCAGTTCTAGCTGGCGGCTTCCCCTCGCCACGAGCATCACGAGCGGCCGACCCGGACTCGTCATGACGAGTTGCTGCACCTCTTCAAATCGATCGACACCCTGACCGTCGATTTCGATAATCCTGTCGCCGGCTCGAAATCCTGCCGACGCCGCTGCTGTGTCGGAGATGACTTCCTGGACAACGGGCGGCGTGAACGGTTGCCCGACAACTGCGAAAAGTCCGGCCAGGAGCACCACGGCAAGCAGGAAGTTCGCGATAGGACCGGCGGACACGACCATCGTCCGCACACCCAACGGTTTTTCCTGAAAATAATCCTTTCGTTGCTCTCTAGAAGGCTCCGCCTCCTGCGTACTCCGTACCGAGGTAGCATCCGCGTCCCCAAAAAACTTCACGTACCCTCCCAGCGGCAACCAACCGATGCGCCACCGTGTGCCCTTGGAGTCGCGCCAGTGACAGATTTCCCGGCCAAATCCAATGGAGAAGGTCTCGACAGCAACACCGCACCAGCGCGCCACGAGGTAATGGCCCATCTCGTGAACAAACACCAATACCGTCAGCACGAAAAGAAACGACACCAGATACGTCCAAATGCCGCTCAAGAATTCCATCCAGCCGCCCCTCTGCTCCGAAGAATTCCGATGCACGTCATCTTACGAACCAGTGTATCCTACCCCACGCATTCACGCGCAATTTCGCGAGCCTCACGATCAATTTCGAGCACATCTTCCAGCGACTGTATGGTCCTGCCGACCAACGCAGCCAAGACATGTTCAACGGTCTCGGCAATTTTCAAGAACCCCAATGAACCGCTGAGAAATCCATCCACCGCCACTTCGTTTGCTGCGTTGAGGACGGCCGGCGACGCTCCACCTTGTTTTAGCGCCTCCCTCGCCAAGCGCAATGCCGGAAACCGGTCCATGTCGGGCCGCTCAAACGTGAGTTGGCCCAATTCAGCGAGATCAAGCCTCGCTGCCGGCGTTTGCATCCGCGACGGCCAACCCAGCGTATAAGCAATGGGCGTTCGCATGTCGGGCATGCCGAGTTGCGCCAAGACAGAACCGTCGACGTAGGCGACCAAGCTGTGCACGACCGATTGCGGGTGGACCAAGATCTCTATCCTGTCTTCGGGAATCTGAAATATTTGATGGGCCTCGATCAGCTCAAGTCCCTTGTTAAACATCGTTGCCGAATCGACGGAAATCTTCGCTCCCATATCCCATGTGGGATGCGCCACTGCCTGCGCCGGAGTTACGCGTCCCATTACTTCAAGCTCGAGTGTTCTGAACGGCCCACCCGATGCCGTTAGGATCACTCGTTCGACCGCGTCGCGGCGCTCGAAATCAAACACCTGAAAGATGGCATTGTGCTCGGAATCCACGGGAAGAAGGGTTCCACCACTGGATCTGATTTCCTCCATCAACAACGGTCCCGCGCTGACAAGGCATTCCTTATTGGCGAGGGCGACGATGGCACCGCGTCGAGCCGCCGCCAGAGTGGGTTCCAATCCTGCCGCACCTACAATGGCTGCCATAACCCATTCGGCGGGGCGGGCCGCCGCTTCAACAAGCGCATCCCGACCCGCCTCTATCTGAATGCCCGTGCCCGACAGTTCGCTCTTCAGTTCCGAGTACTTGTCTTTGTCTGCGATCACGGCGAGTCCCGGCTCGAACCGCAACGCCTGCTCGGCCAGAAGCGCGTAATTGGTGTTCGCGGTGAGCACCTCAACGGAATATTCGTCGGGCCTCCTGGCGATCAGATCCAATGTGTTGCAACCCACCGAACCCGTCGAACCGAGTACCGTGACCGTTCGCACCCCATCGTCCGAATTTAGCGATTTCACGGCCATAGGGGCACAGTCCCTCCGCCCGCCACAGCCAGCGCAACCACGGCCATGGCGCCAAACAACAGGCTATCCAGACGATCGAGAACTCCGCCGTGCCCCGGAATGATAGTGCCCATATCCTTTACGCCGAATCGGCGTTTCACCACGGAGACCGCCAAGTCACCACCCTGTCCAGCCAACGAAACCAGGATACTGGCCAAAACTGCCCTGATCGTCGATATGTCGGGTAACACGGTCACCGTTGCCACGCCGACCAAAACGCCGGCGCCTGTGCCGCCAACAAAACCGGCCCACGTTTTGCTCGGGCTAATCGTCGGTGCAAGACGCGCTCCACCAATCCATTTGCCCACGAAATAGGCGCCGCTGTCCGTCGCCCACAACACGACCAGCAGCCATACGATCACCGTTATCCCCTCGTTGGCGCCTCTCAGCCATACCAGGCAGACGACGGGCACACCTATGGCAACCAAGCCGACAGCCGGCCAGCGAGAATACGTGCCATCCTTTCGGGGGACGACGAGATCGACGAATATCCCGACTCCAATGAGCGCCAGGGCCCATTGGATGCTGCCGAACGAAACAACCGACAAGGCGGCGAGCGTCGTGATGATCCCAACTAACGTGTGGCGTCCTGTCCGCTCCCCACCTGTAACGGGCTCCCATTCGCATGCCATGAGAGTGACGGCAATCGCCGCAAGGAGCGAGAACACCCAACCCCCGAAATAGACAGCCGCCAAAGCGACGGGAATGAGGATTGTCGCAGCGACCACACGTTGGAAGAGTTCACTGGATACACGTTCAGCCATTGCTGGCGCCATACCGCCGATCGCGGCCGTAATACTCGCTGACGGCCTCCTCAAGGTTCCGTTTGGAGAAATCCGGCCACAAGGTGTCCATGAAAATGAGTTCGGAATAAGCCAGCTGCCAAAGCAGAAAATTACTTAGGCGCTGTTCACCGCTGGTCCGAATCAGAAGGTCCGGAGGAGGCATATTCGCCGTATCGAGGAAACGCTCGAACACGTCTTCCGTAAGGGAGTCAAGACGCAACGCACCTTCTGAAACAGCCTGCGCAATGTTTTTGCACGCACCCAGAATTTCGTTGTGGCTGCCATAGTTGATGGCGATCGTCAGGGTTAGACCGGTATTGGCGCCCGTTTTTGTTTCCGCTCCATCGATCAGCGATTTGATATCGTCGGCAAGCGGCGACCGATCTCCGATGAAACACACTCGAACATTGTTGCCGTGAAGCTCGCTTATTTCCCGCCTTAGATAGTGTCGGAGCAGCGCCATCAAGTCGTCCACCTCGGACGGGGGGCGTTTCCAGTTCTCCGACGAAAATGCATAGAGCGTGAGGTAGGAAATTCCAAGCTCACAGCAGCTCTCCACCACCACTCGGACGGCCTCAGCACCTCTCTGGTGTCCGGCCAATCTGGGAAGCCCCCGAGCCTTCGCCCAGCGCCCGTTGCCGTCCATGATGATCGCAACGTGAGTGGGTGGTTTTGCAAACTGCTCGAGATCAAGCACTTGCATCGATTAGACCTGCAGTATTTCCTCTTCCTTGGCAACAGCGGTTTCGTCGATCTTGGCCACCATCTCGTCCGTCAACTGTTGGATTTCTTCCGCCCAGGCACGATGCTCGTCCTGTGACATCTCGCCCGCCTTCTCCATCTGCTTGAGCGCCTCCATCTCATTACGCCGCACATTTCGCACGGCCACCCGAGCCTGTTCCGCGTACTTGCTCGCGACCTTGGTGAGGTCCTGCCGACGCTCCTCATTGAGCTCAGGAATGGGAACGCGGATGAGCTGACCGTCGACGGAGGGATTGAGGCCCAATCCCGATGCCTGAATGGCTTTTCCGACTGCCTTGACCGTGCCCTTGTCCCACACTTGAACCGTCAAGAGGCGTGGCTCGGGAACGTTGATGTGCGCAAGTTGGTTCAACGGCATCTGACTGCCATAGGCATCAACCGTGATCGGCTCCAGCAAGCTGGCCGAAGCCCGGCCCGTGCGAAGACCGGCGAACTCCTGTTTCAGAACCTCCAACGCACCATCCATGCGACGCTGAATTCCATCAATATCCGGATCAGCCATGCCCCTGTTCCTCCTCGCTGATCATCGTGTACCTACCTTCGCCACACACCACGTCAGCAAAAGAACCCGCCGTCTGAATGGAAAATACAAGGATCGGAATCAAGTTTTCACGCGCAAGGGAAATCGCCGCAGCGTCCATCACCTTGAGGTCCTTGGACAGCACGTCCATGTAGCTCAAGGTATCATATCTCTGGGCGTCCTTGTTCCTTTGTGGATCGGCCGAATAGACACCATCGACCTGTGTGCCCTTCAGCAAGGCATCGCACCCCATCTCGGTTGCGCGGAGAGCGGCTGCGGTATCCGTGGTAAAGAACGGATTTCCGGTCCCACCCGCGAAGATGACCACCCGGCCCTTCTCCAGATGACGTACCGCCCGGCGACGTATGTAGGGTTCGCAAATCGTCGTCATCGGGATGGCCGACAACACCCGCGTGTAGACCCCATGCGCCTCGAGCGTGCCTTGAATCGCGACGGCATTGATCACCGTCGCCAACATGCCCATGTAATCGGCGCTGGCTCTGTCCAACCCGGCGGTGACACCTGAAATCCCACGGAAAATGTTCCCGCCCCCGACCACGACGCAAACTTCGACGCCGAGATCGTGAACCGCCTTGATGTCACGCGAGATTCGATCGACCGCCGAGAAATCAACGCCGTAGGCCGAGTCGCCGAGAAGCACCTCACCTGATGCTTTCAGCATGACTCGCCGAAACTTGGCAGCACACGACATGGCGCTCTCAGGCGGAAGGTCCCAGGTCCTTCTGGCCCGCAGATCGACCAGGTTCACCCGGGCGCAAACCTTACAGTATTCGTGCTGTCCTGCGAAGAGAGTCTTTGTTCTGCAAGCAGTTAGTCGGACAACTGTGCCACGACCTCCGCTGCAAAATCTTCTTCTTCGCGCTCGATGCCCTCACCTAGAGCAAACCTTACGAATCCAGCCAGCATGATGTCCGTGCCCACGTCCCGCGCGGCCTGTTCCACGACCTTGGATACCTTCGGCTCGCCATCGATGACGTAGATCTGCTCGTTCAGAACCGCTTCCTCGTAAAACTTACGGAGCCGCCCTTCCGTCATTTTGGCGATGATGTCCTGTGACTTGCCAGACTGTCGCCCCTGTTCCGCGAGCACGGCCCGTTCCCGCTCGACCACCGCGGAATCCAACGAGTCAACCGATAGGGACAAGGGGCTGGCGGCCGCCACGTGCATCGCTATTTGTTTCCCAAGTCCCGAGAGCGTCTCAGTGTCACCGTCGGACTCGAGGGCCACGAGAACGCCGATCTTGCCGAGATTGGGGACCACGGTGTTATGGACGTAGCTGGCCACTACACCCGACCGTACCGCAAGAGCGTCGGACCTGCGGAACTGGATATTTTCGCCGACTGTCGCGACCATCTGCTGAACCTGCTCCCCCACGGTGCGCGCCTCGCCCGGATAGGGCGCCGCCAACGTGCCGTCGTAGTCGCCTTGGTTCGTCAATGCCACACCCGCGATAGTTCGAACAAATTCCTGAAACGACTCGTTCCGCCCCACGAAATCGGTTTCGGAGTTGATTTCCACCACTGCGGCGGAGCACCCGGAAACAGCGACTCCCACGAGGCCTTCTGCCGCGACCCGGCTCGCCTTCCTGGCCGCTGCAGACAGACCTTTGGTACGTAGCCAGTCAACGGCTGCGTCCATGTCACCATCATTTTCGGCAAGGGCTTGCTTGCAATCCATCATGCCCGCACCGGTACGCTCTCGGAGGATCTTTACTTCGGATGCCGAGATACTTGCCATGTTCTCACCTACGTACGATCAGCATTCAACTCTTGTCGGGCGCTACTGTTTTCGGGTTTCACCTTAGCTGGCGGCCGACCGCGCTACCTCCTCGGCGATTTCCCCTCCCGGGTCTACAGGCTCGGAGTCTTTGGAAGGTGCTTCAGACGACGCTTCTTCCGTCTCCGGTTCGGCGTCACCGGACTCTACCCTCTCGCCGCTCACATCTTCGGCGGCGGGAATTTCCTCCGATACGGGATCTTCTGCTTTGCCCACGTCTTCGCCACGCGCGGACATTTCCGCCTGAATTCCGTCGAGCACGGATTGGACCATGAGATCGCAGTACAAGTTGATGGCCCGCAGCGCATCATCGTTCCCCGGTACAGGATAAGTAATCCCGACGGGATCCGAATTGCTGTCGACAATCGCGACCACAGGAATGCTGAGCTTCTGTCCCTCCTTTATGGCGATGTCTTCCTTGTTCGTGTCGACCACGAACAGGAGATCCGGGATGCCGCCCATTTCCTTGATTCCGCCGAGCGCGCGTTCGAGTCGATCGCGTTCGCGAGTCAGGCGGAGCAATTCCTTCTTCGTCAGGCCAACATTGTCGCCCGCCAGCATCTCGTCCAAGTCCTTGAGGCGTTTGATCGAGATCGAGATCGTGCTCCAATTGGTCAACATGCCGCCAAGCCATCGGTGGTTGACGTAATACTGCCCGCATCGCTGGGCCGCTTCCGTGACCGGCAACGATGCCTGGCGCTTGGTGCCGACAAACAGCACACGACCGCCCGACGACACGATGTCCCGCACCGCGTCCAGCGCCCGATGAAGCATCGGTACGGTTTGCTCGAGATCGATGATGTGAATACCGTTGCGCACGCCGAAAATGTATTGAGACATCTTCGGGTTCCAACGGTGAGTCTGATGCCCGAAATGTACCCCAGCTTCGAGCAGCTGGCGCATCGTAAAGGTTGGTGCAACCATCTTCGTGTCCTTCTCCGGTTCATCCGCCGCGGGTTCGGTTCATCATGGTCTCTGAACCCGATGAACACCGGATCGACGTTCCGGTTCTTTATTGTCGGAAGGCCGCATCCCGCGTGAGTATTCGCGCTGACCTGCCGGCCAACGCTCCGCGCCGCTAGATACCCGTCAGATGCCGCACGTGCAAGGGAATTTCGATGGGGACGCGCGTCTCATATTTCATGAACGGCGAGAACGCCCGGTGTGCGCGTCAAGTTCTCTCGAACCTCGCGAGAGATCACGAATGCCTCGGGCAACTCGACTTCCACCTCCGTAAGACCGCCTTCCAGCCGCAGAATCAGGCTGACTCTGCCTCCGTTTCCGTTTTTTCCGGGGTCCAGCAGCCCACTGAGGCGCGAAATCGGATCCTCCTCGTCAACAGCGATTCGCAAACCAGCCACGGTCTGAGATGCCAGATCTTCAAGGCGCCGGACGGACTGAGCGGTCAGCCTTGGAGATTCCCCGTCCGAGCGGCCCTCGACGTCGAGGAGCAGATTTGTGCCGAGCCGCAGCAATTCCCGGGACGACGAGAGCAATTCGGAGAATACGGTCACCTCATAACTGCCGCTTGTATCGGATAACTGCACGAAGGCAAACCGATTCCCCTTAGCCGACGTACGTTCTTGGACGCCCTCTACAGATCCGGCGAGTCTCAACTGCCGATCGCTTCCGTTCAGCAATTTGCTCGCGTCCGCAAAGCTGCGGACACGGAGCCGCTGCAGAGGAACCCGAAACGCTTCGAGAGGATGTGCAGACAGGTAGAAGCCTACGGCGTCCCGCTCTTGGGCAAGGCGCTCCATGAGCAGCCAATCTTCCATTTCCGGGACGGGAATCCCCGGCAGGCCGCCGTCGGCGTCTCCAAATAGACTCTCCTGACCGGTCATGCGGTACTCAGCCGCCGACTGCGCGTGTCGAAGCATCTGTTCTACCGCGGCCAGGACCTGGGCTCGGTTGGGGTTCAATGTGTCGAACGCACCGGCCCTCGCCAAGTTTTCAAGTTGCCGTTTGTTGATTAGTCGCGGATCGATACGATCCGCGAAATCTGAAAGGCTGCGGTAGGGACCATTCTCTTTCCGCTCGGCCACGATGCATTCCATCGCCTGTTTACCGACATTCTTGATCGCTGCAAGCGCATATCGAATGCTGGCGACCGCATCGTCTCCTTCACCATCGCGCTCGACAGCGAATTCAACATCGGACTGATTGATATCCGGATGGCGGAGCTCAACACCCATGCGCTCCGCTTCCATCTTGGAAATACCCAACTTATCCGTGTTGCCCATATCGAGCGTCATGGACGCTGCCAGGAATTCCACCGGGTAGTTGGCTTTCAGCCACGCCGTCTGGTACGCGATGAGCGCATAGCAAGCGGCATGGGATTTGTTGAATCCATAACCGGCAAATTTTTCGACCAGCTCGAATATGTACGTCGCGCGACCCCGATCGACTCCTTGCTCAACGGCACCGTCGATGAACTTCTCACGCTGAGCAGCCATCTCAGATTTGATCTTCTTTCCCATTGCCCACCTGAGCACATCCGCGTCGCTCAGGCTGAAGCCAGAGAGAACCTTGGCGATCTCCATTACCTGCTCCTGGTAGATGATGACGCCGTAAGTCTCCTGAAGAACGGGCACGATCATCTGATGGAGCGTTTCCGGTTCCTCTTGACCTTTCTTGCATGCGACGAATCTAGGGATGTTCTCCATAGGTCCAGGGCGGTACAGCGCGACGAGGGCGATGATGTCCTCGAACGCGTCGGGCTTCATATCGACAAGCACCTGACGCATGCCTGTACTTTCAAGCTGGAACACGCCAACCGTCTCGCCACGCCCGAGCATCTCGAATGTCTTGCGGTCATCGAGAGGGATCTTCTCCAACTCGATTTCATCGTCCTTTCGATCGACGAGGTTCAGCGTCTTATTCAATACGGTGAGTGTCTTCAGACCAAGAAAGTCGAACTTCACCAGACCCGCTTGGTCGACGTACTTCATGGAGAACTGTGTCACCGGCATCGTGGACCTTGGATCGCGGTAAAGCGGGATCAGTTCGTCGAGCGGCCGGTCTCCGATGACCACGCCCGCCGCGTGTGTGGACGCATGCCGGTATAGACCTTCGAGCTTCAGCGCGATGTCGAGCAAATGGGCGACCGCCTCGTCCGAATTCCGCATCTCCTGAAGTCGCGGCTCCCCGCTGATCGCATCCGCGAGCTTCACGGGATTGGCAGGATTGTTCGGAACCATCTTGCAGATACGGTCGACCTGACCATATGGCATCTCCAGAACTCGCCCCACGTCACGGAGCGCGGCCCGCGCCTGAAGTTTTCCGAACGTGATGATTTGCGCGACCCGCTCTCTACCGTACTTTTCTTCGACGTAACGCAGGACTTCGTCGCGGCCCTCCTGACAGAAATCGACGTCGAAGTCCGGCATCGAGATTCGGCCCGGGTTCAGGAACCGCTCGAACAGGAGGCCAAATCTCAGGGGATCGATGTCCGTGATACCCAACGACCATGCCGCGACCGAGCCGGCTCCGGAGCCCCGTCCTGGACCGACTGGAATTCCGGACTTCCGCGCGAAACCGATGAAATCGGCGACGATGAGGAAGTATCCGGCGAAACCCATGTCGATGATCACGGACAGCTCGTACTCGAGGCGCTCGCAGTACGGCACTGCTATTGACTCCCGATCGGCATTCTCATCGGCGAGCGGAAAGACAATTCGTTCGAGGCGTCGTTTCAGACCCGCTTCTGCTTGTTGCTGAATTTCCGTCGCCGCGTCCAGGCCACGGGCGGATACATACGCCGGGAAAATCGGCTCATGCGCCAATGGTCGGAACGAACACCGCCGGGCAACGATCAAAGTGTTTTCCACGGCTTCAGGAAGATCTCGAAAGAGGTCCCGCATCTCCTGAGCGGACTTGAAACGGTGCTCCGACGTAAACCGCCGTCGGTCCGCCTGGTTGAGATACGTGCCATCGGAAATGCAGATCAGCGCGTCGTGCGCTTCCTGCATCGACTCATCGGCGTAGTACGCATCGTTGGTCGCCACGAGTGGAAGCTTGAACTCATAAGCAAGATCGACCAGGGCCGCTTCGACCCGACTCTGCTCAGGAAGTCCGTGGCGCTGCAGTTCGACGTACAGGCGTCCCGGAAACATATTTGCCAGGGCCCGCAAGTTGGCCTCAGCGGCCGGACGCTGATGGGCAGCGAGCAATTTATCGACGGGACCGAGTGGCCCGCCGGTCAAGGCAATCAATCCGTCAGCACAGTCTCTCAACTCTGCATACGTGACATACGGTACGCTGCCGTCCTCCGTCGCGAGATACGCTTGGCTCGATAGCTTGAGGAGATTCCGATAGCCCGCCTCGTGCTGCACGAGCAGAATTAGTGAATCGACTTCGGACTGATTATGTTTGCGTTCCGCCTTGGTGAACGACGAAACACCCAACACCGTCCCGATGATCGGCTGGATCCCTGCCTCGGCGCAGGCCATGGAAAATTCAAGCGCCCCGAACAGATTCCCGGAATCGGTGATCGCCACGGCCGGCATGTCGTGACGCGCACAGAGATCAACGAGCTCACCTATGATGATGGCGCCCTCAGACAACGAGTACGCCGTGTGTACCCTCAAATGAACGAAATCCGCGTGCGCCATGATCCTTACGCCCTGTTGGACGTAACATCATCCCATACCCAACTAAATGGGATAAGAAGAACGAAATGTGAACTATAGTAAATATTGTGGATTAGGCTGGGAGTAATACCCCATCTTGTAGTTCCACTATCCGATCCATTCGTTGAGCCATACCCGGGTTATGCGTGGCAATAAGAGTGGCGACATTGCGCTCGCGCACCAGCGCAACGAGGCCCTCGAATACCGATTCCGCAGTCTGTTGATCGAGATTCCCCGTTGGCTCATCCGCCAGCAAGATAACTGGTTCATTCGCGACCGCTCGCGCGATCGCGACCCGCTGTTGTTCGCCACCAGACAACCGCGTGGGCCGGTGCTCCAACCGCTGCCCCAAACCAAAGCCTTCCAACAGATCATTTGCCCGGTGTCGCGCCGCACTTCGTTCGCGTCCCGCGATCAGCATAGGAATCATCACGTTCTCAAGCGCGGTGAATTCGGGCATCAGGTGATGGAACTGGTAAATCATGCCCAGTCTATCGCGCCGCGTCTCGGTTCGAGCGCGATCGTTCATGCCGGAACAACCCACGCCACAGATCTCGATGATTCCCGCGTCCGGCTTCTCCAGCAGGGCCGCGATATGCAGGAGTGTGGATTTCCCTGCTCCCGACGGTCCGAGCAGGGCAACAGTTTCACTTGGTCTGATGTCGAGATCAATCTGCCGCAAGACGTTGAGCACGACGCCACCCTGTCGAAATGACTTGCCGACAGAGCGAAGTTTGAGGACTGGCTCGGCGTCACTCATACCGCAAGGCGTCGATGGGATCGAGGCGCGACGCCCGCCAAGCCGGATAGATGGTCGCGAGCATGGACAAGACCAATCCCATGGCGACGACCATGACGACTTCGGCGGTATCGATCTTCGCGGGCAGACGGGACAAAAACCTTATTTCCGCTGCCCACAGTTCGGTGCCCGTCAGACCTTCAAGCCAAACCCGGATGATGTCGATATTACTTGCGAACGAGATTCCCAGCACGAACCCAATCAGCGTCCCCAACACACCGATACTCGTCCCACTGAAAAAGAAAATACGCATGACGGAGAATTGACTCGCGCCCATCGTTCGCAGGATTGCGATGTCGCTACCCTTGTCCTTCACGAGCATAATGAGGCTTGAAACGATATTGAAGGCCGCGACCAGGATGATGAGCGTCAGAATGAGAAACATCACATTCCGTTCGACCTGCAACGCCGTGAAGAAATGGGAGTTGGCCTGCTGCCAATCGAATATCCGAATGGGGTGTGAAACCGCTTCAGAGACTCTCTGGCGCGCCAACGCCAGTTCTTCAGGGTCCTCCAGCATGACCTCGATCGCCGAAACGTCGCTCCCCAAGCGGAAGAACACCTGCGCCGCCCCCAATGGAACGTAGACGAAGGTCGAGTCGTATTCATACATTCCGACATTGAACGTTCCCACAACTCGATAACCGCGCATTCTCGGTAGGGTTCCCAACGGGCTGAAATTTCCCTGCGGCGCGACGAGGGTGATCGTGTCACCGATCACGAGCCCCAGCTTGCGTGCGAGCCGCCGACCGACCACCACAGCGTCCTTACCTTCGAACTCCGCAAGAGAACCTCTTAGAATCTTGTCGGCGATGATGGGTTGGCTGCGGAGGTCGTCGGGACGAATGCCCCGGACGAGGGCGCCGCTTGCGACACCGTTCGCCATTGCCATCGCCTGACCCTCAACGATGGGTATAGCTCGACTAACGCCCCGTACTTCCGTCAGCGTGCGCGACAGCGCGTCGAATGGCTGTTTGGGGTCAGCAGTCTGTTGAACGATCAAATGGCCGTTCAAGCCCAGGATCCGCCCAAGCAATTCAGCGCGAAATCCGTTCATGACCGCCATCACGACGATGAGCGTGGCGACACCGAGAGCGATTCCGATCAGCGAAAACCCTGCGATGACGGAAATGAATCCTTCTTGTCGCCGCGGCCGCAGGTAACGCGCGGCGATCATCCATTCCAGGCGGGAAGGCATGGTTCGGTCAGCCGGTGAAACGCGAGGTCACGGATTCGATCGGTATTTCCTCATCGACGTTGCCCGTGCGCGATCTCATTTCAACGACCCCCGACGCGACGCCGCGCGGTCCGACGACAAGCTGCCACGGCGTCCCGATCAGTTCACTGGTCGCGAACTTCACGCCGGCCCGCTCATGCGTGTCATCGTAGAGGACATCGACGCCGGATGATGACAGTTCGGAATACAATTGCTCACAGGCTTCCGTCGTCGCCGAGTCATCGACTTTCAGATTGATCAGACCGACGCGGAATGGCGCGACGGACTCCGGCCAGATGATACCTGCCTCATCGTGGCTGGCCTCAATGATCGCACCAACCAAGCGTGAGACTCCTATCCCGTACGATCCCATTTCTACCGGCATTTCCGAACCATCGGCGTGCTGAACCGTTGCACCCATGGCTTTGGAATACTTCGTCCCGAAGTAAAAGATGTGCCCCACTTCGATCCCCCGCGTGTGGAGGGCTTTATCGCTCGGCACCCGACTCGCGAATCCATCGGCATCGTGTTTCTCGTCGGTCGCGGCATAGAGGCGGGTCCATTCGTCCACGACTGGCTGCAAATCGTCGTCATAGTCAACGCCCCTGGCGGACGGATCGAACCCCAGATAATCGGCATGGCAGAACACTTCGCTCTCGCCCGTTTCCGCCAAAATGATAAATTCGTGACTCAAGTCGCCTCCGATCGGGCCAGTGTCTGCCGCCATCGGAATAGCCTTGAGACCCATCCGAGCGAAGGTCCTGAGATAAGCGACGAACATCTTGTTATAGGAACGACGAGCACCTTCATAGTCGAGGTCGAACGAATACGAATCCTTCATCAAGAATTCCCGGCCACGCATGATGCCGAACCGTGGACGGACCTCGTCTCGGAATTTCCATTGAATGTGGTAGAGCAGCTGCGGCAGATCCCGATAGCTCTTCACGGAGTTTCGAAAGATGTCCGTGATGAGTTCCTCGTTGGTGGGACCGAAAAGCATGTCGCGATCGTGCCGGTCCGTGATCCGCAGCATCTCTTTGCCGTAGTCGTCGTACCGGCCGCTTTCGCGCCAGAGGCCCGCGGGTTGTATCGTCGGCATCAGCAACTCCTGACATCCGGCGGCATCCTGTTCTTCGCGAACGATCTGTTCGATCTTCTTGAGAACTCGAAACCCCAACGGCAACCACGAATAGATTCCGGCGCTCGACTGTCGAATCATGCCGGCACGCAACATCAGGCGGTGAGAAACGATCTGCGCTTCAGATGGAGTCTCCCGTAGTGTTGGCATGAAGTAGCGTGACAAGCGCATCGTCTCACCCGTTCGCGCGCTCACCCAGATGCGCGCCGCTGTTTCTAACCTACTGGTGCCAAGCGATTTTCGCCGTGATTCCCAAACTCGTGCCGAATGTAGGCAAAGGGTCCTATGAAGGCAATGCTAGGCCTATGAGACCCCAGCGGATTGATTCGCTCAGCGTGCTTTTCCTGTTCAGTGACCTGATCTCCACCTTGTCAGGCTTGTGGTGGAGACGACTTTTGGGCGATAGTTTGCGCGCCGGTCTCCCCGACCGCTGCGTGGCCCCGTTACGGAAGCTTCGATTGAAAACGGACCAGGGTCAACGGCGGCACATGACGCTGTTGCAGAGAACTGTTGGGGAGACGGATGCTCGATTCATACTTCAAGCTTTCCGAGAACGGCGTGACGGTACGGACCGAAGTTCTTGCCGGCATCACGACGTTTCTCACCATGGCCTACATCATATTCGTGAACCCATTGATCCTCACCGACGCCGGCATGGACCGAGATGCCGTGTTCATGGCGACTTGCTTCGCGGCGGCGATCGGCACGCTGATCATGGGTCTCTACGCCAACTATCCCATAGCCCTCGCGCCCGGCATGGGCCTCAACGCCTACTTCACGTACGGCGTAGTGCTGGGCATGGGATTTTCGTGGCAGGTCGCACTCGGCGCGGTGTTCATCTCGGGCGTCCTGTTCCTGCTGTTGAGCGTCTTCCGCACGCGAGAGTGGATCATCAACGCGGTGCCGAAATCCTTGAAGCTCGCCGTATCCGCGGGAATCGGAATGTTCCTCGCGATCATCGCGCTCAAGAACGCGGGTATCGTTCAAGACCACCAGGCTACGCTGGTCACCGTCGGGGACATGACATCGGCACCGGCCCTACTCGCAACGGTCGGCTTCATCGTCATCATCGTGCTCAATTTCAAGAAGGTGCCCGGAGCGATCATCATCGGGATCATCCTAGCTACGGCGATAGGGATCGTTTTTGGCGTCTCGCCGTTCAACGGCGTCGTCGCGTCGCCCCCGTCCATGGCACCCACGTTACTGCAATTCGATCTCGCTGGGGCCTTCCAGATCGGTCTGGTAACAATCGTTTTCGCGTTCCTATTCGTCGATCTATTCGATACCGCGGGAACCTTGATCGGCATCGCACACCGCGCTGGTTTGCTTGACGAGCAAGGACGACTTCCCCGGATTCGCAAGGCGCTGATTGCCGATTCCGTCGCCACGATGGCGGGCGCGGCGATGGGGACATCGACGACGACAAGCTACATCGAAAGTGCTGCTGGCGTGAACGCTGGCGGGCGCACGGGCCTGACGGCCGTCACCGTGGCGATCTTGTTCGTGGCAGCGATCGTTCTATCGCCGCTGGCCACTACGATTCCCGCATATGCAACAGCACCGGCCTTGCTGTTTGTCGCGTGCATCATGGCCAGGGGGCTTGCCGAAATCGATTGGGATGACGTGACGGAGTATGCACCCGCCGTGGTGACCGCGTTCGCCATGCCGTTTACATTCTCCATCGCCACGGGGATCGGTTTCGGCTTCATCACATATGCGGCAATAAAAATCCTGAGTGGACGGACGAGCGAGGCATCCCCCGCCGTTATCGTCATCGCGCTGGCGTTCGGCGTGAAATTCGCAATTCTGTAAGGGCCTAGAGGCGCCGGACGCTCATCGCAACCGCCCGGCGCCGCTCGACCTCACCGGCCTAACCCACAGCCGCGCGGAAGTCGATGACCTTGTGCTCGAACAGCGCCCAAACGACGCCCGTAATCATAGCGGCAATGATTGTTGTCGCACCCGCTTTGATCCACATGCGTGGCTTCTCGGGCGCACCGGGCTCCATGCCCTCTTCAGTCGCGTCAGGAGTTCTGACCCCGAACGGCAATGTCGTAAACAGCACGAGCCACCAGACGATCGCATATGTAGCAGCGAGGCTCGTCCAGCTCATGCGGATCCCTTACGCCTGTTCCAGTTCGACAAGCGTTCCGCAAAAATCCTTGGGGTGAAGGAAAAGCACAGGTTTTCCGTGGGCGCCGATCCGGGGTTCGCCGTCCCCGAGAACGCGGGCGCCCTTTGCCGCGAGATGATCTCGTGCCGCAATGATGTCGTCGACCTCATAGCACACGTGATGGATGCCACCCGTGGCATTTCGCTCGAGAAATCCAGCGACCGGTGAGTCGTCGCCGAGAGGGTGCAGGAGCTCGATCTTGGTATTCGGCAGCTCGACGAAGATCACAGTGACGCCGTGCTGGGGAAGATCCTGCGGCTCCGAAACCCGTGCTCCCAAAACGTCACGGTACTGACCAGCCGCGGCTTCCAGGTCGGGTACGGCAATGGCAATGTGGTTAAGGCGATCAATCATGGCGTCCTGGAGATCCGTGGCTTCCTATCGATGGGACTCTGCATGTCCACCTCCCTTCATATGGCGTCCAGTCGAATGATATCCACTTCGATCGGCGGCCGGCCGTAGGTCAGAGGCTTGAGCATGCGCCGTACCGTACGGCGAACCAGATCATCGATGGCATCGTCATCCGCGCGGCGGGCGCGCGGCAAGGCGCGCAGCTCCTGATCCAATTGCGAGGTCGCATCAGATTCGAAATTGGCGTCTTCCGTCCCGGGCACGCCACGTACGAGGATCCGCGGTTGCGTTTCAATCAGTCCGTTGGAGTTCAGTACAATAGTGACGGCGATAAGCCCATTGAACATCAGCCGTCGGCGCATCTGCAGATTGCTCGAATCCTCAGCCACGAGCTTGCGTCCATCGAGTGCCAATCGGCCTGCCGGCACGCGACCGACGATAGCCCCAGGGATCGGACTCAGGCGCAGTACATCGCCGTTCCGAACAACCACGGAATTCTTCGCACCGTTGTCCAAGGCAAACTGCGCATGCTCTGTCAAGTGGCGGATTTCGCCATGAACGGGGACAGCCAGTTCTGGGCGTATCCAGGAGTACATCTCGCAGAGTTCGCCCCTTGAGGGATGGCCTGAGGTGTGCACCGGGTAGTCCTTTTCAGTGATCACACCGACGCCCGATAAGATAAGTCGGTTTTGCACCCGGTCGATGGACCGCTCGTTCCCTGGAATGATCTTCGAGGAAAAGATCACGAGATCCCCTACCTCCAATTGAATATGCGGATGGTCGCCGAACGCAATTCTCGACATAGCGCCGCGTGGCTCGCCCTGGCAGCCGGTGCACAACAGCAAGGTTTTGTCCGGCGGCAAATAACCGGCATCCCTATCGGTGAGGAACTCCATACCCGGACCCAGATATCCGGTCGCACACGCGGCCTGCACCGTCCGCCACATCGAGCGGCCGACCAGGATCACATGCCGATCACATGCCTCGGCGACGGCCAGGACGGATTTGATCCGGGCCACGTTGGACGCGAACGTGGTGACTGCGACACGTCCTTCCGCCTTGGCGACGATGTCTTCCACGTTTTCCCGAACGGTCCGTTCAGAACCTGAGTTGCCGGGTCGGAACACGTTGGTCGAGTCACAGACCAGCGCCAGCACGCCACTGTCTCCGAGTGCTCGGAACGGCGCCGCATCCGTCGCATTGCCGACGACGGGAACTGGATCCAGTTTCCAATCACCCGTGTGAACGACGGTTCCGACGGGTGTCTTGATGCTCAGCGAATGAGCTTCGGGAATCGAGTGGGTGATGGGAACGTACCGCACGTCGAAGTCCCCAAGGGTTACCGAGCCGGAAACGGGAACGACGTTGAGAGTTACGTCGCCCGAAAGACTGGCTTCCTTGAGTTTTCCCGCGATCAGAGCCGAGGTGAACGGCGTGGCGTAGACGGGACATCTCAGCCGGGGCCAAAGATAAGGAATGGCACCGATGTGATCTTCGTGAGCGTGGGTCAGAAGCAGACCCAGCAGATTCTCCGATCGTTCTTCAATAAACCGAGGATCGGGAAGAATGACGTCGACACCGGGCATGGAATCATCGGCGAACGCAATGCCACAGTCGACCATGATCCATTTCCCGCCGAACCCATACAGGTTGAGGTTCATACCGATTTCGCCCGCCCCTCCCAGGGGCAGAAATACCAACTCGTCGCGAAGCGCCTGTTCTGGATGCGTCACGCGATGCTCTAGGAATTACGTTTGTGCAGCAACTGCAGGCCTCGGATCGTGAGGTCCGGATCCACGTGTTCGATCACATCCGTCCCACCTGCGAACAATGGCGCCAACCCGCCGGTGGCAATGACTTTCATCTCCGAGGTGTTGGTCTCCGAGAACTCCTCCCGTATCCGGCTAACAATGCCCTCGATCAAACTGATATAGCCCCAATAAACGCCGGACTGCATGGCCTCCAAAGTTCCGTCGCCAACCACACGGGGTGGTCTTTCAACCGCGATGTGGGGCAGTTTTGCGGCCGCCATATGGAGCGCTTCGAGACTTAGGTGCACTCCGGGCGCAATCACACCACCCCGGTAGTCTCCGTTGGCATCGGCGACATCGAACGTCGTGGCCGTTCCGAAATCAACGGCGATCAAGGGACCGCCATACCTGTCGCCTGCCGCGACTGCATTCACTAGACGGTCGGCGCCTACCTCGGTCGAACGCTCAAGGAGAACCTTGATTCCTAATTCAACGCCTTCTCCCACCACCAAAGGCTCGCACCCGAAATAGTCGCGGCACAACTTGCGCAGATCGTAGAGAGCCTGGGGCACGACGGTGGAAATGATTGCTTCGTCGACGTCGGACGAAGGGATTTGCTCCAGGTCCATCAACTGCGTCAGCCATACCACGTATTCATCCGCCGTGCGCGATGCGGTGGTCACCGTACGCCACTGGCAGCGGATGTCCTCACCCTCGATCACAGCGAAGACTGTGTTGGTGTTACCTGCGTCAATGGCTAGCAGCACGGTCCATCACCCATTGCCTGTCGCACATCTACGGCCCGACGAATACCTCACCGGCGGAAATGATCTGCCGTCCATGTGACGTGAGCAGAACGAGAGAGCCGGAGGTATCAAGGGCGTCGAATGTACCGCTCAGCATCTCGTTGGGAAGCCGCACTTCGATGGCCTCTCCGAGACCCGCCGCCCTCCCCAGCCAAGCCTCGCGGATCGGTTCGAATCCGTCTCTCTGCCAGAGAGCAAACCACGACCACAATGATTGCGCATACGCTGTCAGGACGTCGACAACGGACAGTTCCGCCCCCGCTTGGTTCAGGCTGGTTGCGGGCCGCTCCGTATCGGAGGGAAAACTGCCGACGTTGACGCCCGTACCGATCAGCACCCAATCCAGCATACCCTCTTCACCGATCTGAGATTCCAGCAGGATTCCCGCGAACTTCTTGCCATCGATGAGGACATCATTGGGCCACTTGTACTGCACCACGACACCAGAAGGCAGAAATTCCCGAATGCCTTCTCCCAAGGCCAGAGCCGTTACGAAGGAAAGCTGCGCCGCCATCGTGGGGCTGACTGGCGACCTGAGAATGACGGAACAGTAGAGGTTTCCGATCGGTGAATTCCACACTCGCCCTCGCCGACCACGGCCGGCCATCTGCTGCTTCGCCCAAACAATCGTGCCCGCTGGTGCCCCGTTCTCAGCAAGGTTGCGTGCCTCGTCGTTAGTGCTGCCGACCGACTCGAGGGCGATCAGCGAATAAAACTCGGGAAGGTGCGGATCAGCGCCGGAGTTCGGAGCGCTCATGCGGTTACGCGACGTTGCAACGCTTCACTGAACAAGGGCCAGAGCAGCCGCCTGTGCACCGGCAAGGAACGGTGCAGGGTAGATGAAGAAGAACAGGGTGAAGACGGCCGCGACGGAGAGGATGATCCGCATTTCGAGTGCGACCGGGGCATCCATAACCTCGGACGGCGCATCGAAATACATGATCTTGATGATGCGCAAATAGTAGAACGCACCGACCACGCTCGCCAGCACACCGATAACCGCGAGGGCGTAGAGTTCCGCGTTCACAGCCGCCAGGAATACGTAAAGCTTCGCGAAAAACCCCGCCAACGGCGGAATGCCGGCAAGCGAGAACATGAAGACTCCCATCGCCAGCGCCATCAAGGGCCTCGATCGGGCGAGTCCGGCCAGATCGTGTATTCCTTCAACCATAGTCCCCGCACGCTTCATGTTGAGAATCACGGCAAACGTCCCGATGTTCATGGCGAGATATATCGTCATGTAGATGATCGTGCCGCGCATCCCCTCTTCGGTTGCCGATGCGAGGCCCACGAGCGCATAGCCCATGTGGCCGATCGAACTGTAGGCCATCAGGCGTTTGATGTTGTCCTGCCAAATTGCGGCAAAGGCACCGAGCACCATGGAGGCGATAGAGACGACGATGATGACCTGCTGCCATTCCGATATCAGGCCGCCAAACGGAGACATCATGACCCGGAGGAACAATGCGACCGCCGCAACCTTGGGTGCGACGGCGAAGAACGCCGTGATCGGTGTCGGGGCACCTTCATAGACATCGGGCGTCCACATGTGGAACGGCACTGCCGAGACCTTGAACGCCAATCCCGAGATGAGGAACACGAGCCCGATGACGAGTCCAATCGGTACATCACCTCCGCTGCTCAATGCGGCGTCAAGGACGGTAAAGCTGGTGGTGCCCGTCATCCCGTAAATCAGCGAGCATCCATAAAGCAGCATGCCTGATGACAGTGCCCCGAGCACGAAGTATTTCAACCCCGCCTCGGTGCTGCGCAGGGACCCGCGCTTGAACGCCGCAACCACATAGAGTGCGAGGCTCTGGAGTTCGAGTCCCAGATAGAGTGCCATGAGATCGTTCGCCGAGATCATCATGAGCATGCCGAGGGTGGCGAGAACCAGGAGGACGGGGAACTCGAACCGCTCCATGCCTTCGTCCCGGATGTACCCAAACGACATGACGACGGCCAGTGCCGAGCCGATCAGCACCAGCACCTTCATGTAGACGGCGAACTGATCGACGACAAACATGCCCGCAAACGTCACGGCCCCGTCCGAAGGACCTGCGATCACAAAGAACCCCACAACTACCATTGTCACAACGGCGAGCCATGACACGGTCCGAGTCGACTGGTTGCCCCGGAAAACGCCCAGCATCAGCAGCACCATGGCCGCGACCGCGAGAATCACCTCGGGCAGGGCCGGCATCACGTCGGGGACGATGTGTACCACCGGCATCCGTCAGCCCTCGATTACCGACTCACCTGGGCGACGGCGCTGCTGCCGTTCACGGCCACTTCGTGACTCTGGATAAGATTCGCCACGGAAACGTGCATGACATCGAGCAGCGGTTCCGGATAGACGCCAAAGAAGAGCACGAGAACGACCAGCGGCGTGAAGACAGCAATTTCCCGCCGGTTGAGATCGAGAATTTCCCTCAACTCGACCTTTTCCAACTTCCCGTAGATCACCCGGCGATAGAGCCAGAGCGTGTAGGCGACGCTGAGAATGACTCCGGTCGTTGCCAGGAATGCCACCCAGGTATCCACGCGGAAAATACCGACCAGTACGAGGAACTCTCCCACAAAACCGCTGGTGCCGGGCAGACCCACGTTGGCCAGTGCAATGATCATGAATATCGCCGCGTAGATGGGCATGCGATGAACCAGACCGCCATATCGAGCGATCTCGCGCTTATGCATCCGATCGTAAACGACTCCGACGATCAGAAACAGTGCGCCCGACACGAGCCCATGGCTGAGCATTACCATCATGCCGCCCTCGATTCCCTGCGTTGTAAACGTGAAAATGCCGATCGTTACAAATCCCATGTGCGCGACGGACGAATACGCAAT
>JAGWAU010000039.1 GCA_021296255.1 Alphaproteobacteria bacterium | reverse complement strand
CCCGGCAAGGATCACCGAGCCCGCGGTCGGTGCCTCGACATGGGCGTCGGGAAGCCACGTGTGGACCGGCCACATGGGAATTTTCACGGCGAACGCCGCGAAGAAGGCCAGCCACAACCATTGCTGCCATGAGACATCGAACCCGGCGCTCATCAACGTCGGAATATCCGTGGTACCGACCTTCAGGTACATCGCCAGGATCGCGAGCAACATGAGCACGGACCCCAGCAGAGTGTAGAGGAAGAATTTGAACGTCGCATAGACGCGTCGCTCTCCGCCCCAGACACCGATGATCAGGAACATGGGGATGAGGCCGCCCTCGAAGAACAAGTAGAAGACCACGAAATCAAGGGCACAGAACACGCCGATCATCATGGTTTCCATGATCAGGAAGGCGATCATGTACTCCTTGACGCGAGACGAGATCGCTTCCCAACTGGCGAGGATGCAGAGCGGCGTGAGCAGCGTAGTCAGGAGAACGAAGAGCATCGAAATACCGTCGACGCCCATGTGGTAATTGATTCCACTGCCGATCCACGCCTTCTTCTCGACAAACTGAAACTCTGCCGTCGACGGGTTGAACCAGAACCAGATGACGAGCGATGCGCCGAACGTCATCACCGTCGTCCACATCGCCACCCAGCGCGCGTTGCGCGCGACGACTTCCTCTTCGCCACGGATCAACAGGATGAACGCCGCGCCGACGGTCGGCAGGAAGGTGACCAGGGACAGGAGCGGAAGGTCAATCACGTTCTAGCTCCCGATCGCATAAAAATACCAGGACACGAAGCCCACGACGCCGATCAGCATCGCGAACGCGTAGTGGTACACGTAACCGGTTTGCAATTGCGCGGCTCGGCGGGCCAGACGGACGACAGTGGCGGAAATGCCGTCCGGCCCGAAACCGTCGATGACGCGACCGTCGCCGCCGCGCCAAAGTGTTTTGCCGATCAGTTTCGCCGGCCGCACGAAGACGAGGTCGTAAAGCTCGTCGAAATACCACTTGTTCAAAAGGAAAGCGTAGATCGGACGGTGCATTGTCGCGATCGCGTGGGGAATGCCCGGCCTGGCAATGTAAAGCCACCAGGCGACCCCGATACCCGCGACCGCGAGAACCGTGGGCAACGCCTTCACCCAGAACGGTACGTGATGGGCCGCCGCGACCGTGTCGTTCTCCGGCAGAACAAACAACGAACTGCCCCAGAAGCCGCTTCCCTCGCCCACCATGGCGCCATACGCGACGAAGCCTGCGAATAGGGCGCCCAGAGACAATAGGAGCAGCGGGACCATCATGACTTTTGGTGCTTCGTGGACGTGCGCCATGACGCTTTCTTCCGCGCGGGTTGGACCGTGGAAGGTCATGAACAGGAGGCGCCATGAATAGAAAGCGGTCAGGAATGCCGCGACGACACCCAACGTAAAAGCGTAGTTGCCGAAGCCCGAGGCGTCGGCGTAGGCCGCCTCCAGGATGATGTCCTTCGAATAGAAACCCGCGAAGAACGGAATGCCCGCCAACGCCAGCGAGCCGATCCACATGACCGTGTAGGTCAGAGGCAGCAGCGTGTAAATGCCGCCCATCTTGCGCATGTCTTGCTCATCGGCCATCGCATGAATGACGGAACCCGCGCCAAGGAACAGCAGGGCCTTGAAGAACGCGTGGGTCGTCAGATGGAAGATGGCCGCCGAATACGCCGAGACCCCCACTGCAAAGAACATGTAGCCGAGCTGGCTGCAGGTCGAATAGGCGATAACCCGCTTGATGTCGTTCTGGACCAGACCCACCGTTGCGGCGAAGAACGCGGTCGACGCACCGACGACCGCAATGACCACCAGCGTGTCGGGTGCGTATTCGAAGAGAGGCGAACACCGCGCCACCATGAACACGCCGGCCGTCACCATCGTGGCAGCATGGATCAGCGCGGAGACCGGTGTCGGACCTTCCATCGCGTCGGGCAGCCAAGTGTGCAGCCCTAGTTGCGCCGACTTGCCCATCGCGCCCACGAAAAGCAGGAGTGTGATCACCGTGAGCGTATCGAACTCCGAACCGAGGAAGACGATGGAACTTCCCGCGACATCGGGCGCGGCACTAAACACGGTCGCAAAATCCACGGACTCGAAAACGAGGAAGATCGCCATGATGCCGAGCGCGAAGCCGAAGTCGCCGACGCGATTGACGACAAACGCCTTGATGGCGGCGGCATTGGCCGACGGACGGTCGAACCAGAATCCGATCAGAAGGTAGGAGCAAAGACCGACGCCTTCCCAACCGAAGAACATCTGCAGGAAGTTGTCCGCCGTCACCAGCATCAGCATGGCGAAGGTGAACAGCGACAGGTAGGCGAAGAACCTCGGGATATGCGGGTCGTGCGACATATAGCCGATGGAGTACCAATGGATCAGGCACGACACGACGGCCACGACAAGGGTCATAACGGCGGTCAGCTCGTCGAACCGCAGGGCCCAGGCAACCTCGAACGCCCCGGAATCCATCCACGTCATCAGTTCGACGACGACCGTGTCGTGCTCAATGGCGACCTGATAGAAGACGACAATCGAGATCAGGGCCGACACGGTCATGAAGCCGCACGAGATCAAGCGCGACGCGCTGTCACCCAGCGCCCGACCGAACAAGCCGGCGGAGATGGCACCGAAGAGCGGAGCGAAGACCAGTGCAGCGTGCAACATCCCGTCAGCCCTTCATCATGTTGATGTCCTCGACCGCGATCGTTCCGCGGTTTCGGAAATAGACGACGAGGATGGCGAGGCCGATGGCGGCCTCCGCGGCAGCCACGGTCAGCACGAACATGGCGAAGACCTGTCCCACCAGATCATCGAGATGGGTCGAAAAAGCGACGAGGTTGATGTTGACCGCGAGCAACATCAATTCGATCGACATCAGAATGATGATGACGTTCTTCCGATTCAGGAAAATGCCGAAGATCCCCAGCGTGAAGAGAATCGCCGCGACCGTGAGGTAGTGACCGAGGGCAACTGCCATCAGATACCGCTCCCCGGCGCCACTTCCTTCACCTCAACCGCGTCATCCCGGCGCCGGGAAACCTGCCGCGAGATAGACTGTTTGCGCACCCCCGACCTGGTCCGAAGCGTGAGGACGATGGCGCCGACCATGGCGATCAGGAGCACCATACCCGCCGCCTGGAACAGGTAGACGTAGCGCGTGTAAAGCAGCGTTCCCAGTGCCTCCGTGTTGGAGACATTCGCGATCACCGGCGTCGGTGCGGCCGCCACGGCGGTCGCCTGAGGTTGGATCACCCAACCGCCCAGGACCAGCAGCAGCTCTACCAGCATGATCAATCCAACCAGTCCGCCGACCGGCAGATACTGCAGAAAGCCCTGACGCAGTTCGGCGAAGTTGATGTCGAGCATCATCACGACAAACAGGAACAGGACGGCGACCGCGCCCACGTAGACAATGACCATTATCATCGCCAGAAACTCGGCCCCCATCAGCACGAACAGACCGGCGGAACTGAAAAAGGCCAGAATCAGGAACAGCACCGAATGCACGGGATTCCGGGCTGAGATCACCATGACGCCGGACGCGAGAGTGACACCGGCCAGCAGGTAGAAGGTGAGCGCTTGGACGATCATTCGTGAAGCGACTTCGATACAGGTGAGAAGCGGTTCCGGATAACGGTCAGGTGACGGCCATCAACGGTATGGAGCATCCGCAGCAAGATTAGCCGCGATTTCACGTTCCCATCTGTCTCCGTTTGTTGTACAAGAGCTCCTCACGGGTCTCCGTCGCGAATTCGAAGTTCGGACCCTCGACAATGGCATCGACCGGACAAGCCTCCTGGCAGTAGCCACAGTAGATGCATTTGGTCATGTCGATGTCGTAGCGCGTCGCACGCCGGCTTCCGTCTTCGCGAGGTTCGGCCTCGATAGTAATCGCCTGCGCAGGGCACACGGCCTCGCACAGTTTGCAAGCGATACAGCGCTCCTCACCGTTGGCGTACCGTCTCAGCGCGTGCTCCCCGCGAAATCTGGGGCTGAGGTACCCCTTCTCATACGGATAGTTGAGCGTTGCCCGCCGCCTGAACATCGCTTTGAACGTGACATACATCCCGAAACACAACTCCGAGAGCAGCGCAGTACGTGCAACGTGACTTTTGAAAATCATTTCCGATCGCTCCTACGGCAGCCAGTCAAAAGCCACCAGCGCGCCGGCCGTCAGAGCCACCCAGAACAGAGAAAGAGGCAGAAACACCTTCCAACCAAGGCGCATTAGCTGGTCGTAGCGGTAACGGGGAAACGTGGCGCGAACCCAGACGAAGACGAACAACAGCAAGGCTATTTTGAGCGAGAACCAGATTGGGCCAGGGATCCAGGTAAACGGCGCAACGTCGAACGGCGGTAGCCAGCCCCCGAGAAACAGAATCGCCGTCAGGGCGCTCATCAAGATCATGTTGGCGTACTCGCCCATGAAAAAAAGGGCGAAGGTCATGGACGAGTACTCGACCTGATAGCCGGCGACGAGTTCGGCCTCCGCCTCCGGCAGATCAAACGGATGACGGTTCGTCTCCGCCAGGGCCGACACGAAGAAGATCACCAACAAGGGAAACAACGGGACGAAAAACCAGAAGCCATCCTCTTGCGCCTTGACGATCTCGCTCATATTCAGCGAGCCCACGCACAGCAGCACCGTGATGATTATGAACCCCATCGAGACTTCGTAGGACACCATCTGAGCCGCGGACCGCAAGGCACCGAGAAACGCGTACCGAGAATTCGAGGCCCAGCCGGCCATCACGATGCCGTAAACACTGAGCGACGAGACGGCGAAGATGTACATGATGCCGACATTGATATCGGACAGCACTATTCCCTCGCCGAAGGGGATCACGGCCCAGGCGATCAGACTCAGCACGAATGTCAGCATCGGTGCGGCAACGAACACCACCTTGTTGGCACCTGTCGGGATCACCGTCTCCTTGAGAAACAGCTTCAAGCCGTCGGCGAACGGTTGCAACAAGCCGAAGGGTCCGACGACATTCGGTCCCAAACGCAACTGCATCGCGGCCATGACCTTGCGCTCGAACCACGTGAGCATAGCCACGACCACGAGCAATGGCACGACGATCGCCAGAATCTGGCCGACGATAATTGCCAGGGGAATCACATAAGTCACTGTGAATTCAGCCATGGGTGCCAGTGTCTCGCGGGCCGGCGCCGAGAATCTGCGCACTACAGGCCGCCATCGTCTCGGACGCCCGGCAGATGGCATTGGTCATATAAAAGTCGGAGACCGGGCTCGCGAACGGATCCGAATTCATCGCGCCATCCGTTCCGAACGCCCCCCATGTCGCGGGCCCAATCTCGTCGGGCGATCCGAGCAATGGAGCTATTTCCGCCAAGCGTGCCCGAACGGAAGCAAGATCATCGTAGGGGAGCGTGTGGCCGACCACCTCCGACAAGGCCCGAACGACAGCCCAATCCTCACGAGCATCGCCGGGAGGAAACACGGCGCGTTGGCCAAGCTGCGCACGACCTTCGGTGTTCACCCACGTAGCATTCTTTTCGACGTAAGCCGCGCCGGGAAGGACCACATCGGCCCGGTTCGCACCCGCATCACCGTGATGCCCGAGGTAGATGACGAAGGCGTCCCCCAAGTCACTCGTATTGATCTCGTCCGCGCCCAGCAGAAATACGGCATCAAGGTCGCCGTTTCCGGCTCCTTCCAGGATACCGGACACGTCTCGCCCACCCTGTTCCGGGACCATTCCCAGGTCGAGGCCCGCCACCCGGGCGGCGGCCGTGTGCAAGACGTTGAAGCCGTTCCAGCCATCCTGCACCATGTTGCATCGCTCGGCGATGCACCGCGCGGCGCCGAGGATTGCGGAACCATCGAATCGAGCGAGAGCGCCCTGGCCCAGAATGAGCATGGGCCGCTCGACATTGCTCAGCACCGCACTTGACGAGAGGGAGCCATCGGCCAGCGCCGCCAGCGCATCGGGTCCACCGCCGAGGGTCTCCACCGGAATAGTCAGGTCAAGTTCGGGGCCTACGGAAAGAATACGGAATCCGCCGGCGAGATAGCGCTTGCGCAATCGGGCGTTGACGAGCGCGGCTTCCCAGCGCGGATTCGTTCCGATCAGAAGGCACGCGTCCGCGTCTTCGATTCCGGCGATCGTCGTGTTGAACAAATAGGAAGCCCGGACCTCGGTCTCCAACTTCGCACCGTCCTGCCGACAATCAACGTGGGGTGACCCCAGTGCCGTCATCAGATCCTTCAGGGCAATCATGGACTCTGCGCAGGCCATGTCACCGGCGATGGCCGCGATGCGATCCCCGTTTGTGGCCTTCAGGCGATCGGCGATCGCGGAAAAAGCGTCATCCCAAGTCGACGGCTGCAGGCGACCATCGCAACGGATATAGGGACGATCCAGGCGTTGACGCCGCAAACCATCGTTGGCGAAACGGGCCTTGTCGGAGAGCCACTCTTCATTGACGTCTTCGTGAAGTCGAGGCAACACACGCAGGACCGATCGGCCGCGAGAGTCGACGCGGATGTTGCTGCCGACGGCGTCATGGGCGTCGATCGTCTCCGTCGTGTTCAATTCCCACGACCGGGCCGTGAACGCATACGGCTTCGAGGTCAGCGCACCGACAGGACAGAGATCGATGATGTTGCCCGAAAGCTCAGAGGTAAGCGCCCGTTCGATGTAATTGCTGATCTCCATGTGCTCGCCGCGTCCAAGAGCACCCAGTTCTTCGACACCGGCAATTTCCGTGGCGAAACGAATACACCGCGTGCAATGGATGCAGCGCGTCATGACCGTCTTGACCAGCGGACCGAGATCCTTGTCCTTTACGGCCCGCTTGTTTTCACGATACCGGGAATGGTCTAGACCGTAGGCCATGGCCTGGTCCTGCAAATCGCACTCCCCGCCCTGGTCGCATATGGGACAGTCGAGCGGGTGGTTGATCAGCAGGAATTCCATCACCCCTTCGCGCGCCTTCCGAACCTGGGGCGTGTTCGTGTGAATGACCATGCCGTCGCCGATCGGCATCGCGCACGAGGCGATAGGTTTGGGGGAGTTCTCCATTTCCACCAAACACATCCGGCAGTTTCCCGCGATGTTCAGCCGATCGTGGTAGCAGAACCGGGGAATTTCCTTGCCAGCTTGTTCGCACGCCTGAAGAACGGTCGCGCCGGCCTCGACCTCGACTTCCACACCATCGATCGTGACCGTGAGCATGGCGGGCTCCTAAGCCGCCGCTTCCGTCGAGGCGCCTTCGTCGGACAACATGCGCTCGACGATGCGTCGCTCCAATTCCGGCCGGAAATGGCGGATCAATCCTTGGATGGGCCATGCCGCCGCATCTCCCAGCGCGCAGATCGTGTGGCCTTCGATCTGGTACGTGACTTCTTCGAGAAGATCGATCTCCGCGACCTCCGCCCGGCCTTCGACCAAGCGGTCCATCACCCGGGACATCCAGCCGGTGCCTTCTCGGCAGGGCGTGCACTGTCCACAACTTTCATGCATGTAGAACTTGGACAATCGAGCGATCGCCTTGACGATATCCGTAGACTTGTCCATGACGATGACCGCCGCGGTTCCCAAGCCCGACTTGACGTCCTTCAGCGAGTCGAAATCCATCAGCACCGTGTCACAGACCGACTTGGGAATCACCGGCACCGACGCGCCGCCGGGAATCACGGCGAGCAGGTTGTCCCATCCCCCACGCACGCCGCCGGCATGCTTCTCGATCAGCTCACGCATGGGGATGCCCATCTCTTCTTCGACGTTGCAGGGTTCGTTGACGTGCCCAGAAATGCAGAAGATCTTGGTTCCCGTATTGTTGGGACGCCCGAGTCCCGCGAACCAAGAGTATCCCCGCCGAAGAATCTCTGGCGCGACGGCAATCGTCTCGACGTTGTTGACGGTCGTGGGGCAACCCCATACGCCGACCGCCGCCGGGAAGGGAGGCTTAAGCCGCGGTTGTCCTTTCTTGCCCTCAAGGCTCTCGATGAGGGCCATCTCCTCGCCGCAGATGTAAGCGCCGGCGCCGGGGTGGACGTAGACGTCGAAGTCGTAACCTGAATTGCAAGCGTTCTTGCCGATCAGGCCTCCGTCATACGCCTCGTCGACGGCCGTCTGCAGGTTCTGAATCTCTCGATGAAATTCGCCGCGTGTATAGATGTAGGCCGCACAGGCGCCCATCGCGAATCCGGCGACTAGGCATCCTTCCACGAGCTTGTGTGGATCATGCCGCAGGATGTCCCGATCCTTGCATGTTCCGGGCTCGCCTTCGTCGGCATTGACCACGAGATAGGAGGGACGGCCGTCGGATTCCTTGGGCATGAAGGACCACTTCAAACCCGCGGGGAAGCCAGCTCCTCCCCGGCCCCGCAGGCCGGAATCCTTGATCTCCTGGATGATCTCGTCCCGCCCCTTTTCGAGGAGCGCCTTGGTATCGTCCCAATCGCCCCTCGCCCGCGCACCGGCAAGCCTCCAATCCTCTAGGCCGTAAAGGTTCGTGAAGATGCGATCTTCGTCGTCGAGCATCAGAAACTCCCGGCGCGTGCGCTCAAGGTGGTTGGTCCGCTTGCCGGAGCCGAGGTCTTGCGCCCCGTCTGCGATCCCGGTGGTGGGATTGCGCCGCGCGAAATCAACTCCAGCACCGCGCGGGTACGGTGAAGATCGAGATCTTCGTAGTAATCGTCGTTGATCCGGACCACGGGAGCGTTTACGCAGGCTCCGAGGCATTCGACCTCTCGCAGCGTGAACTTGCCGTCCGCCCCGGTTTCGCCCAGTCCGATGCCCAGCGTTTCCTCACAGGCCTGAACGATTTCATCGCATCCCCGGAGCCAGCAAGGCGTCGTTGTACAGACCTCCACCAGGGTCTCGCCGACGGGCTCCAGGTTTATCATCGTGTAAAAGGTCGCGACCTCGTAGACACGTATGGGCGCCATATCCAGATACTCGGCGACCGCGCTGACCATCTCCGTGGTCACCCAGCCTCCGTTGTGCCGTTGAACGAGATCCAGAACGGGCAAGACGGCGCTCATCTGCCGTCCTTTCGGATACTTGGCGATGATCTTGTCGGCCTCCGTCCGGAGAGCCTGGGTGAACTCGAAGCTGGCGCGCTCCTTGCTCATCGGTCGATCTCACCAAATACGATGTCCAGCGTCCCGATGATCGCCACCGCGTCAGCGAGCATGTGTCCGCGCGTCATGAAATCCAGCGCCTGGAGATGCGGGAAGCCGGGCGCGCGAATCTTGCATCGATAAGGCGAATTTGTCCCGTCCGACACGAGATAGACTCCGAATTCACCCTTGGGCGCCTCGACCGCGGTATAGGTCTCGCCGGCCGGCACGTGGTGGCCCTCCGTGTACAGCTTGAAATGATGGATGAGAGCTTCCATGGAGGATTTCATTTCCTCTCGCTTCGGCGGCACAACTTTGTTGTCGGTCGCGGTCACGGGACCATCGGGAAGCCGCTCGAGACACTGCTTGATGATGCGTACACTTTGGCGCATCTCCTCGACTCGGCAGAGGTAGCGGTCGTAGCAGTCGCCGTTCTTGCCAATGGGGATATCGAATTCCATCGACGAATAGACCTCGTAGGGCTGGGCCTTACGCAAGTCCCACGCGACGTCGGAGCCACGCAGCATTACCCCCGTGAAGCCCCAATCCATCGCCTGTTCCGCCGTGACGACACCGATATCGACATTGCGCTGCTTGAAGATTCGATTCTCCGTCAGCAGATTTTCGATGTCGTCGATGACCACGGGAAACCTTTCCGCCCAGTCTGCAATATCGTCTGTCAAACCGGCCGGGAGATCTTGGTGAACGCCTCCGACCCTGAAATATGCGGCGTGCATGCGCGCACCGGAGACCCGCTCGTAAAACTCGAACAGCTTCTCCCGTTCCTCGAAGCCCCACAGCACCGGTGTCATTGCACCGACGTCCATCCCCTGGGTCGTCACGTTCAGGAGATGGTTGAGCACCCGTGTGATCTCGCTGAACAGCACACGCACGTACTGGCCTCGCGCTGGCACCTCGAGCCCCAGGAGCTTCTCGATGGCCAGCACGAAAGCGTGCTCCTGGCACATCATCGAGACATAGTCGAGACGATCGAAGTATGGGATCGCTTGCAGGTAGGTCTTGTGCTCGATCAGCTTTTCGGTGCCACGATGCAGGAGGCCGATGTGTGGATCGGCGCGCTCCACGATCTCGCCGTCCAACTCCATGACAAGCCGCAAAACCCCATGCGCCGCCGGGTGCTGCGGCCCGAAATTCATGGTGTAGGGCTTGATCTGTACTTCCGCCATCAGCCCTCGCCTTCGGCCTTTTCATCCCCCGGAAGGATATATTGCGCACCCTCCCATGGGCTCAGGAAATCGAACGTTCGAAATTCCTGCGTCAGCGATACGGGCTCGTAGACGACACGCTTTTCCTCGTCGTCATAGCGAAGCTCGACATGTCCGGTGAGGGGAAAGTCTTTCCGGAGCGGATGGCCGTCGAACCCATAGTCAGTTAGCAAGCGGCGCAGGTCGGAATGTCCGGAGAACATAATGCCGAACATGTCCCAGGCTTCGCGTTCGTACCAGCCAGCCGAACTGAAGACACCAGCCGCAGACGGCACGGGATGCCGCTCATCCGTTTGGACTTTGACCCGTATGCGCTGATTGTGCGTGAGCGAGAGCAGATTGTATACTACGTCAAACCGCATCTCCCGCTCCGGCCAGTCCACGCCGCAAATATCGATCAGAATGCGAAAGCCGCAGTTCGTATCATCGCGCAAGAACGTCAGGATCTTGACGATCGACTCACGGCCCACCATCACCGTGAGTTCGTCGGACTCTATTTCGGTGGTCAGGACCTCGGTCGGCAAGACACCCGCGATGTATTCCGCGAGCTCAGAAAGCGCTTCGTCCATGTTCTCCGTGACTACGTAAGGAGGCTCTGCACTGTCGGCCCGTGCTAACGGGTGATCGTTCCCGTCCGGCGTATCTTTTTCTGGAGTTGCAGGATTCCATACACCAGCGCCTCGGCCGTCGGCGGGCAGCCCGGAACATAAATGTCCACGGGTACGATTCGGTCGCAGCCTCTGACGACCGAGTAAGAATAATGATAGTAACCGCCGCCGTTGGCACAGCTTCCCATCGAAATGACCCAGCGAGGCTCGGCCATCTGGTCGTAGACCTTACGCAACGCGGGTGCCATTTTGTTGCAGAGCGTTCCCGCGACAATCATCAGGTCCGACTGCCTTGGACTGGCACGCGGAACAACGCCGAAGCGGTCCAGATCGTACCGCGGCATTGATGCGTGCATCATTTCGACCGCACAACAGGCGAGGCCGAATGTCATCCACCACAGGGAACCGGTTCGCGCCCAGTTCGCCACGTCATCGATCTTGGTAACGAGAAAACCCTTGTCGTTGAGGGCCTGCGACATCCGATCGAACGGCACGTCCAAGTCGTGATCCGACGACCGCGGCGCTGCCACTACTCCCATTCGAGAGCCCCTTTCCGCCACTCATAGATGAACCCGACGGTCAAAATGACGAGGAAGATCATCATTGACCAAAAGCCGAAGACTCCGATTTCTCCCAGCGCGACCGCCCAAGGGAACAAGAAGGCGACTTCCAGATCAAAGATGATGAACAGCAGGGCGACGAGATAGAAACGCACGTCGAATTGGCGACGGGCGTCACTGAAGGCATCGAAGCCGCATTCATAAGGTGAAAGTTTCTCGTTGTCCGGGTAGTGATGTGCCGCAACATACGAGGCGGCCAGGATGACAATGGCCATGCCAACAGCAATGGCAAGAAACACAAGTATTGGCAAGTATTCGACGATAAATTCTTGCATGCCGCCAGCCATGGTTACCAAAAGAGGTGCAAACCACAAAAAACGCGTCCGCTCAGCGACTGGTGACGTAACAAAAATGTCACCGTCGCCCTGTGCAAACGCGGGCATATTATAGTGACGCGCATATGCGATTAAAAGTAGAGATTAGGCGCTGACGAGTTTGCGCCCGCCGATAGGCGCCTGACAATTCGGATCAGGTTTCGCAAACCGGTTGCGATACGGTGGTGGCGGGAGTGACGGGACTCGAACCCGCGGCCTCCGGCGTGACAGGCCGGCGCTCTAACCAGACTGAGCTACACCCCCACTTGGAAACCGAACCCGTGTACTGTACCGGGTTTCACGGAGTCAAGCGATCAGGCAGGAATCGCCATCAACACTCGAGGTCGCGAAGAATGGTGGGCGGTGACGGGATCGAACCGCCGACCTCCACGGTGTAAACGTGGCGCTCTCCCGGCTGAGCTAACCGCCCGAAACGCCCAGCCTAGCAGCCGATTGGCAGACGAAACAACGCCGGCCACCCGCAGAGGCGGCCGGCATCAGGTACCTTCTCCGGAAGTCGTTAGTTTACGGCGTTCTTCAAGGCCTTGCCCGCCTTGAACTTGGGCTGCCTTGAAGCTGGAATTTGAATCCTCTCTCCGGTCCGCGGATTGCGGCCTTCAGAAGCGCGACGCTGGGTAACGCTGAACGTGCCGAAGCCGACGAGCCTTACATCCGAGCCATTCGAAAGCGCCTTTGAAATCGTATCGAACACACTATCGACCGCTTTTACCGCGTCCGCCTTCGAGAGGCCTGAATCATTAGCTACGCTAGCCACGAGATCGTTTTTGTTCACGATAGGGGCCCCCTCACATGTTTACCGAAATTTGGGTGAGTGAAATCTAGGACGGCGTCTCCGACGCGCCGAAAGTGTAGAACGCGTCCAGCACACCGTCAAAGAGAAAAACCAAGTATTCCCGGCCTGTTCTTCGGTTTGTGCTGCAAATCGGGCTCAAGGGGCGAGTCGGCTGGAACGGCCACACCGTAGGTACGTCAAGACAAATGCGAGAGTCCGGATGGCTCCCGCGATCGGGTTCCGACGCTTCCCGGACCTAGTGGGTCACGACGCCGTCCAAGTCTTCCGTTTCGGCCTTTTTCGCTGCAACCTTGGTGAGTTCCGCCTCCTCGTCCCATTCGATGGGCACCAACGGCTTGGTTAACGCAAGCTTCAAGGCGTCGTCGACCGTATTGACCGCGACAATCTCAAGGCCACGCTTGACGTTGTCTGGAATCTCCGCGAGATCCTTCTCGTTCTCTTTCGGAATGAGTACGGTGTTGACCCCGGCCCTCAACGCGGCAAGCAACTTTTCCTTCAGGCCGCCGATGGGCAACACACGTCCTCGAAGCGTGATCTCGCCCGTCATCGCAATATCCCGACGAACCGGAATTTGGGTCAGGACCGATACGATCGCCGAGATCATCGCGGTGCCCGCGGAGGGACCGTCCTTGGGTGTCGCCCCTTCCGGGACGTGGACGTGTATGTCGCGTTTCTCGAACATCGTGGGCTTGACGCCGAACGACACCGACCGCGCCCGAACGTAGCTCGCCGCAGCCTGCACCGACTCCTGCATGACGTCGCCGAGCTTGCCCGTGATGTTGATGCGGCCCTTGCCGGGGAGCGTGATGGCTTCGACCGACAACAGTTCGCCACCCACCTCGGTCCAAGCAAGACCCGTACAGACGCCGACCAGATCCTCCTCCTCGATCTCGCTCGACCGGTAGCGGGGCACGCCCGCATACTTCTCGAGGCTCCTCTTGGTGACGTGAACGCGTTCCCTGTTGTGCTGGAGAATGTCGCGCATCGCCTTTCGCGAAAGGCCGGCGATCTCCCGCTCAAGGTTCCTGACACCTGCTTCGCGCGTGTAATGACGGATAAGGGAACGCAGCGCTTCGTCCGACAGGGCCCACTCTCCCTCCTCCAGGCCGTGAGCCTCGATCTGTTTCGGAATCAGATGCTGCTTTGCGATCTCGACTTTTTCGTCCTCGGTGTAACCCGATATGCGGATGACCTCCATACGGTCCAGAAGCGCCGGGATGATCCGCAAGGTGTTCGCCGTAGTAATGAACATCACGTCCGAAAGATCATAGTCGACCTCGAGATAGTGATCATTGAAGGCGTGGTTCTGTTCGGGATCCAGTACCTCCAACAGGGCCGATGACGGATCACCCCTGAAATCGGCGCCCAGCTTGTCAACCTCGTCCAGCATGATCAGTGGGTTGGACGTCTTGGCCTTCTTCATCGACTGGATGATCTTGCCGGGGAGCGAACCGATATAGGTGCGCCGGTGACCCCGAATCTCGGCCTCGTCGCGCACGCCGCCGAGGGACATGCGGACGAATTTCCTGCCCGTTGCCCGAGCGATCGACTGACCCAGCGATGTCTTACCGACACCGGGCGGTCCCACCAGGCACAGAATCGGTCCCTTGAGTTTCTTGGCCCGTTGCTGCACGGCGAGGTACTCGAGAATGCGTTCCTTCACCTTATCGAGACCATAGTGGTCCTCGTTGAGTACCTTCTCGGCGAAGTTGATGTCTTTCTTGATCTTGCTTCTCTTGCGCCACGGGATGTTCAGCATCCAGTCGAGATAGTTGCGAACCACAGTGGCCTCGGCGGACATCGGGCTCATATTGCGCAACTTCTTGAGTTCGGCGGTGGCCTTCTCCCGGGCCTCCTTGGAGAGTTTCGTCTTGGCGATCTTCTCTTCCAGCTCGGTCAGTTCGTCACGGCCGTCATCCCCCTCTCCCAGCTCCTTCTGGATGGCCTTGAGCTGTTCGTTGAGATAGTACTCGCGCTGGGTCTTTTCCATCTGGCGCTTGACGCGGCTGCGGATCTTCTTTTCCACCTGCATCACGCCGATTTCGCCTTCCATCAGCGAGTAAACCCGCTCCAGCCTTTCGCTCACGCTTTGGATCTCTAGCAGTTCCTGCTTGTCGGCGATCTTGAGCTGAAGATGCGAGGCAACCGTGTCGGCGAGCTTGCCCGGATCGTCAATTTGGTTCAGGGAAACCAGAACCTCCGGCGGAATTTTCTTATTGAGCTTCACGTACTGATCGAACTCCCCGACCACCGAACGGGACAGAGCTTCGAGCTCCTGCGGATCATTGTTGGTCTCCTCAAGGACTTCCGCATTGGCTTCGAAGAATTCCGCGTTGTCGGTGAAGCCTTGCACGCGTGCCCGGCGTCCCCCCTCCACCAGCACCTTCACCGTCCCATCGGGCAGCTTCAGCAGCTGCAGCACGGACCCAATCGTTCCGACGGAATGAATGTCGTCCGGCGACGGATCGTCCTGGCTGGCGTTCTTTTGAGCCAGCAAGAGAATTTGCTTGTCGGCCTTCATGACATCTTCCAGAGCCCGAACGGACTTATCTCGACCGACGAACAGCGGAACGATCATGTACGGGAACACGACGATGTCGCGCAGCGGAAGCACGGGGCAAACCTGGGTCGCACTCGCTTCAATCATTTTCTAGTCATTCCCTTTGGCTGTCGGCTAGCACGGCATCGCCGCCTCGCACATGGCGCACGGCCACACACCATCCCGTCATACATGGCTCGATTGGTACCGCTATTCAAGCGGTCCGCTCAAGCGCTCGTCTCCATATCTTTGCGACGGTCGGAGTATATGAGCAACGGCTGGGCGCGACCTTCGATAACCTCGGAATTGACGACGACCTCTTCCACGCTTTCAAAGCCGGGGAGGTCGAACATGGTATCCAGGAGATTGCCCTCCATGATGGAACGAAGACCGCGGGCGCCAGTCTTGCGCTTGATCGCTTTGCGCGAGATGGCACGCAGGGCGTCGTCCGAGAACGTCAATTTGACGCTTTCCATCTCGAAGAGCCGTTGATACTGCTTGACGAGCGCATTCTTTGGTTTCATGAGGATGTCAACGAGGGCATCCTCGTCCAGGTCTTCAAGCGTGGCGACGACTGGCAAGCGCCCGACAAATTCCGGAATGAGACCAAATTTGAGAAGATCTTCGGGCTCGACTTGCTTGAGGATTTCGCCCATCTGCCGTTCGTCGGGGGTACGGACATCCGCACCAAATCCGATGGATGTCGACTGGCCCCGCGCCGAAATGATCTTCTCGAGACCCGAAAACGCCCCGCCGCACACGAACAGGATGTTCGTTGTGTCGACCTGGAGAAATTCTTGTTGCGGATGCTTGCGGCCGCCCTGCGGTGGAACCGACGCGATGGTTCCCTCCATGATCTTCAGCAACGCTTGCTGCACGCCCTCGCCAGACACGTCACGGGTGATCGACGGGTTATCGGACTTGCGGCTGATCTTGTCGACTTCGTCGATGTAGACGATGCCCCGCTGCGCCCGTTCCACGTTATAATCGGCCGCCTGCAGAAGTTTGAGGATGATGTTCTCGACATCCTCGCCGACGTAGCCCGCTTCCGTAAGCGTCGTGGCGTCGGCCATGGTGAAGGGCACATCGAGGATGCGGGCCAGGGTCTGGGCGAGCAGGGTTTTCCCGCAACCGGTCGGACCGATGAGCAAGATGTTGGATTTGGCGAGCTCCACGTCGTTCGATTTGCTGCCGTGATTCAAGCGCTTGTAGTGATTGTGCACCGCCACGGAGAGCACCCGCTTGGCGTGATCCTGACCGATCACGTAGTCAGCCAAAACATTGCAGATGTCGTGCGGCGTGGGCACACCGTCGCGCGACTTGACGAGCGAGCTCTTATGCTCCTCCCGGATGATGTCCATGCAAAGCTCAACGCATTCATCACAGATGAAGACCGTTGGGCCCGCGATCAACTTGCGAACTTCGTGCTGACTTTTTCCACAGAACGAGCAGTAAAGGGTGTTCTTCGAATCGCCACCGCCAGACTTTGACATGGGAACTCCGAGGCTTAGTTGGCCGAACCCAACCAGTACGCGGGCACTGCGCTCAACGCGTCATGTTAGCGACTTCTATCTGCAATTCACAACGCAAATCTTGCGCGCACAGCGGGGTGGTCCCTTATATGTAGTTGATCATCCCGTGGCGAAGCGTTCCCGCCGCGCGTCACGGTACACACTACCGGCTGCCGCGCGGGCCTAACCAATGCGTAGGGGGATCCGTCGACGCAAAGCCACCGAGATGGTCAGCACTCGCCGTCGTCGCGGTCACCGCCGCCGCCGGCGGCATCGAGCGCCGCCGGACGGTGCACCACGATTTCGTCGATGATTCCAAAGGCCTGAGCTTCCTCGGGAGTCAGGAACTTGTCTCGGTCCATGTTCTGTTCGATGACGTCGAGGTCCTGGCCCGTGTGTTCCGCGTAGATGGCGTTGAGCCGATCCCGCAGCGCCAGAATCTCTCTCGCATGGATCTCGATGTCTGCCGCTTGGCCCTGAGTGCCGCCATGAGGCTGATGGATCATGATCCGCGCATTGGGCAACGCATATCGTTTTCCCTTGGCGCCGGCCGCGAGAAGCAGCGATCCCATCGAGGCTGCTTGACCGAAACAGAGCGTCGAGACATCCGGGCGGATGTATTGCATGGTGTCGTAGACCGCCAAACCCGACGATACGATGCCGCCCGGGGAATTGATGTAGAAGGCGATGTCCTTCTCTGGATTGTCGGCTTCGAGGAAAAGGAGTTGTGCCGTGATCACACTCGCCACATGGTCGTCGACCGCGCCCGCGAGAAACACGATCCGCTCCTTGAGCAGCCGCGAGTAAATATCGTACGCCCGTTCCCCCCGATTGGTCTGCTCGACCACCATCGGTATGAGGCTCTGCATCCTGGTATCCGTCATTGTGAATCCGCGCTTTGTTTGGTCCTGCTTCAATAGTTGGAATGTCGCTCGATGTTTCAATTCAAAGACGACGTGGGCACGACGCCGCATGTCCTTACGAAGATGGCTCCTCACCGTCCTCGGATTCGTCAAATAGCTCATCCCGTGTCACGTCACGTTCGGTGACGTTCACCATCTCGAGAATAAAGTCGACAACCTTGTCCTCAAAGATGGAGGCGCGGAGCCGATTCTTCGCCTCGGGATCACTTCGAAGTTCCTGAACGATCTCATGTTCCTTTCCAGGATACCGCCGCGCCTGCTCCGCCATCGCCCGGTTGAGTTCCTCTTGGTGCACTTCAATATTGTTGCGGTTGCCGACCTCCGTCAGCAGCAATCCCAGCCGAACCCGCCTTTCGGCGATCTCCCGGTACTCCGCCTTCATCTCCTCTTCGGACTCCTGTGGCTCCTCTCCCTCCCCATGCGACTTCAGGATCCGCTCCCCGATCTGCCTCCAAATGGCATCGAACTCGCCGTCGACGAGTCCGGGGGGTACTTCGAAATCGTACCGGCCGGCAAGTTCGTCCAGGAGCTTGCGTTTGACCCGGTCCCGCGAGGCCTGATCGTAGTCGGACTTGATCTTGTCCAAGAGCGCTTTCTTGAGTTCTTCCAGGTTATCCAGGCCCACCCTCGTGGCCAGCTCGTCATCTATGGCCGCCACTTCGGGACGCTTGACCTCCTTGACATCCACCTCGAACACGGCGTGCTTGCCCGCCAGATCTCCCGCTGGATGGGTTTCCGGAAAGGTCACGCCGACATCGAGATGCTGGCCCGCGGTCATACCGAGCAGCTGATCCTCGAACCCCGGGAAGAAGACATGCGATCCTAGGACGAGCTGAAAGTCCGTGGCGCGACCGCCTTCAAACTCGACGCCGTCCTGCCGGCCAACGAAGTCGATGACGACGGCATCGCCCAGTTCGGCCTCTCTGTTTTCCTCAGTCTCGAACGTCGTCTGGGCTTCTGCCAGCAATTTCAAATCCGCTTCGACATCCTCCTCCGTCGGTTTGACCCGGAGCTGTTCGACCGCGATGGACGAGAAATCATCCGGATCGATGTCGGGGAGTACTTCGACCGAGAGCGTGTATTCGAGCTCGCCGCCCTCCTCGAATTTCGTGATCTCGATTGAGGGCTGGAGGGCGGGACGCAAGCCCTTATCGGACAGAGCTCGCTGAGCTCCCTCATTCACGGTCTCCTCGATGACCTCGCCCATGACGGCATTGCCGTAGCGCTTCTTGAGGAGCGACAGGGGCACCTTGCCTGGACGAAATCCAGGAAGGGATATCGTACTGGCCAATTCACCGAGTTTGGCGTCGACGCGCTCCTCGATCGCGGTGCTCTCGACGACGACCTTAAACTCGTGCCGGAGGCCCTCTGCGCTGGTTTCCGTTACTTCGATCACGGTCTCGTCCCCGATTGGTATGGCCGCGAGGGACCTCGCGGACCGTCTCAGGACTGTACCCCCAAGGCGCTCTGGTGCGGCTGGAGGGACTCGAACCCCCACGCCGTAAGGCACATGCTCCTAAGGCATGCGTGTCTACCGGTTCCACCACAGCCGCACAAATGCCCAGCAAGCTGGTCCCGTTCGGGTCCCGGATTTGCGCCACCTTCTATAGCACGGGAGGATTGGGCGCCAGATCGGATTCACACGAATCCCGCTCGGGAAGAACCGCTCGGCATCATCAAAGGTCCTCGCGAGTCCCGATACATCAAGCGCGAAATGGCATTGCTCCGCCTCGATAGTCGAGGATGAGCTACCGGAGGCCCTGCAAGACGTCAGGCAGCGCCTCGGACAGGTCCTCGGCGATCAAACCGGGACCAACGATCCCCGCCGCGGCCCCATGCATCCATGCCGCGGCAGAGGCCGCCTCGAACGGCTCCATGCCCTGGGCCAACAATCCGACGACCAGACCCGACAGCACGTCACCCGTACCCGCGGTAGCCAGTTCGGGCGGCGCGTTGCCGTTGATCGTAACGCGCCCATCCGGCGACGCAATGACGGTATCGGCACCCTTGAGGAGTACCACTGCGCCGACCAATCTCGCGGCTTGGCGCACGGCATCCACCTTTCCCCGTCCCTGCGGGACCTCGCCAAACAGACGCATGAACTCGCCGTCGTGGGGCGTCAGCAAGCAGGGACCGGAGATCGCCGTTCCAAGCACCTCCCTCTGATCGGCGAACACAGTCAACGCGTCGGCATCGAGCACACAGGCCGCGGGGGATTGAAGAGCCGTTAGTACGTTCGTGCGGGTTGCCTCGTTTACACCGTTTCCCGGGCCGAGGAGCACGGCGTTGCGGCGCCGCCGACCCAGGATCTCCTTGAGTTCAAGCGATCCCGCAAAGCTTTCCGTCATGACGGCCGTCAATTGGGAGGCGTTCACGATGAGGGAATCAGGCGGGCATGCAACCGTAACTAGCCCCGATCCGATGCGCAGCGCGGCTCGCGCGGCGAGGCGCGCGGCACCGGTGCTTTCCTGGCCGCCGCTGACGATCAGGGCATGGCCGCGGCGGTACTTATGCGTTTGGAGACCAGGGACCGGAACGAGATGGCTCCAGAGCGCAGGATCGTTTTCCGCCACCCGCGGCGCAACTGCTTCCAGAACCGAAGCCGGTATTCCGATATCGACAACCTTGACCTCACCACACACCATGCGTCCGGGGAGCAGCAGGTGCCCCGGCTTCTTGCGGAAAAACGTGACGGACAGATCGGCCCGGAAACAGTAGCCGCACTCGTGACCGGTATCGCCGTGAATGCCGCTTGGGACGTCAACGGCCACCCGCACGGCGTCGGCGGCATTGGCGGACTCGAGTGTCGCCCGTGTGATGCCGTCTAAGTCCCGGGACAGGCCCGCGCCGAAGATAGCGTCGACGATCAAAGCTGCCCCCTCCGTGGATTTCGGATCTAGTGGCAGCATGTCTCCGTCCCAGGAATCCGCCATGACCCGCGCATTGCCGTGCAACCTGTCCGGAGACCCCAGCAGCGCAAGGCGAACGTCCCAGGCGCCCGCCTGCCGAAGCCGCCTAGCGATCACGAATCCATCCCCGCCATTGTTGCCAGGACCGCAAAGGACCACCGTGGGCCTCGGTGCCCAGCGTCGCGTTATCGCCCGCACGACGCCTGCCCCCGCCGCTTCCATCAGCGTGGTGCCGGAAACCCCACCCTCTACTGCCGCCCGATCCGCGGCGTACATCTCATCGACGGACAGAAGATCAAAGGATGAACGGTTGGACACGATCCCGGTATCCGTCACGAACGCGCGGCCGCGTGGTTTCCTTACGCCGCTCCCCGATAAACACGAAGCCTCAGAACTTGCGAAAACGCGTATCCATCGGGCACCTTGCCGGCATCGAACAGGGAGCGGACCTCGGGCGTCTCGACATCTTCCACCGGAATGCGGAGCCTCGCCATCATGGGCCGCGTCGCGAATTCCTCGAAATCGTTGAAGCGCACCCAGAGCATGTACCAATACTCATGCCCCCCGGCGAACAGCCGCGAAGCCGTTCGGTCCAGAGCTTCGATGGCGAGACGGCGAACCCCGGTCTCGTCGTGAAAGGGCTTCAGAAGCTCGGACCAAGTCCCCGACATGTCGGGTTCCACGACGTACAGGAAGCCGTCGTCGGGGGTCAGGACACGTCGCGCCTCCGAGAGAGCTTGATCCATGAGTTCCGGAGGTACGTGGTGGAGAGACCGGTTGAAGAAAACGCCGTTCGCTTTCCCATCTTCGAGGGGAATGGCCTCCCCGCCAGCCAGCTTGAACGTCACGCGATCGCGGATGGCCGAAGGGAGTTCAGGCGGAGTCCGCCGCTTGTCCGGCTCGATCGCGAGCACGTTGGCCCCGCGCTCCGCGAGGGCGCATGCGAACCCGCCGTCCCCGCTCCCCACATCGACGAGGTATTGGCCGTCGACCTGCAGAAGTTGTTCGACGACTTCGATATGGCTCGCTTCGCCCAAGTCGGCCTTCGGCAACGTCGTGTGCTCGCTCACTCGATCCTCCCGGTCCAAACGATACTCAACTCTATCACGGAACTTTCCCTGCATCCGTGCCCTCACCGGGCGTTCGGCCGACGCGGTGCGCGGGCTCAAATCGGTGGCCGCCTGTCGGTCAGGGGGAACCCCCGCTGGTAGGCATGGGACGCGCGCAACACCAGGTGGTCCGCGAACATGGGACCGACGATCTGCAAGCCCACGGGCAGTCCGTCGGCCGTGAACCCGCAGGGAACGCTCGCGGCCGGTTGCTTGGTCATGTTGAAGGGGTAGGTGAACGGCGACCATGTAATCCACTTCGGATCGTCGGTCTCGCGGGGCGAGAACGTTCTCACTTTGAATGCGGCGACCGCCAGACTGGGCGTCAGGAGGAGATCGTAAGTCTGGTGAAACTCCATCATGAGTTCGCCCAGGACGGCCCGCTCATGGTCCGCGGCGATATAGTCGAGCAGCGGAATCTTCCTTCCCTCTTCCACCATGTCGGCAAGATCGGGCTCCACGAGCTTCATCTGTCGATCGGTCAACCCGCGAAGTCCGTTCGCGGCGCCCGCCCACCACAACGTCCGAAAGGCGACCTTGGGATCCTCGAACCTGGGGCTCGCGTGGACGATCTCCGCACCGAGATATGAGAACGACTCGGCGGCGCGGGTGGCGATTTCGGAGATTTCGGAATCAACGTCGGCATAGCCCAGGTCGCGCGTGAACGCGACGCGGAGTCCTTCCAACCCCCGGTCCAGACCGTCGCGGTAGTCACGAGGATCGTAGGGCAGCGCCGTCCAGTCACGGGGATCGGGCTGTGAGATGACGGTCAGCATGAGCGCCGCGTCCTCTACCGTTCGCGTCATGGGACCCACGTGCCCGAGCGTACCGAACCGGCCCGCCGGCCAGGCAGGCACGCGTCCGAAGCTCGGCTTCAGGCCGAAGGTTCCCGAGAAACCCGAAGGAATGCGAATGGAACCTCCGCCGTCGGTACCGATTGCCAGGTGGCACATTCCCGCCGCCACGGCCGCTCCGGCGCCCCCGCTCGAGCCGCCAGGCGTCTTCTCCAGATTCCAAGGGTTTCGCGTGATGCCCGATACCGCACTGTCCGTGACGCCCTTCCATCCGAATTCCGGCGTCGTCGTCTTGCCGAGGATGACGGCACCGTGTTCCCGCAGCCGTGCCACACAGGGCGCATCGGCATCCCAAGCCTGATCGGGATCGGTCGTCTTCGATCCGAAGAGCGTTGGCCATCCATTGGCGAGCACCAGATCCTTCACCGAACACGGAACCCCATCCACGAGGCCCATTGGCTTGCCGTCGCGCCATCGCTTCTCCGAAGCCCGTGCGGCCTCCATGGCCGATTCCGCATCGACCACGACATAAGCGTTCGTCTTTTCGTCGATCGCAGAAATACGATCGAGCGTGGCGCGCGTGACGTCGACCGGAGAGAGGCTTCGATCGCGATAACGACCGACCAGTTCGCTGGCAGGCATGTATAGAATGTCGTCCGACACGGAGGTTCTCCCACAGGTGCGTTGCCGGAAAGCTATGTTCAGTTCTCGGATCCAGTCGAGTCCCGCGTGCGCGGGCATTGAAAAGAAGATCACCGCGTGAGGGTTGTCGTCCTCGGCGGCGGGGTGATCGGTGTCACCACGGCCCACTTCCTCGGTGAGGCTGGTCACGAAGTCTCGGTTATCGAACGGCGCGATGGTGTGGGCCTCGAAACTAGCTTCGCCAACGGCGGGCAGATTTCCGTCAGCCATGCCGCTCCCTGGTCGAGGCCTGAACTGCCAGGACAACTGTTGCGCTGGATGGGAAGGCGCGATGCCCCTTTCCGGATGGTGCCGCAGCTCGATCTTCACATGTGGCGTTGGGGAGTTTCATTCCTTCGCAACTGCACGCCCGACCGCTTTCATGAGAATGCGGTAAGGCTTCAGCGCCTGTCGAGATACAGCCAGAGGATGCTGACGGTCGTCCGGGAGTCGACAAGCATTCGGTTCGATCACTCAGCGCGCGGCATCCTGTCCGTGTTCCGAACCCCCCAGGCTTATGAGGCGGCGGCTGGGCACGCCGAGGCCTTACGCCGCGAGGGCGTCAGCAAGGAGGTACTCGACGCGCGAGAATGTCTTAGGAGGGAACCTGCGCTGGAGGATGCGGCAACCCCGATCGCCGGCGGCATATATTCGCCCCTCGACGAATGCGGCGATGCTCACGTTTTCACGCGGGAACTCGCGAAGTACTGTGCACGCGTCGGCGTCCGCTTCCACTACAATGAACGCGCGGTCTCGATCGATACCAACGGCGACACGGTGACCGGCGTGAAGACCGATGGCGGTACCAGGAAGGCCGACGCCATCGTGGTCGCGATGGGGAGCGAAAGCCCTCTGTTCACCAGGCGGCTCGGCGTTTCGCTGCCCGTCTACCCCGTCAAAGGGTATTCCGTGACCCTCCCTGTCGAAGGCCGTAACAATGCGCCGTCCATGGGGATAGCCGACGAGGAACGCAAGGTTGTTATCGCACGTCTCGGCGGCAAACTCCGGGCGGCCGGCACGGCGGAATTGGTCGGCTACGATCGTCGCATCGACGAGCGCCGGGCACGATCCGTTCTCATGCCCCTACTTGAACTTTTCCGAACGGTAGCGACCCCGGAGAGGCCGCTTTCTGGACGGGTCTACGCCCCATGACTCCCGACGGCTCTCCCGTGATTGGAAGGACGAGGTTCCGCAACCTGTTCCTGAACACGGGTCATGGTTCGGTCGGTTGGACACTCGCCTGCGGTTCGGCGAAGTTGGTGAGCGACATGATGAGCGGACGCGACCCCGAAATAAACCCCTCCCAGTGGGCGCTCGACAGGTACAACGCTTAACACAAGAATGACGCACGGATGACCTTGAAGTGCCGTCGGTCCCCCGAACCGGAACGGTTCGTGGCGGTCCTTTTTCGTACCAGCGCACTTCCCGGATGCGCCGCCCCAGTCCCGGCGGCGCGGGACTATTGCGTGGGTAAGTCAGTGCTGCAGCCTCGCGAGGTGCCGCGCCCGGCATGCCACAACAACGAAGGGACCGCCGTCCTCAAGGAGCCAGGGCGGTCGGTCCCGAGACTCCCCACCATAGGTCTTCGGGGTTGATTAGGCCTCAGCCTCTTCCTTGACGGCGGAGATCACGCCCGTTTCGTACACGAGGTCGGGCTCCCCGCTGAGTACCAGAATCCGGTCTCGAGTGTGGTCCCGCAACGCCAGCACCGCCGTCCAATCAGAACCCATCGGAGCGATCGGCTCGCCAATCCGGACCCGCACGCGGCCGAATCTCGGGAACCAGGACCCGGACCTCAGGATATATCGCGTGCCGTTTAGAGCCATGGGAACGATGGGAACATTACCCTGAGCCGCGCAGGCGAATGCGCCAGTACGGAACGGCAGCAGCCCCGACATACGGCGGAAGGTGCCCTCCGGGAAGAACAGGAGAGTCTCACCGTCGGCAAGGGCATCACCGAGTTCCGCCACCGCACCCACCCCCTGCCGAGCATCGAAACGCTCGACGAATTTCGTCCCCAAATGCGCGAGGAACGGGCCCGCGCCAATCGAACCTTCAAGCTCCTTCTTGGCGACGAACGCATAGGTACCGGGAAGCGACACCAAGAGCATGAGGCCGTCCAGGTAACTGGAATGATTTACCGCCAACACCTTTGGTCCGTCAGGCAGGTTCGCGAGGCCTTCGATCCGTACCCGGACACCTACCAGCGCCAGAAACAACCGGATGCCGAACCGGACGAACGCCCTACAGAAGCGAACATGCGGAACCAAGGTAGTCGGAAGCCATATCAGGCCGGCGGCAAGCGCCAGCGCCACCCACCACCAACCCGCGTAAATCGCCTCCGCCAAGCTGCGAATGATGCGCCGGCATTCGGGTAAGATGCTCGCGACCGTCAGGCGTACGAACTGCCGCCACACGGCGTGCCGGGTCATGGCAGGACCTTCCGCCTCGTAGGCCATCCGGCAGGCGACCCGCCGGATCTTGCCGCTTGAGGTCTTGAGGACCGTCTGCGGCGGAACCAGCGCGACGTCGTCAGCCGACGATCCGACGATGTCGAGCGTCGCGTCTTCCACTTTCCGCCGTAAATCTTGAAGTCGATCGGCACGTTTCTCCCGGGTTTCAGCCATGACGACCAGCTTTTCGGTGCCCGTCGCCTGATCGAGAACGCCGAATACCGCGACGCACCCCATGCGAATGCCGTCGACCTCGCCCACCGCCCTCTCGATTTCCTGGGCATAGATGTTGCGGCCCGCCTTGATGATGAGGTCCTTGCGGCGCCCCGTGACGTAGATGTCACCTTTGCGCGTGTACGCGAGATCGCCGCTCTCCAGCCAATCGCCGTCGAAAAGGTCCTCGGTTGCCGCTGGGTTACGGTAATAACCCCGCGTCGCGGAGGGTCCACGAAACTGGAGGCGGCCTTCCCTGCCCTGCGGCAGTTCCCGCCCCGCGTCATCGATGATGCGAATTTCGTGACCGGGGAGTGGTCGGCCGCACGCAACGAACGACAGAGGACTCGGGGCATCGTCGGCCGGAACCGCTTCGCCATGGAGCGTAAACCGCTCACGGTCGATCCGATCGATCGCCGCGGCCCCTTCCATGGGCGGAAATGCTAGACCCACCGAGCACTCCGCCAATCCGTATACGGGCTTCATACTCTCCTTCCGGAACCCGTAAGCCTCGAAACGCTTACAGAAACCTTCGATCGTCCCGGCGCTAACCGGCTCCGCCCCGTTTGCGGCGACGCGCCAGGAACTTAGGTCCAGTCCCTCGATGTCCCGGTCGTCGACTCTCTTGAGACAAAGGTCGTAAGCGAAGTTGGGCGCTGCTGACAGGGTTCCGCCGTGCCTATGAACGGCCCACAGCCAGCGCTCGGGACGCGCCAGAAATGTCAGCGGCGACATCACGACGAGCTTCACGGCATGATACATGCTGCCGAGCCAAGCCCCGATCAGCCCCATGTCGTGATAGAGCGGCAGCCAGCTGACGAACACATCCGTCGATTCGGCCTTCAGGGCCACCCCCATCGCACGGATGTTGGCAAGCAGGTTGGCGTGGGTCAGCGAGACGCCTTTCGGCTCGCCCGTGCTGCCCGAGGTGTACTGCAGAAAGGCGAGGTCCTCGGGGTGCAATAGAATGCCGGGTGAGTCGCCTGCCTCGACCGAGACGTCCGAGGGTGTCACGATGTGGCGAAGCTGCTTGACCTGCGATCGGAGGAAGTGGGCAACGTGTTTGGCCTCCTCGATCGTGATGAGGATGCGCACTTCGGCGTTATGCAGGATGGCCGCCTGGCGTTTCAGGTGGTCTTCAATTTGGGACATGCGGGCGGGTGGATAGATCGGCACCGGAACGCCCCCCGCCATCAGGATGCCGAAGAACACCGCGAAGAACTCCGGGCACGTGGGCAACATGATCGCCACGGTCTGCCCCGGGGCCAAGTCACGGCGTGCCAACCCTTCTGAGATCGAACGCGCCGCCCCACGAAGCTCGGCGTAAGTAGTCCCCCTCTCCTCGCCCCCTTCGTCGACGAAGCAGATATGCGGACGATCCGGATGCGTGAGGACGTGCCAGTCAAGCATTTCCGTCAGCGTGGAAGCACCTAACGGCAGCGCCGTGACCCGTTCGAGGCCTCGTCCACGGCCGGTGTTGTCGAGACGCGCCCGCCCGTGCCCCGTCCCAACGGCGTCGATGGTTGCCGCCACGTCGCCAAGCGACTCGACCGTGGTGAGGGCGCCATCCGGGATATCGACATCCAATTCGCGGCCCAACCTGAGAAACAGCTCCACCCGCCCGAGGCTGTCGAGGCCAAGATCGCGTTCCAGCAGCGTCTGTGGAGTCAGGTGCAGTTGGCCCTGCCGATGCGGCTGGAACTCCAGCATCATCTGCTGCGCCGTTCGCAGGACAGTATCGATGGTTCCATCGGGTTCCTGCGAGACCGTGGCGGTATCGGCGGCTTCGACCATCAATTCATCAAACTGTCACGGGTCGCCGCATGGTAGCTTGCCCGCGGTGCGACGCGCCACCGATCGCGTTCCTCTGGTATAACGTCGGCAACTCAGGACATATGCCGACAGGGAGGATGCCCGGTGGAATACGTCAATCTCGGTCAGACGGGTCTGAAGGTTAGCCGCGTGGTGCTCGGTTGCATGAGCTACGGCGGCAGGTGGTATCGCGATTACATGATCGACGAGAAAGGGGCCCGGTCCCACTTCAAGAAGGCCCTCGACCTCGGGATCAATTTCTTCGATACAGCCGACACCTATTCGAACGGCGAGAGCGAATTGATCACCGGGAAGTGGCTGACGAGATACGCCGGAAGAGACGAACTCGTCATCGCGTCGAAGGTCTTCAACCCCATGGGTCCCTCTCCCAACGCCGGCGGCTTGAGTCGCAAGCACATCATGGAAGGTATCGACGCCAGCCTGAAACGCTTGGGAACCGATTACCTGGATCTCTATCAGATACATCGGTTCGACCACCTGACTCCGATCGAGGAAACGATCGAGGCCCTCCATGATGTTGTAAAGGCGGGCAAAGTCCTCTATCTGGGCGCATCCAGCATGTTTGCCTACCAGTTCACGAAGATGCTCTATACGGCGGATCTCAACGGCTGGACCCGGTTCGTGTCCATGCAGAACCACTACAACCTCATCTATCGCGAGGAGGAGCGGGAAATGATGCCGCTCTGCGAGGAGGAAGGCATCGGCGTCATCCCCTGGGCACCGCTCGCCAAGGGATACCTGTCCGGCAAGCGCAAGCGGCGGGGTGCCGCATCAACGAAGCGTGCAGAGGGAGACCCGCGATCCCGGCAGCTGTACCACCTCGACAACAATTTCGACATCATCGACCGACTCGTCGCGCTGGCAAAGAAGCGCGGCCACACTCCGGCTCAAATCGCCATCGCCTGGATGCTTCACAAACCGTATGTCACGGCACCCATAATCGGCGCCACACGGGTATCCCATGTCACGGACGCCGCAAAGGCCGTGGACATCCAACTCGACGAAGAGGAAATGGCGTTCCTCGAGGAACTTTATGAACCCCACGAAGTCTCGGGTATTGAACGGGCAAAAGGGATTCCGCTCTTCCCTGGCGCGACGGCCTGAACACGAGTCGCTACTGCTCCCGAGCCACGTCAGACAGCCGAGGCGCCGCATCCATGGAGGTATCGGATCAAGCCCGGCAGCTTCAGTCTGACGCACTCATTTGGGACATGACGCTGCCATATACGGACTACGGCGATCCTGAGCTGAAAGTAGCCATGTTACGGCGCATGGCGGAGAACGGCTTCGACGTGGTTTCGCTCACGGTCGGCGGAGACTGGATGGATCTCCCGTCGGCGATCCGGTCCATTGCCAAGGAACGGCACTACTTCCTGGGGCGGCCCGATACGTACATCCTCATCGAATCGACAGATGACATCACGCGAGCCCTACGAGAGAACAGACTCGCTGTCGTGTTTCATTTTCAGGGCGCCAATCCCATTGCGCACGACCTCGCCATGGTGGAGGTGTACTACAAACTCGGCATTCGCCACATGCTCATGTGCTACAACGTCAAGACGCCGGTCGGGGATGGTTGCCAAGAACTGACGGATGGGGGGCTGAGCCGTCTGGGCGCCGATTTGGTCAAGGAGATGAACCGCGTGGGCATGTTGGTCGACGTGGCTCATACCGGATACCGAACCAGCATGGACGTGTTCGACGCTTCGAGTGAACCGGTCATCATCTCTCATGCCAATGCTCGTGCCTTGTGCGATCACACACGCAACGTGCGGGACGACCAGATTAAGGCCTGCGCCGCCTCGGGTGGGGTTGTCGGGATCATTGCCTTCGGGCCGGTATTGGGGGACGACGGCAAATCGCCGGTCGATCTTCTGATCCAACATATTCGGTACGTCGCGGATCTGGTCGGTCCCCAGCACGTCGGCCTCGCCCTCGATCTGATCTACGACCAGTCGGTTTCGAATCAGACCATGTGGAACCCCCATTTCCATCCGCGTCCAATACCCGACATTCCACCCGAAGAAATGGATCTCATCATCGAGGGCCTCCTGCGCGACGGCTTCAGCGAGGCGGACACGCGGGGCATTCTCGGCGGTAACTGGCTCACGGTTGCGGAAAAAGTCTGGAAGTAGACGGAATTTCCGCAATCGGAGAATGATGTAGAGTTCCTCTCATGAGTTCGGAGTCTGCGCATGAACCGTCGATCCGCACCAAACCCAGCGGAATTCTCTGACGCTGTCGATGCGTCGATGCCGATCGCGGAGCGTCTTTTCTCGGAACTCGAAGAGAAGACAGCGGACGGTGTCGGCGTCACGCGTGGCTCCTACGGTGAGGGAGAGCAAATCGCGCATGACCTCCTTGAAGAAGCCGCGACTTCTCTGGACCTCGAGATCGACAAGGACCCGGCGGGCAACCTCTACATGACACTGCCCGGCGAGAACCGGGAGGCACCGGCGTGGTTCGTGGGGTCCCATCTCGATTCCGTTTATCACGGCGGCAACTACGATGGAGCCGCAGGCGTCATCGCCGGGGTCACCGCACAGGCCGCACTTCAACGGCTGGGCGTTACACCGCAGCGAGACATTACCGTCATGGGCATCCGGGCCGAGGAATGCAGCACCTGGTTCGTCGGACATCACGGCGGACACTTGGGAAGCCGCGCGGTACTCGGACTGCTTTGGCCGGGCGAGATGGAATCGGCGATCCACGTCCACACCGGACGAACGCTCGCGCAGTGTATGGACGAGGCGGGATTCGACTCCTCCTACTTCCGCGAGAGCAGCCGGCCCTATCTGGGGCCCGACAACGTAAAGGGGTACTTCGAGCTGCATATCGAGCAAGGTCCGGTCCTTCACTGCAAAGGATTCCCGGTTGGCATCGTCACGGGAATACGGGGTTGCCTTCGGGCCCGCAGCGCCCGCACGACAGGTTTCTACACGCACTCGGGCGCCGTGCCGCAGGAGATGCGGCAGGATGCTGTGTTGGGGACGGCGGAACTCGTCCTCGACCTCGAACGGCAATGCGATAGCGCTCGGGCGAACGGCCGCGACATGGTCTTCACAGCCGGCAAATTTTTCACCGATTCCGATCATCATTCCATTGTCAAGGTTCCCGGCTCCGTCGACTTCGCCTTTGATATCCGCAGTCAAGACCGGGCGGTTCTGGAAGAGATGCAGGACTATGTCACGAGACGCGCGGCCGAGATCGGCGAAAGGCGCGGCATCGAAATCGGCCTCAATGAGATGTCGCTGGTCACACCGGCCGTAATGGACGAAGGTTTCTGCGCGCACATGCGGCAAGGCGCCGAGCTTCTCGACATCTCGTACATGGACATCCCGAGCGGCGCCGGTCACGACGCGGCCGATTTTCACGACGTAGGAATTCCGGCGGCCATGATTTTCATCCGCAACGACCACGGCAGCCACAACCCCGACGAAGCCATGGAGTTGGAAGACTTTGCGCTGGGAACAAGGCTGCTGGCTTGGACCCTGGTAATGCTGGACGAATAACCGTTGTCAGACGTCGAGACCACAGTCATGAGTGGTCAAACATCCGGGCAACCGAGCCCCGAGAACCTCTATGCGACGGCAGGGATCGAGGTAGAACCGCTCACCGAATGGATCGGGGCGGATATCAAAGGTGTAGACCTCAGTCAAACCATGGACGAGGCGGTGTTTGAGGCGATCCACGAAGCCTGGCTCCGTCATCTGATCCTACGCTTTCGTGGTCAGAATTTGTCGGATGCGGATCTCGTTCGCTTTAGCCGGATGTTCGGCGAGCTCGATACCTACATGCATCCCAATCCCGTCGAAGACGACCCCTTTCCCGAGATTTTCATCGTCTCCAACATCACCGAGGACGGCAAGCCGATCGGACAGCTCGGCGCCGATGCTGTCCCCTGGCATACGGATATGTCGTACCTCGAAATCCCACCGAAGATGAGCACGCTTTACGGGCTTGAGGTCACGGACGAAGGCGGTGAAACGGGATTTCTCAGCATGTATCACGCATACGAGTCCCTGGACGGGGATTTGCGGCAGAAGATCGATGGTGAACTTCTCAAGCAGGACGACGGCCACGTGGCCGACGGCTCCCTTCGGCCGGAACTCGACCCAGATGACTATGCCGACGTGACCACATCCCCGGGCCCACTGCACCCCATCGTCCGGACGCATCCGGAGACCGGGCGCAAATGCCTCTACTTGGGCAAGCGCAACTTTGCATACATCCCCGGTTATTCATTCGAGGAATCGGAGTCCATTTTGGATACTTTGTGGGCCCACGCGGTTCGGGAGGAATCCGCCTGGTTCAATGTCTGGAAGCCTGGCGATTTCCTGATGTGGGACAACCGGTGCACCATGCATTCACGACTGTCATTCAGCAAAACGGCGCGCCGAATCCATCACCGAACTCAGGTCAAGGACACATTGAGACCGTGCTGACGCCCTTCCTGTCCGAACATCGGACCGTCCAATCGGGAGCAGGACAGATATGCCGGAGAACAATCCACGTATTCCCTTTCGACTTCTCACCGAAATGCCGAAGCTGGAGCCCCTGAAGGGCAAGCCCATCATGATTCACATCGTGATGAACCTGGAGGTATGGCCGTTCGATCAGTCCTCATGGCAAATCTCCGATGCCGGACATCGTGAACTTCATCTGGGTCGAATATGGTTTACGGACCGGGCTGCCGCGCCTTGCGCGCATCTTCGACGAACCCGGCCTCCCCGTCACCAACATGATGAACGCGCCCCTGCCCGACTACTATCCCGCCTGCGCGCAGCTCGCCCTTGACGCTGGCTGGGAGCTTTGCGGACACGGACTTTTCCAGCGCTCTCTGCTCTACGAGGACGACGAGGCGGGAGTCATCGAGGAGGCGCTGGAGAAATTCGAGGCGTATTCCGGTTCACGGCCCAAAGGATGGCTCGGCCCTGGATACGGCGAGAGCTTCGACACGCCGGACATTCTGAAAAGCAAGGGGATCGAATATATTCACGACTGGATGTTCTACGACACGCCGAGCTGGATGCGCACCAAACATGGGCCTTTGATCGCCCTGCCCTATGCGCTGGACATGAACGACGTCATGACGTTCGCGCTCGATCGGAACACGGCCGACGAGTATTACACGCGCTGGAAAGCTGCCGTGGACTATTTCGGCAGGGAGCCGGACTCGCCGCCGCGCATCATGACCATGGGCTTGCATCCTCACATCATCGGGGTTCCCTATCGGCTGGACATGTTCGCCCGTACCCTCGACATGTTGCTCGAGCGCAGCGACACCGTCTTCGTGACCGGCAGCCGGATGGCGGATTGGTTCCGGGATCAGGACCCGGAAGGAAAACGCCTGGTTGAGTGATTCCGGATACGGAATCGCCGTGTCGGAAACGGATCCTGCGCGATCACGTCCTCGTCGAGACGGGGTCATGACACCGCTCTGATAGGGTACGCCCACCGGAGACGAGGGTTGACTGCAGCCGTTCGAACCGTGTCGGCGAGCAGCTCGGTCCTGCTCCAATTCCGGCAGGTTGAATTTTACGGTCCTCAGCGATCTGCTCTCGGTGGAGCCTACGGATCAGGGAATCCGCGTGACTGACGAAACCAATACGATCGTCGACTCCCGGATTCAGCAGATATTTATCCTGCTGTCACTCACGTTCGCGGCCGCGCTGCCGACCCTGAACGTTACCATTGCCAACGCGGTGCTGCCCCAGATTCGTGGTGATCTGTCCGCGGGGCTTGAGGAGATATCGTGGGTGATCACGGCAACCCTGGTGTCGACGGCCATCGCCATGCCTACCGCAGGCTGGTTCGGCATGCGATTCGGCCAGCGGCGAGTACTGATCGGCTCTGTGATCGGCTTCACGATCGCCTCATCGATGCTCGGGTTTGCCGGTAGCCTTGAGGAAGTCGTCTTCTGGCGGGTTATCCAAGGGCTGTTCGGAGGGCCGATCCCGCCCATATGTCTTCCCATCATCTTGCGATCGTTCGCCAAGGCGGAACATGGCTGGGTACTGGCGGTCTGGTCGGGCGGCGTGATGCTTGCGCCGATTCTGGCGCCGCCGCTCGGAGGATGGCTGACCGAGCTGTATAATTGGCGATTCGCCTTCCTCTTCATGGTTCCCATCGGCATCGCGACCTATTTCCTCGTCGTCGCCGCGATTACGGAGTCCAGGCGGCACACCGAGCTTCGCCTCGACTGGTTCGGCTTTTTGGCACTCTCCGTTTCCGTCGGCGCTACGCAGTTCCTCTTGGATCGCGGCAATCAGGTGGACTGGTTCGAATCACCCGAGATCTTGATCTCCGCTGTCGTCTCGGGGATCGCGTTCTATGTGTTTCTGGTGCACTGCTTGACCACCCGGCAACCATTCGTCGACCTGCGCATTTTCCTGGATCGGAACTATTCGGTCGCGTTTTCCTGCTGGTGTATATCGGGAATCCTGACGTTTGCACCCTTGATGCTGATCCCGACCCTGTTGGGACGTCTTCGGGACGTGCCCGTCGAGACCATCAGCATCATGCTGACCCCGCGCGGCGTGGGGTTCGTCCTCGGTGCCGTGATCGTCGCCCGGCTCATCAGAATCATCGACTTTCGCGTACTCCTCGCCTTCGGTCTGGCCTCTCAGGCACCCGCCTTCTGGTACATGTCGACGTTCGACCTGGGGGTGGGTCTGTTCGAGATTTTCGTTGCGGGGTCCGTTCTGGGGCTGGGTGAAGCCTTCACCTGGACGGCCGTCGCAACCATTGCCTTCTCCACTCTCCCTCCCAGCCTTCACGGATACGGAGCGGCGATCTTCCAGTTCGGCCGGTTTTTCCTGAGCAGTGTCGGCATTTCGATATTGGTCACTGTGCTGGCTCGCTCGACGCAGGTGAACCACGCCGCATTGGGAGAGAACATCACACCGTTCAACGAGACGCTTCGTCTGACCAATCAAAGCGGCTTGCTCGATATTGGAGTCGTCCAAGGCCTTGCGCGAATTGACGGCGAGTTGACACGGCAAGCCATGATGATCGGCTATCTCAACGACTTCTGGCTGCTAACGTTGCTCGCCCTGTCGACGGTGCCGCTGGTGTTATTGCTCCATGGCCCCGCCAGTCGCCGGAGTTCCGAGACCGCCGAACCCGTGACCTCTTCAAGCACATGAGTGATCAGCTTTCGGAAATCGTCGAGTCACGCGCCCACCGCTCGTTGATCCTGTTCGTTCTGGCGCTGGCGGCCGCGCTCCCAACGATCAACCTGACGGTGGCCAACGCCGTTCTTCCCCAGATGCAGGGAGACCTCTCCACAAATCTGGAAGAGGTATCCTGGGTGCTCACCGCGGCACTGGTGTCCACGGCAATCGGCGTACCGACATCGAGTTGGTTCAGCATGCGGTTCGGGCGCCGGCGTTCGCTGCTCGTCGCCCTGACGATTTTCACGTTCTCGTCGGCGATGTTCGGTGTCGCAACGACTCTCGAAGAAGTCATTTTGTGGCGTGCCTGCCAAGGCTTGTTCGGAGGTCCGATTCCGGCGTTGTGCATGGCAGGATTACTGGACGCCTATCCGAAGAGGGCGCACGCCATGGCCCTCGCATTCTGGTCGGGCAGCGTGATGCTGGGTCCGATCATGGGCCCACCGCTGGGCGGCTACATGGCGGAGATCTACAACTGGCGACTCGCCTTCGTGTTCTTGGCGCCCTTTGGGGTGCTCACTTACTTTCTGGTGCTCGCCGCAGTACCGGAAACAAGGCGATTCCCCGACTTGCGTCTCGATTGGCTCGGGTTTGCCGCCCTATGCGTGGGAGTCGCGGCCCTCCAGGTCATGCTCGATCGTGGCAACCGGTTGGATTGGTTCGAGTCGGCTGAAATCGTCATGTGGGCGGTGATCGGCGGCTTTGCCATGTATTGGTTCCTCGTTCACAGTCTGACCTCTCGGCTGCCCTTCATCGATCTCCGGATATTCCTGGACAAGAACTACGCCATCGGCTGTACCTGCATTGCGATATCGGGAATGCTCACGTTTGCCCCGCTAATGCTGCTGCCGAATCTTCTGGCACAGCTTCGGGAGCTTCCGGTCGAAATCGTCAGTTTCATGCTCATTCCGAGAGGCGTGGGCTATGCCATCGGCACCTTGGGCCTCGCCCGCCTGGTGCGGATCATGGATGGCCGGGCCATGCTCGCACTGGGGTTCGCCATTCAAGCCTGCGGCTTCTGGTATCTGCTGACCTTCGACCTCACCGTGGGTCCCAGCCAGGTGTTTCTCGGCGGCATGATCCTGGGCATCGGCGAAGGTGTGATGTGGACCCCCTTGGCTACGATTACCTTCCTGACCTTGGCGCCGAGCCTCCGGAGCTACGGCGCGGCGATCTTCCAGTTCGCGCGGTTCTTCGCCAGTGGTGTCAGCATCTCGATTGCCGTTGTGCTCCTGACTCGTTCAACCCAGGTCAATCGTGCCACGTTGAACGAGCACATCTCTCCCTTCAACGAATCCCTTCATCTGCCCGAGTTCTTGCCGGCTTGGGACCCGACGACATTGCAGGGGCTGGCACGGCTGGAAGGCGAGCTGTTCCGACAGGCCGCGATGATCGGCTACCTCAACGATTTCTGGGCCTTGCTGGTACTGACGCTGGCGGTCTTGCCGCTCATCCTGCTGCTCGATCGCCCGCCACGGCTGGGATGAACGGGATGACCGCAGATACTCTTCCGGGCGATACACCGCCGGTGGTCATCGAGTCCGCCTTTCGGCGAACCGTCATCCTGTTCTCGGTGATCATTGCGGGTGGCCTCCAAACCCTCAGCGCCACGATCGCCAACGCGGTGTTGCCTCAGATGCAGGGGGACCTTTCGGCTGGACTGGAAGAGATCTCCTGGGTCCTGACCGCAACGATGGTGGGCACGGCGATCGGCATGCCCGCCGCCGGCTGGTTGGGCATGCGATTCGGGCGCCGGCGCTCGCTCCTGGTGGCGTTGGGTATATTCACCTTGGCCTCGGGGGCGTTGGGCGTCGCCGCGAGTCTCGAAGAAGTCGTGTTCTGGCGCGCCATACAGGGGCTCGCCGGCGGCCCCATGCTACCCCTGTCGATGCCCATCCTTCTGGACGTCTATCCGAAAAGATCTCACGGCATGGTCATGGGGTTCTGGGCCGGCGGCAGCATGCTGGGAGCGGTCCTGGGACCTCCGGTCGGCGGCATACTTGCCGAGATCTACAACTGGCGCCTGGCCTTCGTCTGCATGGTGCCAGCCGGCGTCCTCGCCCTCTACATGATCGCCCTGACCGTTCCTCGATTTCCAACCCGGCCGAGTCTCCGCCTCGATTGGCTGGGTTTCTTGAGCCTGGCCGTTTGCCTGGCATCGATTCAATTCATGCTGGATCGCGGCAATCGGCTCGACTGGTTCGAGTCGCGGGAGATCACGACGTGGGGTGTGGCCGCTCTTATCGCCCTCTACCTGTTCATCGTCCGCTGTTCCTACGCCCGCCAGCCGTTCATCGATCTGCGAGTCTTTCTGCATAAGAACTTCGCTATCTGTGCCATCTGCATGGTGGTGGCCGGTGTGACGTCCTTCGCCGCACTCATGCTTCTTCCGTCGTTTCTCGGACGGCTTCAAAATTTGCCGCTCGAAACGGTTTCGCTGCTGCTGACTCCCCGAGGTATCGGGTTCATGATCGGAGTTTTCGTTCTTGGCCACCTCGTCAAGATCATGGACGAACGCCTCATGATGGCGTTGGGGTTCGGCCTCCAAGGAGTGGCCTTCTGGTACATGACGACTTTCGACCTCACCATCGGCCTCTACGAGGTCTTTCTAGCCGGCATGTGGATGGGCATGGGCGAGGCCGTCATTTGGATACCGCTCTCGGTTCTCGCGTTTTCGCGACTCGCGCCGGGACTGGTCGACTATGGCGCAGCCGTCATCCATTCGTCCCGGTTTTTCGGCGGAGGAATCGGTATCTCGGCGGGCGTGACCATTCTCGCACGCTCGACGCAGGCGAACCGTGCCGAACTGAACGAGCATCTTTCCCCCTTCCATCAGTCGTTCGACATCACCGAGTCCCAGGGTGTCTGGGACCTTTCGAACCTCCAGGGCCTCATGCGGCTCGACGTGGAAATGTTCCGGCAGGCTTCGATGATCGCCTATGTGAATGACTTCTGGGCATTGACCATCGCCGCAGTGATCGTCCTGCCCTTGATCATATTCCTGGACCGGCCGCGCAGTATCGATTGAAGCGGCATCCAGGCCAAATGGACCTAAGCGGAGCCGCGGTCGCGATCGGCCGCAGCATCGAGTTGGCGCGCTCGACCCCCTGCGGCATCTGCAATAAGATTCGACGTTGGAACTCCGTAATAATTGCCGTCGGCGGGAGAACTCGCGGAAACCATGACAGCCCAGGAACAGACCAACTCAAAGGGCTACGCGGGGTACTTCCTTCGTGGCATGCCCGCCGAAGATCCAGAACTCACGCGCGAAGTCCTCAGCGCCGTCCAAAGTGGCAAGGCATCGACGGGAAGCGAACGCCAAGAACATATCCGGAAGCGCATCCGGGCGCTCGGTGCGACGGACGCACGGGCGAGTTGAGGAACGACACGGAACTGACTTGGACACGAACCCTGATTCCTGCCCATGCATCTTCACGCCAACGGCATCGACATCGACATCGAATACGTCCTCGAAGGTCCCGAGGATGCGCCGGTTGTGACCTTCAGTCATTCTTTGGGCAGTTCGATGGCTCTTTGGAATGCTCAGGCGTACTTGCTCAAGGACCGTTTTCGCGTATTACGATACGACAACCGGGGCCACGGCGGAACGGAAGTCACCCCTCCTCCGTATTCGTTCGAGCAATTCGCCGAGGATGCATGCGCTCTGCTCCGGGCTCTGGAGATCGAGCGTACCCATTTCGTCGGACTGTCCAACGGCGGAATGATCGGGCAGACCCTCGCGCTGGCCCATCCCGAGGTCATCCGCACCCTCGTTCTGTGCGACACCACGAGCCGCCCTCCGGACCCCACCATTCCCGTTTGGGAAGAGCGCGCGGTCACCGTGCTCTCCGAAGGCATGGAGCCCATCGTGCCGACCACGATCGAGCGTTGGTTCAGCCCCGAAGTGCGGGAACGGAATCCAGCACTCGTCGCCCGGTTCTCCGACCTGATCCGCTCGACCGCGCCCGAGGCCTACGCCGCTTGCTGCCGGGCCATTCAGAGGGTGGACCTGACCGACTGCCTTCACGCCATCAAGGTGCCGACGCTGCTTCTCGTAGGTTCGGAAGACACCGGAACTGTCGTGGAGGAACACGAAATCATCCGCGACCGCATTGCGGGTGCCGAACTCGTGGTGATCGAGGGCGCGGCGCATCTTTCAAACTTGTGCGCACCCGAAAAATTCAATCTTGAGCTATCCTCGTTTCTCGACCGTCATGCAGATGCTTAAGGCCAAACAAGAAACGGTTCCAGCGCTGTCGCCGGTCCAAGGTGCGCGCGTGTGGCGCGGCCCCGAAATGGCGGCCCGCCGTGATCAATGGACCTATCGACTTTCTTCGGACCATGTCGCGGAACTGGACCGAGCGATCGAGAACGTCTTGGTGCAGGACACGGACATCCTCGACATTCGTCGCGAGAACTTCGCGTTGCCGACGTTGTCGAGGGCGCTGCGCGATATCCAGAACGATCTGCTGCATGGGGTCGGCTTTTCCGTGTTACGGGGCGTTCCGGTCGGACGTTACGACAACCGGCAATCCGCCGTCGCATTCTTAGGTATAGGCGCACACCTGGGCGAGGCGGTCTCGCAGAACGCAAAGGGTCATGCGCTCGGGCACGTCCGGGACCTCGGCCTGGGCGAGAGCTTGTGGACCACGCCGACGGCCCGGGGCTACCAGACGGCGGAGAAACTGATCTTTCACTCCGACGCCTCGGATCTCGTGGGTCTGCTGTGCCTGCGCACCGCGAAGTCCGGCGGATTGAGCCGGATCGCCAGCACCGGGGCAATCTTCAATCTGATCCTCGAGGCCCGCCCCGATCTGGCACGAACGCTGATCGAGGCTACCTATCGCGACCGGCGGGGTGAGATCCCCGAGGGCCGTGAGCCTTGGTACCGGCTGCCGGTTTTCAATTTCCACGATGGTCGACTTCTGACGAACTACGTGCGAAGTGTCATTCAAAAGGCGCAGCGCTTTCCCGAAGTTCCGCGCCTGACCGACGAACAGGTGGAGGCATTCGATTTTCTGGATCGAACCGCGGCCAACCCAGCGGTCTATCTCGAGCTTGAGTTCGAGCCCGGCGACATTCAACTCCTCTGCAATCACTACATCCTGCATTCCAGGACGGCGTACGAGGACTACCCCGAACCCGAAAGGAAGCGCCACCTTCTGCGCCTGTGGCTGGCTTGTAACGAGGGCCCGCCCCTGCCGCCTACCTATGACGAGTTTATGGGCAAGACGGCATCCGGCCGACCCAACGGCTATCACATGCCGGGCGTGCGGCTAACCGCGCCACTGGACGCCGAATATGGCGGGCCTGACGAAAGGTATCAGGTGCTCTGAAAGCTGATCAGGCCGCTTTCCCGCCGCCCGCGAAGTCCGCTGTCAGGGCTTTGAGACCTCGTTCGATCTCGGCCTGACGGTCATCCCCCTCGTAGGCGTCCCCCGCGAAGATGGCCTGGATCACCTTCCGGCCAAGTTCCTTCATCATCGCGTTGTCGTCGACGTCGGACCGCACGGGGATACGCAAGATCGTGTCGTGGGTGTAGGTGTGGATGACCCCGCTGCTGCGCTTCTTGTCGGCGGGCTGGGGAACCCGCGTCTCGCTGTGCGCCCCATTACGAAGGATACGGCGCATACGGAGGACGCCTTCGTCGCTGGAACCCCGATGCTCAAGGGCGTGGATGGCGATCTCACGTTGACTGATCTGGGCTTCGTAGTCGCCGGGCGTGCGTTGCGTATCTTCGTACGGCCTTTCCCCCGTCTGACCGAAGAAGTCGACCGAATTGTCGCCGCATTCTTCCGGCTTTCCCAACCCTTTCGGGTCGACGTTGTCGTTGTAGTGGCGGAAACCGAAGATCCAGCAGTGCGTATCGTCGATCGGCACCGTCCAACGGGTGATGCTGGCCCGTCCGAAATATTTCTCCTCGTCAGCGTCCTCCCAGAGCGCGGCCACTTGGCCCAAATTGGGCGCCAGGAAATGGTTGCTGCGCACCCAGACCATATCTCCGACGCGCCGGCAGGTGATGTAGTACATGCCGTCGTCGAGCTCCCCGAAATCGACCGTCGGCATGTTGCCCCACGCCTCGGTGAACTGCACGTTGGTCAGATTGGTGTGCAGGAACACGGCGTGCACGGGATCCTGGAAATTTTCGGCAACCTGCAGCCAGTTGCACGGGTGATGGATGGAATACGGCACGAGCCTGTTGCCGCGGGGCCATTCGAAGGTGTCCAGGATTGGGAATTCCGGCTCTTCTTCCGGCGGACCCATATAGGTGAACACCAACCCGTTGCACTCGATGGCGGGATAGGCACCGTGATAGAAGCTGTCCTTCAACTTCGAATCCGGTGGCTCGCCCGGAGTCTCGAGGATCCTGCCGTCAACGTCGAACAGCCAGCCGTGATAGCAGCACCGAATGCCCCGTTCGCTGACGATTCCGTATTCGAGCGAGGTTCCACGATGACTGCAGTGCCTGTGCAGCACACCGACGTTTCCCGATTTGTCGCGGAACGCGACCAGATCCTCGCCCATGATTCTCGCGGCGTGAGGCAGGTCCCTAAGGTTGCTGGACAGCGCAACAGGATGCCAGAACTTGCGCAGATACTCCCCGCAAACCGTTCCCGGACCGACGTGAGTGAGCTCTGGATCCTCCCGTGGAACCCCGTTCAAGAAGTAGCCGGCGAACGGCACGTTCGGCGTCTTCTCCACCTTTTCCTGCACGTTCATGGGATCGGCCCTCCCGCTCGGCTCGAAGTCGACTCCTCTTTGCGCGAACGCTCATGGGGTCTACGCCTTAGGATACCACAAGCGCCCACTGACGGTGAGCCGAATGCAGATCGAGACTGGACACTTGCGAGAGGTGCATCAGTAGGCCAAAAAAGGGCCGCGTGGAGGGATTGCGGCAGCGCCTCGTCGCGATAAGTTGCGGGGCAGACGGTCATCCCGGCCGAGGAGAGTGCATGGCTATTGAAACGATGGAGTTGAGGGTCCGCCGGATCACAAATGAGGCGGAGGGGATCAATACGTTTGAGTTCGTTGATCCCAACGGAAACGACCTGCCGGAATTCACGGCCGGGTCCCACGTCGACGTGCACATCTCCGGCGGATTTCTCCGTCAGTATTCCTTGTGCAACGACCCGCGGGAACGGCATCGCTACGTCGTGGGCGTGCTCAACGATCCGCAAAGCACGGGCGGATCACGCAGTATGCACGAGAACGTCCGCGCCGGTGACCGAATCACGATCTCGCATCCTCGCAACAACTTCCCCGTAAAGGATGAGGCGAAACACCACCTCCTGCTCGCCGGTGGTATCGGCGTGACGCCGATGATGGCGATGATCGAACAACTCATGACCACGAACGCGGACTTCACCATGCACTACTGCACGAGGTCCGTGGAGCAGACCGCATTTCGGAGCCGCTTGGCCGGTCTCGCCGCGGAGGGCCGAGTCGTCAATCACTACGACGGCGGGGATCCGTCGAAGGGTCTTGACATTCCCGGACTCCTCGAGCATCGCCAGGAAGGGACACATCTTTACTACTGCGGTCCGACCGGCTTCATGCTCGCGACAAAGGAAGGTTCCGCGCATTGGCCGTCAGAAACCGTCCACTTCGAGTATTTCGCTCCGGTTGCCCAAGAAAAGCCGGCTGCCGGCGAAGCGGTGGATCTCGGCGATGCGGAGTTCCAGATCACCATTTCCAGCACCGGCGCGACCTACAATATTCCGGGAGACAAATCGATCGTCGATGTCCTGAGGGAGAACGGGCTCGACGTCGACACGTCGTGCGAGGCCGGTACCTGCGGCACGTGTAAGACCCACTATTTGGAAGGCGAGCCCGACCACAACGACTTCGTGCTGACGGACGCCGAGCAAAAGGAGTGGGTGATGATCTGTTGCGCCCGCTCCAAGTCCGAGAAGATCATCCTCGACTTGTAGCCGAGCACGACTCGACGGAACGCCTGTCCAATCCGGTGACGACTTCCCCCGTCAAGAAAGGTCCAATGCCTTGACACCTTTCAAAGACATCGTCGCGGAGGCGGAGAAACGGCTCGGCCAACCCGAATTGACAAAGCGTCTGCCCAAGGTGAAGCCGCCGGACCAACTCGAAGCGGTAACGGACGACCGCTATCTGTCCCTGATGTGCCTCAGGATTTTCCGCGCCGGTCTGAAACACAGCATGGTCGATGCCAAGTGGCCGGCCTTCGAAGAGGTGTTTTCCGGCTTCGAACCGCGCCGCGTCCGCATGATGAGCGACGAGGAACTTGAGGCCTGCCTCGGCAACAAACGACTTATCCGCCACTGGGGAAAGCTCAAGTCGGTCCGGGAGAACGCCATCGCCATGGTCGAATTGATCGACTCGCGAAACGGTGGCTTCGGCAGCTATCTGGCAAACTGGCCCGGCGATCGGATCGTCGAGCTTTGGTTCGACATTGCCGGGCGTTTCAGCCAGATGGGCGGAAATTCAGGTCCTTATTTCTTGCGCATGGCGGGCAAGGACACGTTCATGCTGACTCCCTTCGTAGTGAAGGCGCTCCACGAGTGGGGCACCTATTCCGGCAGCGCCAAGGGCAAGGGCGAGCAGCGCAAGATTCAGGCCGTGATCAACGAATGGGCCGCGGAGAGCGGCCTGCCACTCGCTCATATCAGCATGATCCTCGCCCAGACGGTCGACTGAAGGACAGATCTCACTCCGCCGCCTGGGCACCCGCCGCACCGGCCTGGAGCAATCCGACGACCTCATTCGTGTTGCGCACGTCGGCGAAGACCTGAACCATAGCCTTGAGCGTCGCGTTGTGCTCGTCGTCCGTGCGTGTGGCGTTGGCGTCCGACACGAAGACCACCTTGTAGTTCTTCATCATCGCGTCCCGTGCCGTCGATTCGCAGCAGACATTGGTCAGCGTCCCCGTGACGATCACGGTGTCGGACCCCATCCGCCTGAGGTGCGTTTCGAGATCACAACTCTCGGGCAGCATGGCGCTGTAGCGTGTCTTGTGCAGGGGCACGTCTTGCGGCTGGACGTCCATGTCCGGGTGGATGGCGTATCCGGGGGCGTCTGGCGCGGAGTCGGCGATCATGCGTTCCGCGAATTCGCCCGACGCGAGGACACCGTACCAGGACGTCCATTCGGGCACGAAACTGTGCTGCGTCCAGTACACGGTCCCACCGGTCCGCCGCAGGGCGGCCGCGATGCGATTGATGTTGCCGACGATATCCCTTGAACAGGGCACCTCCAGGAAACCGCCGGGCTTCAGGAAATAACTTTGCATATCGATGACCACGAGAGCCGTACGCGCGGGATCGAGTGCATCGAAAACCTCGATCCGTCCGCGCCGGGCGCGGGATTTAGCGAGGATATCTTCCGGAATGTGAATCTCGTGCATGGCAGGCTCCCCGGCGAATTGTCCTGACACATGTTGCGCCATGGGTCGAATCGTGTCCAATGGACATCCCGCACGCGCAGGAGCAAGCGGATAGCCGACCGGCGAACGATCGGAACCGTCGCGAGGAGGAGCGGTCGGCCAAACCTACCGCATTCGTATAGGAGACGATGTTGCAGAATGCCGCCGACGGCCGTAACCTTCGGTGTGGGAGGGTCAAAAGGGAAAGGCCGGATCAAGGTCAATCGGAGGTCGAGATTTGTAATCAAGTTTCGATGACCCGAAGTTCCCGTAGGGAAGGCGCGTCAGGGATTTTCCATGGCGTTTGGACGGCTCTCGCGCGTTGCGGGACCGATCTGGAAACTGTGGTGGGGCGGAAAAGCTTTGTGCCCGTAATTCACGACATTCGCAGAAGAATACGAAGGAGGAAAACTATGCACATGCGCGCGGTTTTGTTGGCGGCGGCCATGGCGGCAATCGTTTTCGTCGTCTCCGGCCCCGCCGATGCTCAGAAGGTGCTCAAGTTCGCCAGTGTGGATCGTCCGGGAATGCCGGTGGGAGATGCCATCGAAGAAGGCTTGATGCCCGTCACGGCGAAGATGTCCGACGGCAAAGTGACCGTCGAAGGTCACTACCGCGGATCCATCTGTGGCGAGCAGAAGTGCGGAGAGCAGGCGAATCAGGGCCTGATCGCGTTGTGGCGGAGTTCCACCAACAACTTCGGCAACTTCGACACATCGTTGACGATTTTCGATCTGCCCTACCTGTTCAAGGATCTCGAATCTGCCGACAAGCTGTCGTTGGGCTGGCTTGGAAAGGCGCAACGCGACGAGGCGGAAAAGGGAAGCGGCCACAAGGTCCTGAGCGTGTTCGGCACGGGTGGCTTTCGCCATTTCGGCAATACGAAGAAGTCCGTTCACGTACCATCCGATTTGAAGGGTCTCAAATGCCGCGTGACCAAGAGCCCGGTGGAATTCCTCCTATTCCAGGCTTGGGGAGGCATTCCCGTCCCGTTTGACTGGTTGCAGACCTATCAAGGCCTGCAAACGGGCGTCGTGGAAGGACTGTATGTCCCGGTTCCCTTCCAATATCTGTTCAAGATGCACGAGGTGGCGAAGTATTACACGGAAACGGGAGGCATCTGGTCCGGCGCCCACCTGTCGATGGACATCACGCAGTACAACGCCTTGAGTGACGATGAGAAGGCAGCGCTGCACAAGGGCGTCGAGGCGTTCGACAAGATTGCTCGGGAGCGTGACTTCGCCTGGGTCATCTCGGAAACGGACAAGCTCAAGGCGGAGATCACGGAGTGGTATAAGCCCGACGAAGAGGAGATGAAGCTTTGGCGCGCCGGCGCGATCAAGGCATGGGTGGAAGCCAAGGACACCTACGACGGCGCGCGCGCGGAGCGGGCCTTGGCGGAGCAGGGACTGACCGACTTCATCGCCGCGCTGAAGAAGGCGGGCGCCATCTGAGACCATCGCACGACCGGCCTTGATCAAGGGGGCTTCGGCCCCCTTCCCTTTGGGCGCCCGGGGCTCGAGCGGCCACAGAACGGCGCTTGAGAGCGGAATCCGGTGCAAGACTGCCGGGGCCGCAGCGACTATTCTGACCGTCAAGGTTGTACCGGACGACGGTGCCGCCCAACAGTCGAGGTGCAATTCCATGAGCGCTTGGATCTTATTGGCCCTTGCCATCGCGCTGGAGGTGACCGGCACCTTCCTGCTGAAACTATCGCACGGTTTCGAGAAGTGGCATTGGGGAGTTCTCGCCATCATCTCTTTCACGTGCTGCTTTTGGGTGATGGCTCCCGCCATCAAGGTAATCCCGGTCGGCGTCGCGTACGCCCTGTGGGCGGGAATTGGCATTGTGGCCATCACCCTCATCGGGTTTCTGGTGTTCGACGAACATCTCAAATCCATCCAACTGGCTTGTATCGTGCTGATTGCCGTTGGCGCCGTCGGACTTCGCTTGACCACTACGGCGGTGGTGACTTGAACGAAGGGCGGAGAGAACCAGAGCCCAGCACCACGGACGGAAGCCAACTCCCGGCTCGATGGCGATATAGCAGTTCGTATCCCACGCAACCCCGGCCGCAGCGTAAGATGCCGCTCCAGTTCCACTCGGGAGCCAAGCCGTGATGGTCGGGCAGATCTGGACCGGTCAACGCCTACCGCAACTTCATCTACCTGATCGCGTGCCCGGAGACCGGAGAGGCGCTCGCCGTTGAAACGTTCGATGCGAAAACCATATTCCTGAAGCTGCGCGAGCCGGGAAACCGCTGGTGAATCATGAACCTCCGTCCGCCATCGAACGCTACGGTTTCCTCGCCCCCCGCCGTTCTGGCCTATCGCCGTTCCTCGGACCGGCACCGCCGGACGGGTGCGGGGGCCTCGGCTTGAGCGAGTGATAGAACCGCGGTCTGTGCAAGGTATGAAGGCGGTGCGGGAGTTCGAGTCTCGACTCGGCGGCTGGGTCATCGTGTCGCGGTGGCCGATCATCGTCGTCACCATGGTCCTGGTCGGAATCGCGACGAGCGGCACGTTGTTTCTCGAGTTCTCGGCCGACCACCGCATCTACTTCTCCAAGGACAATCCGCAGCTCCTCGCATACGAGGCGATGGAGAACACGTACGGCCAGCGCGGCAACGTCTTCTTCGCCATCGCCCCGGAGAGCCGCGACGCCACCTCGGCCCTCGCGCTCGAGGCGACCGCGTGGCTCACCGAGCAGTCCTGGCAGATCCCGTACTCGACCCGTGTCGACTCCGTCACCAACTTCCAACACACCACGGCCGACGGGGACGACATCCTGGTTCGCGATCTCGTGGACGAGGCTGCCCGCGGCGATGCCGGCGAACGGGCGCGGATTCGCGCCATCGCCATCGCCGAGCCCCGTCTCGCAGCACGTCTCCTGGCGCGCGACGGCGGGGTCAGCGGCATCAATGTGACCGTGCAGTTGCCGGGCGAGAACGAAATACTCGAAGGCCCCCGGGTCGCCGAGGCCGCGCGCGGGCTCGCGGACGAGGTTCGGGAACACTTCCCTGGCATTGACGTGCGAGTGACCGGTTTGGTGATTTTCAACCAAACCTTCATGGAGGTGTCGCTGGGCGATCTCAAGACGCTCGTCCCGGCGAGCTTCGCGGCGATGACGCTGATGCTGGTATTGCTGACACAGGGACTCAGCGGGACGTTCGCAATCATGCTCGTCGTCGCGCTGTCGGTCATGACCGCGGTGGGTCTCGGCGGCTGGGTTGGCCTCCCGATGACCGCGCCTTCCGCCATCGCACCGATCGTCGTGCTGACGGTCGCGATAGCCAACTGCGTCCACGTCTTCGCCACCTTTTCCCAGTACATGCAGGGCGATGCGTCCCGCACGCTCGCGGATCGGGGTGGCGGCGCTCTGCTCCGGCGCGCTCGAACCGGTGGACTCAAGCGGGATGCGATTGTCGAGTCGTTACGGGTGAATCTTCAACCGGTCTTCCTCGCGAGCCTGACCACCACGCTCGGCTTCCTGAGCATGAACTTTTCCGAGGTACCGCCGTTCCGTCAGCTGGGCACCTTCGTCGCTTTCGGGGTCGGCGCAGCGTTCCTGCTCTCCGTGACCCTTCTGCCGGCGCTGCTCTCGCTGCTGCCGGTTCGAGTGCGCGCGACCGGGCACCGCGGCGATGCGGCGATGGCCGCGCTCGGGGAGTTTGTGGTGCGTCGACGCCGGGAATTGCTCTGGGGGTCCGGCCTGATCGTGGTAACGCTCGTCGCGTCGATACCCCGCAACGAGCTGAACGACGTCTTCCTTCACTACTTCGACGAGAGCATCGAGTTTCGGCGCGATGCGGATTTCACCGCCGAGAACCTCACCGGCATGTATGCCATGGATTATTCGCTCGCGTCGGGCGAGCCGGAAGGGATTAGCGATCCCGACTTTCTTGCCGACGTCGCGGCATTCGCCGAGTGGTACAATGAACAGCCCGAAACGATCCACGTCAACGTCATTACCGATACGTTCCGGCGGCTCAACATGAGCATGCACGGCGACGATCCGGCCGAGTACCGGTTGCCCGCGAGCCGGGAGCGGGCCGCGCAATACCTGCTCCTCTACGAGATGTCGCTTCCCTTCGGTCTCGATCTCAACAACCAGATCGATGTCGACAAGTCAGCGACCCGGATGACGGTGGCGACGCGGACGCTCTCGTCGAACGAAGTGCTCGCTCTCGATCGACGCGCGTTGCAATGGCTCGCGGACCACGCGCCGAACATCGTCCGTCCCGAGAGTTCCGGCACCACCTTGATGTTTGCCTATCTCGGCCGGCGAAACATCGTCTCGATGCTTGTCGGGACGACAGTTGCCCTCATCGGAATTTCCTTCATTCTCATCTTCGCGCTGCGATCGCTGCGGCTCGGGCTCACGAGTCTCGTCCCGAATCTGATCCCCGGTGCACTGGGCTTCGGAATCTGGGGTTTGGCGGTGGGAGAAGTGGGGATCTCTCTGTCGGTGGTGACGGCCATGACGCTGGGCATCGTGGTCGACGACACGGTGCACTTCCTCAGCAAGTACCGGCGAGCCCGGCGTGAGCTCGGGTGCGCGTCTCCCGATGCGGTGCGCGTCGCCTTTCGCACCGTGGGCCGCGCCCTGCTCACGACCTCTCTTGTGCTCGTGGCGGGCTTCGTCGTGGTGAGTCTCTCCAGCTTCGAACTCAACGCCGGGATGGGCAAACTCACCGCAATGGTGATCGCCCTGGCGCTGATGGCTGATTTCTTCCTCCTGCCCCCACTGCTCATGAAGGTCGAAAGGGACTCGGGCATGGGCGGCTTTCCAAGGTAGCCCTCGCCGATCGGTTCGACTCCCCCAAACGTCTCGGACTCTACTCCATCCTTGCCATGCTGGATGAATACCAGAAGGCAAACGAACTTGCGAGACGGCTGCGGGAGATCGACAGAACGCTCATCGATCTTGGAGGTAAAGAGCTATCCATCAGGCAGTGGGAGTCGATCTTTCGAATGCCCGACGCACCCGTCAAATCAATCCAACCCGACTGTCCGACCGCCGGGGGCCCACTCCAACGAGACTGAAAAATTGGGGCGAGTGATGGGATGCGAACCCACGGCCCCCAGATCCACAATCTGGTGCTCTAACCAACTGAGCTACACCCGCCACGGGAACAGGTGCTCTCTTTAACGCCGCGTGCGCCGTGGCGTCAAGCAGACCTCAGCCGAAATGGGTCTTGAGCCTGTCGATCGCCTCTTCGAGCACGGGCCACTGTTTGCTGAAGCAGAACCGGGCGAGATAATTCACCGCACCACTCGGATAAAACGCGCTCACGGGAACCGCAGTCACCCCGGCCTCGACCGTGATGTACCGGCAGAACTCCTCGTCCCCACCGTTGAAGCCCAGGCGCCGAAAATCGGCATTGATGAAATAGGTGCCGTGGCAATCGACGACATCGAACCCGATGTCGTTGAGACCCCGGGAAACGAAATCCCGGCGCTCCTGCAGACCGCCCGCCAACTCCTCGAAATACGAATCTTCCTTTTCCAGTCCATAAGCCGCAGCGCGTTGCAGATTGGGCGCCGTCGTGAAGGTCAGGAATTGATGCGCCTTCGATACGGCCTTGAGCGTCTCCGCCGCCGCCGTCAGATAACCCACCTTCCAGCCGGTCAGCGAGAAGGTCTTGCCGGCGGAGCCGATCTTGATCGCTCGCCCCCGCATGCCCGGAAAGGTGATCAGGGGCAGGTGCTCGCGACCGTCATAAAGGAGATGTTCGTAAGCTTCATCGCACACTGCATAGCAATCGTGTTCCACGCACAGCTCGGCGATGAAGGAGAGCTCGTCACGGGTGAAGACCTTTCCCGAAGGGTTCATGGGGTCGTTCAGCAGGATCATCTTGGTCCTGTCGTTGAACGCCGCCGCCAACTCACAACGCGGTAACTCCCAATGAGGGGGTTTGACCTGAACGAGACGGGGTGTCGCTCCAGCACGCATCACCATGGGGTAGTAACAATCGTAGAGCGGCTCGATCAGCACGACCTCGTCTCCCGGACTGATCAGACCGAGAGCGCACGCGGCCAGAGCCTCCGTGGCTCCGGAGGTCACCATGGTCTCCGTCCGCCAGTCGACATCAAGGTCATAGAACCGCTTGGCGTGCGTGGCCAGGGCTTGGCGCAGCTCCGGGACGCCCATCATCGGCGGGTACTGGTTGGGGCGGTCCTCAAGCGCTTCTGCCGCCTTGGCTCTGACGTCGGCAGGACCATTGTCGTCGGGGAACCCCTGCCCCAGATTGACCGTGTTGTGTTCCATGGCGAGCCGCGACATGACCTCGAATACGGTCATGCCGAAACCCGAGAACACGTCGTTCGTCGGTTTCACGCCCCACTCTCCTGATCGGTTCCACGGCGCCATGGCCGCAGCCGGGATTTCGTTTAGGGGAATCCCTGGAGTCCCGCAAGCCCAGGATACTCCGCCACCGGACCCATGCGGCGGGCCCGCGGCGATTGCCGGGCATCCGTACGGGTGGCATATTGCCGCGCCATGAGCGCAGCACTGACACTCGCCGATCGGATGACCGATCTCGGCACCGAAACGGCCTTCGAGGTCCTCGCGCGGGCGGAACAGCTTTCGCGGGAAGGCCGTGACATCATCAACCTCGGAATCGGTCAGCCCGATTTCAAAACTCCGCCGAACATCGTGGCGGCGGGCAATCAAGCGCTCCTCGACGGCCATCACGGCTACACTCCAGCGATCGGCGTTCCGGCCCTGCGCGAGGCAGTGGCCGCCGACATCGAGCGGCGACGGGGCGTCTCGGTGGATCCCGACCGAATCCTGATCGTTCCGGGCGGCAAGCCGACGATGTTCTTCTCATGTCTGATGTTCGGTGAGGTCGGCGCGGAGATCATGTATCCGAATCCAGGCTTCCCTATTTACGAATCGGCGATCCGGTTTTCCGGCGCCACCCCGGTACCGATTCCACTCTATGAGGAAACGGGCTTTTCATTCGACCCGCATGAAGTGCTCGACCGTATCACGCCAAACACGCGATTGATCATCATCAACAGCCCCGCCAATCCCACGGGCGGCGTCCTTTCCAAGGACGGCCTCGACACCCTGGTCAGCGGTCTTGCCGCCCATCCGCATGTCTGCATCCTGTCGGATGAGATCTACTCGCGCATGGTTTACGACAACCAGCCGCACGTCAGCCTCCTAGCCTACGAGGAGATCCGCGACCGCCTGATCCTGCTCGACGGCTGGTCCAAGACCTACGCGATGACCGGCTGGCGCCTCGGATATTCGCTGTGGCCCGGACCGCTTATCGACCTCGCCGTGAAGCTCTGTGTCAACGATCATTCCTGCGTCAATGCCGCCACGCAGTACGCGGGGATCGAGGCGTTGACCGGCCCCCAGGATGCGGTAGACGAGATGATGCGGGCCTTCGACGAGCGCCGCCGGGTCATCGTCGATAAGCTCAACAATATCCCCGGCGTCCGTTGCGTCATGCCGGGTGGCGCTTTCTACGCCTTCGCCAACATCATAGGCACCGGCGCCACCGCCCAGGACCTGCAAAAGCGGCTGCTCGAAGAAGCCGGCGTCGCCGCCGTCGCAGGCACGAGCTTCGGAGAATATGGTGAAGGGTTCATTCGCTTCTCCTACGCCAACTCAATCGAGAACATCAGAGAGGCCATGTGCCGGTTCCGGGGGCTGCTGGCGTCGTAGCCGGTGTCGGACTCGCCGCTCAAGGGGACAACGTCTTGGCCACGCGGAAACCCGTGTAGACGAGACGGTCTCTCGGAGCAGACGTCAAACGGGCCGCGGAACGGAGACTCCGAGGTCCGGAGACCCAAGCCCCACCGCGAACGACCCGAAGCGTGCACCAATCGCTGACCCACGCGGAGCCGTCCGTCGGGGCCCCTTTGTAGTTTTCGATGAGGCAGTCTTCCACCCATTCCTCCGCATTGCCCAGCATGTCATGCAGGCCGAAGGCATTCGTCCGAAACGTGCCCACGGGAGCGGCTCTGGCATAACCGTCGTCACAGCCGAACGAGCGAGACTCGAAGCCGTTCTCGCGCATGGACGTCGCATCGTTCGCGTTGGCGAACCGGCACGCATCCCTGTTGGACCAGTCATTCCCCCAGTAACGCGCGGATTGCGTACCGCCTCGCGCCGCATATTCCCACTCGGCCTCGGATGGCAATCGGTAGTCCTGGCCGGTCCGTTGCGACAACCACCCGACGTAGCTTCGAGCATCCTCCCAACTGACGCAGACCGCAGGACTGCGCGCGTCCTGCCTAGATAATGCATCGCGCCAGACGACGGTCCGCACGGATTTCCACACGAACGCGTCGCTGTTGATGGACTTGACCAGTGCGATGCAGTTCCCGGCCCAGGCGTGTCGGGTATCGGCGACAAACGCGATGAACTCTTCGTACGTGACCTCGTATTTTCCGAGGGCAAAGGAGGGCACCGAGACCCGATGGACCGGCGCTTCCTCGTCGAACGTGTTGGGCGTGCTGCTTTGCGTTTTGGCCCAATGCCGTTCGGAGTCGAATGATCCCATCATAAAATCATCCCCGGGGATCACCACCATCTCCGGACAGATGTCACAATCTTTGAACGTCAGCGCCTGGAGCGGCGGGGTTTCGACCACATCGCTGCTACGCGATGCGGAGTCCGCGCCGACGACCAGGGGACACAGGGTAAGGGAAACACACGTCGCCAACGCCGAAACGCCAACGCGCATCCAGCCCGGGAAACCTGTCTTCATGGCTGCCGCCTTCCCGCCATCGTTCGACTGGGGGCACATGCTAAGCATCAGCCTTCGACGCGGAAACACCCGGACGCGCCGGATCGAGAAAGAGCATGGACAGATCAGTTGTCCAAGCGTCCAAATGTCGTGCGAATCGTGTGAATTGCCTT
>JAGWAU010000129.1:1387-2549 GCA_021296255.1 Alphaproteobacteria bacterium | reverse complement strand
CAGTCGGCACTCAGTGGAGACCCAGATAGATGCCCTGGCGACCGCTGCAGGGCCAGCCCTCTTTGCTCTTGTGCGGTCTGATGGCTGCATTCAGACCGTCTCGGTAGAACCGCCGCCGGCACAGCGGGCACTCATAGGCATGGCGTCGGGCACTCTTGCGCGGTCTGCTGCGCCGCGCGCTCCCCGGAGACGCCAGGGCCGCCACACGTGTCGTCGTGGGCCGAACCGGAAGCGGGCCGGACGGGTTCAACTCCACCGCATAACGCGGTGTGAAGGCCTCGTCGGTGACGGCGGCGCGCTGGATGCGATCCAAGCGGTAGGAGCGATGTCCCTGTTTCCTGGTGTCGAACGCGTGCAGCACGATGTTGCCGTCCTTGGTCTGTCGGAGCGAATAGGTCTCGATGCGGCGGTTTTCGCCACCATAGAGCAGGTCCACGCACAGGAGATTGGCGGCTGCGAAGCGGATGATCTCCAAATGTGTTCGCGTGGACTGCCGCAGGTGCGCGGGAAACGTGCGACCGCGCAGGGCAGTTTCGCCAGCCGCGAATCGGTAGGCGCTCGGAATTGGAGGAGCGACCCCGGTCTTTAGCCACACGAAGAACTCGGGTAGCGCGTCCCAGAACTGCTGCACGGGGGGTAACGCGGGGAGTTGGTGACGCAGCATGGAATCCCAGGCCCCGGCCAAGTCGGCGCGATGAGGTTCCAGGTCCGCCACCGATACGGGTACGCGTATTCCCTTGAACCTGCACTTCTCGCTCAGCACGTCGAGCAGGACGCCGGGCTCGGGGCGCGCTTCGACGTTCCGGTAGAGGTTCACGACGTCATAGAGGTCACGCGCGCGTGCCCGTTCGCCCAGCGCCCTCACTTTTTCGGCGAAGGCCTCAGGGTAGGCGTACGCAGCAACCTGGATGCCGCCTTCCGGCTCGTCGCTGTATGGATGGTGGATCGTCAGCCGCACGGGCTCCAGCACCAGGCGCTCGTCGGCCGTCAGATCGAGCTTGATGTTCGGAATGCTCCTCCCGCGTGGAGCGATCGGTCCGCGATAGGGGATCTTGACCCGACACGACCAGTTGCCGCGGGGATTCCGGTAGCGGTTGAACTCCTGGCGGTCCGCGGGCAACTCCAGTCCCGCCTGTTCGTAGACCCACGCCGCGACCCGCCC
>JAGWAU010000129.1:716-1268 GCA_021296255.1 Alphaproteobacteria bacterium | reverse complement strand
CCTGGTTGTAGATGCCCGCCAGCAACCAGCCCAGCACGTAATCCTTCTCGACGACCTGCGGCAGGAGCGAGGTCGCGGTGGCGGCTTCCAGGATTTCGCGGCGGCCGATCACGTTCCTCTCCGTGAAGCCCAGCTCTCCGGCACCCGCAGTTTCCAGCGAGTGATGAGGTGCGGGCACTCCAGCGCAGGGTCGAGCTTTGCGTTCCCTGCTGTCAGGCGCCGGCGGCAGGATTCCAGCAGTTCCGGGCCTGTATCAGCGCGTTCGGCGAGAAAGCCCAGGCGCTTGAAGACCGCGCCGTTGCCGAGCCGCACGGCGTAGCGGATCAGGAGGTCTTCGTCGCGGCCGGCCGATTTGAAGTAGACGGAAAGACAGTCCGCCACATGCTGGATTCCACCACCGAGTTCCGGATCGGCGACCATGTCCACGATCGTCCGGTGCACGTCGGCCACGGTCACACGGCTCCTTCCGCGCCAGACGCTGGTGGTGCCGAAGATCTTCTCCGGGCGGACATGCGTGAGGCTGAACTGGACGCCGTGGTGTTGCTGGGTCTT
>JAGWAU010000129.1:0-630 GCA_021296255.1 Alphaproteobacteria bacterium | reverse complement strand
GGCACCAGGATCCACGGGTCGTCCAGCACATGGATGCTGCCGAGCGTGGTGAGCGAAGCGGGGACGTAAACGCCGCGGGCCACACGTCGTAGCCATGCCTGGTTTGTCCATCGTGAGAGCAGTTTTGCCGCTTCGGCGCGCGACACGTCGAGGGCATTCACGACGTCGTCTATCCGCACGACATCACCGGCTTCGTTGAGGACGGCACTCAGGCGGCGACGCGACGCTGGAACGGCCGGATCCGACGTGGTGCTGGTTCTCATGGTCGGCGACTCACGGGCACTGCGTGTTGGGGTGGCGGTGACACCTGCATTCCGTCGCGACTTCAGGTGTCAATAACTATACTCCATTGTCGTGTATTCCCATTAGTCGTGATATTGCGACATCCGGGAATACTTCTGGATGAGCCCCATCCGGCTCCACACAACGGTCAATTGCCTCGACCACCCGAATGCGGGCGGGCCGATCAAGCCGCTTCCGGTCGCGAAGGGCGCGATGCTGCGCGTTCCCTCAGACGCCCAGCTCTCTCTTCACCTCGTCCGAGGTGTGGGTTCGACCGGCCAGGTGATCCGCGATCCCTTCTTCGACCGCTCGCACCGCCTCATTGTTCAACTCCTCCCCGTCCAAAGG
>JAGWAU010000128.1:1207-2003 GCA_021296255.1 Alphaproteobacteria bacterium | reverse complement strand
CGTTGCCAGAGAGTATGGGATCCCCGCGGTACGGGGGACCGGCAATGGCACACGACTCGTTGAACATGGACAGAGGATCACGGTCGACGGCGACAGGGGGTTGGTGACCATTCTCGAAGGCGCGGTAAAGGGAACACTGACACCGATTGGCGTAAGCTGTGCCCGTATGAGAATGCTGCGTAGAAGTGTAACCGCCTGGAAAAACCGCGCGCCGGAAGCAACCCTCCCGTTGCTGTTCACTCTGTTGATCTACTCTTTGGCGCCCACGGTCGCCGATACGCAGCCGCTCGAGTTCCGTTACGGCGTCTCGCAGATACCCAACTACGAACTGAAATACCTCGCTGACTTCCCGCACTTCAACTATGTCAATGCGGACGCCCCGAAGGGCGGTACGCTGGTGCTGCCCTGGCTCGAGCCTTTAGATACCGTGTCGCCGATGTACCGGCCGGCGGGATTCTTCAGGTCCTACGATCACCTGATCGAGCGCGCAGGTGACGAACTGTCGGGTTATTACGGCAGTCTCGCCGAGTCGATCGCCTTAAGCCACGACCGCAGGCGAGTCGTCTTCCGATTACGCCCGGAGGCCCACTGGCATGACGGCCGGCCGATTACCGCAGCCGACGTCAAATTTTCTTTCGAAACGTTTCGCTCTGACCCCATGGCCCACGGGTGGGCAGCGGCGCTCTCCTGGGTTACTGAGGTCAACATCCTGGATCCACTGACTGTCGAAATTCGTGCCGACTCGGACGTTGCCAAACAACTCTTCCTTATCGGCTACATTCCCATCGTGCCCGCG
>JAGWAU010000128.1:0-1184 GCA_021296255.1 Alphaproteobacteria bacterium | reverse complement strand
GCCACCACAGAGCGGCCCATACCGACTAACAGGTGTGTCTCAGGGTCGCTACTTCATATACGAGCGCGTGCCGGATTACTGGGGTAGGAATCTTCCGGTGAATCGTGGCAAATTCAACTTCGATACCATTCGCTACGAACGTTACCAGGACGCGACGGTCGCCCGCGAAGCTCTGCGTGCAGGAATGCTCGACGTGTGGACCGAGACCGACTCGCGGCACTGGCTGGCGTCCTACGACGTTCCCGCTCGCGAGGCCGGCCGGCTCGTGCTGGGCCGACTCCGGTCAGGCGATCTGCGCGGTGCCCGGTATCGTCTGGCGCTGAATACCCGGCGCCAGCCGTTCGATGATATTCGCGTACGCGAGGCGCTGTCCCATGCTTTGGACTTCGGGTGGCAGATCCGGGTGTTGCACGGGGGTGAAATGACCCGGGCCAACAGCTTCTTTGCCGGCTCCATGTTCGCTTCTTCGGGATTCCCGGACGAAGCGGAAACAGCGCTGCTCGAACCACATCGTGCGCGGTTGCCCGCCAGGGTATTCACCCACCCCTTTTCCTTTCCCAGTACCAATGGCGTGGGCGTCGATCGTGACGGTTTGTTGAGGGCGCGGGCACTCCTTGCGAAAGCCGGTTATCGGGTCGTAGACGGCATAATGGTCGACCCTGTAGGCGAACCCTTTGTGATCGAGTTTCTGTCCTTTAGGCGGGAAGACCAGCGTATTCTTCTGCCCTACGTGAGCTCGCTGTCGATACTCGGTATCCAGGCAGATATCCGCATGATCGATCGCACCAGCTACTACAATCGCCTGCGCGGCGCTGACTACGACGCTACTCTGCCCCCCGAACGCGGAATGCAGGTACCGCCCTCCTTGTTACGGGCCTTTTTTCATTCCTCATCAACCCTCCGCCTCAATGCGTCCAGGCTCAACGACCCAGCGGTCGATGCCCTGGTCGAGGCAGCGCTCAGCGCAACACGTCTCGATGAGTTTGTTAGCGCATGCCGGGCGCTTGATCGCGTTCTGCTATGGAACTATTACCAGTTCCCGCTGGATGCCATGGGGGACACCCGCATCGTTTATTGGGACAAGTTCGGCCGGCCCGACCTGCCGGAGGAGATGTATATAGCGCCGTTCCCGGACGGCTGGTGGTTCGACGAGGACAAGGCAGCGCGACTCACTTTCAGCAAGA
>JAGWAU010000127.1:2119-3467 GCA_021296255.1 Alphaproteobacteria bacterium | reverse complement strand
CCGTATGTAGAAATGAAGGTCTTTCATATCATCCTGACTTCAAGTCCATATCACTGGTGCTCGACCATCCCCATTCATATCGAGGTCATCTGCCCTAACTATTTTGCGTGCTTGACTTGCTCCCACTCCCGCTTCAGAAGCACATTGGCAAGCCTAGTGGCTTTGACTTTTAATTCTTCGGAATTCCCTTGGGCAATCTGTTCATTATCAGGCACTTGGTGCCTCGGTGAAGTTGGAAGACGTAGTTCGCAAAAGACTTCCTTGTCTGAGGAATGATCATGAATGCCATACATACATCGGACGATAGTGATTAAACTCCGATGAACGCGTTCGCCAGGGTTGATCAGCAATTCCAACATCACGAGATCAAATTCGCATTTCTGCAGATGTTCCTTATCGATCCCCCCCTGTGACGGGAAATTGGCGATCAGAGCGTGGATATGCTTACGAATGGCGTTAATCCACTCCTGACGATTTTTGGCACGTGCCGTTAGTCGGACGTTGTAGAAAACTGCAAGAGCTGTACCGCCCCCGATTTCTTGGACAGATAACACCCACCAAACTCAAGCCGCCGGTTTCAGCGCAAGGCGTTGTCTTGCCTGAACCGGAGGCTCGAAGCCCAATCGCTCAATCAACCAGTTCTGGTTGTAGAGCGAGCGAAACTCTTCCAATGCCCGGACCAGTTCCGGTCCCACAGCAGTTGCTCCTTGAGAGTCCTGAAGAACCGTTCAATACAGCCGTTGCCTTCCGGTTCGCGAACGAATGCCGGGGAAGACTCGATTCCCAGGAAGTCGAGTTCGTTCTGGAAGTCGTCGCTCATGAACTGCGAACCGTGATCGTGCCGGAGTTGGAGCCCTTCGGCGGCACCGGCCTGGAACCCTCCGAAGTGTTGATGGACGCCCTGGCGGAGGGGTTCCAGCGCCTCGAAGCGCGTGGCGCGCTTGACGGCATGAATGCCCACACACTCGGCCGTGCAGTGGTCCACCGCGGCGAAGACCGTCACCTGGCCGTCCTCGAGAGTGACTGTTGCGGTGGCATCGATGCCCCACATCCGGTTGGGACGATCGGTGGTGATGGTTCCGCTATGGGGCTTCTCCACCACGGGCAGGACTGGGCGCTGGGGCGCCAGCAACTGGGCCTGCCGCATCAGGCGCAGCACCCGGGCCTTGGAGGTCCGGATTCCCGCCACCCGCAAGCGGGCCCACACCTTGCGGTGTCCTTCCCCACGAAAGGGAGAGGCAGCGATCTGCTCCCGAATCCGTTCGGTCAGCGCCTCATCGCTCCACGCCGTTCGCGGCCCCCGCTTGCGGTATTCCACCGGGTGAGTCCGTCGATGACGCCGGGCATA
>JAGWAU010000127.1:0-2105 GCA_021296255.1 Alphaproteobacteria bacterium | reverse complement strand
ACACGGGCCAGACCATAGGGCGTTGCCGTGGAGGGCGAGAGGGTCCGGCTCATGGCTTCGACCTCCACCGTAGAAAAGGCTTTTCTTCCTCCATCTGCCGAATCCGTTCCCGCAGCAGTTCGTTATCCACCACCAGGTTGGCCACGGCCGACTTCAGCGTCTTGCGCTCCTCGTCCACCACATCGGTGGCTCGGATCTTCAACCCCGACTCGCCTCCTTCAAGAAACGCTTCCCGCCAGCGGGTCAGCGTGGCTGCCGTCACCCCGTACTTGCGGCTGGTCGCTTCCAACTCCGCCCCCCGCAGCAGCTCCAACACCACCGTCGTCTTGCGACGCGCCGACCACCGGCCCTTCCCCCGACCACTGGCAGGTGGCGCCGCTCCGGTCGCCCTACGGGCTCCCTTCGCGCCCCCACCTGCCCCATTCCTTCCTCTGGACATAGCCTGTTCCTCCTCTCCTATAGCTTCTTATACAGGTTCTCAAATCACTGTCCAAAGAAATCGTGGGGCGGGGGACGCAAGGCACGGCTGCCCTCCACTGCATCTTCAATTCTGTGGGCGTTTCGGAGCGCAGCGTTTATGTATCCCGCTTTTGCCTGTGCGGTAACGAAATCGACGATGGCGTTGAATGCAGTACTCCGGAAAGGCGCGGAATCGTCAAGGGCATGAGCGCCTTTGAGGGCAAAGTCGAATGTTTGGTTGGCTTGCTGCCCATACCCGGCTTCCATTTGTGCCGTAGCGATCTCGCACAAGCTTTCGACCCGGTAAGTGGTAGAGCCAATGCCGCGGGCGGCTTGGAAGGCGGCCCCAAATGTTTGCATGGCTCCTGCACGATCCCCAGCTTGTGCCCGCACAGAGCCGATCTCGCGTAATGCCTCCGCGCAATCCTCCCTGGCGGTCTGAGCGGCGGCGATCTGTAGTGCCTTCCAACTGTCTGGTGATGATGGATCCCACTGCCTCCCAATAGCCTCCACTTGCTCTTGAGTGATGTTCGCTGGCAGTTCAACTGCGAACGTCTTGCCGCTTTTCTCGTGTGTCCCTTTATATTTCCTCATCGGAATGTCGATGGGCTGAGTAATCTCAAGGGCGGCGGCGATGTCTCCCGCTTTCGCCTGGGCCACGGCGATTTCCTTCAAGGCCCAGCTACGGTCCAAGACGTCATCGGTGTCATGAGCGGCTTCGAGGGCAGAGGCGAATATTGAATTGGCTGCTTGCTTGTCCCCGACTGCCGTCTGTGCGGCCGCGATATCGCACAACGCTAGTGCTCGATTCTTGGGAACGTCTGTTTCGTAAGCAAACTTGAGGGCGGCGGCGAATGTTTGCTCGGATCCGTGCCGGTCTCCCAATGCCGCTTGCTTCTTGGCGATATCACCAAGCACCCGGGACCGAAATCCGGCATATTCGACGGTGTGAGCAGCCTCTATGACAAGGGCGATATCGTCTTCTGTTTTCGCGTGCTCGGTGAGAAACATCTTAGGCCTGAAGAGGGAAAGGCCATGATCGGAAAGATTGCGGGCGGTTGAGAGGGCAGCAGCTATATCTCCTGCCTCCGCTTGAATAGTAGCGATTTTTTTCAAGCGGGAATCCCGGCCTAAAGACGCGCCAGCTTCGATATCGTGAGCCTTCTCCAAGGCGAGAGCAGCGTCGACTGTTCGTCCGGCTGCTCGCAAATCTCCTGCAATTGCCTGCACCCTGGCAATCCCGTAAAGTGCCGCGACGCGGCTGACGACAATTTGGATTCCGCGAGCGGTCTGGAACCCACCTGTGATATCCCCTGTTTCTGCTTGATCTATGGCGATTTTGCTCAAGGTATGAGCGTGAGACCCTGCTGCATCGATAGCAGCGGCAAATGTTTGCTTGGCGGCTTCTTCATCCCTCGCTTTCGCCTGCACTCTGGCAATACTTCTCAACTCCTCGACACGCGGTAAGACATTTTGGAAGCTATAAGCAGTCCGGAGCCCGCCGGCGATATCCCCTCCTTCTACCTGGTCGGTTGCGATTCCGATCAGGATATTAGTTGGGGAAAGCGTCCCGCCAATACTGCTGGCAGCCTTGATGGCGGCGGCGAATGACTGCCTTGCTGCACTCAAGTCACCCGCTTCCGCTT
>JAGWAU010000126.1:1035-2637 GCA_021296255.1 Alphaproteobacteria bacterium | reverse complement strand
CCGCGCGGGTCGCGTGGCCCGTACTCTGCCCCGGCGCGAAATCGAGGGTCGCCTCGAAAACCTGATCCAGCGGGCCGGAACGGAAGCGGCTAACCGGTTGCGCGATGAGGCGCGAACGATAGCGCCAGATCTGCACAGAGATGCAGAAGCCCTGCTGTTGGATGGTCTGATTGGCGCGATGGCGGGTACGCGCGAAGCGCCGTTGACCGCATCGACGGCGCTAGCGCGTCGACGCGGACGACGCTATGACCCGGCGCGCCTCGCCCTTTTCGAGAAGTTGCATGCAGCGTTGCGCGGGGAACCGGTTGCGATGCGCCGCGGCGCGCTGCGGGACGGCGGCCAAGCCGCTACGCTGGCCTTCTATGATGCGTATTTCTCCAACTTCATTGAAGGCACGGAGTTTGCCGTTGACGAAGCCGCAGATATCGTTTTCGGGGGCCGGATACCTGCGGAACGTCCGGTCGACGCGCACGATATTGCTGGCGTCTGGCGGGTGGTTTCCGATCCGTCCGAAATGCGCCGCGTGCCTCGCGACGCGGAAGAGTTGCTGGCCATTCTGCGCCGCCGGCACTCGACCATTCTGCAAAACCGGCCGGATGTGCGACCGGGTGAATTCAAGCTGGCCCAAAACCGTGCGGGCGCCACCGTTTTCGTGCGTCCCGATGAGGTCGTCGGCACCTTGGAACAAGGCTTCGCCCTGTATCGGAGCCTCGAAACCGCATTCGAGCGCGCCGCCTTCATGTTGTTCCTGATCGGCGAAGTGCATCCATTCGCGGATGGGAACGGCCGATTGGCGCGCATCATGATGAATGCGGAACTCGTGAGCCTGGACGAAGAGCGTATCGTCATCCCCACGGTGTTCCGTGGCGATTACCTGGCGGCCATGCGCGCGCTGACCCATAACGGCGTCACCGAACCGCTCATCCTGATGCTGGACTACGCCCAGCGGTGGACCGCCGCCGTGGACTGGCGCACTGTGGAAACAACTGCCCGGCAGCTCGCGACATGCAACGCATTTCTCGACTCGGAGGCGGCCGGGCGGGACGGTTTGCGTCTGCGTCTGCCGCACGACCTTGGGCTGCGGGACGGGTGATAAGCTTGCGCCGGTTGCCGATCGAATGACTACTCAGGACATCACGCATGTGCTGGCCGGGATCACCGGCCCGGGCGGCGTGCTGACAGGGGAAGACGTGTCGAGTCGTCCGGCGGGGATCTGGCGGTCCGACACCATTGCGGCCAAGGCCATCGTCCGCCCACGCGACACGGCGGAAGTAGCGGCCGCGTTGAAAGCCTGCAACGACGCGGGACAGAGCGTCATCGCGCAGGGCGGACTCACCGGCCTGGTGCAGAGCGCCATTACTAAACCGCGCGACGTCATGCTCTCTCTCGAACGGATGAATCGCGTCGAAGGCGTGGATCGCATCAACCGGACCATGACGGTGCAGGCGGGGGTCCCGTTGCAGGTCGTGCAGGAGACGGCCGACGAGCACGGACTGCTATATCCCCTGGATTTGGGCGCCCGGGGAAGCTGCACCGTGGGCGGCAACATCTCGACCAACGCCGGCGGCAACCGGGTCATTCGCTACGGCATGACGCGGGACA
>JAGWAU010000126.1:579-1008 GCA_021296255.1 Alphaproteobacteria bacterium | reverse complement strand
GTCGATGAACCAGATGATCAAGAACAACGCGGGCTACGACCTGAAGCAGTTGTTCATTGGCAGCGAGGGAAGTCTCGGTATCGTCACCCGCGCGGTGCTGCGCCTGCGCGAAAAGCCGCGCAGCCAGGAGACGCTGTTGGCGGCAGTGGACAGTTTCGACAAGCTGCCGGAACTGCTGAAGCACATGGATGCGCGGCTTGGCGGCGCGCTGTCGGCATTCGAAGTGCTGTGGTCCGATTTTTACCGGCTCGTCACGACTCCGCCGGCGAAGCAGAATCCGCCGCTGCCACAGCACTATCCGTACTATGCCTTGATCGAAGCCATGGGAGGCGACGCGGACAACGATGGCGTTCGCGCGCAGGCGGCGCTGACGGAGGCGTACGAGTCGGGGCTGGTGGCCGATGCGGTCATCGCGCAGAACGAAGCCCA
>JAGWAU010000126.1:0-349 GCA_021296255.1 Alphaproteobacteria bacterium | reverse complement strand
TTGCGAACATCGGTGGCACCGTGTCCGCGGAACACGGCATCGGCCTCGAAAAGAAGTCCTACCTGCTGATTTCGCGCACGCCGGCGGAAGTGGCCCTGATGCGCACCCTGAAGCAGGCGCTCGACCCCAGGGGCATTCTCAATCCCGGCAAGATCTTCGACAACCGCGCCGCGCCGCACTAGCGCGCCGGAGACGGGGGAGGGACGTCTCGAATGATCTCCCGAAGACACCTGCTCGCTGCAACCGCCGTGGCCCCGTGGCTGGCCGGGGCTTCGGCACCTCGCGAGATCGCACCATGGCTGATCGAAACGTCGTCCCGGTCCCTGCTCACAAACCTGGTCGCTCGCAT
>JAGWAU010000125.1 GCA_021296255.1 Alphaproteobacteria bacterium | reverse complement strand
TGCGCGCGTGCCGGGCGACGCCGGCAGTGCAACATTGTTTGGTGGGATTTGCCGGGATATTCCGGCTCAAAGCGGCTCACGTGGTGTCCGCCTCCCTCGAGCGTATCCCCGACTACGAGATCAACCGCGTCGAAGAACTGCTGCCCTGAAACGGTACGCCGACCGCAAATCAGAGACACATCGCCCGACCGCGCCGGAGCGGCTTCACCCAACGCTTACGGACTGTCGAGGCCATCGTGGCGAACCCACGCCATGAAAGATTTCGTCGCCGCAACGGGAGCAGCCGGGTGGCCGATGCATTGCGGAGTGTCGATCTGGTTATATTCGACTGCGATGGAGTCATCGCTGACAGCGAGATCATCAGCGCAAATCTCCTGGTCCGGCAGCTTCTGCCCTACGGCATTCGCATCGATGCCGACTATGTATTTCGCAACTTTGTCGGCAAGAGCTTTCCCGTCGTGGCCGACATCATCGGTGTGCGTTTCGGCATAGAGCTGCCCTCCACCTTTGTGGGCGATTACCGCGCCGCGCTTCGGGAGGCATTCGCGGACAGCCTGCAGACCACGCCCGGATTTCTCGACATCTTGGGTCAACTGACCTGCCCCGCTTGTGTCGCGACCAGCTCGAGCGCGCCGCGCGTGGCCCATACGCTGGAGGCTCTCGGGCTCACCGACCATTTCGGTGCCGATGTCTTCACGGCCTCTCAGGTTGCCGACGGAAAGCCGGCGCCCGACCTCTTTCTGTTTGCCGCCCGCGCGATGTCGACGCCGCCGGGGCGCTGCCTGGTGATCGAGGACAGCGTTCCGGGCATCGAAGCGGCGCTGGCCGCAGGCATGAAGGTCTGGCGTTACGTGGGCGCGTCGCATATTGGCGATGTCGCCCAGGCGCGCGACGAGACGCCTGGGGACGTGACGGTCTTTGACAACTGGGACCAGTTCTACGTATTGGCGCCTGAACTGAGGACGTGACAAGGCGACCATGGCCAGGAGCAACGGAGGCGCCAACCGCCTGGACGACGCGGCCCGGGCCGGCTGGCTCTACTACGTCGCAGGCAACACCCAGGACGAGATCGCCCAGAAGCTGGGCGTGTCGCGGCAGTCCGCGCAGAGGCTGGTGTCGCTGGCGGTCAGCGAGAAGCTGATCAAGTTCCGGCTGGATCACCCCATCGCGCGATGCATGGAACTGTCGGGGCAGCTGAGCCGGCGCTTCGGCCTGCAATCCTGCGAGATCGTGCCGACCGACCCGGGTGCGCCCGAGTCGATCGCTGGTGTCGCCATCGCCGGCGCCGCCGAGATGCAGAAGCATCTCGATACGAAGACGCCCAGGGTCATTGCGGTGGGGACGGGGCGCGTCCTGCGCGCCTGCGTCGAGCAATTGCCGTCGATCACCTCGTCTCGCTGGTCGGCAACACGATGCCGGACGGGTCTGCCACCGCCTACAACGTCGTGGTGCGCATGGCGGAACGTGTCGGCGGGCGGCACAACCCGATGCCGCTCCCCGTGCTGGTGCGCAAACCGGCCGAACTCCCCATCCTGCACAGCCAGGAACCGGTCGCGAAGACGCTTGGGCTGTGCGCCGGCGCCGACGCGACCTTCGTCGGAATCGGCCATATCGACGGCTCGGCGCCGCTCTCGGTGGACGGGTTCATCACCCATGAGGAAAGCCGCGCCCTCATCCGCGCAGGCGCGGTTGGCGAGATCGTCGGCTGGGTCTTCGATGCCGGAGGCAGACTGGTCGAGGGCCTGACGAACGATCGGGTTTCCAGCGCGCCGCTGGCGCCCGCGAACCCGCGCCCGGTGATCGGGCTGGCTGTCGGTGACGTCAAGGTCGCGGCGATTCTCGGGGCGCTGCGCGGCCGGCTGATCAACGTGCTGGTGACCGACGAAGCGACGGCCGAGGCCATTCTGGCGCAGGACTGACCGGCGCAATCCATTGGAGTGAACCGGCTCTCGCGGCTCGTCGCCGCGGGTGCCGCATTGGGCGTTGACTCTTGAAACTGCCTGGGTGAGTATTTGCCCGAGTTAATAGCAATTGCTCAATTCCAGCATGGAGGGAAACCGATGAAAATCAAACTTGGTCCCCTGATGGGCGCCCTTGCTGCCACGTGCCTCCTGGCAACGGCAGCGGCTGCCGAGACGTTGACGATCGCCACCGTCAACAATGGCGACATGATCCGCATGCAGGGTCTGACAGACGACTTTTCCGCCAAGAACCCCGGCATCGAGCTGGAGTGGGTGACGCTGGAGGAGAACATCCTGCGCCAGCGCGTGACCACCGACATCGCCACCAAGGGCGGGCAGTACGACGTCATGACCATCGGCACCTACGAGGTTCCGATCTGGGGCAAGCAGGGTTGGCTGGTCGGCCTGAACGATCTGCCGGAAAGCTATGACATCGACGACCTGCTGCCGGCGATCCGCGGCGGTCTCACCGTGGACGGCGAGCTCTATGCCGCGCCCTTCTACGGCGAAAGCTCGATGGTGATGTATCGCACCGACCTGATGGAGAAGGCCGGACTCGAGATGCCGGACGCCCCCACCTGGGACTTCATCGCCCAGGCTGCCCGCGCCATGACCGACAAGGACAACGAGGTC
>JAGWAU010000124.1:567-2199 GCA_021296255.1 Alphaproteobacteria bacterium | reverse complement strand
GGCTCAACCCGCTGGCGATCTCGCTTCAGGCCGGATTCTGGGAGGAATGCCTGTTCCGGGCCGTGCCACTGGCCGGTGCCGCGCTCCTGGGCGAGCGGTTCGGCCGCCGCCGCGCCTGGATCGCCGCAGCCTTCATCGTGCAGATTCTGATATTCGGCGCCGCCCACGCAAACTATCCTGCCCAGCCCGCCTACGCGCGGATCGTGGAACTCATCCTGCCGTCGGCCGTCTTTGGTCTGTTGTACCTGCGCTTTGGACTGCTCCCGGCCATCGTCCTGCACTTCGCGTTCGATGCGGTGCTGTTCTCGCTGCCCTTGTTCTTGCCCACGGCCTCGGGAGCGTGGATCGATCAGGGCCTGTTCGCGGTGATTTTTCTCCTCCCGATCTGGGTAGTACTGCATGGATCGAGGCGCCCGAGCAGATGTACAACGGCGCCTGGAAGCCACCCGGGGCCGAACCGCGCGCAACGCTGCCTCAGGCCGCGGCGCTGCCGCAGCTTGCGTTGCCGCGTGTGCCGGTCTCTGCAGCCATCGCCCTGGCCGGTCTGGCGCTCTGGGCATACGCGGGAATAAAGCCAGTCGAGTCGCCACCACTTGGCATCAGCCGCGGCGAAGCATTTGAAGTTGCTCGGGAGGCCCTCGCGGCAAATGGTGTCGACGCCGACGATTGGGCGGAAACGGCGGTATTTTCGGGCGGCAGTGGCCAGCAACATCGCTTTGTGTGGAACGAAGCCGGGCCGGAAGCGTTTCGAGCTGTTCCGCGGCCGTACCTGACCAGTCTGTTCTGGCGTGTGCGCTACGCGAAGTTCGAGGGCGAAGTGGCTGCGCGCGCAGAAGAATACATTGTTTGGGTTGACGGCAACGGAGCCGTCGAGCGTTTCCAGCATCGCCTCGCCGAAAACGCGGCGGGTGTGTCGCTGGAAGAGGCAGCCGCCCGGTCCATCGCAAGCGACGCGCTGTCGCGACTGGGTTCCGTGTCGGACATGGTTGAGGTGTCTGCAAATTCCGCGCGTCGGCCCGCTCGTACCGACTGGTACTTCACGTTCCGGGATGAGTCGGTCGGTGGTCTCGAAGGCGGCGAGGCTCGCGTGCAGGTTGAAGTTGCCGGAGACGAGGTTGTCGACGCAATCCGGTTCCTGTTTGTGCCTGAGCAGTGGCAGCGCGAAGACAATCAGCGTCGCAGCTCGCTTTCCACGGCCCTGTCGGCATCGAGCATCGTGCTTTGGGCGCTGTTTTTCGCGGGGGCTGCTGCGGGCATTGTTTTCTGGTCCCGAGGACGCTTTAACGTACGTGCGGCGCTGGCGATCGGCGGGCTGTGGTTTGTCTTGAGGGTGATCGGCACGGTAAATGGACTGCCGTTTATCCTGAACGGATTGTCGACGGCCCAGGCGGTGACGCTGCAACTGGGAATGCAGGTTGCGGCCACCCTGGTGGGGGCCGGAATTTTCGCGGCCGTCGTGGGGCTGGTCGCCGGCCACGTGCATGGCCTTGCAACCGGGTCGCGGGGAGGCAGCGGCACCGCTTCAACATCAAGCGGATTGGCTCTCGGGCTGGGATGTCTTGGCGCGATGGCCCTGGCAGCCACATTCTCGGACAATTCGGCCCCGCCATGGTCGAACTTTGAATCCGCCTC
>JAGWAU010000124.1:0-388 GCA_021296255.1 Alphaproteobacteria bacterium | reverse complement strand
GCTTGTCGGGGCAGTCACGGGGGTGCTGCTGCTTGCGAGCTACATCTGGTTCCTGCGCGCCTATCCGGCGCTCGCGGTAGTGGCGGCTGCTGCGCTGTCGATACCCCCTGTCCTCACGAGCGGGCTGGAAAGGGCGTATGGCGGGGCGATGATCGGATCGTTGCTCGCAACCGCCGGCATTCTCTATCTCGCGTGGCGATGGTATGACCGGTTGACTGTCCGGGAACAGGCGCCGCGAAAAGTATGAGCGCTGAAAGCAAGCTCGAGAAGACCGGCGGATGCCTCTGTGGCGGCGTGCGTTACAGAATCACGGGACCGCTGCGGCCCGTCGTGTATTGCCACTGCAGTCAGTGCCGTCGGACCAGCGGTCACTTTGTTGCAGCCACCG
>JAGWAU010000083.1:12401-13578 GCA_021296255.1 Alphaproteobacteria bacterium | reverse complement strand
ATAAACCCCCGGGAATATCCGGTACGGCACACGCGCCTGGTACTCCGCCCACTTCTCCTCGCCGTACTTCTCCGCGCAATGCACGTCGTCGCCGCATTGACGGAACGTGAACAGCGTGACGATGAAGACGAAATAAGTCCACGCCCAAGGGTTCCCGAAATGGCCGAACACCATGGCTATCGAAAACGAGAGGAAACCCTCGCCCATGTAGTTGAAGTGCCGCGCAATCCCCCAATATCCGCTGCACTGGATCTTGCGGTCACCGGCCTGTATGTACTCCGGCTGGATGATCCCCAGGAACTTGCGGTCCGGAAATCGCTTGAACCAGTACTTCTGCAGGTTCGCCCCGCGCGAGATGGTCCACCCGGTCAGGAACAGCGCAGCCGTCCCGATCAGCCATACATCGAAACGGCGCCCATGACACCCTTCACCACCTCAATCTGACCCCATCTCCGTCGCCAACCTACAAACCCGCCGTTACGCAAAGGTCTCCAGTGGGAGAGAGTTGGGGTGAGGGCGAAGCCCAAGAATTTCGGCTGTAACTGTTTAGAGTCGTTGTGGTACATGTGCTGCTTCAACTGGATCATGGCTTAACGCGTAGGGGCGGTTCGAGAACCGCCCCTGTGTGACACGCGGCTCGTCTCAATAAGACTGAGCTTTTGCCATACGCTCACCTGTGTTACGCATTGAACGTCAGATTCGGGACACTACGCCGGCTCTTCGATCACTTTCGTAATCGTCGGCGCGCCCGACAGTCTAACCCAGTCGCTCTTGCCGGTCGGCCCGCCGACCACCACTATCTCGATAGTGTCGGGGTCCGGCACCGTCGATATCTGAGTTTCGGGGTCCATTTCGAAGATCCACTTAAGATTCGCGGGCAGGGAATCCACGGACGTCGGCAAACTCGCCACCATGTACTTCAGCGGGGTCTTTGCCGCGCCGGAGATGAACTCCCGGACCGACTTCTTCGTGTGGCCGTCCTGGTCGAGGTTCCGGGCGTGGTCTGGCGACATCAGCATCACGGCGTGGTTCTCGTCGAACTCGAACCGGCTCGGTATCAGCGGGTTCGTATGTCCCGCCGCCGCTGCGCGTGACGCCCACGCCATCAGCAACTGCTCCGCGTCGCGCTGGTAGCTGCCCATGTGGATCACGTCATTGACGCCAAAGATCGTCACAG
>JAGWAU010000083.1:0-12127 GCA_021296255.1 Alphaproteobacteria bacterium | reverse complement strand
GCCGGAAACACCGACTCCGGCGTCTCGGTGATCGCCTGCACCGCGGCGATCAGCACGGGCAGGTGTTCAGGCTCGCAACCCGCCATCGCGGCGTTGATGGCGATCTTCTCAACGGTAGCCACGCCGTATGCCGGCGCCAGGTTGCCGACGACCTCGAGCGGGTCCCGTTTCGTTTCCTCAAGGAATCTGAGGACAAGTTCCGGGGTCGGCGCGACCAGCGGAAAGCCGTCACCCAGTCCTCTGTCCAGGTACTCCTTGTTGAATGCGCCCCACGCATCCAGCCGGTCGGACCCCTCGAACGACTCCGTCTTTGCGGCTCGTACCGTCGACGTCGGAGCATCGCCGTTGACCGCCACCGGCTGCGTCGTCATCCCGACCACCAGGTCCTCGAACACCCCTTCGACGTCGCTCGCGGCCTCCTCGCGGTTCCGGCTCGTCATTGTGTGCGGCACCACAACGTATGGCGCCTCGGGCAGGCCGAACACGCGGGCAGAAAACACCCAGTCGTCCTCGAACCCGCGCGCCACCAGCGCCATCGTCGGCAGGCCGGCCCGTTCGAGTTGGATCAGGTCGTACGCAAGGTACGACGTGCAGGACCCTCAGTCCGCCGTTGCGCCCACTACCACATCGCACCGGGCCCGAATATCGGCAACCACCTCCTCCGGTATCGGCCGCCGCGCATCGAAGAACTCCGCTTCAGCCCCGGCAAACCGGTCCGTAATCATCTTCCCAACCCGCTCCAACGCCCAGTTCCCACCCGGTTTCCGATTCCAATACAACCCCACCCGCAACCCCTCAATCGACCTCGGCCTCTCCGCCGCCGGCTGAAACACCCCCAACTCCGCCGCAAGCTGCGCCACCGGATCCATCACCATCAATTGGGGCATGTTGGGGTTCTCCTTTCCATTGGGGCGGGTCCAGCCCCGGCCGTCTGCCCGAACCACAATTAGACCCGTCAATCTACCGGATGCAGCAGTTTATCCTGACGACTGCTATGAAAATGGCCCGGACAGCGCCCACATCGTCTTACCGGCGAAGGCCGGTACCCAGGGGTGCCGCGGGGCCACGCCCGGACTTCATAACGGCCCGTACCGCCAGACCCACCCCTCCCACCGACTTACCGGCGGAAGCCGGTATCCACGGTGGGGACCGGGATGGGCACGCCAGACATGTACACCTATAAACCGGCAGACAACGTCCCAATTTCATCACCTCGTGCGGCCTTAACAAGGCCATAGTGATTCCGAGCTAAGCCGAGGAATCTGAACCGTCCATCCCACCCGCACCTCTTCCACAACCAGGCAGGCCAAAATCGCCCGTGGCTGCGAGTGTCACTTCCACCTTGATTTTGAAGAATGGCGTATGAAATAAGCGGGGATCCATTGACAACAGCAAGTAAGAACAATGCTAAAACTCAGTACGGGAGCAACGTTTATGAACCGTGATGCCGTGCGCGCCTACTACGCCAGCTTCGGTGAACGTGAGTGGGGGAGACTGGAAAACCCCGACGGTGGCGCAGTCGAATTCGCGGTCACCTGCCATGCGCTTGCCACGCACCTGCCGCTCAATGCACGGGTGCTTGATATTGGTGGTGGACCTGGACGCTACACAATCTGGCTGGCGGAGCGCGGTCATCTTGTGAGTCTGGCCGACATATGCCCTGAACTGCTTTCTATTGCCCGCAACAAAATAAGCCAAGCTGGGGCGGACGCGATGGTTGAGGAGGTGGTTGAGGCCGATGCCCGCGACTTATCGCATTGGGCCGACAACTCATTCGACGCAGTGTTGAGCTTGGGACCGTTCTACCATCTTCCCGATCCAATCGACCGAATGCGCGCCGTCTCTGAACTACGTCGTGTGCTTCGCGACGGAGGGCCTGCGTTCGTGGCGTTAATTCCACGATATGCCTTCCTGCGTCGCACCTTGGCTATGCCAGACGAGCGTCGACACCTGGCTCAGCCAGACTTCATCAAGCGTTTGCTGGAAGATGGCGTGTTCATCAATGACATACCTGGTCGCTTTACAGAAGGTTATGGAGCGCTGCCTGACGAGGTGTCTCCCTTCTTTGAGCAACATGGTTTCACTACGCTGGCACTATTGGCGGCAGAAGGCATCGCCGCGAACAGCCAAGCGGCTCTGTCCGAACTGGCGACAAGCGATCCATCCACCTATCAAGCGGCCAGGGATTTGATCATGCGAACTTCCAGTGACCCGAGTATCTTGGGTATGGCGACCCATCTTCTCTACGTCGGCAGACGCTCGGGTTAACACCATTCGAAAGGCAGTGGCTTCATGCAGAGGTGATCAGTTCCATCGAAGGACAGGTCCACTGTCGAAGTCTCGAACTGCCCAAGTGACTCGCAGGCAGACAACCAGTTCGATCAAAGTGAATTGAAGCCACACCACGCCGACTAAGTCCAGTCCACTGAGCGATCGGACGTTACCCCCACCTACGATTCACAGCGACCTCACATACACGACGATCCGCGGACCAGCCTCCCAAAACTGCCCCCGCGTAGGCTGGCCGGGACTACGGCAGTATCGTCATCTCATCATCCCCCGTAGCGGCGGGTGTCACACCCGCCTTGGAGCCGGGCACGGAACAACGCCCCCACCTCATTACCTATCCCTCCCCCAAAACCCCCACCAACACCGCCGCACACTCCTCCGGCTTTTCGAGTTGCAGGAAATGTGTAGTGCCGGATACGACCTCATGGTCGACGCCTGAACCACTGAAATCGAACGTCGGGGCATTTGGGTCCGGCGTGTCAGGGTCTGATGTCACGATATTCCCTGCGCTACCATACCCCCACCATGCCAGAACAACCCCCAAACCTCCTACCCATCCCCGAAGACTGGTCCCGCGCCCTCGCCATTGCGGCCCATCCCGATGACCTCGAGTACGGCGCCGCCAGCGCCATCGCCCGCTGGACCTCCCAGGGCAAGGACGTCAGCTACGTCATGGTCACCAGGGGCGAGGCCGGCATCGATTCCATGCACCCCGACGAGACGGGCAGGCTGCGGGTGCAGGAGGAGATAAACAGCGCACGCGTCGTTGGCGTCGACTCGGTCGAGTTCCTCGACCACCCCGACGGCATCATCGAGTACGGACTGCCGCTCCGCCGCGACCTCGCCCGCGTGATCCGAAAGGTCAAGCCAGATGTCCTGGTTACCATCAATCACGAACTCACATTTGGCAGCGGAAGGCTGAACATGGCCGACCACCGCGCCGTCGGACTCGCCATCCTGGACGCAGCCCGCGACGCCGACAATCGCTGGATCTTCCCCGAACTCCTCGACGAAGGCCACGAGCCCTGGCACGGCGTCAAAACCGTCTACATCGCCGCCCCCCCCAACATCACGCACTACGTCGACGTCACCGAATTCATAGACAAGGGCGTCGATTCGCTCAAGGAACACCGCGTCTATATCGACAACCTCTCCCAGTCATTCGACCCGGAGGACTTCCTCACCTGGGGAGCCGCCGCCATCGGCGAACGCGCCGGCTGCGACTACGCCGTCGGATTCGGCGTCATGGAGGTCTAACCGGTACTATCAGGAGCCAAGCTGCTCCATCCAAACCGCCTTCGCCCAACTGTCATCCTTGAACGAAGCGAAGAATCTCCCGGCCGTCACACGCCACCATCCGTCCCCACCCTCACGTGTCGACGTCATCGCGAACATCTACGGGATAGAATGCCATCCGGCGTATCCGGAGAATCGTCGAGCAACACCAATCAGAGTTCCTGGAGGCAAGGCATGGCTATTTCAACCGTTAGCATTGATGTGCCCGGGGCGATTACCATTGACGTGACCGGGGACAGTTTGACGGCTGAACTGTCCGATGGCCGCACAATCTCCGTCCCCTTGGCCTGGTATCCGAGGCTGATCCACGCCACACCCGAGGAGCGGAATAACTGGGAGATTCACGCGGAGGGGCGACACCTGCATTGGCCTGACTTGGACGAAGATCTCAGTATAGAAATGCTGGTGACCGGCCAAAAGTCCGGTGAAAGCCGAAGATCTTTCAACCAATGGCTGGCGGCCAAACGATCTGGCCTTCCGCTGACCATCCACGAAATTCACTCTGAACCCGTAGAAGAGGTCGACCACTGACCCGTGGGGAATAGCTTCGAACACGGTGAACAGCATGTGTACACGGCCGCAGCCGTTTAGCACTTTGCTGTTTCAATTACTCGGCCCGCGAGGGCTACGGCCTTCGTCGGCAAACAGATAGTTAAGCGAAAGTCCCCCTAAATCAAGAGACCGCCACCCAGCCGCGCTCCTCACGCCAGCCGGGCTTCACTTCCGCAAACCGCCCCAGCCGCAATCCGCTGAGGTCGCTGACGACCTTGCCCGTGGCGGGCGTCAGGCCGAATCCGTGCGCCGACGCGGTCATTACCACGTAGTTGCTTGGACTATCCAGGACGTCGATGATGGGCATGTAGTCGGGGCACTGTTCCACGACTCCGCCCCAGCTTCTGATCACCGGGACTTCCGCCACACCCGGGATCATCTCGGCTAGCCTGCGCGCGATGTTCCTGATGAGCGGCGTGTTTGGCTTGCCAGGCTCGCCGGTCAGGTCCACGTCGATCCACTCATGCGGCCCGCCGCCGAAAAGCAGGTTGCCCCTCGCGGCCTGGCGGCCGTACAGCCCGTTCCCCACGAGTGCGATATCGAATAGCGGCGGCAGCGGGGCCGTCGCCAGTATCTCCACCCGGGCCGGAGCAACCGGGACGTGTGCGCCCACCATCTCGGCAAGCAGCCCGGTCTGGGGACCCGCGGCAGCAACCACCACGTCCGTCTCGATGACGCCCGCGGTCGTCTCAATTGCAGAGACCCTTCCCCCGGCAACCCTGAAGCCCGTGACAGCTGTGTTTTGGTAAATCTCGCCCCCAAGGTCCTGGAAGGCCCATGCATACGCCTGGACGGTCCGCTGAGGATTGGCGTGACCGCCGTTGGCGAAGAAGGTCCCGCCCAGCACCCTGTCGGAGATCCCAGGAATCATGTCCCGTATCTCCGCGGTGTCGACCACTTCCACGCTGATCCCGTGGCGCATTGCAACATCCCGTTCCGAGTAGAGGTCGCCCATCTCCTCCTCGGTCACGGCAACCTGGAGCCTGCCCTGGTGAATGAACTCCGTCGGATAACCCAGATCATCGTCCAGCGTCTTCCACAACTCCAGCGACTCGACGGCCATCGGTATAAGGTCCGGCTCGTCGACCCGCTCGCTGATCATCCCGCCGTTTCGCCCCGAGGCCTCTCCTCCAATCATCCCTTTGTCGACCACCACGACGTTCTTGCCCGCCCTGGCCAGGTACCACGCCGTGCTCAAGCCCGAAACCCCGGCCCCTATGACGACCACGTCCGCTCTATCTAAAGGCAACATGTCTCTCCAACGGTCCGGGCACTGTCGTCCCGCCTACCCAAGCACCTTGCCCGGCGGGTAGAACCACTTGGGCCACTCAGTCCGCACCTGCTCCGTCTCGTCGTGAGGCCACATGATCTTCAGCGGCAGCGGCCGCACCGGCGGACGGTAAGTCATCATGGGCAGGTCGGCAACGTCAGTCCCGGACTCCCCGGCAACCAGCATGGACACCTGCTCGCGGCATAGCCGTCCCTGGCAGTGGCCCGTCCCCACCCTCGTCAGGCGTTTGACGTGGTTCGGGTTGACCGGCCCGTCTTTCACATGGGTCTGAAGGTTCCGCCGGCTCATCTGCTCAGACGTCCAGTTCAAATACCGCGGCGGCTGCAGACCGATCAGTTCGGCACACGTGACCTCTTCGCACCGGCACACGTGAACACCCGGTCCCCCCGCGTTGACAAGTGACTCGAGCCATCGCCTCCAGCCGCTGTGTACCTCGGTCGGCCTGACTTCGGTCAATGCCCGGATGTCTGACGCGCGGGCGCGGGCCTCCGCGCTGTCGATCGCGCCCAACGACTCGGCGGCGGCTATCCCTGCCAACCGGCCCTGGTTCCGCGCGATATCCGGGTCCAGGACCATCCCATCGTGGAATCCCGCGGCGTCCCCCGCCGCGTAAACGTTGTCGACGGTCGTCCGCATCCACTCGTCGTGGTCCGGCACGAACCCGCCAAGCTCAGACTTGAACGTCAGGTCGCAGCCAAGGAGACTCAGCAGCTCGATGTTGGGGACCAACCCGATCGCCAGGCATACGGTGTCGGCAGCGAATACCTTTTCCGATCCGCCGACCGGCTCGTTGTCGGCATCGACCTCCACCAGCACGACCGACTCGACTTCGCCTTCCGCGCCCGCCGCTTCTTTAACGGTGTGAGACGTGTAAAACTCCACGCCCAGGTTACGCAACTCCGACACTAGCGCCCCGGAGCCTCCAACGGCGGGCGCCGCGTCCACGACGGCGGCGACCTCAACCCCACTCGTCAGCGCCATCCGGGCGGTGTTGAGGCCCAGGTTGCCCGAGCCCAGGATCACCATGCGCTGCGAAGTCAGTCCCTGGTAGAGGCTTATCAACGAATGGGCGCCGTTTGCGCCCATCGCCCCGGCAAGGTCCGAGCCCAAAAAAGGCATGCCCAGGTCCCTCGCTCCGGCAGCAACGATGAGCCGGTCGTACTTGACCATCCACGACTGCCTGTCGTCGGCCAATCCGAGTTGTGGGCCGTCGAGCAACCTGCTCGTATCGGAATTACGAAATGCGCCCCAGACCCATGTGCCGATACGCACGTCAACACCGGCCGACGCTGCCTCCGCCGTCGCGTGATTGGCGGCGATCACTCTCCCCAGCATCACGGCCCGGTTGCTCAGCGCAGGTTCGATCCGCTCGCCGAAGAAAAGCGGCACGTCGAGCCCCATCGTGGACATGCTGACGGGGTTCTCGTCCACCAGCGTGACTTGCACCCCGGCCCGCGCAGCTTCTATAGCGGCGGCCGTACCCGCGATTCCCGCGCCAACCACCACCAGCGGTCTGGATTCCACGTGAGCGCCTCCTCGCCGTTTCGGAGGTCAACCTGAATTAATGCACGCGTACGCGCGCCCGGGTGGGCGGCGTCTCTGTGCCAGCGCAGATTATCCTATGCTGCTTTTCGCGGCGATGTGAGCCTGGGCGGCATAGAGTCGCTCAGCGCCCTGATGTACTCGACACCGAAACCACAGCACGTGCCAATAACCTGGGTGCCCATCTCGACCCACTTGGCGGCTTCCTGCGTTAACGCCGCCACGCCCACCTCGTTGGGGACGCCGCGGTCCTGCCAAGTCACTAGATAGTCGGTCCTGCCGGCATCCGGATACGCAACAACAGGGCCGGACCACTGGTCGTGAACAACCTTGAGCGCCGCCGTGGTGTCGGACGCCGTGGCGTGGAAGACTCCAATCACGTCCGGCTCCAGCGGGGCGATCTCGGCGATCCCCGCAGCCAGGGTCATGTCGTAGTCGACCGTCCGCCAGTTCGAAGTCCACAACGGCTGCTTCTTGCCGCCGACGTACCCGCGATCAGCGCCCACGTCCAGCTTGATCGTCCGCCCGTCGGCCGCCGTGGACGCCGTGAACGCCACCCAAACCGGCAGGCCGGTTGCCTTGGCCGACTCGGTGGCAATAACCCGGGACTCGTTGTCGGCCCACATCTGCTCGATAAGGAATAGGTCGATCCCGGACTCAGCCAGGATGTCCGCCTGCTCGTCGGTGTAAGCACGTAACTCATCTGCCGGAATGCTGGCGCCGTAACCGTGGCCGGTGCCGCCCGAAAGCGCCCCGGTATTCCCGTCTCGTATGGGGATTCGACACGAGATGGAACCGGCGATGTAGACCTCTCTGTCCACGGCCGCCCGGTTCCTGGCCTCGATCGCCGCGTCCACTGACCGCGTGTTAATTTCCCTCACCAATTCGCCGTAACCAGACGCCTCGAGGGCAGGTCGAATGCCATTGAACGAATTGGTGGTTATTATGTCCGCCCCCGCCCGGATGTAACGCTCGTGCATCAGCCGCACCGTTGCCGTATGCGTGTAGTTGCCCGGAGCGCACCAGGAGATTGGGTGCATCGGCACACCCATCGCCTGCAGTTCCGTCCCCACTGCCCCGTCCAAAATGATCACATCGCCGTTATCCATGCGGTTCTTCAGATTCTGATAGCTGGCCATGACCTGACCCTCCGTTGAAGCCCAGCGCCCGATCCGGCAATCCCACACTCGATGCCAGTTTCACGCGGCCCCACGACGTTTGAGGATGGGCAATTTAGTTATTGCCCTAGCCAGTGTCAACTAGCAAAACAACGAATCTTGTGGCAATAATCTAAATTGCCCACGCAAAGTTCACGGAATTCGTTGCCAAAGGGCCCACACTTACGTTTTCCAGCACACGCGCGAATGAGCCCGGGTGGTCCAAGGCGGCCACCACCGCACTCACAATTCTTCGATGGTGACCTGTCCGTTGTGTAACGCGTCCACAGTCACTTTGCTTCCCCAGAGCAAAGTCATGCCCAGCAATGGAGCGCTATCCGACTCCAGCACCAGTACGTCGCTCGGGCGCCCATGCCACAACACCGACCCGATGTAGACCTGAAAGTCAAAGAGGTCGCCATTAGCCAGTTCAAAGGTCCTTTGGCCTACAGACCGCAATGCCAGTCTACGGATGGACTCCGGGGGCAAAGTCAGGTAGCCGGTGAATCCCGTGTCCAGGACAAACTCCATAGACTGGGCACGGCCAGACCCGTCCATTATGGCGACGGCAACCAATGCCTGTTGGTTGCCGCCTACCTTTCCTTGGATCACTGCCGTCAGGGCTTGTGGAAACCACCGACGTGGCTGTAAGCCGCGCGATATCCGACGCGCACCCCGTAAGTAACAGCTCCCGGTCTTCGCTTCAACAGGCGCCGCGTGGCCGTAGCGTCTCTGGCGTCGACTTCGTAATCGCCGCTCTCGATGTCTATGACAACGAACGTGCCCTTCTCGACCGGCCCAAGTTGGGATCGTATCTGGTCCCTAAATATGGACTGTCCCCGAACAGCAATGTCCCCCGGCACGTAGTCGCGGCCCACCATCGCGTCCTCCTGACGCCCATTTTTTAGTGCCTCGGCCATGGTTCAACCATACTTTCCCTGCCATCCTCGGTCAACGCAATGCAGACGGGCGACAAGTATCATGCCGCCTGAGCCGCCACAGCCGCGTGCGACAGTCCCACGTGGCGCCACCGCTGTCAATCATCACCGGGCCTCTCCCCACCCGGCTCAAAATCCGAGGCATGCAAATGAAACTCGTCAACTGGAACGTCGAATGGGCATCTCCCCGGTCGGGCCACCGCGCCGAGATCCTGTGACGCATCGAGCAGCACGAACCAGAAATCGTCTGCCTCACCGAGACCCACGACGGCTTGCTGTCCCAACCTGGCTACAAGATCAGCTCGCAGCCCGATTACGGGTACCCCATCAAACCCCACAGGCGAAAAGTCATGCTGTGGTCGAGGGAACCGTGGGAACTGGTCGACGACGTGGGTGTCGAATCGATGCCGCCCGGACGGTTCGTGTCCGGCGTCACGCAGACATCAATGGGAGAGGTCACGGTTGTCGGAATCTGCATCCCCTGGCACGCATCACGCACGGAGAAATGGCGAAGGTGTGAACGCAAGAAACCATGGAAAGACCATGGACAATACCTCGCTGGTCTCACCGAATACCTCGAGCAGGCAAGTGCCGAGCGCCTGATCGTGACCGGGGACTTCAACCAGATAATCGGAGCCGACAGCCGCGCCCCGCGTGACCTCCGATCGGCCCTCGAGAAGGCCTTTGGTCAGCGCCTGACAATAGTCACTTCGGCCTTAACATTTAACGACCGCAAAGCCATCGACCACATCGCGCGAAGTGACGATTTGGAGGCTGAGTCCCTGGACGTGGTCAGCAACGACAAAGACGACGGAAAGAAACTGTCGGATCACTTCGGAGTGGTTGCCAACGTCACCAACCGGCACATCCGATAAAGCCATCGCGTGACAACGCCCTCCGCCTGCGGGCAGGCTTTAATTCCAGTGCTGCGCGATTCTGTCTGCCGCCTGCGCCGGGCTCAGATGCGTCGTATCGAGCGTCAACGTATCCCCCATTCATTCGGGCACCGTGAAGTGGCCTGAATCGAGGATTCGATTGAACAAATCGACCGAGGTCATCTTTCGAAAGCGAGTCCGCTCGGCGGTTTGCAGACGGCGATCGTTTTCCGCCTTGTCGCACACAAGGTGAACGAAACGCACGACACCCCCCTTCTCAACCACGTGGTTTCGCACGTTCGGGACCAGGTCGTCGGGCAAGGACCGCTCAAAGACCATCGTGGTGACAAGTCCCGGGATTCCATCGGCGACGGCCTGCTCGATCTCCATCGGCCAGATCCGGTCGCGCAAATTAATGAACCCCGGGCCATCGAACCCGAAAACCGGCTCCAGCAAGTCCGCCAGCATGTGAATGTGAAACAGCCTGTACCGCGGCCGCAGCCGCGCCACCTCCCTGGCGACCGCCAGCTTCCCAACGCCCGGCAGGCCGTATATCAGGTATAGCTCCACGTTGTTCCCTTTACGAGTCCGAACGCCGCTTACGGCCGGCATTAGTGCATGAATGGGCAATTAGGCTGGTCCAGTCGCGATGGTGGGGATTGACCAAAGGGACCGTCAAATGTGCGCAGTTTGGGCTGGGTCGTTGTCGCCGCCACGTCTATGAGGGTTAGTTGAACACCGGCATCAGACTCGGGACGATGGGCCCTCGAAATCACCTAGCGCGTCTGAGATGCACGACCAGATAGCTTGCGCCATTCGCACTAACTAACTAATATTCTAGTACCAATCACATTTGCAGTTCAATGGCTCATACGTTTGGGGGGACCCGCATGGCGATAGATCGAGATCGTAAATACCGGGAGATGGTGATGCGAGGCAAGTACAGCAAACTGTACACGCACTTGAGTAGCCGTCCGGCCCAACTTTGGAACACCACCTTCAGGGAGATTGAGTCTGTCCTGGGGTTCGAGTTACCTGCATCTGCGCGTCTCCATCGGCCCTGGTGGGCAAATCAACGCGTCGGCAACGGCCACAGTCAGGCACTTGCCTGGAGCATCGCTGGTTGGGAGACCGCGGACGTCGACATGGAGGCCGAGACGTTGTCTTTCAAACCGGGTCACACCCCGGAGGCCCTCCCCACTTTCAATCTCGACGAGGTATGGCCAGTCCACAGCGCGGGCGGTTGGCCGGAAGGACTGAGTCTCAGACGAGAGGACATGTACGAGGACAGGGTCTAGGACGCCCATGTTCATTGACACAAACGTCCTCGTCTATGCCCGCGTCCTCGAAGCCCCGGACCACCGCACCGCGCGGGCGAGGCTGGACTGGGCTTCTCACCAGTCTGAACCGCTGAGGATCAGCCGCCAGGTTGTGCGCGAGTACCTGGCCGTCGTAACTCGTCCGCAACACTGGCCGGTCACAATCGCACGGGAAGCAGCGCTGGCTGACGCGAAGAGAATGATAAGCGCCTTCGAGATTCTGGAGGACGGCCCCTTGGTCACCGACACGCTCATCGCTCTATGTCAAGAATTTGCGGTTGCAGGAAAACAAATTCACGACGCCAACATCGTGGCAACCATGCTGGCCCATGGAGAACGCCGGATACTGACGTTCAACAGGGCAGACTTTCGGCGCTTCACAGACCGCATAGAGTTGGTGGATGGATGACAAATGAAAGGTCCCTTCCGCAATTGCCACTGAGCGCCCCCCTCACCGTCCTTCCCTCGCCCGCCCCATGGCCTCCTCCACGAACTCGTAGTAGTCCGTCTCCGCCCGATCGTCAGTCGCACCCAAGTCGCCCATCTGCCGAGAAAAAGGAATCCAGGCCGACGGAACGGGCAATGGGCGCGCCGCGCAAGCCAACTCCCAGAACCCGAGATTAAGCACTGGACCGCGTGCCGCCTCGTAGTGCTCCAGAAAGATACCGGCGGCCTCTTTGACGCCCCTCAGGTACATGTTCATCCTGAAGTATCCGACATCCAACGCAGCGTCTCCGTAACCCGCGGCGTCCCAGTCGAGGACCGCCGACACCCGCCCATTGAGCCACAGCACGTTGCCCGGCCAGTAGTCCATGTGCAGGAACACCGGAGGGGTCTTACGTATGCCGAATCGCAGTTCCCGGATAGC
>JAGWAU010000082.1:11902-17420 GCA_021296255.1 Alphaproteobacteria bacterium | reverse complement strand
CTGCCGTTCCGTCGCAACATCCATCGCTCCACCCCTCCAAAATCCTCTCCGCCATCCCGGACACCCCGGAACAGCGACCTGTTCTAGCCCGCACCGACACCATTGTCCACAAAACCCAAGCGCAAACCCGCACGCAAGACAACGTCTGCCGGGCGTCTCCCGACCCCATCCCCGGCCTCGGCGGTATCACCGGAGCGGTGCTCACCGGCGTGTTCGCCGCGGAGGCGATCGGCGGCGTTCCGGGCGCCATCGAAAGCAACGCTTTCCAGGTCGCGATCCAGGCCATCAGCGTTCTCGTCACCGCCGGATACTGCGCCATCGCCGCGTTCATACTGCTGGTGGTCGTCTGGCTCGTGACCGGCCTTCGCATCGAAGGAGACCAGGAGAGCCAGGGTCTCGACGCTGCGCTCCACGGCGAGAGCGTGACCTAACGCTGCCTTCGGTTCCCCGGCAACGGATGTGTCAGGCGGAGAGCAGCCATTCGTTGGACTCGCCATCGCCTGCGATGGTGGTACGGGTCATGTGGCGTGCCTGGTTGCCCGGATGGCCGAGGCCACGATGGAGAACGCAGCGATTGTCCCACAGGACCAAGTCGCCAACCCGCCATCGGTGGGTGTAGATCCGAGGAGGCCGGCACGCCTCCGCGCACAGCCGCTCGAGCAGCCGGCGGCTCTCGTTCTCGTCTTCGCCGACGAGATGGCTCGCATGGCGCCCGATATAGAGACACGGCCGCCCGGTCTCCGGATGGCGCCGGATCACGGGATGCCGGACCGGCGGTAGCGCGTCCCATTCCGCTTGGTTCAAGGCATTCGTTCCGCCGACCTTGCCCTGGCTGTACGCATAGCTGTGCACGGCGATCTTGTCCGAGAGGTAGGTGCGCATCTCGGGATCGAGAGCGTCATATGCCGCGCGCATGTCGGCAAACGCGGTCTCGCCGTCGGTCTCCGGCACGATCCTTGCGGCCAACGCGGACCCCTTGGCCGGAAGGCGTTTGTACGAACTGTCGGTATGCCAATAGTTGTTGCCCTTCAGGAACAGGCCATGCGCGCTCTCGTCCGGCCAGAGGCTGCCGTCCTCCTTGACGTTGGACAGCACGATGATGTCCGGGTCGGCGCCGACGTTGTTGGCGGTGAGGCTGCGCTCCAAAGGCCCAAAGCGGCGGCTGAAGTCGATCTGCTCCGCCTCGGAAAGATGCTGGTCCGGAAAGATCAGCACGGCGAAGTCATGCCACGCGCGCTCAATGTCGGGGAATATGTCGTCGTCCAGGGAGGAGAGCCGAACGCCGCGTACGACGGCGCCGAGAGTCGCGTCGGTCGGTCTGATCTCAAGCGCCATGTCTCTCTTCCCCTACGGCAGAACGCCGGGACGGGTCAAGGGCAGAGTCAGCAAACGTCTAGAGGGTATGGCGAATACGAGCAAGGGCGTCGTTTTGTGGAGGGTTGCGTACCTTCGTTGTCGCTTCATCCTGCGGCCTCGGCAATCCTGCCGGCGATACGGTGCTCGGGCCGGCGTCGGCGGGGTGGTGGGGAGCGGGACGTCCCCGGAAAGCAGTCAGCGCCCACGCATTCGTGGATCGAGCGAATCGCGGAGCCCGTCGCCCATGTAGTTGACCGACAGGACGGTGAGCGAAATCGCCAAGCCGGGCCACAACACCCGGCTCGGATATCCCTGCAGATAGTCCGTGGCATCGAACAGCAGGCGTCCCCACGTCGCGAAATCCGACGGAAATCCGAGCCCGAGAAAGGACAATGCCGATTCGGTGATGATGGCATTGGCTATGCCGAGGGCCGCCGAAACCATGATCGGCGATAGAACATTCGGCAGAATATGGCGCCGGACGATCCGGTGTGCCGGCGTGCCGATGGACTTCGCCGCGATCACGAACTCGCGTTCCTTGACGGTTAGAACCTCGCCCCGGACGACCCGGGCGGTCTGCATCCAGCTGGTGATGCCTATGACCGCGACAATCAGGAAAAAGATACCCGTTTCCGGCCCGAAGGTCGCCCGCAGCGTATCGCGAAACAGCAAGATGACGACAAGCAGCAGGGGCAGGAGCGGCAGGGCCAGAAACAGGTCCGTGAGGCGCATCAGCGGACCATCGAGCCGCCGCACGAATCCGGCCAGAATGCCGATCAGGCCGCCGATGAGAAGCGACAACAGCATCGCGGCAATGCCGACCGCGACCGAGGTCCGGCCACCGATCATCAGGCGGGCGAGCATGTCTCGCCCGAGCTGGTCGGTGCCCAGGGGATGGGCGAGGCTCATTCCCGAATTGCGCGTCCGGACGTCGATGAACTGGGGATCGATCGTCCAGAACGCGGGGCCGATCGTGACGAAACACAGGACGAAGACGAAGAAGCCGCACCCGAGCAGCGCCCCCTTATGGCTCTTGAATTGCAGCCACACGTCACGCCCGCGAGAGCTCCGCAGCGGAGCGGCCTCAATCATAGCGGATCCTCGGATCGACAATGCCGTACAGGAGGTCCGCGAGCAGATTGAACAGGACGATCAGGACGGCGAAGATGAACGTCAGGGTCTGCACCATCGGAAGGTCGCTGGCCTGGATCGAGATGATCAGGAGCTGGCCGAGCCCGTTAACCTTGAAGACCTGCTCGGTGATGATTGCACCGCCGAATATGGTCGGGACGCCGAGCGCGATAACGGTGACCACCGGGCCTATCGAGTTCCGCAACACGTGAACGAGGATGACTATCCGCTCCGGCATTCCCTTGGCCCGGGCAGTGCGGACATAGTCGAGATTCAGGTTGTCGAGCGTGGATGCCCGCATGAAGCGGCTGATCTGCGCCGCGTTGTAGAATGCAAGGACCATCACCGGCATCGCCATCTGCCGGACCTGGAACAGGAGGCTGTCCCAGTCGGTGACCCTGTGGGTAGTATCGTAGATCGACGGGAACCAGCCGAGATGGACGGAGAAGACGACGATCAGCAATACGCCGCTGAAGAAGGTCGGAACCGAGAACCCGACCATGGACGCGAAGGTGCCGAGCTGATCGAACCAGCTGTACTGGCGGCAGGCCGAGACGACCCCGACCGGGACGGCGATCAGAACACCGACGACGTAGGACAGCCCCACGACCCATAAGGTCTGCGGCAGTCGCTCGACCACGATATCGACGACCGGCGAGCGCGACTGCCAGGAAATCACTCTTGGTCGATCGCCGGCGAGGTCCAGACCCGTCAGTTCCGATAGCAGATGAAGCGGTTCATTGACGAAGAACTGTTGGAGCCAGAGCAGGTAGCGGACATGGATCGGCTCGCCGAGCCCGAGAGACAGGCGAATCTTCTCCTTCACCTCCGACGGGATCGTCAGCGGCAGTTGCGCCGTGGGGTCCCCGGGGGCGAGATCGAGCAACAGGAACAGGATCAGGCTGATGAAGAGCAGCGTCGGAACCGCGACAAGCATCCGCCGGACGGTATAGACGAGCATACCGCTGCCGCGTCAGGCCCTGCGACCGGCTGTCCGTGGTACGACCGTCCGCCCGCCGCCGTTCAGGTGCCCGAGCGTCAGGACCTCTCTTGGGCGCGGTGTCATCGCGTCCGGTGCCAGTCGGCGATGTTCCAGATCTCGCTGTCCCAGGTATTCAGCAGGACGCCGCCAAGCGAGTGCGCATGAGCGGACACGCGCCCGCGGTGAACCAGCGGGATCAACGCATGACCCTGAACCAGCATGTCGTTCATGGCTTTGGCGAGGCGGGCCCTCTCGCCGAGATCGCCGGTCCTCGCCATTTCCCCGAGCAGCCGATCGTACTCTTCGCTGCAATACCGCGGCATGTTATCACCCTGCCATTGCGAGGCCGGCCGCGGTTCGTTGCCGCAACGCCAGCTGCCGAGATACGGTTCCGGGTCGGCGCCCTCGAAGTTGTTCGCGTACATCTCGATATCGGCGAAGAACTTCTGATAGGTGTCCGGACTGCCCGGGTCACCGCCGAAAAACACCGACGCGTCGACGTTGCGGAGTTCCGTTTCTATGCCGATCTCCGACCACCATTGCTTGATCAGAGCCTGGAAATCCTGCCGAACCGCGTTGGTCGAGGTCTGGTACAGGATCGAAAGCCGTATGCCGCCCTTCTGCCGTATACCGTCCGGCCCCGGCCGCCAGCCGGCCTCCTCGAGCAAACGCTTTGCGCCTTCGATGTCCTGCACCAGACAATCCTCGTTCGCGCTCGACGCGTAGATCTCCGGTGCCGGAACGATATTGCAGGTCGGCCGTCCGGATTGGCCGTAGCCGATCTCGACGAGAAGCTCGCGGTCGATGGCCATCGACAGGGCCTCGCGGACGGCGCGGTCCGACAGAAACGGGTGCGGATGGGCGCGGGTGGAGCGTGCGTCGCCCAGCTCCGGTGCCGGATCGGTCAGGTTGACCACGAGCCGCTCGACCAAGGTTCCGAAACTCGAGACCAGCGCCCCCTTGCCCGCTGCCAGCATACCTTGCAGCACCTCCGGAGCGAGCTGCAGGTTCCAGGCATAGTCGAATTCGCCGGTTTCCAGGACGGCCCGCGCCGCCGCCGCGGCATCGCCGCCGCCCTTGAACGTGACGGTCGCAAAAGCCGGTTTCGCCGGATCGCGATAGTGGGGATTGGCTGCGAGGGAGATCACGTCGTTCGACCGGAACTCGGTCACGCGAAAGGGGCCGGTGCCGATCGGGTTGAAATTGGCCTCTGTACATTCCGGAGCCCGGGCGCCGGTGCAATCCGCGAACTGCGCCTTCTGCAGGATCGGCGACGTGGCGCCGACGAAGGGGGCGTAGGGATAGGGCTTGGGGATGCCGAAGGTGACCTCCACGGTCAGATCGTCGACCGCCTTGACCGCGGTCACGTCGTCAAATTTCGCAAGCTGCGAACAGCCGCCGGCGGGGTCGCGGCAGTATTCGGCGGTAAACACGACATCGGCGGCCGTCACCGGGCTTCCGTCCGACCAGAGGAGGCCCTCGCGCAGCTTCCAGGTGATGGTCTTCAAGTCAGCGGACACCCCGCCATTGGCCACCGTCGGCACAGAGGCGGCCAGCCAGGGAGTAAGGTTTCCCGACTCGTCGAACCGGGCGAGCGGTTCCAGGATCATCGACGCGGCCTCGAGATCCTTGGTCCCCCCCGAGAGATACGGATTGAGGATCGACGGGGCTTGCCAGTAGATGATGCTGACATGACCGTCGCGTCCCCGCTCAGCCGCCGCCGCGCCGGAAACGAGCAGGGCGCCCGCCATCATGATCGCCAACGATATCGCTTTCATGCTGTCTTCTCCTGTTGGGGCCTGTCCGGATCTGTACGCGTTGAAGGCCGATCGGATTCCGCCACGACGTCTGGGGTACAGAGATGGCAGGCGACACGATGGTTTGCCGCGATTTCCTCGAGTCGGGGCGCCCGCGTCTTGCAGATGTCGGCCGCCACCGGGCAGCGGCTTTGGAACACGCATCCGCCGGGTGGATGCTGAGGGAACGGCGCTTCGCCGCGCAGCACCACGCGGTCGCGGCTGGCCGCGCCGGAGATCTCCGGCGCGGCCG
>JAGWAU010000082.1:0-11867 GCA_021296255.1 Alphaproteobacteria bacterium | reverse complement strand
CGGGGCCAGTTCGACGATCTTTCCGAGATACATCACCGCGACACGATCGGCCATGTGCCGGATCATGCCGAGATCGTGGCTGATGAAAAGATAGGTGAGCGCGAATTCCACCTGCAGGTCCGCGAGCAGGTTCACGACCTGCGCCTGGATGGAGAAATCGAGGCTCGCGATCGGCTCGTCGCACACGATCAGTCTCGGGTTGAGCGCAAGGGCCCGGGCGATTCCAATCCGTTGACGCTGTCCTCCCGAGAACTCGTGCGGAAAGCGGTCGGCATAGTCCCGGTTGAGGCCGACGGCGTCCATCAATTCGCCGATCCGCAACGCCCTCTCCCGCCGCGTCGGCCGCCGATGTTCGTCGAGCGGCTCGCCGATGATGTCGGCGATGGTCATGCGCGGATTGAGACTCGACTGGGGGTCCTGGAAAATCATCTGCATCAGCGGCCGCATGCGTTTGAGCGTACGCTTGTCGGCCGCCGTGATGTCCGTGCCGTCCATCCGCACCTTGCCCGCCGTTATACCGGTGAGGCGCAGTATGGCGCGACCCGCGGTCGTCTTCCCCGAGCCCGACTCGCCGACTATCCCGAGGGTCTCGCCGCTTCGCACGCGGAACGAGATTCCGTCGACCGCCCTGATGCGACCGGTCGTGCGCCGCAGCAGGCCGGAGGTCACCGGAAAATGAACCTTGAGGTCCTCGACCTCCAGAAGCGTCCGGGAAACGTCGTGGTCACAAGGCATGGGTGTTGGCCCCGGGACGGTATACGAGAAAACACGCTGCATCGTGCGTGTCGGTACAGGCCATGCGCCGCGGAACCTCCTGCCGGCAACGCGCGAACGCCTCTTCGCATCTCGGGCGAAACGGACATTCGACGAGATCGGCAACCAGAGTAGGTGTCTGGCCCGGAATCGTCCGAAGCCGAGCGGGGCCGTCATCGCGCGCCGCCGGCATTGTACGCAGGAGGGCACGGGTATACGGGTGCTGCGGGCGGGTAAACAGATCTCCCGCCGGTGCGTGTTCGACGATCTGGCCGGCATACATCACGAGGACGCGATCGGCAATTTCGGCGATTACGCCGAGATCATGGGTGATCCAGATGACGGCCATGCCGAGCTTGTGCCGCAGATTCTCGATCAGCTCGAGGATCTGGGACTGGATCGTGACGTCGAGCGCCGTGGTCGGTTCGTCGGCGATCAGGATCCGGGGCGTGCACGACAGGGCGATCGCGATCATGACCCGCTGGCACATCCCGCCCGAGAACTGGTGCGGATAGTCGGACAGGCGGCGCCCGGCATCGGGGATACCGACCAGTTCGAGCAACTCTACGGCCCGGGCCCTTGCCGCCCGGCGCGATAGTCCGAGATGACGCCGCAATGGCTCCATCAACTGGAATCCGACCGAGAAAACCGGGTTCAGAGATGTCGTCGGATTTTGAAAGACGAACCCGATCTCGCGGCCGCATGTGCGGCGCAATTCCTCGGGTTGCATGCCGAGCAGCGTCCGTCCGTCAAACATGACGCGACCACCGGTGATTTCCGCCGGCGGCGACGGCAAAAGGCCGAGCAGCGACATCATCGTCACCGACTTGCCGGACCCCGACTCCCCGACGACGCCGAGTATCTCGCCCTGTCGAAGGTCGAAGCTCACTGAATTGACGGCGTGGACGACGGCTTCGCGCGTGTGAAAGACCGTACGCAGGTCCCTGACCTCAAGTAAGCTCGTAGGCATCGGCCTTCTCTGACTAAGTATCCTATGCGAGCAAGAAATCCTAACTCGGATTTGCGCCCCGGCGCCAAATCGCGGTCGAGGTGAAAGTGAGAAAACAGTGACCGACGAAGTTTTGCTGATCGTGCTTGCGGGGGCGTGGCTGTTCGTCCATGTCTGCGCACATGGATTGACGCAATGGGGCGTCGCCGGAAACGCTTGGGCGTTCGGCGCTCGCGACGATCCGCCGCGCGAAACCCTGTTGAGCGGGCGTTTGCGGCGCGCGTTCACGAATTATCTCGAAACGCTGCCCGCCGCCCTGGCGGTGCTCATTGCCGCCGAGTTGTCCGGCCGCGCCAACGAACTGACCTCGTACGGCGGCTGGATATGGTTCTGCAGCCGGGTGGTCTACCTGCCCGCCTACGCCTCCGGACTCCGCTGGCTTCGCAGTATCGTCTGGGGCGTCGCGACGATTGCCATCGCGTCGTGGGCGTCTCGTAACGACGGCCGGCCATCCCCGCCCAATCCTCCCCCGTTGAACGGGAGGGGCGGAGGAAGGTGTAGTCTTCTTCGGCCGCGGGACGGGTCGCGCGTGGATCTGCCCGTCCGGAGGCGCGCCCAGCCTCCGCCACCAACGCTTCCAAGGCGCCGGCCCCCAAGACTCCAACCGAGCCGGCGAACGCATCTGTGCTCCCGATTCGCCGGCCGGAGTCCCGGTCGTGCGAGGACCGCCCGAGTGGCGCCCGCGCGCCTCAGCAGCCCAGGATGCAGCCAGGATGGGACGAACGCCCCACAATGCGCTCCCACAGCTGCTCTCCCCAGCCGGGCGGATAGTCGAATTCCGGCTCCTGCCGCACCGGCGCCGGCTCGACCGCCTGCTCCTCGCGACGGCCCACCACGAACGAGAACGCGTACCGCTCCTCCAGCCCCATGCGCAGATCGGAGATCGCGATCTCCCCGCTCTCGCGCTCGCGGCCCGCGAAGAAGCCCCGGGAGAACCATATCAGGCGCTCGACCGGCGCCTCCCCGCGGAGCCGCTCCAGGAGCTCGTGGCCGTCCGGGCGCGACACGAACGAGAACCTGCGCTGCGCATCGATAAGGGAGTAGTAGCCCTCGAGAAAGTGCCCCTCGCTGGTCATCGCGACCACCCGCCACAACACCGCGTTGAAGGGTGTGGGAACGGTGAGCCAGCGGGTCGTGCCCGCAACGGGCAGGGACTCCTCCGCCACACGGTCGACGTGCGCCTTGATGGCGACCGTACAGGCGAGCCACGCGACTGCGACTGCGAGGCCCGCGTTGCTCAGCCGGTGCCCCAGATCGCCCCGGCGCACGGCGAGCGCGCCCGTCACCCCGATGATGAGGGGCACGGTGAACACCGGATCGATGATGAAGATCGTCGCCCACCCCACCGGTAGGTCCGAGAACGGCATCAGGACCTGGGTGCCGTACACCGTGAAGCAGTCGAGGATCGGGTGGGTGACGAGTGCAAGGAACACCAGCACCAGCCAGCCCCGCCAATGGGGGCGGGTTGCGGGGTGGATTCGGGTCGCCGCCCAAGCGATGACCGGTGTCGCGAGGGCGAGCACCAGGAAGGCGTGGCTGTAGGTGCGGTGCCAGGTGAACGCGGCCATCGGGTCCGCATACGGCCAGAAGACGTCGAGGTCCGGTGCGAGCCCGCAAAGCCCTCCCCACACGGGCGCTCGACGACCCACCTTGCGCCCGAGGACCGCTTCGCCCACCGCGGCCCCGAGCGCTACCTGGGTGACGGTATCCACTGGCTCCGGTCAGGACGGGCGAGGGTCGTGCCCACGGGCGGCGAGGCCGGTCGCGGCCCCGCGACACCGGACGGTCCGACGGTTTGCGGCATCATCGCCCGAGGTCCGCTCCAACGTAACCGCCCTGACAGGCCAGAGCACACAAACTGAATCTGCCTCGCACTGCGTCACCGTTGATTCTTCGGCTCATGTTGCACAGTCGGGACAACACACCACAGGAGAAGAAGACCCGACTCCTGTACCATCAACACAGGGGCCGTCAGTGCACTGTAGCGGAAGCATGTGACGGCAAAGAAGGCTGGCCACCCGCGCACGAACACTGGGAGTTCGTACGCCTCACGGTCGATTGTCGCTGAGAGCGCTCAGATGTGGATACACTCGATCTCGTGGAGCGAGATCTCCTCGGACAATTTGTTGTAGAGCTGCGTGGTCCGCGTCGAGGCGTGTACCGCGATGGCGCTGGGGCTCGTCGTGGGCGTCTCGTAACGACGCCCCGTTGAACGGGAGGGGCGGAGGAAGGTGTGGTCTTCTTCGGCCGCGGGACGGGTCGCGCGTGGATCTGCCCGTCCGGAGGCGGTCAGGCTGCGCGCGGGCGAAGATGTGCGTGCCAGTGCCGCTCCCAGATCTTGAAGCCCCGGGTAATGGCGTACACCAGGAGCATGTAGAGCACCGCGGCGGCGAGGAAGCCCTCGTAGGCCAGATAGTATTTCGAGTTGAGGATCCGGCCCGCGCCGAGGATATCGACGATGGTCACCGTGCTCGCGACCACGCTGCCGTGCAGCATGAAGATGACTTCGTTGGAATACGCCGGCAACGCCCGGCGCAGGGCGTTTGGCAGCACGATCCGGGACGTGCGCAGCCGGGCCGACATGCCGTATGCCTTGGCCGCCTCGACCTCCCCGTACGGCACCGCCTCGACGGCTCCGCGGAATATCTCGGTCGTATAGGCGGCGGTATTCAGCACGAAGGCGATGAGGGTGCACCACAGGGGCTCGCGCAGGACCAGCCAGAGGAAGCTCTCGCGCACGATTTCGAACTGCCCGAGGCCGTAGTAGATGATGTAGAGCTGCACCAGGAGCGGGGTGCCGCGAAAGAGGTAGACGTAGGCCCAGACTACCTGATTGACGACGGGAGTCCGGTAGGCTCTCGCGACGGCGAGCGGCAGCGAGAGCGCACCGCCGATGACGAGCGAGACCGCGACCAGCAGCAGGGTGTAGCCGACTCCGGCCGCAAACATCTCCCAGTGCTGGATGATGAGCACGAAATCGAGCGGCGACGCGTTCCCGCTGAAGTCGCGGATCGCGTCGAGGAGGCTCGGGCCGCGCGGATCTTCCACTGTTCAGGCCCTTCTCACGCCGGCGCTGTACTTGCGCTCGAGCCACCTGAGTCCCGTGTCCGAGATCGCGGTCAATACCAGGTAGATGGCCATGGTCACGAAGAAGAAGGTGAAGAGTTGGCGCGTGGACCGGCCGGCGGTGAACGACTCCCAGACCAGTTCGTGCAAGCCCAGCACCGATACGAGAGCGGTGGTCTTGAGGAGCACCAGCCAGTTGTTGCCGAATCCGGGGAGGGCGTAGCGCACGAGCTGCGGCCAGACGATGCGGCGGAACACGAGGCTGCCGCTCATGCCGCAGGCGGTCCCGGCCTCGATCTGGCCTCTCGGGATCGCGAGATAGGCGCCGCGGAACGTCTCGGTCATGTAGGCGCCGTAGATGAACCCGATGGTGAATACGCCGGCGGTGAAGTGGCTGATTTCGATATATCCCCACCACCCGGTAGCGGCGCCGATATCGTTCAGGAGTTGCTGCCCTCCGTAGAACAGGAGCAGCATCAGCACGAGATCGGGGACCCCGCGGATGAGGGTGGTGTAGGCGCCGGTAACGGCGTTCGCGGTCCGCGACGGCGCGATCTTCCCCCACGCGCCGAGCAGTCCCAGAAACACGGCCAGCACCGCGGAGCACAGGGCCACCGCGACGGTGACGCTGGTGCCCCTCAGAATGGCCGGCAGATAGGCGACTACCGTGTCCATCTGGGCCCGGAGCCCGCCCGCCGGGCGGCGATCGAAGGCGCGGAGAGCGACCGGCGGGGCCCGCCGCGCGAACTCGGGCGGCGCCGCTTCACCGGGGACTCTTCACCCGGAGGTCCCACCCGGTCGTCGGCGGGCTAGTCGCCGTACACGTCGAAGTCGAAGTACTTGTCGTTGATCGACTTGTAGGTGCCGTCCTCGCGGATCGCCAGGATCGCCGCGTTGAACGCCTGGAGAAGCTCGTCCTCGCCCTTGCGCAAGGCGACGCCGGCGCCCTCGCCGTGGCATTCCAGGTCGTATTGAGGACCGCCGACGAAGGCGAAGCCCTTGCCCGCGTCCAACTTGAGAAAGCCTTCGTCGGCCTGGAGTGCATCCGAGAACTGGGCATCGAGCCTCCCTGCGGCCAAGTCGAGGAAGACCTCCTCCTGCGTCTGGTAGAGCCTCAGGTCGGCCTCCGGAAAGAGCTTCTCCATGAAGCACTGGTGGGTCGTCCCACGCTGCACGCCCACCGCCTTTCCGGCCAGCCCGGCCGGTGAAACGTCGAGGTCCGATCCTTCCGCGGCCACGAAACGCGCCGGCGTGTTGTAGTACTTGACGGTGAAGTCGACGCGCTTCTTTCGCTCCTCGGTGATGGACATCGACGCGACGATGGCGTCGTACTTCCTCGCGAGGAGGGCGGGGATCATGCCGTCCCAGTCCTGCTCGACGAGCGTGCATTCGCGACCCATCTTCTCGCAGAGAGCGAACGTGATATCGATGTCGAATCCCTTCAGGGACCCGTCCGCCTCTTTCCAGGAGAACGGTGGATAGGCGCCTTCGACTCCGATCCGGAGCTCTTCTCCGGCGGACACGGACGCGGTGCCGGCCGCGACGGCAAGTGCCGCCGCCGCCAACGCGGTGGTGAAACGTTTCATGCTGGTTCCTCCTTTCATTTCGACGGGGCGGGCCGGCGACGGCCGGGTGGGACCTTTGCCCGCACCGGGGCCCACGCCGTCATCTCAACGTTCCGGCGAGGAATTGCCGGAAGCGCTCCGACTTCGAATTCTGGAACACTTCGTCCGGCTTCCCGTTCTCCTCCACTCTGCCTTCATGGAGAAACATCACCCGGTCCGACACCTCCCGGGCGAAACCCATCTCGTGGGTGACCACCAGCATGGTGCGGCCTTCCTCGGCCAAGCCGCGCATTACTCGCAGCACCTCGCCGACCAACTCCGGATCGAGCGCCGATGTGGGCTCGTCGAACAGCATCACGTCGGGCTGCATCGCGAGAGCGCGGGCAATCGCCGCGCGCTGTTGTTGTCCGCCCGAAAGATGGGCCGGATAGTAGTCGCGGCGATCGTACAGTTCCACTCGTCGCAGCTCCTCCTCGCCGCGCTCCACGGCTTCGGCGCGGGGAATCTTGAGCACGTGCACCGGTGCCTCGATGACGTTCTGAATGACCGTCATGTGCGACCATAGATTGTACTGTTGGAACACCATCGCGAGCTTCCCGCGTATCCGCTCCACTTGCTTCGGATTCTCGGGAACCAGGCCGCCCCGGCGGCTCTCGCGCATCCGGATGAGTTCCCCCTTCACGTACACGCGGCCCGAATCGGGAGTTTCCAGCAGATTGATGCAGCGCAGCAGGGTGCTCTTGCCCGAGCCGCTCGAGCCGAGTATCGAGACCACGTCGTGATCGTTCGCGCTGAGGGAGACGCCCTTCAGGACCTCGACCGGGCCGAAGCTCTTGTGCACGTCTTCGACCGCCAGAGCCGTGCCGCCCCGCTCGAACGCGGGGCCGCCTCCCTCCTCGATCATGTCTCGGTCGTCAGAACTCGGAATCGCGCGTCCCCCTCGGCCTCCGGGTCGGCGAGCCGTCCCTCGGGCGCCGCCGCCGATCCTACATGCGCCACGGGACGCTGGCCAGTTTGGCGCCCGGCGATGCCGCCGCACCGCGAAGCCGTCGCCGCCGCCTGTTACCTGACGGGCACCTTCCGGAATACGAAGGCATCATCGAGTTCGACGAACTGCAACGCTTCCCGGCGACACACTTCCCGGCGTTCCGATGTCGGACCTTCGAGCACGATCCGCGCAGCCTTCCGATCGTCTGCGCCCATCATCGTCCAGTTTTCGCCTTGTCGGAGTCCTCCCACCACGCTTCCATCACGATTCCATATAACGGTGTGATGTCAGGCCGACCGAACTTGTCCCAATAGGCGATTCGATCTTCGTTCAGATGATAGAGGGGGACGAAGTAGTGCCCCCACAACAGTACCCTGTCCATGGCGCGGACGATGTCGACGAAGGCATCACGTTCGCGCGCCTTGGTCATGCGATCGACGAGTTCATCGACGACCGGATCCCGCACCCCTGGGTAGTTGCGCGTCCCCTCCTGCGCGGCCGCCGCGGCGCCCCAATAGTACGCCTGCTCATTCCCCGGCGAGAGTGACATGCCCCAGCGGTAAACGATCATGTCGAAGTCGTAGGCGTTTAGCCTGTACCGGTATTGCGGTGTGTCAACCGTCCGGACCCGCACCTGTGCGCCCAGGCGCTCGAGGTTGCGGGCAAACGAGAGGGCGATCTTCTCGTTCGCCGAATCCACGAGCAGGATCTCGAACGCCATCGGCAGTCCGTCTTCCGCGCGTCGTAGCGATCCTTTCTGCACCACCCAGCCTGCCTCGACCAGCAGGCGCCGCGCTGCCTTGAGGTTGGCTCGGACGCCACCGTCGACAGTCGGCGGACGGTAGGCGTCCTCGAACAACTCAGGGGGCAGACGCTTCCGAAAGGGTTCCAGCAGATCGCGCTCAAGACCTCGCGGAACACCTCGCGAACCGAGTTCCGAGTTATCGAAGATGCTGCGTGTACGGATGTAAGCGCCGTGCAGCAGCGTCTCGTTGACCCAGGCGAAGTCGAAGGCGTGCGCCAGGGCGTGGCGAACCGTGCGGTCAACGAAAATCTCCCGCCGCGTGTTGAAAACGAAGGCGAACATGCCGGAGGGGCGACCGTGCGGCAGGTGTTCGAGTTTGACGCGGCCGTCCGCGGCGGCAGGGAAGTCGTACGCGGTTGCCCAACGTTTCGCGGAGTGTTCCCGACGAAGGTCGTACTCGCCCGCTTTGAAAGCCTCCATCATCACGTTGCCGTCGCGGTAGTAGTCGTAGCGAATGCGGTCGAAGTTATGCTGCCCGCGGTTGATAGGCAGGTTGCGCCCCCAATATTCGGGATCGCGGCGATAGACGATGCTGCGACCCGCGTCCACGTTCTCAACCCGATAGGGACCGCTGCCGGGCGGTGGATCGAGCGTCGTTTCCTCGAACGTCACCGCCGCGTAGTAAGACTTCGATAGGATCGGCATCAATCCGATGATCAGCGGCAGCTCGCGGTCCGGCGCTGCGGAATCGAAGACAAACCGTACCGAGCGTGCGCCAGGCCGCTCGATGCGCTGCACCTGCCGGTAATATAGCCGGTGGTTGGGCCTTCCTTGTTCCTTCAGGATCTCCCAGGAAAAGACGACATCATCCACGGTGATCGGACGGCCATCGTGGAAATGCGCTTCCGGCCGCAACACGAAGGTAGCGGAAGAACGGTCATCCGGCACCTCGATCGATTCGGCGATCAGACCGTAAAGCGAGAACGGCTCGTCCCACGCCCTTTTCAGGAGGCTTTCGAAGGGCAAGTGGCTCCCATGCGCCGGCACACCCTTGATGATGAACGGGTTGAGGCTGTCGAAGGTACCCGTCGCGGCACGTCGGAGTTCGCCCCCCTTTGGCGCGTCGGGATAGACGTAATCGAGATGATCGAAGCCGGCCTCGTACTTGAGGTCGCCGTGCATGGCGATGCCGTGATCCTGTGCGGCCAGCGGTCCGACGCCGTCCGCCGACAGGGCCAGGAGGACGGCCACGGCCAAGCGTCCGCGTGATGGCTCGGGGTGCGGCCCCCCGTCACCTTGCCTCGGTCCACAGCCGGTGATGAGGCTTACGGCACGACGGAGAGGGAGGGTCATGTGCGCTTGTAGCCGAGGCGTAAGGGGCGATCGGCTGACCGGCCCTTGTCACGGCCACATGATCCGACGAGCAGTGGCAGTGAGTTGGTCCTATCGGTTGAGGCCGGCTTCCGCATCCGCGTGCATATGCGTGGTTGCGGGCGGAGATTCTTCGTGGTGGTTTAGGGCAAGGGCGGCGCCGTCATCGAGTTGCGGACGAGTGGCCGCTGACTCGGGGGCGGAGCATCGAACGTCTCCGGCGAACATCGGGGCGGTCACCTGGCCCAGATCGAGACGTTGCCGAGGTAGTCGCGCGTCGCGCGGTCGAGCGGATAGAACAGCGCGCCGTCGCGGCCAAACCAGCGATTGTAGATTTCCTCGTAACGGCCGTTGAAGTCCTGCACGTCGGCGAACATTCCGACGAGGGTCCTGTTGACCAGATCGCGCCAGCGGCTGTCGTTCTGCGGCAGAACGCAGGCCAGGGTCTCAGTCGCCAACGCGCGCGTCCTCGGCAGCAGCAGGACGCTGCGCCGCGGCTTGCCGCGTTCGGCCAGCCCGAGCAATACGACGCCGACATTGGCCACGCCCTCGACCTCGCCCGTCTCCAGCCCGCGCATCGCATCGCCCATGTTGGGGTAAACGTGGAGGCTGGCACCAGGCAGCCGATCCTTCATGACGGCCACGGTGGTGGTGCCCTCGACCACGCCCACCTTCAACCGGCCGAGATCCAGAGCGCGGCCTCCATGCCCGCGATACACCATGACACGGGTACCGTCGCGGAAGAACGGCAGGGAAAAGTCCACTAGGCCTTCCCGGTTCCAGGTTGGCGTGGTGATGCCGCAGACGATGTCGATCTCACCGGCGGCGACGCGCTGCAGCCGATCAGCGGGAGTCACCTCGTGAAGCTCGAGTCTGACGGCCCGGCCGACCGTCCTCTCTGCCGCCGCACGGATCTCCTCGAGCAGGTCGACGGAGAATCCTTCGAACTCTCCCGAAGCCGTCTTCTGGGCGAAGGGCGCCGCACTGGCCCTCGTGCCCGCGCGCATCACGCCGTCGGCCGCGATCTGGTCGAGGACGCCATCTGCCGCGTACGCCCTGGCGTGGATCGTCGCCAGCGCCGCCAACATCGCCAGCGCCGCCAACATCGGCAGGGCCGCCAGTCGCCGCGCTCGCGACCGACCGTTCTCTCGTGATCTCAATCTCCGCCCCTTTTCGCCATGGGCAATCGAGGTGTTACACGTCCGCGAGCCCTCGTCCCCGGCCCTTTCGCGACCGCCCCAGCTTCGCCATGCGCCCAAGGGCATCGACGTGATTTCAGGAATTGCTCCCTGGGACAGTCGATAGTAGGGTCGGGCCGACGCCGGCAGCCTAATGGTACAGTCGCTTGGGTGACAAGCCCCGACGGGCCGAGGCCAAAGGAGGGACGATGAGCGTACCCAGTGGCGTGACCAACGCCATGGGCAAGGATGAGCCCGCGCCCGGGGTGGGCGTGCCGGACGTGCGCGGTGGTTACGATACCTACATCTCCTCGGGCCTCTACGACCGGCGCTACCCGCGCCCGAACAGGCGCACGTTGAGGAAATCCTTGCGCTGCCTGCGGGAAGGAGGCCAGTTTCTCGACTTCGGGGCCGGCACCGGACGCTACACCTTGCCGCTGATGGAACTGACCCGGGCGAGCGGCGTGGCGTACGATGTCTGCCCGGCGGCGTGCCGGGTGATGGCGGAGCGCCTGCGCGCCTTCGTCGGAGACGGACGGCTCGTCATCCGCAACGGCGACTTGGCGGCGTTGGTCGAAACGCACGCGCGGGCGTTCGATCTGGCGCTTTTGACCTTCGGAGTTCTGGGGCATGTCGCCGGACGGAAACAGCGCCTGCGCCTGCTCGGCACGGTTCGCGAGATGCTGAAGCCGGATGGCGTTTTGATCCTCGGCCTGCCGAACGCGAGGCGGCGGTTTCGAGCGGAACAGCGCTCGGCGGCCTCCCTGGTCCGGGCCGGCGAACTGGAGCCCGGAGACGTTCTCTACACGCGGGGCGGCGGCGCGGACGAGATCCGGCTGTTCTACCATCTCTTCTCTCCATCGGAGGCGCGGCACGACCTCTCGGCTGCGGGGTTTCGAATCGAGAGCATCGAGCCCGAGAGTCTGCTGCCCGAGAGTGTCGTCGTCGGCAAGCCGCTGCTCGGCCGGCTCGACGACTTGGCGTGCCGGTTTGTGCCCGCGGCCGGCGGCTACGGATTTCTTATAGTGAGCAAACCTCTGCTTCCGGGCGCTCCGTGAGTGCGACCGGCCGGGACCGTCCCCGTCGCCGCGCGGGCCTCGTCATTCTCGCCGTCGCCGTCTGGCTTTGCGGCACCGGCCCGGCCGCGGCCGACCGGCTCGAGGAGATCCGGGAGCGCGGCCATCTGATCGCC
>JAGWAU010000004.1:82471-95622 GCA_021296255.1 Alphaproteobacteria bacterium | reverse complement strand
AGAAGCCCACGGGAGAAATGAGGCGCGGATCGGCAGATTCCATCAGGGCCAGCGGGCACCAGGTCCCGCACCGAAAGGCTCGATACAAAACTGCAATCTGCCCTCACCGTCACACCCAAATCGGTCCTTGCGTCCCGGGAGGCGTCCATACAACAGACCGATGATGGTCCAAAGCGCGCCGGAAGGCGAACCTCACTTCATCATTACGATGTCAGAACACACTGCCCTCGCGGGGCGGTTCGCGAAGGCCTACGGGAACGATCGGTTCGAATCCGTGGAACCCCGCGAAGAGGTCATCTACCTGGTTGAACACCACGATCACGGCTGGGCTGATCTCGACGCCGAAGCTCCTCTCGATCCCGGGACGCGCCTGCCTTACGACCTGATCGAGACACCCCTCGATCTCATCGCACCCACGAGCAAGCGGTCGCCCGACTTCAATATCAAGCGCCACGCTTACTGCGGGCTGCTGTCGAGCATGCACTCCTGGGGGCTCTACAATGGCCGCTACGGGCTCTCGGACAAGGTCGTGATCCTCGATATGGCCGACGAGGCCCAAGCGACGCTCAAGCCATTCCTCGACGGCGAACTGGCACGACAAAAGAAGCTCAAGGAAGAGCTCGCCCAGGATCCCGAAACCGCCGTCTGGATCGAGGAAAGGCACCTCTTTCAGAATTACAAGCAACTCCAGTTCTTCGACACGCTCGCGCTCTACTTCAATCGCGTGCACGAAGACGCGCGGGAAGAAACCTCGTTTCCGCACGTACCGACGACGGCGGAGGAAGACGTGACCATCACGATACGTCCGACGGGGAACGCGACCTACGAACTGTCGCCCTATCCCTTCGGTGAGGACCCGCTGGAGATCTTCTTTGAGGGCCGCTGGCTGGCGCCGCTCCCGGAGGGGGACGACGATCTCAAGGGCATCCTCGACAAAATCGATCGGGACGTGCAGTGCTTTACCCTCGTCTCGGGATAAAACCGGGGGTCGGACCTGAGGTCTGCCCCCGGTTCGACTCGGTGTATCAGAGCGAGACGTCGTGGCGCATGCCGAAGCTGTAGCGCGTCTCGGTGATTTCCGAGAGGGCGTGGAAGGGCCGGTCCGTGCGGCCGGCGAAATCCGGCGCCCGCATGAGGAGGAGCGATCCCGGTGGTGCCGGAATGTCGCACCGACCCGCACCTTTCCGATTGCTGCAGATCCAGAAGCTGCCCGTCCCGCCGAGCACGATGATCGCCACCAAGCCGCGGTATCGCACGTGGTCGCGGTGCGGCGTGATACCCTTCCGACCCGGCAAATAACGCTGCACGATGAAATCGTTGATGACGAACGGGTAATCGAGCGGCTGCTGCTCCATCCGGTCGAGGGCGTTCTGCAGGTCCGACTCCAGCCGTTTCGCCAGGACGACGAGCGGGCTGTTCCCCGGGATGTCGACGGTCAGTTCGAGATCCTGATAGACCTCCTCTCCGGGTTTGCCCAGAACCGGCCTCGCGTCACGGAACGCGAGCTCCGCGCAACAGTTGACCAGCTCCGCACATGCTGCCTCGTCCAGGTAAGGCACGGCGAGGGCGTGCTCGTCGCTTAGACGAGACAGGGCGTCCATGAGCACGTCATCGCCGGCGGGGAGCGGAACTTCCTGGGCCATGGCGCTATGTTACCGTATGCCCGACGGGCGGAGCCAAGAATGACGCCCGAGCGACAGGCAAGGAAGGAGGGACACCCTCATGGTCATGGCGGTGAGATTTCACGAGACGGGCGGGCCTGAGGTCCTGAAATACGAGGATATCGACGTTCCCGCGCCGGGTCCGAACGAGGCCCAGGTGCGTAACGCCGCGATCGGTCTGAATTTCATCGACTGCTATTTCCGCTCGGGTCTCTACCCCGTCGACGCCTTCGCCAATCTGGGTGGCGGCAGCACCATGCCCTTCGTCCCGGGCGTAGAGGGCGCCGGCGTCGTCGTGGCGGTCGGCGACCAGGTGGACACCGTGGCGGTCGGTGATCGGGTGGCCTATGGACTGCCGCCGCCGGGTGCCTACGCCGAGGTCCGCAACTTCCGGGCCGATCGCCTGATCAAGCTGCCCGATTCGATCGACGACCAGACCGGGGCCGCCATGATGCTGAAGGGCCTGACGGTCCATATGCTGCTGCGACGCACTTACGAGGTGAAGCCCGACGATCCCATCCTGTTTCACGCGGCGGCGGGTGGTGTCGGCCTCATTGCCTGTCAGTGGGCCAAGCACCTGGGCGCTACCGTGATCGGAACCGTCGGTTCGGATGAAAAGGCGGAGGTCGCACGCGCACACGGCTGCGACCATCCGATAGTTTACACCCGCGAGAACTTCGTCGACCGAGTCAAGGAGATCACGGACGGCAAGGGCGTACCCGTGGTGTACGATTCCGTGGGCAGGGACACATTCGACGATTCGCTCAAGTGCGTCAGCCCTCTCGGCACGCTTGCGGTGTTCGGCAGCGCGTCCGGTCCTGTCCCACCGTTCGACATCGCGCGCCTGCAATGGGCCGGGTCGGTATTCCTGACCCGCGCCGGCGTGTTCAACTACGTAGTGACGGCCGAGGACCTCGCGGAAGCTTCGGACGCCTTGATCGAGGTCATCGAGTGCGGTGCCGTTAGGGTCGAGGTGAACCAGACATTCGCGCTCGCCGACGCCGCCGAGGCCCACCGCGCCCTCGAGGGCCGCGCAACGACGGGATCGACGGTGTTGTTGCCTTGAGAGGAGAACCGATCCGCAGAAAACACACCCTTGCTATGCCTCCGTGAGGAACGAGAGGATTTCCTGGAGAGTCTCTTCGGGCTTTTCCTCGGGCAGAAAATGCCCGCAGTCGAGGGGGCGGCCCCGAACGTCCTCGCACCGCTCGCGCCACGCCGAGAGTGGCTCGACGACATTGGTCGACCAGCCCGGGTGCGTGTGCCGGCTGCCGCCCCACAGAGCGAGCAGCGGACACTTGATCTTTTTGTCGCGGTCCGCCGCATGATGCTTCAGATCGAGGGTGATGGCCCGGTATTCTTCGCAGGACGCGTGGATGGCCTCGGGCTTCTCGAAACAGCGCAGATATTCCGCCCAAGCCTCGTCGGTGAAAGCGTCGGGGATCACGCTCCACGATCCCATCAGATGACGCATGTAGAACTCGACATTACTGCCGATCATGGTCTCCGGAAACGGTTCCGGGCGCCGCATGAAGAACCAGTGAAACCATGCGGTGGCGAGGTCAGCATTGACGTTCTCGAAGGCCGTGTCCACGGGAATGGTATCGAGCATAACTACCCTTTCGACACGGTCGGGATGGTCGAGAACCATGCGATGCGCCACGCGCGAGCCGCGGTCGTGTCCGACGAGAAAGAAGCTGTCGAAACCCAGGCCCGCCATCAGCTCCACTTGGTCCTGGGCCAGCGTACGCTTGGCGTAACCGACGTTTTCCTGGCCCGCGGGCGGCTTTTCAGAATCGCCGTAACCGCGCAGGTCCGAGGCCACCACGGTGAACCGCTGCGCGAGACCGGGCGCGATCTTGTGCCACATGACGTGCGTCTGCGGATAACCGTGCAGCAGCAGTAAGGGCTGTCCCTCGCCACCTTTCCGGTAGTGGATCTCGACGCCGTTGGCCTTCGCGCGGCGGGTCTCGAAGCCTTCGAACATGACTCAACTCTCTATTGCGGCGGCAGGCGCCGGTTCTCCCGCCCGCGCCGGCGCGCAAAGCTGCCCGAGCTTTCTGCACAATTCGCACAATGCCGGGCGGACGAGGACCCCGGCAGACGGGATCGGACGACATCGCGGCACTATCTTTCTTCTACACCATATATGTCCAATATCAGCGCCAATATCGCAATATATTGTTGACGAGGCATATCCGAATTGGTAGGGATAGTCTTGCTCAAGTGCATTGACGCGGGTGCGTATTCTGATGCCGGGAGGCCCGGTGACAACTTCTTCCGATGAAGTTGCACCGGGTCTTTCTTCGTTCGGGCGCCGGGGCGCGGCGGTCAAAGAGGCGTGCCGCTGAAACGCGCGCGAGAAAAAGGCGGGCTCTGCCCGCCGCAACATCATGATCTCAAGTAAAAAATCCGAAAATACGAAGAGGCGCCAAGTGCTCAGACGCGGGGTCTTTGCGCGTACTCCGAGGAGTACTCCTGACGCCTCTCCCGGACCGCGCCACCCGAAGGCGTTGCGGTCCCGGATCAAGCAACCCGAAGGCTCCAAGATCCACTTCGTATCCTAGATATCTTTCGGGTTACTGCAATCAAAAAAGTAATTCCATAGCAAATTTCTTGGGGATATTTTGTATTATTGTCCAACTATTATCCCTGAATTATCCACAGGATTGTTCCAATCCCTTGATTCCAAATGGCTTGTGAAGGCATTCGACTCTTGCAATCCCACACGGGAATTCTTTCTCGGGACGAGCGAAAAAATCGTGATTTTTTGATCGGCGGGCGAAATCCGCCTCACCGGGCGGGCTCGAGTCGGTCGTAAGCCTCCGGCGGCAGCGCACCGTGGACCTGCATTTCCGATCTGACTCCCGCAATCATGCGCTCCGAGAGCGCTCACGTGAGGCTTTGGGCACTTCCGACAACGGCGCCCGTGCCCAACGACTGAAGAAGTTCAATGACTCAAGACGAGCGGTGCAAAGACGACAGGCATGATTTCGGTGGTACCGATAGTTCCGTCGATGTCCTTCTCTACCAACGCGAGCATTTGAGCGTCCTCGGCGCCTGTCGGGGCAACCATACGTCCGCCCGCCTTCAGTTGTTCGAGCAGAACCGACGGCACGACCTCCGGTGCCGCAGTGACGATGATCTTGTCGAAAGGCGCCTCGTCTGCCCAACCATAGCCGCCATCGCCGATTCGCGTGGTGACGTCGAAATCCTGCGCGCGCAGGCGGCGCCGAGCTTCTTCGGCGAGTTCGCCGAGAATTTCTACCGAATACACCTCTCCGGCGATCCGCGACAGGACGGCTGCGCCATAGCCCAACCCGGTGCCCACTTCCAGCACCTTGTCATCGGGCTCGAGTTCGAGGAGATCGGTCATCAATGCGCACATGAACGGCTGCGAGATGGTCTTGCCGTACCCGATGGGAAGCGGTGAGTCCACATAGGCGGTGTCGCGCATCTCGACGGGAACGAACTCGTGACGGGGCACGTCGGCCATCGCACCCATGACGACTTCATCGAGCTCATGCTTGCCGGTGACTTCGCTCGCCACTAAGGCATGGAGGGAGATGATCTCCATCATCTGGCGGCGCATGTCCTCGTACGAGATCCGTTCCGATTCCCTCATGTCCCGACCACCCGGGTTCGACGCCGCTACCCCGCTTTCAACCACCTCAGTCTAGCACAGCCGTGCCGCGGTCTCGTCTCACAACTCGTCTCGCTTTGTCTCGCCTAGTCCCGGATTGTCACGCTTCGTTCCGCCGGGTTGGGCGGGGTGCCGGCGCCGTCCGACGCATCCAAACCCTCCGTGGCTTGGAGGTGTTCTAAAACCGGACAGATCATCTGGTACATGGAACGGACATATCCTGTGTTACCGACACTTCGATCGCGGTTCATTGACCCCCCACAGGGTCTATGCGTTAATCGATCCGGGAGTCTTGAGCGTCCCGGACGGATGGACGTTCCTCCTCTGCGGGACGATTTGCCTGCGGCGCGGCCGCGGATTCGAGCGACCCGGCGGAGACCGGGGTTTGGTTCAACGGAGGATATCGAACATGTTCGAACGACTCGTCAAGGCCGTGGCCGTGACCGGTCTCGGGATGGCTGCATGTATTGGTGGGGCCACGGCCGGCAGCATCAAATGGGATATGCCAAACGAATACCAGGCGACGTCGATCCACGGTGAGGGCGACCAATGGTTCTCGAAATTTCTCAAGGACACGACGGTCGGTGAGATCGAGATCGTCCATCATTTCGGCGGTGCGCTCGGCTACAAATCGGCTCAACAGCTGGACGCCGTGGGCGACGGCGCGGTGCCGATCGCCGACAGCTATGTCGGCGCGTTTGGCGGCATCGATCCAATCTTCCTGCTGCCGTCCCTGCCGTTCCTGGCCAAGACGACGAGGGAGGCGAAGACACTCTTCGAGGCGGCCCGCCCGCACTTCGAGCGCGTCTTTGCATCGCACAACCAGATTCTGCTCTACGCGTCACCTTGGCCGCCAAGCGGTATCTGGGGCAAGAAGGCCGTCAACAGCATCGGCGAATTGAAGAACCTGAAGATCCGCACCTACGACCGCAACGGCACCATTACGCTCAAGGCGGCGGGCGCGGCGGCCGTCAAGTTGAGTTGGGCGGACGTCATCCCGCTGCTCAGCACCGGCGGCATCCAGGCCGTGCTGACGTCGGCGGAAGGCGGCGTGAACGCTAAGTTCTGGGAACATCTCAGCCATTTCACCGAGATCAACTACGCGATGCCGCTCAGCATGGTCCACATGAACAAGGACGTGTTCGACGGCCTACCCGATAATCTGAAAAAGGCGGTCAAGGCATCCGCAGATGCCGCCAATGACCGCAACTGGCGGGAAGTCATCACGCGGCGCCGGCTGAACTACAAGACGCTCGAGAAGAACGGCGTCACCGTCGTCACCCGCGTGCCGGTCGAGTACCTGACGGCACTCGGCGACGCGGGCCGGGAAGCGCTCGACGACTGGTATGAGAAGATGGGCGGGGACGGCGAAGCGATTGTCGCCGAGTATCGCAAGCGTCTTGAAAGCAGCTAGAGCGGTTCGAGCCCGACAAGAACCGCCATAAGGCATAGCCGACCCGCGGCGCCGTCCGCGACCACCTGATACGGGCGGCGCCCCATTTCGTCGTGATCGCCATGCAGCGGCTTCAAGCCGTCATGTTCCGGATCTCGAAGTTCGCGGGACAGATCTCCGCGGTGATTCTGGTCGCGATGGTGGCACACGTCATTCTCGAGATCATCCTACGCAGCTTCTTCCACACATCGACCTTCGTGCTCGACGAATACGTCGGCTATGGCATTGCCGCGATGACCTATCTCTCCCTGGCCTACGCCTTCGAAGAGGGTTCTTTGATCCGCGTCAACCTGGTTCTCATCCGGCTGCGCGGTCGGCTCCGGCGCATCGTCGAGTACTTCTGCATCATCGCGACGCTGGGCATCACGATCTTCATCGCGGCTTTCTTCTGGCGCAGCGTCAAACGGAACTGGGACCGTGGCGCAGTCAGTGAATCCATGGTCGAGACTCCGTTGTGGATTCCCGAGGCGCTTGTGTTCGTCGGTCTGGTCCTGTTCGCCATCCAGTTACTGGCCTATTTCGTCCGATTGCTCGGCGGCGAACAGCCCATGGGCGTGGACCGGTCCGTAGACCTGGGCAGGCGGTAGAGTATGGAAGCCCTTATCACCGGCACCGCAACGCTGCTGCTCGTGTTCTTGTACCTGGGCCTTGGCGCCTGGGTGTTCTCTGGCCTGATGTTGGTGAGCGTCACCGGCCTTTACTTCCTGATCGACTTTCCCCTCGTCCGCATCGGCACCATCATCCAACCGATCATCTGGCGCAGCGCAAGCACATGGGAGCTCGCCGCCATCCCGATGTTCATATGGATGGGCGAGATCATATTCCGTACCGATATCTCGGAGCGTCTGTTCCGTGGTTTGTCACCGCTGGTGGACATGATTCCCGGACGCCTCCTCCACACCAACGTCGCGGGCTGCACCCTGTTTGCCGCCGTGAGCGGGTCGAGCACCGCGACGACCGCGACGGTGGGCAAGATCACCACGGTTGCCTTGGCTGAGCGGCGTTACGATACCGATCTCACCATCGGGTCTCTGGCCGGTGCCGGCAGCCTTGGCCTGCTCATCCCGCCGTCCATCGTCATGATCATCTACGGCGTCCTGGCGGAGGTCTCCATCGCCAAACTGTTCGCAGCCGGCGTGTTTCCGGGGCTGCTGATAGCAGGCCTCTATTCCGGCTACATCGGCTTCCGCTGTCTCTTACGGCCGGAGTACTCGCCCGTCAGCGGCGAGACCTACACTTGGCGCGACCGTGCGCGGGGTGTGCTCGACCTGCTCCCGGTTCTCGTCCTCATCGTGATCGTGCTCGGCAGCATCTATTCGGGCCTGGCGACTCCCTCGGAAGCCGCGGCCGTCGGCGTCGCGGCCACGATCGTCATGAGTCTCGGCGTGAGTCAGCTGACCTGGCTGATCTTCGTCGACTCCCTGATGGGAGCGGTCAAAATCTCATGCATGGTCTGCTCGATTCTGGTGTCGGCGGCATTCCTGTCGACCGCCATGGGCTATCTCCATGTCCCGGCGGAGCTGGCCGGCTGGATCGCAACGCTCGAGCTGTCCCGGTACGAGCTGATCTTCATCCTCGGCCTGTTCTACATCGTGCTCGGCCTGTTCCTCGACGGCATATCGATCACCGTGATGAGCCTGCCCATCACCCTGCCCCTGATCCTGCAAGCGGGCTTCGATCCGATCTGGTTCGGCGTTTTCCTGGTGGTGATGGTTGAACTAGCTCAGATCACGCCGCCGATCGGCTTCAATCTGTTCGTGCTTCAGGGCCTCACCGGCCATCCCATCGGCCGGGTCGCCGTTGCCGCCGTTCCGTTCTTCGTCCTGATGTGCATCGGTATCGTAATCATCACGATCTATCCGCAGACCGCGCTCTGGCTGCCCGAAGTCACGCTGGGCGGCAAGTAGCGCCCATTCTCGACAGGGACGCGACGATCGGGGCGAATCGCGGCCTCGACGATATCCAGCAGCGTGACCTTGCGGAACGGGGTGGCTGCAATGGGCCGGGTCTCGGGGATACCTTGACCGATGGTAGGGTGACCGGACTCCCCCGGCGACCTGTGCCGTGTGTCCGCCATTCCTCGATTGCCATGATTACGGCTCGTTCACCGGCGAAGGGCAATCCCCGAGTGAGGCCGCTAACATGCTTGCGCCATGAACCCGGAGAGTCCCGTCACGAGGTCCGCCACGGCTGCCGTCGCCGTACTCTTGCTGGTATTCGCCCTGTTCATGTTGGCGCGCGGCATGATCGAGACTTGGCCGGTTTTCCTCTCCCCGGTGCAATCCGGCCTGGGATGGGGCCGCGCCGAGGTCGCCTCGGTCTATTCCGTCCTCATGATGGTGTTTGGCCTCGGCGGCATCTTGACCGGACTGGCTCACGACCGCTTCGGACCACGCATTATATACACCGCCGGACTGCTCATGCTGGGGGGTGGGTTCTTCGCCGCGTCCCGATCGGAGACCGTCTGGCAGTTCTATGTTGCCGTCGGCGTCTGCGGCGGCTTCGGAGCCGCAGCGATCGGCATGGTTCCCGCCCAATCCTTGATCAGCCGCTGGTTCGACCGCAACTTGGCGGCCGCCTTGGCCGTCGCCTCAACGGGCCTCGGTTTCGGCACCCTGTGCCTGGCCCCCCTGTCTCAAGTGCTCATCGACGCGTTCGAGTGGCGCGGCGCGCTCGAGATCATCGGCGGTACCATCATACTGCTCTCCGTCGCGGTGCTGCTGCTGCCCTGGCGCCGCATTGCCGCGGGCCCGATCCGTCCGGTGGGCGCCAGCAGCGGCCCAAGCCTGCGCGAGGCGGTGTCCGGGCGGGCCTTTTGGGCCCTCTGGGGCGCGTTCTTCGCCACCTCCGTGGGGATGTACGCCATCAGCCTGCAATCCGTCACCTACATGGTGGAAAACGGGATGGACCCGCTCGATGCCGCGACCGCGTTCGGCGTTGCGGGCGGGCTGTCCATCGTGGGCATGCTCGTCACGGGTATCGCGGCGGACCGCTGGGACCGGCGTGTAATCGCCGTGCTGAGCTATGGCCTCAGCATGATTGGGCTGTTGGCGTTGTGGTTGCTGCCTCAGTTACCCATCGCCGCGGCGGTCCTGGCGTTCGTCACCTGCTTCGGTCTGTCGCTGGGCGTCCGGAGTCCGGTGATTGCCACGCTATCGGCCCAGCTTTTTCGCGGCCGGGGCATGGCGTCGATCTACGGTTCGATCCAGACGGGACAAGGAGTCGGTGCAGCGGTGGGAACCTGGATCGCCGGCATCCTGCACGATGCCACCGGCAACTATAGCGCGGTCTTCATCCTGTCGTTTGCGGCCCTGTTCGTCGCCGTCGCGCTGTTCTGGTTCGTGCCGGAGATGCGCATCGCCGGCGCGCGGACCAAGGAAGGCTGACGGGGAGTTCACTCTCCCCCGAGGTTGGAGGGAGGCCCGAAACGGGACGCGGCAGGGCTCTCAGTCCCCGTCGCCCGCCGGCTTGCCGACGATGACCTCGTTGGCGAGCGAATGGTCGATCTCGCCGATGCGCTTGAGGACGTATTCCGGCAGCTTGGCGTATTCGCGGGCGAAGTTCTTGTTGACCGAGTCGACGTGCTCTGCGGCGAGACTGGCACCGGTACAATCCCCATCCACGATGAAGGGACCGAAGTTCTCGACATCGAGCACCCACATGGCCTCGGGGAGGCCGAGCTCCTCTTTCCAATGCACGTCGATGACCCGTTTTACTGCGCGGCCGTAGAGGGCGGCGATGCCATAGCCGACGGTCGTCAGGAACACAGTTCCCGTCTTGGCGAAGACGTCTTCGTAGACCCATTTGTCCATGCCACCCTTGCCGATGATGGCGCGTATCCCGAACCGTTCGACGTAGTCGGGCACGTATTTCCAGTAGCGGAAGCTCGCCGTAGCCTGGATCGATGACAGCCGGTACTCGCCGGGAGCGTCCTCCACCCCGGCTGGGGCACCGTGCATCTGCACGTTGCTCTCGTTCGCAAGGTCGAGAAGCGGCTGGTTCTGGCCCTGAAGCACATGCTCGTAGACCAGTGCTCTGCCGGTATGGACCGTGCCGTCCAGATAGACGACATCACTGATGCGGAGTTGTCTGACATCGTCCTCTTGGAGGGGAATGGAAAGCCTGTGCGTCGTCATGTCCCGGCCCTCCCTATTCGACGCCCATTCGGCGGGAGTAGTCCGAAAACCATGACGGCGTGGGTCGCGTTTCGGTGCGGCCGTCCATATGGACTCGGACGACACCGCGGCGCGTGGCCTGGCAGAGCTGATGGACGCCCATCGGCGTCAGCGCACTGTGGGTATACGCGATCTCGACGTGAACGTCGGTGGCATATCCCGCCGTGCCCACATAGCCCATGGCGCCGATCCCCAGCGAATTGGCCATCTCGAGGAGCTCATCCTCGAGCGCCGCTACGTCCGGGTCGGGGTGGCGGTCTCCGATGGGACGGAGTTGCGCGGCCTGCTTGGCGATGCTGAAGGACTGGTCCTTTGTCCCGCCGAGACCGACTCCGATCACGACCGGCGGGCAGGTCAGGCCGCGGCGGCCGAATTCCGCGATGGCGTCGAGCACGGCCTTGCGGATGCCCGGCAGCCCGTCGCCGTCCACGAGCATGCGAAAGTCCGTCCCGAAGGCGCCGCCTTTATGGACGGCACAGATCTCGATGTAATCGGCGTCCGGCTCGACCCGGTACTCGATGTTGGGCGCGAAGACGCCGACGTTGTTGCCCGGGTTGCGCCGGGTGATCGGATGGCAGCGGTTCGACCGCAGCGCCAGATCGCTGGTGATGCGCCCGGTCGCGCGGCGCACGGCGCGCTCGAACGAGACGAAGCCGCCGGCGATCGCCGTCTCGTTGCCAATGACCGCGTAGATCCGCGGCACGCCGACATCGGCGCATACGGGACGTTGATCATCCTCGGCCGCGTGGAAGTTGTCGACAATCGCCTCGAGCACCCGTTTGGGCAGCTCTTCCTGTTCGCGGTCGCGCATGCCGACGAAGGCCCGCTTGACGTCATCGGGCAACGTCGTCGCCGCGAGGCGATGAGCCTCATACGCCGCTTCTTCCAATAGTGTTTCCGGAATCCCGCCGCCTGCGACGGGCGAAAGCACGCTCCCCAGTCCGCCTGTCGTATCCGTCATGTCAGCCTCCACCTCCCTGAATTGGCACGATCAGCATGGTCTCATGCTTCCCGCGTGGCAAGTGCCGGACCCCGGGGTCACACTCCGTTGGCAACGCCTCGAAGAACGGGGTGGACCGGACAATAGGTTTGCGGCAACATCGGACCTCAATCGCAGACGGTCCGGGATCGCCGCGTTGTTGACAAGGGAGGACATCATGAAATTCGTGAGGAAAATCTGGCTCGCGGCCGGTGCGGCAGGCGTCATGCTTGCAGCCGTTTCGGCCGTCCCTGCCAAAGCGGAAGTTTCCACCGTAAATCTGGCTCAGCAGTTCGGGCTCCTGTACGTGCCGCTGCACGTCGTGCTCGAGCATAAGCTCGTCGAGAAGCACGCGGAGAAGCTCGGCCTGCCGGTGCCCGAGATCAAGCTGTTCAAGATCAGCGGCGGCGCCAACATCAACAAGGCCCTGCTCGCCAAGACCATCGACTTCGGCGCCCATGGCGTCGGCCCAGCGCTCAAGCTGTGGGGCAAGACCGAGGGCGCCTTCAAGATCGCGAGCGGCATGGCCGACATGCCCCTGAAGCTCAACTCCAACGATCCGAACGTCAAGACGGTCGAGGACTACCTCAACGCCGAGGATCATAAGATTGCGACTCCGGCGGCGAAGGTGTCGATTCAGGCCGTGACCCTGCAGATGTACGCGGACAGAAAGTGGGGCGAGCCGACCAAGCTCGATCACCTGGTCGTTTCCATGAAGCATCCCATCGCACTCGCCGCCATCATGTCGGGCGGCCAGACGGTGAAAAGCCACTTCGCCACGCTGCCCTACTCTTTCCAGGAGCTGAAGAGCGGCAAGGTCCACAACGTCATCACGTCCTACGATATCCTGGGCGGTCAGCACTCGGTGCTGGTGATGAGCGCCAGCCAGGAATTCAAGGACAAGAATCCGAAGACTTACCAGGCGGTGGTCAACGGCTACAACGAGGCCTTCGAGTGGGTGAATGCCAATCCGCTGGAGGCGGCCGAGCTCTACATCAGGTACACCAAGACTAAGCTCGACCCGGACGAGGTGAAGGCGATGCTGACGGACAAGAGCGAGATTGACTTCGATCCGGTGCCGAAGCACACCATGAAGTACGCGAACTTCCTGCATAAGATTGGCGATATTCCCAAGGCCAACAGCTGGAAGGACTACTACTTCGAGAACAACCACGATATGTCCGGCAGCTATAGGTGTCGGGCGGCAGTGAACTGGCCGGGGGGGGGGGGGGGGGCGGGG
>JAGWAU010000004.1:0-82464 GCA_021296255.1 Alphaproteobacteria bacterium | reverse complement strand
TCTCGATGTCGACGGTGTCACGCTCCAGTACAAGACCAAGGAGCATTTGATCACCGCGACCTACCGGGTCAGTTTTCAGACTTATCCGGCGGACCGATTCGTCATCCTCGGTCCGTCCGGCTGCGGCAAATCGACCTTGCTCAAGGGGATCGCCGGTTACATGCATCCCGTCGAGGGTCACATGCGCCTCAAGGGGAACGTGATCCGCGATCCGGGACCCGACCGCTGCATGGTGTTTCAGGAGTTCGATCAGCTCCTGCCCTGGAAGACGGTGATGGGCAACATCACCTTCGCACTCCTCAACGGCGGCAAGTGCAAGTCCCAGGACGACGCCAAGGAGATCGCTCACGAGTACATCCGCAAGGTGAAGCTCGAGCGTTTCGAGGACACGTATCCCCACATGCTGTCGGGGGGCATGAAGCAACGCGTCGCCATCGCCCGCGCCATGTCCATGGAACCTGATATCCTGCTTATGGATGAGCCGTTCGCGGCGCTCGACGCGCTGACCCGCCGCCAGATGCAGGAGGAGCTTCTGCAGTTATGGGATGACACGCGTTTCACCGTCATTTTCGTCACCCACTCGATCGAGGAAGCCGTCATCATCGGCAGCCGCATCCTGATCATGTCGCCGCATCCCGGGCAGGTGAAGGCCGAACTCAACGCCCATCTGCACACTCATGACGATGTCGGCGGCGAAGACTTCATGGCCCTGCAAAACCGCATCCACGGCATGATCTTCGCAGACAGAGTGCTCGAGGAGGAGACCCAGCCTCAGCATGTCTGACCACGCGATCGAACCATACGTCCGGAAGGAGCTCGAGGGTCAGGAGATCGGCGAAGCCGTGATCGGCGACGTCGAACGGCGGCTCTCCGTCTGGGAGCGCATCTCGAACGTCGACGCGGTCCGCAAGCTCAGCGTCCTCGTGACGCTGGTCGTGGCGTGGGAACTCTACACGCGGATCAGCCAGATCAACGAGCTCATGTTCCCGACATTCTCCGCCACGGGGACGGCACTCTACAACGCTCTGGTCAACGAAAGTCTACTGATCAACGTCTGGAACTCGCTTAGCCTGCTGCTGACGGGCTACGCCATCGGCATCGGCATCGCCTCGGTGCTCGTCGTCTTCGGTGTGTGGACGCGCTTCGGCAGCGACCTGCTGACGACGTTGACCGCCATGCTCAACCCGCTGCCGGCCATCGCGCTGCTGCCGATGGCCATGCTGTGGTTCGGTCTCGGTCCGGCGGCGATCGTCTTCACGCTGCTCCACTCCATCATCTGGCCAGTGGCGCTCAACACCCATTCCGGGTTCATGGGTGTCAGCGAGACCCAACGTATGGTGGGCCGCAACTATGGCCTCAAGGGCCTGCCCTACATTTACAAGATCCTCATCCCGGCGGCCTTCCCGTCGATCCTGACGGGGCTGCGCATCGGCTGGGCTTTTGCTTGGCGCACGCTGATCGCGGCCGAGCTCGTGTTCGGCGGCCAGGTGGCGGACACCTCGGGCCAGCTTGGCGCCGAAGGCTCCACTGCAGGCGGGCTCGGTTGGATCATCTTCCAGAGCCAGATGGAAAACCAGACGCCGTACGTGTTCGCCGGTCTGTTCGCCGTGATCCTGGTGGGGATCATCATCGAGAACGGTGTGTTCCGGAACATCGAGGATCGCACGATCCGGCGCTGGGGAATGCAGATCGCATGACGGATACGACGGCAGACATCCATGTCCGGCCGGAGTTCGTCGTCGAAAGACTCGAGGCGGCCCAGGACGTCGACGTCGAGCGGCGCCTGTCGCTGTTCGAGCGGATCTCGAACATCAACGCGGTCCGCAAGTTCACCATCCTCCTCGGCCTCGTGGCGCTGTGGGAGGGCTACACCCGGATCGGGGACGTCGAGCCCCTGCTGTTCCCGAGCTTCTCCGCGAGCGCCGCGGTCCTGTGGGAGACCCTGCTCAGCGGCTTGATGCTGGAGAAGGTGTGGATCACGGTCTACGTGTTGGTGCTCGGTTATGCGGCGGGTCTGTTTCTTGCGGCGGCGCTGCTGGTCTTCGCGGTGATGACGCGCGTGGGCAGCGACTTCCTCAGCACCATGACGGCCATGTTCCAGCCGCTTCCGGCGATCTCGCTGCTGCCGTTGGCCATGCTGTGGTTCGGCCTCGGAGTGCCGAGCTTGGTCTTCGTCACCATTCACTCGGTGCTGTGGGCCGTGGCGCTGAGCACCCACACCGGCTTCATGTCGGTCAGCGAAACGTTGCGCATGGTGGGCCGCAACTACGGTCTGCGGGGCATTCCTTACGTCTTCACGATCCTCGTACCGGCGGCCTTCGCCTCCATCCTCACGGGGATGAAGGTAGGCTGGGCCTTCGCTTGGCGGACGTTGATCGGCGCCGAACTCGTGTTCGGCGCGGCCTCCGGCGAGGGCGGATTGGGCTGGATGATCTTCGAGAGAGGCGACAACCTCGAAACACCTTACGTCTTCGCGGCCCTCTTCACGGTCATCGTCATCGGCCTGATCGTCGAGAACCTGATTTTCCGCAACATCGAGATCGGTACCGTGCAGAAGTGGGGCATGCAGCGCTAGATCTCCAGGAGGGTCGGACCCGGGGTCGGATCTCGATTGGGAACATGGCACTAATGACACGAATGATCGGCGGGCGAAGGGACGCATGACCCTGACCATCAGACCCGGAGACGCCCCGGTCGGCGCCGAGGTGACTGGGGTGGATCTCGGTAGTTCGGTCGATGTCGGCGTCGCGGACGAGATCAGGATGGCGCTCTGCGAACACGCCGTGCTCGTGTTTCCCGATCAGGAGATGTCGCCCGAGGCCCAAGTCATGCTGACCCGTCAACTCGGCGAGCCCGAGGTGCACGTCCTCTCCGACTTCACGCTGCCGGGCATGCCCGAGGTGTTCATCGTCTCTAACGTGCGCAAGGACGGGAAGCCTGTCGGTGCCGTCAACGCCGGCCAGTACTGGCACTCCGACCTCTCCTATACCGCGCGGCCGACCTTCGCATCAATGCTCCATGCAAAAGAGGTCCCGACGGGGCGGGGCGAAACCATGTTCGCCAGCATGGTGCGCGCCTATGAGACGTTGCCTGCGGACGTCAAGGAACGGATTGACGGATGCCGCGCGGTGCATGACTACACGCTGGCCTATGAGACCGTATTCGCCGACAACCCCGACCGTACGCTGACCACCGAACAGGCGGCCGAGGTGCCGCCGGTGGAACATCCGGTGGTACGCACCCAAGTCGAGACTAGGCGCATGGCGCTCTACGTCAATCCCGGGTTTACCCGCCTGATCGTCGGGATGGGGGCGGAGGAAAGCCGCGAGACTCTGGACGCGCTATTCGCCCAGGCTACCGCTGCCGACAACCTCTACACCCACCGTTGGCGGGACGGGGACTTCGTGATGTGGGACAACCGTGTCACCATGCACAAGGCGCTTTCGAACTACGCCGACGGCGACGTGCGCCATCTGCTGCGCACCAGCGTGAAAGGAGAGGTACCGGTTTGAGCGGTGTCACGACACCGGCGGAAGCATCTCTCACCTGAGGCGGGCATTGACCTCATAGGCTGGGATGGTCTCCTCCCCCAGGGCCCTGCAGGCTTCGAGCCGGTGGAGTCCTTCGACGAGCACGAACCGGTCGCCGTCGGGCCTCACCAGGATGGGTGTCTTCAGACCTTCCTCCAGGATGCTTTCAGCCAGGGCGGTGACAGTCCCGTCGACCAGCGTGCGACGGCGCTTCGCGGGAACGTAGACGTCGTCGATGGCGATCATGATCCGTTCCATCGGACCTATCGCTGACGGAAGGGCTGGCCCCGCCGGTAAAGTTCCAGTCGCTTTCGGAAGCCTGCCACCGTCTCTTGACGTCCGGACTCGCGCGACAGAGCGATGGCCCGTTCTTCCTCCTTGACCGCACGGGGATACTGCCCCGCTTCGGCGTAGGCGGCGGCGAGCGTGTCACGATGCTGTGCGGTATCGCCGAGTTGTACGGCCCTTTCGGCAAGCCGCGTCGCCTCGACGCCATCCCGCACGCTCTGCTCGGGTGCGGTCGCCCGCAACCAGGCCAAGGCGTTCAAGGGCACGGCATTTAGGGGTTCGAGGCGGATCGCCGCTTGGTAGTCTTCGGCGGCCTCGGCGTAGCTCTCCATCAGGTAGTGCAGGATGCCGCGGTTCATCCAAGCTCGCCAGTAGGTGGGCTGCATCTCGATGGCGCGCGTGCAGTCGGTCAGGGCCTTTACGAATTCGCCCAAGGACCGGTGCGCCACGCAGCGGTTGTTGTGGGCCAGCATGAGTCCCGGGTCGAGACGGATGGCCTCGTCGTAGTGGGCGAGCGCCCGCCGATAGTTGGCCAGCTTCTGATAGACCGTACCACGGTTGTTGAACGTGCTGGCGTCCTCGGGATCGAGGCGCAGCGACTCCGCGAAATCGGCGAGCGCCCGGTCGAACGCGCCCAGAGTCGCGTAGGTATTGGCCCGGTTGTTGTAAGCGACGGCATTGCCCGGGTTCAGGCGGATCGCCTCGGAGAAATCCGAAATGGCGTTCTTGCTCTCGCCGAGCGCGTCATATGCGAGCCCGCGGGCGTGGAAGGCGGCGGCGAGGCTTTTGTCGCTGTGGTCGCCCCAGCGGATAAGATGCGTGCATGCGCCGACCCGCACGTCGGGATGGGCAGTTGCGTCGCGACAGAGTGCCGATTCCTCGGCGAGATCGGCGTGGGCCACCACGGGCGACCAGACCAGCGCTGCAACAATCAGCGTCGGGCAGAACCTACGCCGGAAAATCATATAGGGCCACGGCCCATTCGGATCCTCGGTCTTCATCGGGCGCCGCGTATCAATGTACCGTCATGCCGGCCTCGGCTTTCCAGGCCGCCGGCACTTGGCGGTGGCGGGTTTCACGCTCGGTGATCAGGGCGCGGGCTAGGGACTCGCGGCCGGATCGGATCGCGGCCACCACCAGGGTCTGGTCGAAGACGTCCCGTTGGGCATGGCTGCCGCCGAACAGGTGCTGGTCGTAGCGTACGGGCAGAATGAAGTCGACAACCGCGCCGTAGTCACCGTCATGGAACGCCCGCAGCGCTTCCGACAAGGCTACGCCGGCGTCAACGGCACGCGAGGCAAGCGGATCATTGCGGGCCGACTCCTCGCGCATCGCCGTGAGCAGGTTCTCTGCCGCCTCCCGCCGGTCGGTGGCCAGCAGCGCCATCATGTAGTTGGTGTTGAAGAAGGTATTTATGGCGTCGCGCACATGGGCCTCGGCGCGTTCGCCGAGTTCCTCCCAGCGATTGCCGACGTCGATACCACGGAGCGCCAGCCGCCAGAGCAGCGCCGAGCCGTTGGCGATATCCGTCGCGAAGTCGGTTTTCTCACCGCGGATCCCGGTGTCGTAGAGTTCGAGGACCTCGTCGACCTCGTCCCGCTCCAGGTGATGAAGGGAGCGGTGCCACCACAGGTGAAAGCGGAAGTTGTTGTTCCCGAGCCAGTCCGCTTCCGTGCGCTTCAGCCACTGGATCCCATCGGCATGCCGGCCTTCCATCTCGATCGTATGCGCGACGGCGTGGACGGCCCATGAGTCCTCGGGATTCAATTCCACGGCCTCGCGCCCCACGCGCTCCGCCGCCCCGTAATCGCCGTCTTCTTCGAAGCCGAAGGACAACAATCCGAGCACGAATCCGTAACCCGGGACGCTCGGGTCCCACGCGTGCAGGGCGCGGCCGATGACATCGCGCATGTTGGCGGCATCGCCCCGCCAGAAATGGAAAAATTGCGTCAGCTTCAACGTCATCAAGTCGGTCGGATAGTCGATGGCGATGCTGTCGAGCGTGGCCAACGCGTCGACGGCCTTCTGGTCGAGCAGAAGGCCAGCCGCGATGACGTGACGCTTCTCGCGATCCGTCGCGCCCCCAGCCGCCTTCCAGGCTGCTTCCAGGGATTCGCGCGCGGCTGACAGGAAAGCCGGATCGAAGGCCATCTTCAGCAGATAGGCCTTGAGGCAGTGGGCCATCACGAATTCCGGGTCGGCGTCGAGTGCCGCGTTGAGTTGGTCCATAGTGTCGCGCTTCTGCGCCAGGTAGCCGGCGACCGCCTTCTCGTACGCCGTAAGCGCTTCGTCGTTGGCAACGGTGATGGGCAGGCCACGGACATCGGCGGACATGGACGAATGCTCTCAGGTCTTTCTCATGGAAACTATGCCTCAGGACGCATTCAGAATATCACCAAGGCGGGATCGGAGTCAGGGTCCGACGGCGACGATCCAATGGATACACACCGATCGAGAACTGGTGAGTGAGTCAAATGAACACGCTCGTCGACGCGGGATTTCCGGCAGCATCAGACCGCGATCCGCCGGAGTGTCGAAGTATCGACATGGACGCGGTGCGCGCGTACCGCTTGGGTCGCGTACGGTCGGAGTTGGCCGCACGGGATGTCGCTGCCATCGTACTGACAGACCCGCTGAACGTCCGCTACGCCACGGACTCCACCAATATGCAGGTCTGGATTACGCACAACGCGGCGCGCTATGCTTTTATCCCCGTGGATGGCCCGGTGGTGATGTTCGATTTCCACAATAGCGGGCACCGTTCCGCAGGTCTGGACACGGTCGACGAGATCCGCCACGGCACCGGCATCTACTATTTCGCTTCGGGACCGGCGATGACCGAACGGGCGGATCGCTGGGCGAGGGAGATCGGGGATCTGTTGCGGCATTGCGGAGGCAGCAACCGGCGTCTTGCGATAGATCGAGCGAATCCCGTCGCCATTGCAGCGCTGCAAGAATTGGGCCTTGAGATTCGCGACGGGACCGAGATCATGGAGCTCGCGCGGGTAATCAAGTCGGACGACGAGATCCAGTGCATGCGGGCTTCGATTGCCGTGTGCGAGGCGGCGATGTACGAGATGCGCACGCGTCTGGCCCCAGGCATGACCGAAAATGCGCTCTGGTCGATCCTGCATCAGGTAAACATCGCACGGGGCGGTGAATGGATCGAGACCCGTCTCTTGACTTCGGGCCCCAAGACCAATCCCTGGTTCCAGGAGTCGGGCTTCCGTGTCATCGAGGCTGGCGACCTCGTCTCCTTCGACACGGATCTGATCGGACCCTTCGGCTACTGTGCCGACATCTCCCGCACGTACCTCTGCGGCGACGACAGAGCCAACGACGAGCAGCGCCGGCTCTATGCGCTCGCCCGCGAACACCTCGATTTCAATGCCGAATCATTGAAACCCGGCATGACGTTCCGGGAATTCGCCGAAAAGAGCTTCCGGCTGCCGGATGAGTTCGGCGCCAACCGCTATTCGGTCATTGCCCACGGTGTAGGACTCTGCGACGAGTATCCGCATATCGCCTATCCCGGGGATCTTCTGGACCATGGTTACGATGGTGTCATCGAGCCCGGCATGACGCTCTGCATCGAGAGTTACGTCGGCGCCCAAGGCGGTGCCGAGGGTGTCAAACTCGAGCAGCAGGTTCTGGTGACCGACACCGGCGTCGAGCTGCTGTCCACGTTCCCCTTCGAGGAATCGTTGCTGTAAGCGCCCCATATTTCCTGCTGTCGGCTTGTCGCGGATGAGTCAGGAGGGTAGTCATTTGTCAACGCCGAGGCGGCAGCATGAAGTACCACGAGGGAGGGACGCATGCAGTTTGGAGTTACGTTCTTTCCCGACGTTACGCCCGACGTGAAGAGCGCGCGGCAGTATTACGCCGAGACGTTCGAGCTCGTCGATTTCGCGGCGGACCTCGGCTTCATGCACGCCAAGATCATCGAGCACTATCTCTCGCCCTACGGGGGCTATAGCCCGGACCCCCTCCAGTTTCTTGCCGCCGTGGCCGCGCGCCAGCCGGAGATGCGGCTGATGACGGGCGCCGTGATCCCGGCCTTCGGTCACCCGCTCCAGCTCGCGGCGCGCATCGCCCTCCTGGATTCCATGAGCGGCGGGCGCCTCGACGTGGGTTTCGCTCGCGCCTTCCTGCCCCACGAGTTCGACGCCTTCGGCGTCTCCATGGACGACTCGCGGCCCCTCTACGAGGAGGGCATCGAAGCCATTCGGCGCCTGCTGACCGAAGAGGAAGTGACCTTCGAGGGGCGGTATCACAGGTTCGAGAAAGCCCGTTCCCTGCCCCGGCCGGTCCAGCAGCCGCACCCTCCCTTCTATGTGGCGGCCTTTCGCACGCCCGATTCCTTCGAGTACGCGGGCAGGCAGGGTATGAACCTGATGATCACGCCATTCTACCTCCGTCCGGCGGAGCTCGGCGAGATGGTGGTCCGGTACCGGAGCTTCCGCGGGGACTCCGGCCACGACCCTGATTCGGCATCCGTCAACATCAACTTCCGGACCTACTGCGCGCCGACGGACAAGGGGGCAGTGGAGCGCGCCGAACCCTACGCTCGCCACTACATCGACATGTTTCTGGAGCCGCTGGAGCGCTGGCGCGGCCAGCCGTCGGCGCAGTATCCGGGCTACGAGAAGTTCATCGACGCGGTCGAGAAGTTCCCGTACGACGTGCTGGTGGAGCAGTCCTTCATCGGTTCGCCGGAAAAGGCCCGCGAGCGCATCGCCTATTTCACGGAGATCTGCGGTGGCGAGATCTATCCCTCGATCGACTTCGCCTACGGCAACATGCCCCTCGACGAGGCCAAGGCCTCACTCAGGCTGTTTGCCGAGGAGGTCATGGCAAAGGTGTGAGCCTCCGGCCGACCCGGTTGACCGGGAATTCAGGTGCGCCTAGAAGGTTGGCAGCGGCCCCGTGGCTCAGTCGGATAGAGCGGCGGATTCCTAATCCGCAGGTCGGGGGTTCGAATCCCTCCGGGGTCGCCACTCTCCACGGGGACCGACCTGAGACATAAGTGACACGTCGTACCGGACACATGGATTGCGCCATTTGCCATCGCTGATGCCAGACCGTAGACGCGGGAATGACTCGTGCAGGAGGCTCTTGCCAACGGGGCCAAAGCTAAAAAGGCATTCGACGAATTCAGTCCGAAAACCGGGGAGTGCACTTGTACACCAGTTCTCGGGCCCCGCCGGAAATCCCGATACGAAGACGACAAATGACCGCAACGCCTGAAAGGCCCGTTGCGATGGGTGAAAATCCGTACATGGAAGCGCTCGCCGAGAGCGTCCGAAACGGGGACCGACGCGCCATGGGACGGGCCATCACCCTGATCGAGTCGCGCCGACCCGATCACCAGGGCCAAGCGTTGACGTTGCTGGATATGTTGCTCCCCGATACGGGCAATGCCGTTCGGGTCGGGATCTCCGGTGCGCCGGGCGTCGGTAAATCGACGTTTATCGAAGCAGTCGGGGTTGAGTTGACGGGTGCCGGACACCGTGTCGCCGTGCTCGCTGTCGATCCATCGTCGAGCCGTTCGGGCGGCTCGATTCTCGGCGACAAGACGCGAATGGACTCCCTCTCGCGGGATCCTGCCGCCTTCATTCGGCCGTCGCCATCGGGGGGGAACCTCGGAGGCGTGGCGCGGCGCACGCGGGAAGCCATGCTCGTTTGCGAGGCCGCGGGTTTCGACGTCGTCATCGTGGAGACAGTCGGGGTTGGCCAATCGGAGACGGCGGTGGCCGACATGGTCGATACCTTCCTGCTTCTCATCGCGCCCGGTGGCGGCGACGAACTGCAGGGCATCAAGCGGGGGATCGTGGAAATCGCCGACCTGGTGGTCGTGAACAAGGCGGATGGTGAGCTTGCGGGCCAAGCCAAGATCATCACGGCCGAGTATAGCGGTGCCCTGCATCTCCTGCGGCCAGCGACGAGTTCCTGGACACCGGAAGTCCATATGTGCTCAGCCCTGGAAAAAACGGGCATCGGGGACGTCTGGCGAGCCGTTGAGTCCCACCAGCGGGCACTGCGGGCGGGCGGCGGGCTGGACCGCCACCGCCAAGCGCAGGCCCGTCATTGGATGTGGAACGAGGTCGGAGAGAACCTGATCGCGGCCCTCCGCGACGAGCCTGCCGCCGCGGAGCTGATACCGCAACTGGAGCAGGACGTGGGGGCCGGCCACACGACGCCCGGCGCGGCCGCGCAACGCCTGCTCGGCGCCTTTCGGAGTGGTGGAGACGGCAGCAGGTAACAACCAGGGAATTCGGCATACTTGCCCAGCCGTCGCCGGCCTCGACCGCATGACGGAACTTGTCGAGCGAGCATCCGAATTCCACCGCGCTTCTCCCCATCGCGTGCATGATCCCGGGGCGTGGGGTCGCTTGACGGTCCACGGGCGATGCCTTATGAAGCGCACGCCGTACCGGACCTGCACCCGTGCAGCGGTTTCAGACATCCCATCAGACGGCGAAACAGGTGACCGAAATGGCACGACGGTGTGAACTTACCGGAAAGTCGGTGATGTCCGGCAACAACGTGAGTCACGCGCACAACAAGACGCGGCGGCGGTACTTGCCGAACATCCAGCGGGTGTCGATCTTCAGCGAAGTACTGAACCGGCCGATCCGTCTCAAGGTGAGTGCCAGCGCTATCCGAACGGTGGAGCATGCGGGTGGCCTGGACAAGTTCCTGGCCGATGCCAAGGAGGCTAGCCTCTCCGCCAATGCCCGCCGCGTGCGGCGCGAGATTCTGAAGGCTCAAGCCGTTTCCTAGTTGCCGACACGGTCGTCGCCGGCGCGAGAACCGTGCCGCCGGCACGAACAAGAACCCTTTCATCTCGGATCGGAGGCGGGAATGAGTGACCGGCAAGATCCAACGACTCATCCGCTGCTTGAGCTTTGGCCTCCGATCGCGGCCATGGCGATCGTGGTCGTCGTGTCGAATATCGCCGTGCAATTCCCGATCAACGACTGGCTGACCTGGGGTGCGCTGACCTACCCCATCGCCTTTCTCGTGACCGACCTGACGAACCGACACTTCGGTGCCGCGGCCACGCGCCGCGTGGTCTACGTCGGCTTCGGAATCGCCGTGGTGCTCTCCGTCTGGGCGGCCGGGCCACGCATCGCCTGCGCCTCGGGGAGCGCATTTCTGGCTGCCCAGTTGCTTGATGTCCTGATCTTCGATCGACTGCGCCGTTCCGGGGCGTGGTGGCGGGCGCCGCTGGTCTCGTCGCTTTCCGCGTCGGCCCTGGACACGGCGCTGTTCTTCTCGCTGGCCTTCGCCGGCACGGGCCTGCCGTGGATCACGTGGGGGCTAGGTGATTTCGGCGTGAAGATGGGGATGGCGCTTGCGCTGCTGATCCCCTTCCGGGCGCTGATGCGTTTCGTCACGGCGGCGGCGATGAACGCGGATAAATCCGCCGCCTGAATTGACTCATGCCTGCCGCGCTCTCGAACGGGCACTACGGGGGCCGGAGAGTCGGATCTCTCGCACCTCGGGTCGGACCGCCTCGGGCGGTAAGGAACGCCGGAGTGGTTCCGGTCGAATCGGAACCGTTCTAATGGATACGTTCCGAAGCGATCGGCACCATGAACTGAGGTTCCTCGTCGAACAGTTCGGCTAGCTTGTCCATCATCGCTCCGCCCAATTGCTCGGCATCGACGATCGTTACCGCCTTTCGGTAATAACGCGTCACGTCGTGACCGATACCGATCGCCACGAGCTCGACAGGGGAGCGTGTCTCGATCCAGTGAATGACCTGCCGCAGGTGCCTGTCGAGATAGTTGCCGGGATTGATCGAGAGGGTCGAGTCATCGACGGGTGCGCCATCCGATATGACCATCAAAACCCGGCGCTGCTCGTGGCGTCCCAGAAGACGATGGTGTGCCCATAGCAGAGCCTCTCCATCGATGTTTTCCTTGAGGATGCCTTCACGCAACATGAGTCCCAGGCTCTTGCGGGCACGCCGCCAGGGCTCGTCGGCCCCTTTGTAGATGATGTGCCGGAGATCGTTGAGGCGCCCGGGGTTCGGCGGCTTGCCCCGTGAAAGCCAGAGCTCCCGCGCCTGCCCCCCCTTCCACGCTCGGGTCGTGAAACCGAGGATCTCAACCTTGACTCCGCAGCGTTCCAAGGTGCGGGCGAGAATGTCGGCGCAAGTCGCCGCGACGCTTATGGGCCGGCCGCGCATGGAGCCCGAATTGTCGATCAGCAACGTCACAACGGTATCGCGGAAGTCCGTTTCCTTCTCCTGTTTGTAGGACAAGGAATGCAGTGGGTTGGCGACCACCCGCGCCAGCCGGGCGGCATCGAGTAATCCTTCGTCCAGGTCGAACTCCCACGAACGCTGTTGTTTGGCGAGGAGTCGGCGTTGCAAACGATTGGCGAGCCGGCCGATAACCGTCTGGAGATGCTGGACCTGCCGATCAAGTTGTGCGCGAAGGCGTGTCAGCTCTTCGGCGTCACAAAGCTCGATAGCTTCGACAATCTCATCAAACCCGGTGGAGTACGCCCGATATGGCGGTTCGTTGGCATTGTCTCCGTAAAATCCATCCGGCCACCAGGGATGTTCGGATTTTCCCGGGTCCTCCTCCCCGTCTCCCAGAGGTTGCATCTGATCGGACGCGACGAAGTCGGTTTCGCCGGAACTTTCGCCTTCCGCCACCTCCTCCGTCTCGGCAGACATGCCATCGGGCGGAGTGCCGTCGCCCTCGTCTTCCTGATTTTCTTGATCCGGTTGGTCTTCGTCGGACGACTGTTCCAGCTCTTCGTCCTCGCCCTCCCAATCTTCGGCCAGATCAAGGTGGGCGATAAGCCGCCGGGCCACGGCAGCAAACGCTGCCTGGTCATCGATGGCTTCCGCGAGCTCCCGGAAATCGGCTCCCGCTTTGGCCACGATCTCATCCCGCCACAACTCGACAATGCGTTGGCCGCTTTCCGGTACCACCGTCCCAGTGAGCTGTTCCCGCAGCATGAGTCGGACGGCGTCGGCCAAGGGCGCCTGCTCTCGATGCTCCATCTTGGCGAAGCCGCGCGCTTCACATTCCTTTTCGAGCGCGTCGTTCAAGTTCTGCGAGACGCCGACCATGCGCCGCGCGCCGAGCGCTTCGACTCGAGCGAGTTCCACGGCATTGAAAAGAGCGCGTGCGTCCTGCCCCTTGGGTGCTCTTGCGGCGTGCAGCCGTTCGTCGTGGTGCCGGACACGCAGCGCGAGGGAATCCGCCATGCCACGGATCTGGCCGACCTCCTTCGGGGGCAGCTCTCGTGACGGCAGTGGTAGCCTGGCCCTGGAGCCGCTGATGCCGGCGCCTTCCGAACCGTAGGAGACTTCGAGTTCATCGTCCTCGGCAATGGCGCGCATTGCCGCGGTGACAGCCCGTTTAAACGGTTCGACCGGACTTTCTGGCTGGCTCATGGTCTCAGGGCGACTGGATCCGTTGGTCCGCTTACATCAATTGGATGTTCGTCGCCGATTCCGGGAGTTCTTCGCCGATACAGCGCTGGTAGTACTCGGCCACGGTCGTACGTTCCACTTCGTCGCACTTGTTCAGAAACGTGAGCCGAAACGCGAAGCCGATGTCGTCGAAGATGCTCGCATTCTCCGCCCAAGTGATCACTGTCCGCGGCGACATCACTGTGGATAGATCGCCGTTCATGAATCCGGCGCGCGTCAGATCCGCAAGATTGACCATATTCGAAACGATCTTCCGACCCTCCGGGGTGTCGTAAGTCGGTGTCTTGGCCAGGACGATCTCAAGTTCGGCCTCGTGAGGCAAATAGTTGAGGGTCGAGACGATATTCCATCGATCCATCTGACCCTGGTTGATCTGCTGGGTGCCGTGGTAGAGGCCGGTCGTATCACCGAGCCCGATGGTATTGGTCGTGGAGAACAGCCTGAACGCCGGGTGCGGCCGGATGACCTTGTTCTGGTCGAGCAGCGTCAGCTTGCCCTCTGCCTCCAGCGCCCGCTGGATGACGAACATCACGTCGGGCCGGCCGGCGTCGTACTCGTCGAATACGAGCGCAGTCGCGGATTGCAGCGCCCACGGGAGCATTCCCTCTCTGAATTCCGTGACCTGCTTGCCATCCCGAATCACGATCGCGTCCTTCCCAATGAGATCGATACGGCTGATGTGCGAGTCCAGATTGACTCGAATGCACGGCCAGTTGAGCCGGGCCGCAACCTGTTCGATGTGAGTCGACTTTCCCGTGCCGTGGTAGCCCTGGATCATGACGCGGCGGTTGTAGGCGAAGCCGGCCAGGATCGCGAGTGTCGTCTCGCGATCAAAGCAGTAAGCCTCGTCGATGTCGGGCACTAAGTCGTGCGTCTGCGAGAATGCCGGTGCCTGGAGCTCCGTGTCGAAGCTAAACACCTGATTGACTGACACTGTGATGTCGGGAACGCCGAGCGGCTTTTCAGCCCCTTCGACCGCGGTATCGGTGGAATCCATAAATTGCGTCCGTATTGTTGAGGGCTACGTTTCAGGCGTAGCCGGAAGACAGCAAGCAGCCATATGCCCGATTGACGGCCTTGAGCCTTTCCTCGGCCTTCTTGCTGCCACCGTTGGCGTCGGGGTGGAATTTCTTGACGAGTTCCTTGTACCGGTCCTTGATTTGTTGCAAGTCCGTGTTCGAGTCAAGGTTCAGTTCGGCCAACGCGCGTCTTTCTTCGGGCGTCACCCGCTTTCGCGGGCTGCCATCATCGGCTGCCCCATCCGCGCCTTCACTCCACAAGACGCCAAAATCATCCCGAAAGCCGGCGAAAAAATCGCGTTGCGGCGCGAAGTGCCGGACGCCGTCGTTACGCAAATCGCTGACGAACGGCCAAGTCGGACGATGCCATGTGACCGCGCTCTTCTGAAACCGCTCGATCTCGGCCTGCGACATACCCTCGAAATAGTTCCACGTAGCGTTGTACGCACGGACGTGGTCGAGACAGAACCAATAGTAGGTATTCAGATCACTCGGTGACTTCGGGGCACGAAACTTACCTTCCCCGTCGCATTCCGGATGATCGCAGGCGCGCACGGCTCGCGCTGGAGAAAAATCCTTGAGCTTCGACGGTGGCATGATTCAAGTATGGAGTCAGGTCCACACACTGACAACCGTCGCCATGGCGTGCCCGCCGGCCCGTGTTCGCGGAAACTGTGGTATCTCCTTGACAGGGCGGGGACCGCGGATCACCGTGCGAGACGCAAAAGCTCTTTGCGGAAACAGGCATGAGTGTCGCCGACTCCATACACGCCAAGCTAACCGATACGTTCGCTCCGGTTCATCTCGACATCATCGATGAGTCGCATTTGCATGCGGGACACGCGGGTGCGCGTCCCGAAGGCGAGACCCATTTTCGCGTTGAAATCGTGGCTTCGACCTTCGATGGGATGCCCCGCGTAGAACGTCAGAGAATGGTTTATCGCGTACTTGCGGATGAACTTGGCGACCGCGTTCACGCTCTCGCGCTCCGGGTGCGATCCCCAAGCGAAAACACCTGATTCTCGATCGCACACACACCGTTCGTTGCAAGGGAGGTTGCGGATTCCGATAACCTTGATCGGTCTGGACTCCGCGAAGCGCGCGCGGCACCATCGAGCGATCATGCATATGGCATTTGAAAAGGAAGTTCATGGCCGCTTACGTCATTGCCAACATCACGGTCCACGATCCGGAGGCCTACAAGAACTACGCTGCCGTCGTGCCCGAGACCATCGTCAAGCATGGTGGATGGTATGTGGGTCGCGCCGCGACGGCGGGCGACGCGGAGATCGTCGAGGGGGATTTCCGGCCGGGCCGCTTCGTCATCATCGGCTTCGAGAACAAGGAAGCGGCGCTGGGCTGGTACAACTCGCCCGAGTATCAGGAAGCGGCCGGGCTCCGTCAGCCCGTTTCCGATGCCGACGTCTTCATCATCGATGAGGTTCCGGCAGGACCCGCTCCGACCCGGGACTGGGGAGAGTGGCGCTAGTCGCAACTTGAGACACGAGCGAGTCCGACAGAATGGTTTCGCGCCTCCTTGGCGAGTAGGTCGCACGTAGACCGTTGCCGGGGCGGCGATGGCACAGCGGTGGCCAAAGGCATTCTGGACCGTCCAGCAAATCGCGAAATTCGCGCCGGGGTCATGCGGAGCGGGCTCGCGCGATACGACGGGTCGCGAGCGTGACAACCAGATCGAATGCAAAGCGCAGAGCGCTGACGCGCGCGACCCCCTTGCCGACGATGTCATAGGCGGATCCCTGCGCCGGGCTCGTTACGGGCACGGGGAGGCCACCAAGCAGTGTCAAGCTACGATCGAAGCCCAGCAACTTCATGGCGATCTGGCTCTGGTCGTGATACATCGCCACGATGCCGTCTACGCGTCCGTCCTTGCCCAGCAGAAATACGCTGTCCGGAGGCCACGGACCGACGACGTCGAAGCCTTCCGCCTTCGCGCGCTCGACGGCTGGTGCGATGATGTCGATTTCCTCGCGCCCGAAGTTGCCATTGTCTCCGGCATGAGGATTGAGCGCCGCGACGGCAAGGCGTGGCCGTTCGACGCCGACGTCCGAGATGGTGTCGTGGAGTCGGCGCATCGCTGCCAGGATCGCCTCCTCATTGATCAGTCCGCCGACGTCCTTCAGGGCGACATGGCTGGTGACGCGCGTCGTCCACAGGCCCTCGACCGCATTCAGTTCGCGGGCTAGCCCCTTGACGCCGAGATGAGCGGCGATGTGCTGCATTTCGTCGGCTTCCGTCATGCCCCCCAGGTGCAGGGCGCTCTTATTGAGCGGGGCAAAGCAAACTCCGTCGATCATGCCGGCCGCGGCGAGATCGACCGCCGCCTCGAGCGTCTTCAACATCGAGCGTCCGGCCGCCCCGGTCGCCTTTCCCGGGGTCACGTTATCCGGGGCAATGGTCTCCATCACCAGATGCGCGGCTTCGCTCTCCGCCATCGCTTCGGCATCGGCTGTCCGCTCCGGCAGCGACACCGCAACGCCCGCGGTGCGGGCCCCGGCCTCGATGACGTGAGCGTCGCCGATGACAAGGACGTCCGCTTTGGTCTCATCGTCGAGATCGGCCAGTAGCTTCGCCAGCAGTTCCGGTCCGACTCCATTGGGGTCGCCCGGTAGGATTCCGATTCTTGGCCTCGTCCGGTGGCCGGATGCGGCAGGTGATTCCATCTTCGGCCGTCGTCATTAAGACGCGGGGGACTGGGTTTTCCCTTTGGAATCTCGTTCCCCGATCGGCTCTCATTGTCATGGACCATCATCCTCCAAACAATGATTGGGAGATAACGGCCACATTCATTTGGCTCGATATTCCCGGATCGAATGGACCCTTGAAATCGGCCCACACACCGACCGCTCCTTGCCGCCAGAGCTTCATCTCATCGGCGGTCGGGTAGTAGAACTTCACGCTCTGGAGGTCGGCGGCAACCGGCACCGATTTGTGAATCCTCAACGAGGATGCATCCCTACCAGATTTTCCCGAGAATCCGGGACTTCACCCGGAATCATGATCATCGGGCGTCTGCTACGGCGCCGGAAACCGTCCTGCCCAACGTTGAAGGACATTGGGTCCTCAAAGAAGGTAAGCGATCAGGAACGGCAGTGTCAGAAATGATATCGTCGTCGAGACAACGACGCCGCCCGCCACATCGGACGGAGTGTTGCCATACCGCTGGGCAAACAGGAAGTTGTAAACGGCCACCGGCATCGCGCACTGGAGTATGACCACTCCTCGCGCGACACCCTCGAAGTGGAGCAGTTCCGCCAGCGACAATCCCAATACGACTCCGAGGCCCAGACGGAGGACGCCGATCAGCGCCGCGCGTCCCATATTAGCCACTCGCAATTTGGCCAGGGCGACTCCCAGAGCGATCAGAATCGCCGGAATCGTGAAGTCGCCGATCAATCGTGTCGTATTGGACAACCAGAGGGGCGGCTTGATCCCAGCAGCCAGAAACGCCACCCCGGTCAGCGCGGCCCAGATCAACGGTGTCCGCAGTAACCGCACGGGAGACTTGCCGCCCGAAGCGAGCCAAGCCCCGAGCGTGAAGTTTCCTACGGACGTCACGGTGAAGAAGGCGATGCCCAGGGCCAACCCTTCGTCACCGAATGCGAACAGACAAAGGGGCAACCCCATGTTGCCCGAGTTCGGAAATAGTAGGGAGGGGAGAAAGGTACCGACTGGTTGTCGTGTCGCGAACAGGATCGCACTGCCGACCGCCGAGATAATGACGATGGACATCAACGCGGCCAGTGCCATGGTCCCGACCGCGTGAAGGTCGACGCTGAATTTCGTCAGTGTCGAGAAAATCAAGCATGGCGTGCCGACCACCAACACCAGCGACGCCAGCAACTCGGTGTTGAAGGCAGGTCCGAATCGGGCCCAGCCGAACCCCAGAGCGGCGCCGAACAGGACGGGGGCAACGACGCCGAAGACTTCGGCGATCACAGCACGTACGCCACGAGCAAGGGGAGAGTCGCAATCGAAATGAAACCCGATACCACGACTATCGCCGCTACTTCCTGGGGTTCCCGGTCGTAGTACTGGGAAATGAGGTAATTGACCATTCCAACCGACAAGGCGCAGTTGATGATCAAGACACCCCGTTCCACGCCATCGAACGCGAACAGGTCTGCCGCGACGACGCCGATCACGAATCCCATTCCCAATCTCAACAGGGAGAGCAGAAAGGCGCGGCGGAGATTGGCTACCCGCAGTGTTCCCAGCGATACGCCGAGCATGACGAGCAACAGCGGGATCGCCAAGCCGCCGATCAGGCCGGTGGTATTGGCGAGCCATACCGGCGGTTTGGTCCCGCTCGCGAGAAACATCACCGCACCGAGCGCGGCATAGAGGAGCGGCGCCCGCATCAAGTCCCCCATGGTGAACCGTCCCGACGCTACCCATACGCCCAGGGTCGCGACCATGACCGAATCGATGGTGAACCAAGCGGTGGACAGCGCCAGCCCGAGCTCGCCGAAGGCGAACAGACACAGAGGCAGGCCGATGTTCCCAGCATTCGGATAGACCATGCCGTTGAGGTAAACCGAGAGCGGCAAGCGCGCCGCGCGCAGCACGAACGCGCCGATGATGAGGAACGCGAGGTGGGTAGCGACCGAGGCCCACGCCATATCGACGAAGACCTCGGGGTCTACGTCGACCTTGGTCAAGGTCGAGAAAATCAGGCAGGGCATGCCGACGTTGTGGATCATGTTGGCGAGGAATCGGACGTCGAAGTCGCGGCCGAGCTTGGCCCAGGCATAGCCGATGGCGATGGCGATGAGCACCGGTGCGAGCACCGGGATCAGCTGTACGACGATGTCCTGGTTCACGCGGGGCCGTCGTTCATTCCGGCTGCGTCCGAAAGCGCGACGGGGGCGGAGACAGCGAATCGGCTGCCCGGCACACGGAAGAAGATGGGATCACGAAGCTTCGGCCCGCTGCTTCGTGGGCGGTGTCACGCGCAAAGATACGATCCGGTTCCTGTGGCGCCGTAGGACTTCAAACCTGAAGTCGTAAAAAGCGAATATCTGGCCGACTTCCGGAATGACTTGGGCGTTGTAGATCACGAGTCCAGCCACCGTCGCCGCCTCTTCGTCGGGCAAGTTCCAGTCGAACAGACGATTGAGGTCGCGGATCGTTGTTCCACCCTCGACGATGTAGGAGCCGTCGCCAAGTGCCCGCACCGTCGGTGCCGGTACGTCGTGCTCGTCCGCGATATCGCCGACGATCTCTTCCAGAATGTCTTCCAGGGTTACGAGGCCCATCAGGGTGCCGTACTCGTCCACCACGAGAGCGACATGGGCGCGACGTCGACGAAATGCGTTGAGCTGTTGGCGAAGCGACGTGGTTTCGGGAACGAACCAGGGTTCGTTGATCACCGCCATCACGTCGAGATCGTCCAGCGGTCCTTGATGGTTGTGCAATGCCTTCAGCAAGTCCTTGACGTGAACGATACCGACGATGTTGTCCGGGTCATTCCGCCAAACGGGAACGCGTGTGTAGGGACTCGACAGGATCTGCTCGACGAGGCTCGACGTGGCGTCGTCCACATTGACGGCGAACATGTTCCCACGATGGACCATGACCTCGTCGACCTCGACGTCGGTCAGATCTAGGATGCTGCCGAGCATGTCCCTCTCGTGCTTTACGACTTCTCCCTCCCGGGCGTGCAAATCGATCGTGCTGCGAATCTCCTCGCTCGCCGTCGCGATCCTGGAAGATCCTCTGCCGGCGCCAAGCAAACGCAGCGTCGCGCTGACGACGAAGTTCAAGGCGCGCGTGATGGGCGAAAACAACGCGACAAAGACCTGGATGGTCGGCGCCACGCCGAGTGCAACCCGATCCGCATTGGATAGCGCATAGGTTTTGGGGAGGATTTCCGAGAAGATCAGCACGAGGGTCGTCATCACCACGGTCGCGATCGCAACGCCGAGGTCTCCGAAAAATCCGATCAAAATGCTCGTCGCGAGAGCAGAGGCAAGAATGTTCACCAGATTATTGCCTAGCAGGATCGCGCCGATCAGATGTTCCCGCGTTTCCATCAACCTTGTCACGGTGCGTGCCCGTTTGTTCCCCTTGCGGAGCAGATGATGAATTCGGGCCCGGTTCGATGCTGTAAGGGCGGTCTCCGAGCCCGAGAACAGGGCCGACAGCACCAGCAAACCTGCGATCGCAATTAGGGAAAAGAGGAGCGCTAATTCCAAGCTTGTTGGTCCGTATGCGGAGCGGCGAAGAGATCAACTGGAGAGAGAGAGGCCGTGCCGCGAGGTATCGTGGACGGGTCCCAGATTTCGTTTGTCATCGGGGTGTCATGCTGACGCCGGCAGACCCTCTCCGAGCACTGCGACCACCGCTTCCTCCTCGACATCGGATGTGACGAATGCCTGTCCGATACCTTCGCTGAGGACGAACGTCAGCCGTCCGCCGCCACGCACCTTCTTATCCTGTCGCATGTGCTCAAGCAGTGTCTCGGGGCGGACGTCGTCAAACCCGGGGATCGACGCGACGGTCGTGGGAAGGCCAGCATCCGCAATGTGGCGACGCACCCGGGCGAGTTCCTGGACGGCGCAGAACCCTAGCCGACACGACAATTCGAATGCCTTCACCATTCCGATTGCAACTGCCTCGCCATGCAATAGACGGCCTTCGTAGGCGACTTCGGCTTCCAGGGCATGGGCGAACGTATGTCCCAGATTCAAAAGAGCGCGGGTGTCGGTATCCCGTTCGTCTGCTGAAACGATTCGTGCCTTGGTCCGGCAGCTCGTTACCACTGCATGGCGTGTCGCCTCGGCGTCTCCCGAGATGACGCGCGCGCCGTTTGCCTCCAGCCAAGCAAAGAAATCGGGCTGATCGATCAGGCCGTATTTTACGACTTCGGCGTATCCTGCCCTCGTATCACGCTCCGGAAGGGTCTCCAGCACGGCGGTATCCGCGAGAACCAGCTTCGGCTGATGGAACGTGCCGATGAGATTCTTACCCCAGCGGGTGTTGATCGCGGTCTTCCCGCCGACGGAACTGTCAACTTGGGAGAGGAGGGTGGTGGGTACCTGGATGACGTCGATACCGCGCCGTAAGATGCTCGCCGCAAATCCGGTGAGATCACCGATGACGCCACCGCCAAGCGCGACGATCGCGTCGTCCCGTTCGATCTCAAGTTCAAGAAGGTGGTCGAGCAGCGTTTCGAGATGCTCGAAGCTTTTGACATGCTCTCCCACGGGAAGCGTTATCGATTCGTACGAGATCGACGACGAGTCGAGTGAAGCCACGAAGGCCGGGAGATGTCGGGCCGCCACATTCTCGTCGGTCACCACCGCCACGCGCTTTTGACGGAGCACGGGCGCCAGCAGTTGTCCCGCCATCTCCAGAACGTTTGCGCCGATATGAATGCGATAGCTGCGGTCCCCGAGAGCAACCTCGACGACATCCGGACTGGTTTGCATCGATACGTCAGTCAGTCGTTAGTATCCGATTGGTTTGCCGATAAGTACCCGCCCGCCGAGAGTTCATCCAGGATCTTGTCGACGACCGTTCGGTGCGGCTTGTCACCGGTATCCACGATGATGTTGGCCTCGCCGTACAACGGATATCTCTGACCCATCAGATTTTCCAGAGTCTCGCGCGTGTCGCCGTCTTTGAGAAGCGGCCGGTCGTCGCGCCGCGCGCATCGCCGCACTAGGACGTCCAGATCTGCCCGCAGCCAGATCGAAATACCTTTCTCTCTGATCCGTTCGCGTGTCTCTTCGTTCATGAAGGCGCCACCACCCGTTGCCAGAACACCCGCCGGTCCATCCAACAAGCGCGCGATGACCCGCTTTTCGCCCTCGCGGAATGCAGCCTCTCCGTGGACCTCAAACATGTCCTTGATGGAGCATCCGGCCGCCCGTTCAACCTCGTCGTCCGCGTCAACGAATGGAACTTCTAGCTGAGCTGCCAGACGGCGGCCTATGGTGGTTTTTCCCGCACCCATCAGTCCGACGAGGACGATCATGCGATCCAGAACGGCTGAGGCCGCCGCTTTGCTGGACATCGACATTGGATCAGTTGCCAAGGGGCATTGTGGTTTGAGCGGACAACCCATTTTCGGCAGCAATTTCGGGACGTTGAATCCCGATTCGTGAGCCGATAAACTGACCCAACTTCGCCACAATCATACTTTAGCATACGTGGTCGGAGGCTGTCCTGACCCATGGTGCGCCTCCTCGAGATTTTGCTGCTTGATGTTCAAGGCGCCGTATATCGTAGCCATCATCATGTTTCTGGCCGTGGCTGGCGGAGCGTTGTTCCTCGCTATGTGGGATATTCCTCCTCCGTCGGAACGTGTGGAAAAGATCTTGCCCGATGAGCGTTTTCCCCGCTGATCGAATGTCGCTTGTCCCGTCACGGTGCCGGTCGTCGTTTGGCGTGCTGCTGATCGCGCTGCTCGGTTTGCCGGCTCACGCGCAAGTGGGACCGCCTATAAAGTTGATACCCGTCCCCGAGGTTCAGCAGCGGGACTCCGCGGTTCCAGGCGCGCCGCCTACTACGGGTCAGGTCGACGAGCCGGCGGCGCGGGCCGATCCTGCATCCAGGACCCGATCCATTGAACAGGGCGAAAATGTCGTGGTCGGCAGAGTCGCCAGCATCGATCCATCCTCTGTCGGCCTTTTGACGGAAGAGGACGGTGGGTTCAGTTCTGACATGTGGGCAGGGAGCGATCGCGCCTTCGTCGAGGCGCTGATGCCGCGTCTTCCGGTCCAAACCTTGTCGCCGGTGATGCAGGATCTGACACGTCGCCTGCTGCTTTCCGAAGCGCGGGTTCCGGCAGGCACTCCCATAGCCCCGAGCTTGCTGGGACTCCGAGTAGAGCGCCTCAGCGCTAGCGGCCAAACCGATCTCGTTCGAAACCTCCTGCGCTTGGCTTCTTCGCGAATCCAGGATACGGCGCTCGCACGCGCGGAAGTCGACAGCATGTTGCTGTCGGGAAATCACGCCGGTGCGTGCACCAGTATCGAGGCTTTGCTTCGGGATAACGATGATCCCTATTGGCTTAAGGGTCTTACATTCTGCAAGGCACTGAACGGCGAAAGCGCCGCGGCTCAGCTCGGTGTTTCCTTGCTGCAGGAGGAGGGCGGAGACGGAGATGACGCCTTCTTTGAGCTGGTGGCATCGCTCGTGGGAGAATTGAAGTCGGCGCCCAGCAGTTTGATCGATCCGTCGCCGCTGCATTTGGCGATGCTGCGGGCTGCCCGCCTCAATGTCCCCGACGATGCGGTTCCGGGTGCGCGACCAGCCATACTGCGCTCCATCGCGACATCGCCAAATGCACCGTTGACAACGCGGCTCCTGGCGGCAGAGCGTGCCGAAGCCGCTGGTGCCCTTTCGCCCGATGCGCTGGCGGCGATGTACGCCAGCGTCGAAGTCACGCCCGAAGATCGGTTGGGGTGGCAAACGCTTGCCGTTGAGGAGGCCGGACCACGAGTCAATGCACTGCTGTACCAGGTCGCATCCATCGAGGCTGACCCGCAAACGAAGGCCCGTGCCGTCATCGTCGCGCTATCGCGAGCGCGTGTCGCGGGCGGGTTCAATACGACGGCGCGCGTCATGCGAGATATCTGCAATTCTATCGAACCGTCACCCGACTTAGCGTGGGCGGCGTCGGAGATCGGTCGAGCTTTGCTGGCTGCCGGGGATGTGGCGTCCGCGCGTCGCTGGTTCGACATGCTGTACCAAAACGCCTCTCACGAAACTCCCGATGCCGCCATTGCGATTCTGGATCTTTGGCCCCTCATCCAGCTCATGGATATCGATGGCTCCTTGGGGTGGAACGCCGATGCCCTCACCAGCTGGTGGGTTGGAGAGCAGGCGCGGTCGAGGGATAATGCCTTCGAGCGGGCCGCAGTGGTTCTGACCTTGATGGATGCGGTCGGTTACGACATTCCCGAGACTTTGTGGCGAGAATTGCTGCAATCGTCTCTGACCGTCACCGCCTATCTGCCTTCGGTGCAACTTCGGCAGGCGTTAGAGATCGCGTCCGCGAACGATCGCGTGGGCGAGACGGTTCTGCTTTCATTGCTCGCGCTTGGTGAGGTCGGTCCCGCCGGTGCCAATCCCACGACCTTGCACGCAGTCGTGTCCGCGCTGACGGGCGTTGGTCTTGAAATGGATGCCAGGAAGTTGGCGCTTGAATCGGCGCTCGCGAAGGGCCTTTAGCGGCGGGAGAGGGCGGCACGGATCATGTTGGCTGTCGGTGAAAAATCTGACTGATAGACATATCGAGTTGTTTCTCGAAATGATGTCTGCGGAGCGGGGTGCCGCGCTGGCGACTCTCGGTAACTATCAGCGGGACCTGGAGGATTTCGCCGGGTTTGCACACGGGCGCGCCGCGTCGATTGTCTCCGCCGACACTGGCCTCGTTCGGGACTACCTCGCCTTCATGTCGGACAGGGGTCTGACGGCATCGACCGCGGGCCGCCGGCTTTCCGCCCTGAGGCAGTTTTTCGGCTTTCTATATGCGGAGGGACTGCGGGAGGACGATCCCTGCATTGCTGTCGAAGGGCCTCGGCGAAGTCGTCCGTTACCGAAAGTGCTTTCGGAGAACGAGGTTGGGTCGCTGCTGAACAAGGCACGTGAGACGACGGGCCCCAATGGAGCGCGATTGCTGGCGCTGGTGGAAACCCTCTACGCCACGGGCCTCCGCGTGTCGGAACTCGTCAGCCTGCCCCTGTCTGCTGCGAGATCGGACTCTCGTGTACTGATGGTGCGAGGTAAGGGCGACAAGGAGCGGATCGTTCCTCTGAGCGAGTCCGCCAAAGAGGCGATCGTCGGCTACGTCGCCTTGCGGCAGCACTTTCTCAAGGGAGATGAGGACTCGCCGTGGCTGTTCCCATCGCGGGGTGCTCGCGGTCATCTTTCGGAGCGGCGTTTCGCTCAAATGATCAAGGACCTTGCCTACGACTCGGGGATCGATCCGACAAGGGTATCGCCGCACGTCCTCAGGCACGCATTTGCGAGCCACCTTTTGGCCCACGGTGCCGACCTCAGGACCGTACAGCAAATTCTGGGCCATGCGGACATTTCGACGACCCAAATCTATACCCACGTGCTTGAGGAGCGTTTGAAGGAGATGGTGACGCAGCATCATCCGTTGAGTATTTAGGCCCGCTGGTGGCGCGTTCGTCCGTCGGCGCCGGAGTCCGTTTCCGTTGACAGCCTTCCGACCCATTGACATGTTGTGCGGCCCACGGCGCCAAGGACCCGGATCCGCGCGGGGCGACCCCTCCGAGAGGCCGATATGAGCTTCACCATCGTCGACGAGACGACGCCGCGATTGAATCGCTCGGAGCTTTCCGTTCCCGGGATATCGACACGATTTCTGGAACGCGCGGCGATCAGTCCCGCGGATATCGTTTTACTCGATCTCGAAGACTCGGTGGCGCCGGACGACAAGATGGCAGCTCGCGAGAACGTGATCGCGGCCCTCAACGATCTCGATTGGGAAGACCGAACGGTGTCGGTGAGGATCAACGGTCTCGACACGCCTTACATGTATCGCGATGTCGTGAATATCCTGGAAAAAGCCGGTGCGCACCTCGATCTCATCATGATTCCAAAGGTTGGAACGGCGTCGGACGTCTATGCCGTCGACATGCTGATTTCGCAGATAGAACAGGCCACGGGCTTGAAAAAACGAATCGGCCTGGAGTTGCTGGTCGAGACGGCTTTGGGGATGCGGAACGTGGAGGAGATCGCGGCGGCGAGCAAACGCGCAGAGTCCCTTCACTTCGGGGTTGCCGACTACGCGGCGTCGACGGGTGCGCGGACGACCAACATCGGGGGGCCGGATCCGAACTATCATACGCTCACCGATCCGGATGACAAGGACCGGCGGGAGAGACACTGGGGCGACGTTTGGCACTATCCGCTCTCGCGTGTGGTCGTCGCCGCACGCGCGAACGGATTGCGGCCCGTCGACGGGCCGTACGGCAACATCCAAGACGCGGAAGGATTCCGCTCGCAGGCGTTGCGCGCGGCTGCCCTCGGTTGCGAGGGCAAATGGGCGATCCATCCGAGCCAAATCGAGCCTGCGAATGAACTGTTCAGTCCCACCAGGGAGGAGGTGGCGCTGGCTCGGCGCATTCTGTCGGCGATGCGTGACGCCCGGCGTGATGGTCGTGCCGCCGTGTCGCTGGACGGTCGCTTGATCGATATTGCGTCGATTCGCCAAGCTCAAGTCATGGTAAAGAAGGCCCGGCAGATTGGATCACGAGGCCGAGTGAGGGGCGAAAATACCGCCCGGCGGAGATCTTCGGCCCGCAAGGTGAAGGTGTAGGACGCGGCGGAAGGATGGAAGCGTTTCTCGACTTCGAAAAGCCTATCGCTGAACTCGAGAGCAAGATCAGGGAGTTGCGCCACCTCGCTGATACGGGCGACGCGGATATCGGCGAGGAAGTCGCCAAGCTGGAAGCCAAGGCCAGCGCTCTGCTGATGGACACGTACGCTAATCTGACGCCGTGGCAGAAGACCCAGGTCGCACGTCATCCCAATCGGCCACATTTCGGTGATTACGTCTCGCGTTTGATCGACGGTTTTACCCCGTTGGCGGGCGATCGCGCGTACGGTGATGACCCGGCGATCCGGGGCGGATTGGGCCGCTTCCGTGGTCGGCCCGTCATGGTAATCGGTCACGAAAAAGGCAGTGGAACGGAAGGACGGGTCCAGCACAATTTTGGGATGGCTCAGCCCGAGGGCTACAGAAAAGCAGCTCGTCTGATGAAGCTTGCCGACCGTTTCGGCATCGCCATCATCACGTTCGTTGATACGCCCGGCGCCTATCCCGGTATCGGCGCGGAGGAGCGCGGCCAATCCGAAGCGATCGCGCGCTCCATCGAAGCCTGCCTGTCCTTAAGCGTTCCCCTTCTGTCCGTCGTGATCGGTGAAGGAGGGTCGGGCGGCGCGATCGCCCTCGCCACCGGTAACCGCGTCATGATGCTGGAGCACGCTATCTACTCGGTGATTTCTCCCGAGGGATGTGCGTCCATTCTGTGGCGCAGCGCGGAACACGCACGGGAAGCCGCCGAGGCTCTAAAGCTCACAGCGAAGGACCTCATGAGCTTCGGGATCATCGATACGGTGATCGATGAACCGGTCGGGGGCGCGCACCGTAGCCCGCTCGGCGCCATCGACGCCGCCGGAGACGCCATCGAAACGGCATTCATGTCTCTCGGCAATCTCGACGGGGGACAGCTAAAATCGAGCCGGCGGGAGAAATTCCTGGAAATGGGACGCAACGGCTTGACCTATGGCGGTTGAAGTTGGACTTGAACCGCCATTGAAGCCACGCCCCCGAAAGCGGCTCAACTCGCCTTGCCATGACAGTGCTTGTATTTGCGTCCTGAACCGCAGGGGCAAGGTGCGTTGCGTGGCACCTTGCCCCAGGTGCTGGGATCGGCTGGATCGAGCTTTGGCCGTTCTTTCAACATCGTGCCGGTACCGCTGGGCGCCGCAGCCATCTCATCTTCCCCGGTGAAGGGATCGATGTGACTCTCGAGGAGACCCGAACGATCCCGGGCCGCGGGTGGTGGAGGTGTGCCCTCCCGATGCTCCATGTGAAGCTCTACATGTGCGAGAAGCGTCGTCACGTGTTCGCGCAATTCGATCAGCGTCGATTCGAACAGGGCGAACGCCTCGCTCTTGTATTCGTTTAGGGGATCGCGCTGGCCATAAGCCCTAAGGCCGATGCCTTGGCGTAGATGATCGAGCGCCAGAAGATGTTCCTTCCAGTGCTGATCGAGCAATTGCAGGAGGAGGTTCTTCTCGATCATGCGCCACAGATCGCGGCCATAGTTGGCCGCCTTCTCGGCCATCTTGCGATCGACCTTCTGCTCGAGCCGCTCTCTGATCTCAACCGGACCAACGCCCTCTTCCGCCGCCCATGCGGCGATTGGCAAATCGAGGTCGAACACGTGCCGGACTTCGGAGCGCAGCGTCTCTGCCTCCCACTGTTCCGCGTAGGCCTTCTCGGGCACGTGGCGGACGCAAAGCGTTTCAACGACTTCGCGGCGCATATTGGCGACATCTTCCGCCACGTCTTCCGCCTTCATCAGCTCGATGCGCTGTTCGTAGATGACCTTGCGCTGGTCGTTCATCACATCGTCGAACCGCAACAGGTTCTTTCGAATATCGAAGTTACGCGCCTCGACCTTCTGTTGAGCCTTTTCCAGTGCCTTGTTGATCCACGGGTGAACGATCGCTTCGCCTTCCTTGAGTCCCAGTTTGCGCAGCATGGTATCCATGCGCTCTGATCCGAAGATCCGCATCAAATCGTCTTCGAGACTGAGGAAGAACTTGGAGGTGCCGGGATCTCCCTGCCGCCCCGACCGGCCTCGCAACTGGTTGTCGATGCGGCGGCTTTCATGGCGCTCCGTGCCGATGATGAACAGGCCACTCGCGTGGATGACGGCTTTCTTGTCGTTCTCTACTTGGTGCGTGACCTCCGCGATCTTCTTTTCCTGTTTGACCACGTCGTCGATGTCACTGGCTTCCTGAGCGATCCGCATTTCCAGGTTGCCGCCGAGCTGAATGTCCGTACCTCGTCCTGCCATGTTCGTGGCGATCGTGACGCCACCTAGACGACCGGCTTGGGCGATGATGTGAGCTTCCTGCTCGTGGTACCGGGCATTCAGGACGTTGTGCTCGATTCTATGCTCCTTGAGAAGCTTCGACAGGTGCTCCGATTTCTCGATGGAGACCGTACCCACGAGAACGGGCTGGCCTGACCTCTGGCATTCCTCGATCTGCGCCAGAATCGCATCGTATTTCTCGTTCGCCGTGCGGTAGACCTCGTCGTCCTGGTCGTCGCGAACACAGGGTAGGTTCGTAGGAATGGTGATGACGTCAAGCTTGTATATATCGGCAAACTCCTCGGCCTCCGTCAGAGCCGTCCCCGTCATGCCCGCGAGTTTGTCGTAAAGCCGAAAGTAGTTCTGGAACGTGATTGAGGCGAGGGTCTGGTTTTCCTGCTGGACGGAGACACACTCTTTGGCCTCCAACGCCTGGTGCAAGCCCTCGGAGTACCTGCGGCCTTCCATCATCCGACCCGTGAACTCGTCGATGATGACGACCTTATCGTCCTTGACGATATAGTCCGTATCCCGCGCAAACAGCTTGTGCGCGCGCAGCGCTTGGTTGACGTGATGGACGGTCGAGATGTTTGCGATGTCGTAGAGGGAGCCATGCTCAAGCTGGCCCGACTTACACAGGATCTCTTCAACCCGTTCGACACCAGCATCAGTGAGGGTAGCCGACCGGGCTTTCTCGTCGACCTCAAAATCTCCTTCTTCAAGGGCGGGGATCACCTTGTCCACGGCGAGATACAACTCTGATGAATCCTCGGCGGGTCCGGAGATGATCAGCGGCGTGCGCGCTTCGTCGATGAGGATGCTGTCGACCTCGTCGACGATCGCGAAGTCATGCTGGCGCTGGACCATATCGTCCAGGACGAACTTCATGTTGTCGCGCAGATAATCGAATCCGAATTCGTTGTTGGTGCCGTAAGTTACGTCCGCGGCATACGCTTCGCGCCGCCCGGTGTCGTCGATGCCGTGCACGATGACGCCCACCTTGAGTCCGAGGGCCCGATAGATGCCTCCCATCCACTCGGCGTCGCGTCGCGCGAGATAGTCATTGACGGTGACTACGTGAACGCCCTTACCGCCGATCGCGTTAAGATAGACCGGCAGTGTGGCTACCAGTGTCTTGCCCTCGCCGGTCGCCATTTCGGCGATCTTGCCCTGGTGCAATACCATTCCGCCCAGCAACTGGACATCGTAATGACGTTGTCCGAGGTTCCGTTTAGCAGCCTCGCGGACGGTGGCGAAGGCGTCGACCAGGATATCGTCGAGGGTCTCGCCGTTCTCGAGACGCTCACGCAACATGTTGGTGCGCGCGCGCAGCTCGTGATCCGCAAGGTCTTCGAGATCAGCCTCAAGGGCGTTGACGGCATCCACCTTGGGCTGTAAATCGCGCAGAGTGCGCTCGTTGGCGGTGCCGAAGAATTTCTTGGCCAGCGCAGAGAACATTGGGTGTCCCCGATCCCGGAGAGGGGAACGTCCTTGGGGCAAATCGCTTTGAGACATAAGGTCCGGCCGGCATCCTGTCAACGGCGGTTGGTGGTCGGTTCTCCATTCACGGGGTTCCTTGCTGCCCCCGCCTTCGCGTGCCATAAGGGCGGCCGCCCAGCATCGGCCAATCTCGGATCAGGACCAGGGAACGTAGTCCATGGCACGCAAATCGGGCGGCGAGCATTCCCGTACCGGAACGCCCGCCCAATCACCACTGGCTCCCGAGCGCTTTCCAAACATTCCTGAGATCGCGGGCGTGAGACTGTCCGCGGTCGCCGCCGGTGTCCGTTACAGAGGCCGAAAAGACGTCATGCTGGCCGAACTGGCGCCGGGTACGACTGTCGGTGGCGTGTTCACGCGGTCTCGGACCGCCGCGGCGCCCGTGGAGTGGTGTCGGGAGAAGCTGAAATCCGGCCGCGCTCGGGCCGTTCTCGTCAACGCAGGCAATGCTAATGCGTTTACGGGGTTCGCCGGGATGTCGGCGGCCGAGACGGTGGCCAAGGCGGTCGCGACCGAATTGAGCTGCCGTCCGGCGGAGGTTTTTCTCGCGTCCACCGGGGTCATCGGTGAGCCGTTGCCGCACGAACGCATCACGCGCGCGCTGGCAAGGCTTCGGCGGGGCCTGTCAGGCAAGGCATGGCGTTCTGCCGCCGAAGCCATCCGTACCACCGACACGTTTCCCAAAGCCGCGACAGCGGTTGCGGAAATCGACGGCAAGCCGTACAGAATCGCAGGAATAGCCAAGGGGTCCGGAATGATCGCGCCGGATATGGCGACGATGCTCGCCTTCGTGTTCACCGACGCCCGGCTGCCGACCGACGTACTCCAGCACCTGACCGCGACAGCCAATCGCACCTCTTTCAATGCGATATCGGTGGATGGCGACACGTCTACGTCCGACACGGTCCTGACCTTCGCGACCGGCCAGGCACCCCGGCATCGGCGCATATCTACGGCGGCCGATCCGCGCCTCGCGGATTTCAGGACGAAGTTGCGGGCGGTCATGACCGACCTCGCACAACAGATCGTTCGCGACGGGGAAGGAGCGTCGAAGTTCGTGACGGTCACGGTATCGGGTGCGGAATCACCCCGGGCCGCACGTCGGATCGGGTTGTGTATTGCCAATTCACCTCTCGTCAAGACGGCGATTGCGGGGAACGATCCCAATTGGGGGCGGATTGTCATGGCCGTCGGCAAGGCGGGGGAAAAGGTTGATCGTGATCGCCTGGTGATCGGTATCGGGGACTGGCCCGTGACCGAGGAGGGCATGGTCAGGGCGGATTATCAGGAGTCGTCGGTGACGCAATACATGAAAGGCAGCGAAATCGACATTCGGGTGGACGTCGGTGTGGGGCGCGGCCGATTCACGGTCTGGACCTGCGATCTGACCCGGACGTACGTCTCCATAAACGCCGACTACCGATCATAGCGCTGGAGCCGTGCCGGACGTTCCCGTCCTTTTCGTGGCCGCGGTGGCGCTCGTCGATGTCGACGGGCGGGTCCTTTTGGCGCGGCGTCCGCTTGGTAAGTCCATGGCCGGCCTCTGGGAGTTTCCGGGCGGCAAGGTCCAGGATGGTGAAACTCCGGAAGTCGCCCTCATCCGGGAACTCCGAGAGGAACTTGGAATCGACGTGACGGAGGCCTGCCTCGCCCCGTTCACGTTCGCGTCGTATCCCTACGACGACTTTCACTTGCTCATGCTTTTGTATGTTTGCCGGGTGTGGGAGGGTCTCGTCACGGCATGTGAAGGCCAGGAGCTCAAATGGGTGCGACCGCGGGACATGGCGGACTTTCCCATGCCTCCCGCCGATGTTCCACTTGTCGCGATGCTGCGCGACCTGCTGTAGGGGGCGTCGAGTCTAGGCCGGCTTCGCCTTGTCGCCGACGGACTGTTCCGTCGTTCCCAAAGCATCTGCCAGGCGCGTGGTGGCGCTGCCAGGGCGCCGCGGCTTGGGCTGCGAGGCGTGCGGCGCCCAGCCGGTGAGTGCGATGATCTGGAACGTCGCCGGTAGTCGGCTCTCCTCGTCGCCGTGCAATTCCCGGTAGATCGTGTCGGCGCGCATCAACGTCTCTCTCCGGGTAAATGTTTGCCGTCGGGCCCGGGCCGCATTGGTTTCCCCCATGCCGCGCAAGTCAGCCATTAACCGAAACATATCGGGATACGTCACCGTCACCGAATCGACATCCGCGACGGACAGGGCAAAGCGAGCCCGGTTGAGTAGGTCTCCGGCATCCCGCACGTCCACGAAAGGGGACACACGCGGGCCTGCTCCGCCTTCGAATTCTGCTTCCGCCTGAAGCAAAGCTTCGCGCAATTCCCACAAGGTATCGCCGCCGAACATCGTGGCCAAAAAAAGTCCGTCGGGCTTCAAGGCCCGATTGAGCTGGGCCAGTGTGCCCGGCAGATCATTTGTCCAGTGCAGGGACAGATTGCTGAGGATGATATCGAAACTCTCTGGAGCGAACGGTAGCAACTCCTCGTCAGCGACCACGCAAGACCTCGCAAGCGTGCCGCCGAAGGACGACAAGCGAGAGATCCGGCGAACCATCTCCCACGACAGGTCCGCGTGCACGACGCTCTCGATGCCTCCCCGTCCCTTCAGGATGCGGGCCAAGGTTCCTGTTCGACATCCGAGATCGAGCGCTCTTGGAAATTGACGCGTTACGTCTTCGAGACGGTCGAGCAGACGCTCTGCCGATTCTCTGATCAGAAAGTCATGCGCCACCGGAGATCGTGCGGCCCTGTCGCGATGCGTGCGGACGGCCGCACGATCGAAAATCACAGGGAGGCCCGAAATTTCGGTATCCATTCCTTCTATATGGCATGTGGAGAGGCTTCTCTAAAGAGAGCCTTTGGGAATGAGAGATTCATCTGATCGGAGTTCCTGTGCGACGTCGTGAAAGTGAAAAGACCTCCGCTTTTCTCAAGCGGCCCATACGACGCCTGCTGCACGCTACCCTCGACGTCGTTCTCGTGCCTCGCTGCGTAGGCTGCCGGTCCGCCGTGGATCGCCAGGGCGACCTCTGTCCGGAATGCTGGATGAAGCTAAACTTCATCGAGGGGGCGGTTTGCTCCGTATGCGGCTACCCGATCGAACTCGATCCCGGTTACGATGTGCTTTGCGGCGCCTGCGTACGCCGTCGGCCTTCATACGCGAGGGCGCGGGCCGCCCTTCGCTATGACGATGCCAGTCGGGACTTGGTCCTCGCCTTCAAGCACGGCGACCGTCCGGAACTGGCGGCGACATTCGGAACATGGATGATCCGCTGTGGCGCCGATCTGTTGGGCCGCTGCGACGTCGTGATTCCGGTCCCGCTCCATTGGCGGCGGCTGTTCAAGCGGCGATACAATCAGGCCGCTTTGCTGGCGCGGTCCGTAGCGTCGACTCGACGCGACGTTGCGGTACTGCCCGATGCACTCCGGCGTCTACGCAATGACCCGTCTCAGTCGGGGAGGAGCGCGGCCGCGCGACGCGACAACGTCCGTTCAGCCTTCGGCGTTTCGCCGCGCGCGAGGCACGATCTTCGCAATAGCCGTGCGCTCATTGTCGACGATGTCTTCACGACAGGCGCGACGGCGGAGGCCTGTGCTCGGACATTGATGGCCGTGGATGTGGCAGAGGTTTCCGTGCTCACGCTGGGTCGAGTTGTCGGTGGCAATTCCGACTCGATATAGTTTTGCTTATTTTCCGCCGATCGGAACGCTCCGGCGTTGAGAGAGCGGAATTAGAGGTTCACTTGATCGCGCCTCCGCGAAAGCTGTTCGGGCTGGCTCCGGCCGTCCCGACCTGTCCACCGAGGTCCCCCATGGCGCCCGTCGTTCTCTACACCACCATGTTTTGTCCGTATTGCTCCCGGGCCAAGCGCCTACTCGAAGCCAAGGGAGTTTCATATACTGAAATCGATGTCGGTGTGAACGTATCGTATCGTCAAGAGATGATAGACTTGGCTGGCGGATGCTATACGGTGCCGCAGATATTCATCGGTGACCGGCACGTAGGCGGTTCTGACGAGCTCGTCGCACTCGAGGACGCTGGAGAACTGGACAAGTGGCTGGAGGAAGCGGCATGACCAGCCCTTTCAAGGTGGCCTGCATTCAGGTCAATGCACAACGGGACATCGACGGAAATGTCGCGCGGGTGGCGGAACTCATTCATCAAGCCCGGGCGGCGGGTGCCGATTTCATTACGATGCCCGAGAATGTCGCGATGATGGGGCATCGCTCCCGCGACATACGCGGGCTCGCGATGCCCGAGGCTGAGCACTCGGCCCTCGCCGCGTTCCGGAAGCTCGCTCGCGAGATAGGTGCTTGGCTGTTGCCGGGCTCTCTGGGGATCGCGGCCGACGACGGGCGGGTGCACAATCGATCCTACCTGATCGATTCCGAAGGAGAGATCGTCGCGCGATACGACAAGATTCACATGTTCGATGTTGATCTGGCGGGCGGTGAATCTTACTGCGAGTCGAAGAGTTTTAGGCCTGGGGAGCAAGCGATCGTTGCGCCAACACCTTGGGGGTTGTTGGGCATGACTATCTGCTACGATATTCGGTTCCCGCATCTCTATCGAGCGCTGGCGAAGGCTGGCGCGAGTTTTCTCACCGTTCCAGCGGCTTTCACCAAAACGACGGGAACCGCGCATTGGCACGTCTTGTTGCGGTCTCGAGCTATCGAGACGGGGTGTTACGTCATCGCGCCCGCCCAGTGCGGCACCCATCCCGGAGAGCGTAAGACTTTCGGCCACTCGCTGATCGTCAATCCGTGGGGCCAAGTGCTCGCCGATGCCGGAGAGGACCTTGGTTTCGTGGTTGCGGACGTCGATCCTGCCAAGGTGGATGAGGCTCGCCATATGATCCCCGCATTGACTCATGACAGGGAGATTACGACTCCTGAGCTCGGGCTGCCGAAAAGAAGTGGGTCGCGCCCGCTCCGTGGGCTAGATGCGGAGTCTCGGCATGTAGCCCCGGGGCAAGCTTAGTCGGCCGGCCAAGCGTTAACTGATTGTCGTCCCCGCTTCATTGGGCTATTGATCGCGGCAGTATAAGTGGTACATGCAATGGATTTCAGGGGTCCGTTTGGGAATTGCCGGGCTAGGAAGATCGACCGGTCATGATCTTGTATGACGTCGTATGTTCGAACGATCACGTATTCGAAGCGTGGTTCGCGGACTCCGAAGCTTTCGACAAGCAGCGCCAAAAAGGTGAAATTGCTTGCTCGATTTGCGGCGATACGGAGGTCAGCAAGGCTCTCATGGCGCCCAACATCTCGGCCAAGAAGGAACAGTCGGCGGCCCAGATAACGGAAGCCGCCGAAGCCATGAAGTTTCTCTACAAGATGCGGGAACACGTCGAAGAGAATTGCGACTACGTGGGCAACAAGTTTGCGGAAGAAGCTCGTAAGATTCATAACGACGAAGTGGAGAAGCGCGACATTTATGGGGAAGCCACGGCCGAAGAAGCCGCGCAGCTCCGTGAAGAAGGCGTCGAATTCGGCGAGATTCCCTGGCCAGCCAGGCACGACGCCTGATTTCTGAATTCTCCGATCTCGACCGGGCTAGTCTGAGGCTCTGCGGTCAGGCACCGTGACCGTCGGTCCCAAAACGGACCGGCACCTGATCAACATCAGAGGGAGTGAAAGGTGGCCAAATCTACCAGATCACGAAAGGCGGGATCCCGGAAGACGGCTCCGAAGGAGGGCCGGATCACCACTGAAGAAAAGGGCAATGTCTTCCTCATTGGACTGGACCGTCCTTCAAAGCTCAACGGCTTTACGACGCAGATGCTGGACCAACTCGCGGAGGCCTATACCGAGTTCGAGAATCGGGATCGTTATCGGTGCGCTGTGCTGTTCGCCCATGGAGATCATTTCACGGCAGGCCTCGATCTGCCTCAGGTGGCCCACCGGTTCTCCGAGGGTCACGGACTCTTCCCACCGGGATTCGTCGATCCCGTGGACATCCGGCCTCCCCGCCGCACGAAGCCTGTGGTCACGGCCGTACGCGGTTATTGCTTCACGCTCGGGATCGAGCTCATGCTGGCGAACGATATCGTCATCGCCGGAGGAGAAACCGTGTTTTGCCAGCTGGAAGTCGGCCGAGGCATCATGCCGTCGTGCGGGGCATCTATGCGTATGGTGGAACGTGGCGGTTGGGGCAATGCCATGAGATACCTGCTGACCAGTGATCGCTTCGATGCCCAGGAAGCCTATCGCATGAATTTCGCGACGGAGGTTGTCGAGACCGGAAAGGATGTCTCGCGTGCGCTGGAGATCGCGCGAACCATCGCTAAACAAGCGCCGTTGGCGGTTCGGGCGACCCGGGCGACATCCCTGACGTGGCTCGAACATGGCCACGCCGCCGCCGCGGCGGTTCTGGATCCGGAACAACTGAGGCTCGCGCGGACGTGGGACGCGGGTGAAGGGGTGCAATCGTTCGTCGAACGGCGTCAACCCAGGTTTCGAGGCCGGTAGCTATCGTCACCCCGCGGGCGTCAGCGTGCCGCTGTCTTGTTTGCGAACATCATGTAGTTGACGGACGTATCCCGACTGGTCCGCCACTCGAAGGCCATGGGGTCGAGTGTTACGCCGGTGACATCCGTGATGTTGAATCCACAACGGCGGAGATGGCGGGAGACCTCCGAGGGTTTCACGAATTTCTCCCAATGGTGGGTTCCTCTGGGTAGCCAACGCAACACGTACTCGGCGCCGATGATCGCCAGCACAAGTGATTTGAGCGTTCGATTCAAGGTGGCCAGTGCAAGTGCACCGCCAGGCGCGACGACGCGGCCAAGAGCATCGATGAATACAGACAAATCGGAAACGTGCTCCATGATCTCCATGGCGACGACGATATCGAACGCTTCCCGGGACGCGGCGACGTCTTCGACCGTTGCGCATCTGTAGTCGATATCCAATCCTGCATCCCTCGCATGATGTGTAGCGACGCCGATGGCCTGCGAATCGGCGTCGATGGCTGTCACCCGTGCGCCCAGTCGGGCAAGTGGCTCGCTCAACAGCCCGCCGCCGCAGCCAACATCGAGGACGGTGAGGCCGCCATACGGGTGGATGTCGCGCGGCTCACGCTCGAAGAACGCGTCGAGATGCCGTCTCAGATACGCCAGTCGAATTGGATTGAGCCGATGCAGAGAGCGAAAGGGTCCTTTGGAGTCCCACCAAGCCTCGGCGACTTCGGAGAACCGTTGAATCTCCCTAGGGTCGACCGACGCATACCGGGCGGCTCGTTCAGGCCATTCTCTTGCGGTTTTTCTTCCCGACATCAAGAGGTCGATCTTTCCCGTCGCCCGCGAGTGGGCTGCCATTCCGAGCGCTTGCCCGGCGTCGAGACCGGGAGTATGAATACGCGCCTTTCTCCGGGAAGGAAAGCCATACACAAACGGAGTTGAAGGGCTGCCCGAACGGCGCCGGCGGTTGCTTGAAACTGGACATGGCACGTCTTGTTATGAAGTTCGGCGGCACGTCGCTCGCGGACGTGGACCGCATCCGGGAGGTAGCCCGGCGCGTCAAGGCCTGCGTCGATGAGGGCAATGAGGTCGCTGTTGTCGTGTCTGCCATGGCCGGGACCACCGATCAATTGGCCAAATGGACCAGTGACACTGCGCTTCTCCACGATGCCCGCGAATACGATGTAGTGGTGTCCGCTGGCGAACAGATCACTGCCGGCCTGCTGGCCTTGGCGCTTCAGGATAGCGGGGTATCTGCCCGGTCCTGGCTTGCCTGGCAGATCCCCATACTGTCCGACGCCGTCCACGGGAACGCGAGGATCGAGGAGATCAACTGCGACGATATCGAACGGCGTTTCGACGAGGGTCAGGTAGCGGTCGTGGCCGGCTTTCAGGGAAAAGGTGAAGACGGCCGGATCACAACTCTGGGTCGCGGCGGATCGGATACCTCCGCCGTCGCATTGGCGGCGGCCCTCGGAGCCGCGCGCTGCGACATCTACACCGATGTCGAAGGTATCTTTACGGCTGATCCCCGCATCGTTGCGAAGGCACGGAAGCTTGATAGAATCACGTACGAAGAGATGCTTGAAATGGCATCTCAAGGCGCTCGGGTCTTGCAAACCCGTTCCGTGTCCTTAGCGATGAACCACCAAGTACGGGTTCAGGTTCTTTCCAGCTTTTCCAATTCTATGGGAACACTCGTCGTCGATGAGGATGAGGTCGTGGAAAAACAGGTTGTGAGCGGGATTGCCTATTCGCGTGACGAAGCCAAGATAACGTTGGTTCGGGTGGCGGACCGTCCCGGAGTCGCGGCGGCGATTTTTGGGCCTTTGGCTGACGCCAATATCAATGTCGACATCATCGTACAGAGTGTTTCGGAGGATGGCCGGTCAACCGACGTGACGTTCACGGTCAAGGAAGCGGATTTCGAGCGGGCTGTGAGCGTTGTGAAGACCGCCAAACGGGACGTTGGTTTTGACCGGCTGATCTCAGACTCCGATGTGGCGAAGGTATCCGTGATTGGTGTCGGCATGCGCAGCCACGCCGGTGTCGCTCAGAAGATGTTCAGCGCACTAGCGGAGAAGGGTATCAATATTCATGCGATCTCCACCTCCGAGATCAAGGTAAGCGTTCTGATTTCGGAGGAGTACACGGAGCTCGCTCTGCGTTCGCTGCACACGGCCTACGGCCTCGACGCGGCCTAGGCGCAGGCACCATATTTGTGGCGCCGGACCATTCACGATCTGAGCTGAATAGGCTGTGGCAGCGTGGTTGCGAACTGCTGGGTTCGCAATACGCCATCATGGGCGGTGCCATGACTTGGCTCTCCGAGCGAAACCTTGTTTCCGCGCTTTCGAACGCCGGGGGATTCGGTGTCATCGCATGCGGCTCCATGACTTCTGACATGCTCGACAGAGAAATCGCTGCCACGTTTGAACTCACGGATCGTCCCTTCGGTGTCAATCTCATCACCTTGCACCCGGATCTCGAGGAACTCATCGGCGTCTGTATCGATCGGAAGGTGAGCCATGTCGTTCTGGCCGGCGGACTGCCTCGGGATACTGATATCAGCCGCCTGAAGGAGGCTGCCGTGAAGGTCATTGCCTTTGCTCCGGCCCTGCCCATCGCTCGGCGGCTGGTGCGATCCGGGGCCGATGGAATCATCATTGAAGGTGCCGAGGCCGGTGGCCACATCGGTCCGGTCTCCACCAGCGTTTTGGCGCAGGAGATCTTGCCCCATGTTACCGAGGTGCCCGTGTTCGTTGCGGGGGGACTCGGTCGCGGAGATGTCGTCGCCCTGTATCTGCGGATGGGTGCTTCGGGATGCCAACTGGGGACCCGATTCGTTTGCGCCGCCGAGTGCATCGCCCATCCAAAATTCAAGGGGGCTTTCATCCGAGCGAATGCGCGCGACGCCACGCCGACAATACAACTCGATCCACAGTTTCCGGTTATTCCGGTCCGTGCCTTGGTGAATGAAGGAACCCGAAGGTTTCACGAGTTCCAGCGCGAGGTCATTGCCAAGTTCCACGCCGGTGAAGTGGAGCAGAAGGCGGCGCAACTGGACATCGAGCATTTTTGGGCAGGTGCGTTGCGGCGAGCCGCCATTGATGGCGACGTCGAGCATGGATCGTTGATGGCCGGCCAAAGCGTGGGCATGGTCAAGAAGGAGCAGCCCGTCGAAGAGATTATTCAAGAGCTCGTCGGACAGGCGAATCGAGCCCTAGCGGCGTAGACGATTGGTCGGCAGGCCCTGTCGTGCTACCTTCGGCCAGTGTGGCGGGTTTCCGATTCGGCTGATTGCAAAATTCCAAGATTACTGATCAACTTCTGACTTTAGGGCATCGACTAATAGTTTGCATTGAGAATGAGAATAATAATAACAATATCTGTTCTGACCGAATTAGATTCGGTCAGCATGGCAAGGTGACCTAGCCATATCTGCTATGAGCGGCTTCGGCGATTGGGTCGGGTTGCTCAGGTCAAGTCACACGATGCGGATGGCCGCCTCGTGGTACCGGGTCAGAGCATGACGGAATCAACGTCACAAGAGGCACAGGAGAACCAAACTCGACCGTTGCGAAGGCGACGGTTGCATTTGCGCGAGGTGACCGTCGAGACCAGCGGGTACGATGGTCTGGGGGCGGACCTTAAAGCTGCGCGAGAGCGTAAAGGGCTCGACCTGGCGGAAGTCGCAGACGAACTTCGAATCCGCCACGTTCACCTTCAGGCGATCGAAGAAGGCTATTTTGATGATCTGCCGGGGCCGGTTTATGCCGTGGGTTTCGTGCGTTCCTACGCTGAGTACCTAGGGCTGGACGGCGAAGTTGCTGTCGAAGCGTTCAAGCAAGAGACGTTAGGTCTGAATGGCGGGACCAAGTTGGTTTTCCCGTCTCCGATCCCTGAAAGTCGCGTTCCGACAGGACGGCTTATTGCGGTCTCGCTGGTGCTGGCCGGTCTGATCTACGCGGGTTGGTATTACGTTGAAATGAACGGTAGATTGGCGACCGGTCGGGTCCCGTCACTTCCCGAGAGGCTAGCGGCCTTGGCGCCGACCCCTTCGGTCGACCGGCCCGCAGCGATCGGGCTCGTGGAAACACAGGAGATCGCAACCGAAAGACCTACTGCCACGGACACATTGACCGGCCTTGATCCGGCGACACGCGAGATTCGTCTGGAACCGCCGCAGGAAGTCAGCGGAGAGGCCGAGCCAACGGCTACCGGAGAGGCTCGTTCCATCGATGCATCATCCGCTGGGCTCACGGGCGCGTCGGAAACATCTGCCGTCACCTTGCCTGCGGGATCGGAGGAACTTCCGGTATCCGTCGGGGAATTGCCTCCGGTAGCTGACGCGTCAGTCACTGGACCCGCGGCGGCAACTCGACAAATTCCCGACGCTGTAGGTGAGGCCGGTGTCCCGCCCGACCTGGATTCGACAACGGCTGCATTTGGCGGCACGGAAAGCGCGTCCTCTCCACTTGGCACGGCCGAACCGTCAATCGACATGGATCGGAGCGCCGCCGAAACCCAGGCACCGACCGGTGAGGCGCCTCCGCCGTCACGGACACCGGCAACACCAGAGACAACAGCGGAGATACTGAGACCTCCACCGCACGAGGTTCCGGTTGACACTGTTTCAGACGATCCTTTCCGTGTGGACCTGCAATCGCTTTCCCGTATGGCTGCGGGGCTGGTTCAGCCTGAGAGTGGGACGCCGCCGACCGGCGACTCTCTGGCGGATGCCGCCGTCGAGTCGTCTGAACTCTCCGGGGTCGCTCCCGCGCCGTCAGGCACGCTGAGCGTGACGACTGCCGAGGCGACCATCGAGACGAGGGATGAACCCCGGGTCGCGTCAACGAGCCCGGTGCGCGGCCTCGACCTTTCGGAACATGAACCCCGAGTCTATGGGGAAGGCAATTGGGAAGCCCGCGTGGTTGTGAAGGCTAAGACGGAAAGCTGGGTCCAAGTCATGAGCACGGACGACGGTGAACTGCTGTTAACGCGGCTCCTCCGTCCAGGTGATAAGTACCTGGTGCCTAATCGCGAGGATCTGTTCCTCATGACTGGTAACGCAGGGGGAATCGAGATTATTGTGGACGGTAAGATCGTGCCCTCGATTGGGCAGCCGGGGGCTGTACGTGACAATGTCGCCCTGGTGCCCGAGCGTCTCCTCGCTGGTACGGCTGTCGAACAATAGTCATCTCCTGCGGTTACGCCGCTCTTGCGGCGCAACATCTTCATGGTAAAGTCGCCGGATACTGGGCTGCGGGGCTGTGCCACCCTTAACGGCCGTGGGCGAAGCGAGGTCGGTACCGTCGGGACACATTCGAAGCGACCGTCGAAATGTCTCCAAGCAAAATCCGTTGCACACCGATGCCGTGTCTGAAATGAGCGTTCGACCCTACCGTGATATCGCACGCCGCAAGAGCCGGCAGATCCATGTCGGCGGTGTGGCGGTAGGTGGAGATGCGCCGGTCTCCGTTCAGTCAATGACCAACACGCTGACCACGGACGTGGCGGCGACGGTGTCGCAGGTCAAGGAACTGGAGGCGGCGGGCGCGGATATCGTCCGGATCTCCTGCCCGGACTCGGAGTCGTCATCGGCCCTGAAGGAGATTGTGCGGCAGGTGGACGTTCCGATCGTTGCGGACATCCATTTTCACTATAAACGGGCGATCGAGGCGGCGGAGTCCGGCGCGAATTGCCTTCGCATCAACCCGGGTAATATTGGAGATGACGCTCGCGTGCGCGAGGTCGTAAGGGCTGCGCGCGACCACGACTGTTCCATGAGAATCGGCGTCAATGCGGGGTCGCTCGAACGGGAACTGCTTGAGAAGTATGGTGAGCCATGCCCCGAGGCGATGGTCGAGAGCGCGCTTAATCACGCACGCCTGCTTGAGGACAACGACTTCTTTGAGTTCAAGATCAGCGTCAAGGCTTCCGATGTGTTTCTCGCGGCAGCGGCCTACCAGCAGTTAGCGGACGCCTGCGACCATCCCCTCCACCTGGGTATTACCGAGGCTGGCGGCCTCACGACAGGCACGGTGAAGTCCTCGATCGGATTGGGGACCTTGTTGTGGGCAGGAATCGGAGACACGATTCGTGTTTCCCTATCTGCGGATCCCGTCGAAGAAATCCGCGCTGGTTATGAGATCCTGAAGGTGCTTGGTCTGCGTCACCGGGGTGTCACCGTGATTTCCTGTCCTTCCTGTGCGCGTCAGGCTTTTCCGGTCATCGAGACCGTTCGCGTCCTTGAGGAGCGGTTGGCTCACATTTTGACCCCCATGTCCCTTTCCGTGATCGGCTGCGTCGTCAACGGACCGGGAGAGGCGCGCGAGACGGATATCGGTGTCACCGGCGGTGGCCGTGGGACCCACATGGTCTACCTTTCCGGCGTGGCGGATCACAAGATCGACGAGGATGGCCTTGTCGATCACATCGTCGAAGTGGTCGAGCAACGTGCTGCGGAATTCGAGGCGGAACGCGCCGCGACCGAATCGAAGTTGCGGACCGACGCGTTGACCGAAGCCTCCTAGCTTTCGAGAGGTTTCCGTGAGGCGTTTGCAGCCGGTCCGCGGCACGCACGACATACTGCCCGAAGATGGCCTAAAACAGCGTCATGTCATGGAGACGGCGCGGAAGTTGGCGGAACGGTACGGGTTCGCCGAAATCTCCACGCCCATCTTCGAGTTCACCGAGGTATTTCAACGCACCCTGGGCGAGACATCAGACGTTGTCACCAAGGAGATGTATACCTTTAAGGACCGGGGCGGGGACGAAATCACGTTGCGTCCCGAGTATACGGCCGGCATTGCCCGCGCGGTGGTCTCGGGCGGCTTAGGTCGTCAACTGCCCCTTCGGTTCTTCGCGCACGGTCCCATGTTCCGTTACGAGCGTCCGCAGAGAGGCAGGCTGCGCCAGTTCCACCAGATCGACGTGGAGATCATCGGCGTTGCGGAACCTCAGGCGGATATCGAAGTCATCTCTCTCGGTGCGGATATCCTCGAAGCTCTGGGTGTACTGGGGAGTACGGAACTCGAAATAAATTCCTTGGGCGACGCGGAAAGCCGGCTCGCCTATCGCGACGCCCTCGTGACCTATTTCAGCGTGCATCGGGATGGTCTGTCGGCGGAAAGTCAGGAGAGGCTCAAGCGTAATCCAATGCGAATTCTGGACTCGAAGGACGAAGGGGACCGGGTACTCGTAGCGAAGGCTCCCCGTATGGAGGATTTTCTGAACGAAGAGTCTTCCGCCCTCTTTGATGCCGTTCTTTCTGGTTTGGATGTGCTTGGGGTTCGCTACCGCAAAAATCCTCATCTGGTGCGTGGCCTCGACTACTACAGTCACACTGCATTCGAATTCGTCACCAGGGAGTTGGGCGCGCAGGGTGCGGTCATCGCAGGTGGTCGCTACGACGGATTGATGGAAACGATGGGCGGACCGCCCACGCCGGCCATCGGGTGGGCAGGTGGTATCGAGCGGCTGGCCATGCTTGCGGTCGGCGTACCCGATGCTCCCCGACCCATCGCGCTGGTGCCCGTCGGCGACGATGTTCAGGATGCCGCCATGCAATTGGCCCGCGATCTGCGCCATTCGGGATTCGTCGTCGATCTCGGCTACCGCGGAAATGTGACGCGCCGGATGAGGCGGGCCGACCGGATCGGGGCACGCGTTGCCTTGTTTCTGGGCGAGAACGAGCTTGAACGCGATGTCGTCACGTTGCGGGATCTCGACTCCGGGAGGCAGCAGGAGCTCGCGCGCAATGCGCTGGAAACGGCGTTGAAGTCGTTGGAATAGGTAGAAGTCCGCACCGGCGCCCACATTACGCCGGACGACCCTGTGGAGGCAGGAAGTCCGTGGCCAAGATCCCGAAAGAGAAACTGCAGAGGATTATCGACCGTCACGCCGCACTGGAGGGCGAATTGGCGACGGTCCCGGGCGGCGGCGATGAGTTCGTCCGCCTGTCCAAGGAATATGCCGAGCTGACCCCGCTTGTCGAAGGCGCGGTTGAGCTTCAAAAAATGCAGGGTGAAGTGGCAGATCTGGAGGAACTGCTGGGGGATCCGGATACCGATGGCGAGATGCGGGCACTCGCCGAGGAGGAACTCGCCGGACATCGGCAGTGGTTGCCCGACCTCGAACGGAAAATGCAGGTTCTCCTCCTGCCTCGGGATGCAGCCGATCAGAAGAACGCGATCCTGGAGATTCGTGCCGGCACCGGTGGCGACGAAGCGGCCTTGTTCGCTGCCGATCTCTACCGCATGTATCAGCGTTATGCCGAGATAAGTGGATGGAAGGTCGAGCCCCTCCAGGTGTCCGAGACCGATCTCAACGGGATCAAGGAAGTCCAGGCGTTGATCTCGGGGCAGGGCGTGTTCGCCCGTCTCAAGTTCGAATCCGGTGTGCACCGGGTTCAACGCGTGCCGGAAACAGAGAGTAGCGGTCGCATACACACCTCTGCAGCGACCGTGGCCGTCCTGCCGGAGGCCGAGGACATCGACGTTGAGCTCGACGACAAGGACCTCCGCGTCGATGTCTACCGTGCCAGCGGGCCGGGGGGCCAGTCGGTGAACACGACCGATTCGGCGGTCCGCATCACGCATCTCCCGACGGGGATCGTGGTGACCCAACAGGACGAGAAGTCCCAGCACAAGAACCGGGCCAAGGCACTAAAGATCCTGCGCTCCAGGCTGTATGAGCTTGAGCGCGAGCGGGCGCACGCCGAACGGGCGGAACAGCGGCGCGGCCAAGTCGGCTCGGGCGACCGGTCGGAGCGCGTGCGCACCTACAACTTCCCTCAGGGACGCGTCACCGATCACCGCATCAACCTCACTCTCCACAAGCTTGATCGCGTGCTGGCCGGAGAGGCATTGGACGAGGTGATCGAAAGGCTTATCGGGGAGAATCGGGCGAGTCGGATGACCGAGATGGAAGTCGACGCGTAACGCGGGTGATGACATGGATGCGACAGCTGGGTTCTTGGACGACTCCGGCCGGGTCCCAGATCTGACGACCAGGGCTGTCGACGTTCTTCGGAACGTGGCGGCACGGCTGGCGGAAGCCGGTATAGATACGCCGCGACTGGATGCGCGATGTCTGTTAGGTCATGCCATGGATCGTGACCCTGCAAGTTTCGCTGGTCGTGGGAAAGACGTTGTCACACATGATGACGTTCGCCGTTTCCAGCGTCTCGTATCTCGGCGCCTCAATCGTGAACCCGTCTCGCGGATCGTCGGCGAGCGAGAGTTCTGGAGTCTGACCTTCGAACTGGCGGACTCGGTCCTCGATCCCCGTCCCGACAGTGAAGCCCTTGTTGAGGCCGTCCTTTCAGCGGTGCGAGACCGCGAGGCACCAATCCGGTTGCTCGATCTTGGGACGGGCAGCGGATGTCTAATCACGGCACTGCTCAGCGAATTGCAGGCCGCAACCGGCATCGGGGTCGACATCGAGCCGGTCGCGCTCCGCGTGGCATGGCGGAACCTCATCCGGAACGGTCTTCATCAGCGCGCTCGACTTGTTTGCGCAAACTGGGGGAGCGCTTTGCGCGGAGGATTCGACATCGTCGTGGTGAACCCGCCATACGTGGCGGTCCGCGACATGGATGACTTGGCACCCGAGGTTGTCAACTACGATCCGCACCGCGCCCTCTTCGGCGGACACGATGGCCTCGAAGCCTACCGGGAGGTTGTGCCAGGTTTGCCTCGACTGCTTTGTTCGACGGGACTGGCGGTACTCGAAATCGGCCGGGGCCAGGAACGGAACGTCAGGTCACTCCTGCGCGGCGCGGGATTTGCCGCGATCGAGTCCCGTTGCGACCTCGCAGGGGTGGAACGATGCCTTCTCGCACGAATGTGAGCGCCGGAATGTCAAGATAAAAAAGGGCTTGGAATGGCGGCTCGGGGCCGCTAGGGTCATCGTTAGGATTTGGCGGGACAACAACAACTGATGACGGGCCGCCAACTCCACTCCAGCAATGCCGAACAGTTCGGATATGTACGGTCGAGCGTTGTTCGGGGGCGCAGGGGACCTGCCAGACAGCCGCTTTGAGTAGGTATCGCGGGACGACCCCGCCAATGCGTGGTTTGTCTACGGGCAGTGGCACAAATACTGGTGGCACGAGGTGATGAAGCACAATTCAAACCCCAAGAGAGGCCGTGGCCGCTCCGGTGGCCGGCGGTCAAATTACGGGCCCAATCGAACCTACGACAGCAATGGACCTGATGTTAAAGTCAGGGGAACTGCGACGCAGGTATGCGATCGCTACCTCGCCTTGGCGCGAGACGCGTCATCGTCCGGCGACCGGATCAAGGCCGAAGGTTATTTGCAGCACGCCGAGCATTATTATCGCGTCGTACACGGCGATGACGGGCAACAGGGACAAAGCCAAGGGCAGGAGCAAGGGCAAAGCCGTTATAACGGCCGTCGTAGCACCATGGTCTCGCCTGCGGAGATCGCGTTGTCTGGCGAGCAGGCACCCGTGTACCACATGGACACACGGGCCGAGCCTGCACCCAATGCGGAGGAAAAGGATCGACCGGACTCTGACGTGTCGGTAGCGGCAAGCGAGCCCGAAAACGGAGATGACAAGCGGCGCGACAATCAACCGGCCGTAGTGGAGGACACCAGCGAGGCCGAGCCGACAGGATCGGAGGGGGATGCCGCCGCCAGTGCGTAACCGGGACGTGCCCGGTTCCCCATGGTTCAACCCTAATATATCGGCGAAGACTTTCAGGACAGATTAAAACGGTTCCAGTTCGAGTGGAACCGCTCCGGCGTTCTTTGTCACTCCAACCGGCAGGCCGCGTGGTGGCCCCCACCGCCCGGGCTTCAGTGAGACCGCGTTTCCGACACTACCCCTTGTGTGACAATTGAGCAACACTACATATGAGGCAGTGCCGTTGCAGCTGTCGCATCTCGGTCATTTGATTCGGGGCTGCGATGCTGGAGCGTACGACCGGGCCATTTCGCGGACGGTGATTTCACATTGGGCCTGACATTGTTGGGGCATCATTATGGATTTTGAGACCTATACCGAGCGGTCCAAAGGGTTCATCCAGGCCGCGCAAGGTCTGGCGCTTCGCTCCGGTCATCAACGCTTTACGCCAGAGCATCTCTTGAAGGTGCTGCTCGACGACGGGGAAGGTCTGTGCGTCAATCTCATCGGCAGCGCAGGTGGTGACGCCAGGAAAGCTCGGAATGGTGTCGAAGCGACCCTCGCCAAGCTTCCCAAGGTTGAGGGGTCGGGTGCCGGGCAGGTGTATCTCGCGCCGGAGACCGCGCGCCTTTTCGAGTCCGCGGAGCAACTCGCAGGAAAGGCGGGCGACACCTATGTCACTGTCGAACGCTTGCTTCTGGCGCTCGCCGTGGCAACAAGAACGGAAGCGGCCAAAATTCTGGGAGATGCCGGCGTCACGCCTCAAACGCTCGACTCTGCCATCTCCGATATGCGGAAGGGACGCACCGCCGACACCGTGGGCGCCGAGGATACCTTCGAGGCCCTGAAGAGATTTGCCCGCGATCTCACGGACGATGCGACTCAGGGCAAGCTCGATCCGGTCATCGGTCGCGACGAAGAGATACGGCGTACGATTCAGGTGCTGTCGCGGCGGACGAAGAACAATCCGGTTCTGATCGGCGAGCCTGGCGTTGGCAAGACGGCCATCGTCGAAGGATTGGCGCAACGAATCGTCAATCGGGACGTCCCGGAGTCGCTCAGGAACAAGCGTCTGATGGCCCTCGATCTCGGTGCCTTGATCGCGGGCGCTAAGTTCCGGGGTGAGTTCGAAGAACGCTTGAAGGCTGTGCTTTCCGAAATTCAGGCGGCCGGCGACGTCATCCTATTCATCGACGAGATGCACACCCTCATCGGCGCGGGCGCGGCCGAAGGCGCGGTGGATGCGTCCAACCTGTTGAAACCAGCTTTGGCGCGTGGCGAGCTGCATTGTGTCGGTGCCACCACACTCGATGAATATCGCAAGCATGTCGAGAAGGACGGTGCGCTGGCCCGTCGTTTCCAATCCGTATTCGTCACGGAACCGACCGTCGAGGACACCGTTTCCATCCTGCGCGGGTTGAAGGAGAAGTACGAGCTTCATCACGGTGTTCGCATCACCGACGGTGCGATCATCGCCGCCGCGACACTGTCGAACCGCTACATCACGGACCGATTCTTGCCCGACAAGGCCATCGATCTCGTCGATGAGGCCACCAGTCGGCGGCGCATGGAAGTGGATTCCAAGCCCGAAGAGATCGACGAGCTCGACCGTCGCATCATCCAGTTCAAGATCGAGCGCGAAGCGCTCAAGAAGGAGGACGATTCGGCGTCCCACGAACGGCTGCAACGGCTCGAGAAGGAACTCGCCGAGCTCGAGCAGTCCAGCGTTGCGTTGACCGCGAAATGGCAGGCCCAAAAGGACAAGCTGGCTGGGGCTCAGAAGGTCAAGGAGCAGCTTGACGCCGCCCGTAACGAATTGGAGCGCGCCCAACGGGATGGCGATCTCGCGCGGGCCGGGGAACTGGTATACGGAGTCATTCCGGAACTCGAGAAAAGCCTGGCGGGCACCGAGGCGGAAGACGAACAGCAGATCATGCGGGAGGAGGTCACCGCCGAAGATATCGCGAATGTCGTTGCGCGCTCGACCGGGGTGCCGGTCGACAAGTTGCTGGAAGGCGAACGCGAAAAGCTCCTTGGGCTGGAATCCGAGCTGGCCCAGCGCGTTGTCGGTCAGGAGGAGGCCGTCGGTGCCGTGGCGAATGCCGTACGTCGTGCCCGGGCGGGTCTTCAAGACTCCCACCGGCCGATCGGTTCCTTCCTGTTTCTGGGACCGACCGGTGTCGGCAAGACTGAGCTCACGAAGGCGCTGGCGGAGCGCTTGTTCGACGATGAGCAAGCCGTGGTCCGCATCGATATGTCCGAGTACATGGAAAGGCATGCCGTCGCGCGCCTCATCGGGGCGCCGCCCGGCTACGTCGGGTACGAGGAGGGGGGTGCCCTGACCGAGGTGGTTCGCCGCCGCCCCTATCAGGTGATCCTGTTCGACGAGATCGAAAAGGCTCATCCCGACGTGTTCAATGTGCTGCTCCAGGTGCTCGATGACGGGCGTCTGACGGACGGACATGGCCACACGGTCGATTTCCGAAATACACTGATCATCCTGACCTCGAACCTCGGTTCCGATCACTTGGCGACTCTGGCGGACGGGGAAGACGTGGAATCGGCGCGGGAACAGGTGATGGAGGTGGTGCGGGCGGCGTTCCGGCCCGAGTTCCTCAATCGTCTCGACGAGATCATCTTGTTCCACCGTCTCAGTCGCACCGACATGACGGGCATTGTCGACATTCAACTCCGTTCGCTGCAGTCGTTGCTCAAGGACCGCAACATAACGCTCGAAATCGAGGAGTCCGGCCGGATCTGGCTGGCCAACGCGGGCTACGATCCGGTCTATGGCGCCCGGCCTCTCAAACGCGTGATCCAGCGGCAGCTTCAGAACGTTCTGGCCAGCATGATTCTCGAGGGGGAGGTCGGCAAAGGCGATGCCGTCAAGGTCACTGCCGGAGACGGCGGCCTGATCGTGAATGACGAATTGGTGCAGGCGGCATAAGGTCCACCGAACCTCGACGCAGAGGGTGGGCTACTCGGCCCCGGTGTCGGCCTGCGCGAGTCGGGATAGTGCCGGTGTTTCGCTCAGCGCGACATCGATGCTGGCCTTCTCTTCAAGGAAACGGGCGAACTCGCGTCCCTTGAGTTTCCTGCCCGTCGGCAGCTTCAGGCGCAGCGGGTTTATCTGCTTGCCGTTCCGGTGGATCTCATAGTGCAGATGGGGTCCGGTCGATCTTCCAGTCGAACCCACGTATCCGATGATCTGTCCTTGCCGGACCCGTTTCCCCCCTCTCACGCCTTTGGCATAGCTTTTCAGATGAGCGTAAGCGGTCTTGTAGGTGTTGTTGTGGCGGATGCGGACGTACTTGCCGTAGGCGCCGTAGCGGCTGGCGCGCTCAACGACGCCGTCGCCCGCAGCCATGATCGGGGTGCCTCTGGGCGCTGCGAAGTCGATCCCACGATGCATCATGTTGTAACCGAGGATTGGATGGCGTCGCTTGCCGTAGCGCGATGACAGCCGCGCGCCGTCTACCGGGGTCTTCATCAGGGCTTTACGGGCACTCTGCCCCTTGGGATCGTAGTAGTCGACGACGCCATCACTGGTGGCGAAGCGGTAGAGCCGTAAGTCTGCGCCGCTCAACGAAAGAGACGCGAACAGAATGTCGCCGTTCTTCACAGGCCGACCATCGCTATCTCTGAATGTTTCGAAAAGGATTTCGAAGCGGTCACCGCGCCGGATCTCCCGCTGAAAGTCGACGTCCCAGCTGAACATGCGGATGAGATACATGATAATTTGCGCGGGGACGCCCGCGCGCCGAGCGGAAACGAACAGGCTGTCGTCGATTCGGCCGATGCCTCTGACGAAGGCGGGTTTGAAAGACCGCACGACCTCCGTGGCTTCGAATCCGTCTTCTGCCCGGTTTGCAGCGACGCTGCGCTCGACGTCGAGCTTCACCATCACCGACATGAGCTCCCCAGTCTTCTTTGACTTGCTGTCCGAGGACTCGGAGCGCCGGAACGACGCCGTCAGTTTCTGCCCCGCCATGAGGCGTCGCGGATCGAAAACCGTTTTGAGCGCCGTAATCGCGGTATGAGCTTCGTCATGTTCGGCACCGGTCCGGCGCAGCACCTTCATCAACGTATCGCCGCGGCGCACGGTGATGTGCCGCTCCTCGATGGTGGGCTCGGGGTCCGCCGCAGGCGCGACAGCCGGTTCCAGTTCGACCGAGGCAGCGTCCTCGCCTTCGGGCGAAGTGGCACGATCCGATGGCGGATCCACATAGGGATTGGGAGCGGTGACCAAGTCCGCAGGGCGGTCGGTCGCACTGTCCAACGTCGGCAGGTCTAGCGTGGTTGCCAACGCCACGAAGATGCCAAGGCCGAAGATTATGCCATAGACGGTGAATCTTCTTACGCGGGAACCGTCAACGCGTCGAGCATTGCGCCTGAACCGACGGGCTCGGTGCGTTCTGGCCATACCTAGTGAGCGTCTCCCGGTGTCGACCCTTAGTACGAATCCAGGGAGTGAAAGCTAAGCCACGCAAAAATGAGCAAAGTGGAATCCGTTGTCAAGGAAATTTTCTATTGGAATCAATATGATTGTGTCGTTCTCCTAGGAACTTTCCGAGATTGACGGCAGATCCGGATGGATTCGAGTCACTCAATATTCAAGATTGAGAATCCCGTAAAGCGTGAGGAGGCTGTTATGCTGAGGAACAGAAATGTCCCAAATAGGTGACGTTACGTGGCCGGTACGAAGGACTCCGTGATGTAGCGCCAGACTCTGAGGGTGTCCGCCCAATAGTCCGGCTCAAGCCCCGCCTTCGCCTTTAGGTGACGAAGGAATACGGATGCCTCGGGGTGGTGCTTCCAGATCCGCGGCATGAAGGTGCTCCGTTTTTTCCCGTCTTCCAGGACAAGGCCGTCGATGCCGGGCCTCAGTTTGCCGATCAAGTCTTCCTCCGACGTAAACTTCAGCGGGACGGGAGCACTCAGGATCGAAATAGTCAGATCGATGCCCTCGTATTCGTCTTCGGTAAGCGGTTCGAACCTCGGATCCTTGAACGCCGCGCGAAAGGCGTTTTTGGCGACGTCGGTGGCCAACGGCTGATGCGGAAAGAGCGATCCGATACAGCCCCGCAGGCAACCGTCCCGCTCCAGCGTCACAAAGCTGGCACGGGGTGCCGACAGCCGCGGCGACAGCATGGAGGCGGACAGGTTGAGTTCCTTTCCGGTCGACAGTCCCGTTCGAATGGCCCGATGGGCGATATCGCCGAGATGCTTGCGAAACCGTGCGGACAGGTGCTGGCGCTCACCTTCTTCGACGATGAACGAGCCATAACCCACGACTCTGTCGCGAGGACCAGCGGTATCGCCCGAATTGCGCAGGTCTATGAGCGTGATGCGCAGATCCCGGCATCGGGCGAGCGCCATCAGCCCACGGATGAGACGTCCGCCGCAGGCGCCCTGAGTGGTCACTCCATCCATCTGCAGCGTCTGGATGGCACGACCCGTAGCGTTATCCATTTCGTTCGCCGTGGCGTAGTCATGGTAGTGGCTGAGGTCCGAACTGATGACGATCAGGGTTTCCGGGCCGCCCCACAGGGCGTCGAGTGCGTGTGTGACATCGTCGGGCGCCACGTCCCCGACCACGACCGGAACGAGTTGAAAGTCTCGGAGCACCGTCTGAAGGAAGGGGAGGTGCGCCTCTAGGCTATGCTCCTGAGCATGGGCTTCGTCCATGAGCCGAACCTGTTTGAACCCGGCGACTTGGGCGATGGCGCGTGCGTCGATCGGTATGGGACCGAGGGGCGTGACGTAGGCTTCGGCGCTGGAGACGGCGAGGCCAGTGAAGCCGATGCGATGCGATGGTCCCAGCAGAACGACCCGCTCCACGGTCTCGCGGGCCGCTTCGAGCCGTGCATAGACGGAGGCGGCGACGGGGCCGGAATAGACGTAGCCTGCGTGGGGTGCGATCACGGCCTTGGGCCAAGGCGTATCCGGATCTTCGAGGTTGGTCTGTCGGGCATCGGCCAGATAGGCTTCCACCGTGCTGCGCAGTTCACCGGGATCCTCCGGATAGAAGAAACCCGCGACCGCAGGCGAACGGACGTGCTCGAAGGTTCCTTGAGTGGCCATGATCCCTGTCCTGTTTGCGGTCATCGTCGACCAGCGGGATTCCCCAATGTGGATGGGAGTCGCGTCACTCTAATGACCACCCCCGAATGTGCCAAATATAGTCCTGCCTAGACCGCGGCGACAGCGGTCACCGGCAAACCTCTGGTTCCAGGCAGGCGTAGTGGCGTCGGCACCTCTTCAAAAACTACCTCCGCGCTCTCGCATATCGGATAGAATGGTGCTCGCCGACAGAATCATGAGAGATGCTGCGACAGCCGAAGATGTGATCACGGGTGCCGACGGGCGCCACTGGCATGCGCTCGGGGACGGACGCATCCAGTGCGACGTCTGCCCCCGCTTCTGTAAGCTCAGGAACGGCCAACGCGGACTCTGCTTCGTGCGCGCGAACTCGGGCGGACGCATGGTGCTCACGACCTATGGCCGGTCGAGCGGATTCTGCGTCGATCCGATCGAGAAGAAGCCGTTGAACCAGTTCCTGCCGGGAACACCCGTGCTGTCGTTTGGCACTGCGGGCTGCAATCTTACGTGCAAGTTCTGTCAGAATTGGGACATCAGCAAGTCGCGCGAGGTCGATACACTGGCGGACGCGGCCGCGCCGGAGACTCTGGCAGAGGCGGCTTTGCGCCTCGGCTGCCGCTCCGTGGCCTATACTTACAACGATCCCACGATCTTTTTGGAGTACGCGATCGACGTCGCCAAGGCTTGCAACGCGGTCGACGTGAAATCGGTGGCGGTGACGGCCGGTTATATCGCGCCGGAGGCGCGCGAGGAGTTCTACACCTACATGGACGCCGCCAACGTCGACCTCAAGGCATTCACCGAGGACTTCTATCACAAGCTCTGCACGGGAGAGCTTGCGCGCGTGCTCGACACGCTGATTTACCTGCGCAACAAGACCGATGTGTGGTTCGAGGTCACGACCCTTCTCATTCTCGGCGAAAACGACTCGCCCGAAGAGATCGACAATATGACGCGATGGTTCCTCGACAATCTCGGCACTGACGTGCCGCTGCACTTCACGGCCTTCCATCCGGACTATCGCATGCGCAACAAGCTGCGCACGCCACACGAGGCATTGCTCCGTGCCCGTGACATTGCGCTGCGGAACGGGCTCCACCACGTGTACGTCGGAAACGTACACGACGAAGCCTGCAGTTCGACCTACTGTCCGTGCTGCGGCGACAAGGTCATCGGACGCGACTGGTACAGGTTGACCCGTTGGAACCTCGACGATAAGGGCCGCTGCCGCTCCTGCAGCATGGCAATTTCAGGCGTTTATGATGGCCCGCCCGGGGACTGGGGCCGCAAGCGCAAGCCCGTGCGCCTGATCGAATACGACCAGCACCGTCGCTCCAGTTCCATGACCGGATACGACCACTCGCCCGTATAGGGCTATTGCGCGGGCCGACGGTTGCACCCGATCGCAGGGTGCCGATACGGCGGAACCCGTCGCGTTTGTGCAGTTTGATCGAGGCCTCGTTCGCGGAGTCGCCGATGATCGCTGCCATCTGGCGGTAGGCGGCGTCCGTCCAGTGTTGGGTCAGACCATCAAGCAGGGCGGTCCCGACGCCCCACTGCGCGCCGGCGGGAGACGATCGAGGGGGTTGGCCTAAAGGATGTGGCCGGCCCGCTTGGCTTTCGCGTCGAGGTAATGGGCGTTGTGCGCGGTGGCCGGGAAGGCGTGCGGTACCCGCTCGACGACGTCGATTCCACAATGCCGAAGTGCCTCGACCTTTCTTGGATTGTTGGTCAGAAGGCACACCCGCGAGATGCCGAGCAGCCCGAGCATCCGTGCCGCGGGCTCAAAGATGCGTTCATCGAATTCAAAGCCCAACCGTTCATTGGCGTCGTACGTGTCGAAGCCCTGGTCCTGAAGGCGGTAGGTACGCAACTTGTTGATCAGGCCGATGCCGCGGCCTTCCTGCGCGAGGTACAGCAGCACGCCGCCCCCTTCCTTAGCCAGCGCGTCTATGGCGGCACGCAACTGGGTCCCGCAATCACAGCGCAAGGATTCGAGCAAGTCCCCGGTGAAACACTCCGAGTGCAGCCGGGTCAGCACGGCGGAGCTGCGGGGAGGCTCGCCGACGACGACGGCTAGGTGTTCGGTCCCACCGTCGCTCGGCCGAAAGGCAATGACCTCCGCGATCTCGGAGCCCGCCAACGGCACGCGCGCGGATGTCACTTGGACCAGTGTGTCCGCCATGCTTTCCTGGAACCTGCCGATGCTTTCGGCAGATACTAAGAGCAGATCGTTGTTCGCCGAGAAGGCCTCGGCATGCGGCGAGTTCCCGCCGGCGATGGACGTTGTCACCGCTGCCGGAAGCAGCTTGGCAAGTTTGCACAACTCCACAGCTGCGGTTACCGCCGCCGATGGCGGCGCGTCGGCAGTCGCGAACGGTCCGCGCAAGGGATTGGCGAGGTCCGCCGTCGGGTCGGACAGATCCCTGATGGTGGCCGAGTCCAGCTTGTCCTTGATCTTCAAGACCGTCACATCGGCGCCGGTGGGTGGAATATGCAGAACGGCCGCGCGCTCGAGCGTGATCGCGAGGGTCGGATAACTGCCGCCGAAGTCCGCGAGGCGGGCGAGCGCCTCGTCGGTCGTCTGTTCCGCGGCGAAGGCGACCGCGAACTCTGCGTCGGCGCCCGTCACCACCACTGGAAGACCCCGCCGAATATCCGAGATCGCGCGACCGACGGACCGAGCCGAGGGCCGGGTCCGCGGGGACTGCGATACGCGCGTTCCGTCGATTCGCCGTTCCGGTGTTTCGTCGCGGGCGTTCATGGCGCGGCAGTATAGACCAATGAAGCGATGGGAGATCGTGGGGCGGTGGAAGCTTCGAGACCGGCGTCAAGTCTTCAGGGACAGAAGTTCGGAAGGTTGTCGGGCTTCGGCTTGTGTAGCATTCTTGGCGGCAGACCTGGACTGAAACGGCAGGCACCGAATGACGGCGAAGAGAGTTCTACTGGTCGAAGATGATGAGGCGCTGCGTGACTCGTTGTCCGAGCAACTCGACATGCACGAGGAATTTCAGACGACCTCCGCGAACAACGGCGGCGGTGCGCTGGAGGACGTAAAGAGCGAGCACTACGACCTGGTGCTGCTCGATATCGGCCTCCCCGACCTGGATGGTCGGGAAGTTTGCCGGATGATGCGGCGCGCCGGAGTCAAGTGCCCCATCATCATGTTGACCGGTGCCGACTCGGATGCGGACACGATCCTGGGATTGGAGTCGGGTGCCAACGACTACATTACCAAGCCGTTCAAGATGGGGGTTCTGGTCGCGCGGATGCGGGCCCAGCTCAGGCAGCATGAACAGAGTGAAGACGCCGTCTTCAATATCGGGCCTTTCGTATTCCGTCCGAGCGCGAAGCTCCTGACCGAGGAAGAAGGCGGGCAAAAGGTCCGCCTGACGGAGAAGGAGACTTCTATTCTCAAGTATCTCTATCGGGCGGGCTCAAGAGTCGTGTCCCGGGATACGCTTCTGTCGGAGGTTTGGGGGTACAATACCGGCGTGACGACCCACACGCTTGAAACGCACATCTATCGCCTTCGCCAAAAAATAGAGCGCAATCCGTCCGAAGCGCAGATTCTGGTCACCGAACCCGGCGGTTATCGGCTGGTTCCCTAGAACGGTTCCGGTCCAACTCAACCGTTCCGGAACGAATTGGGGTCGGACCCCAACCTTCCCGATTTTGCCCTTTCACGTCATATCGCGGTGGGGCACAATGCCGCGGGCAACCCGTGGTGCGGGCATTGGCCGAAGGGGGGCGTTTGGCCGCTTCGGACGTATTCAGCGTGAGGTTTTGGGGAGTTCGCGGAAGCATTCCATGCTCCGATCCCGATATTCTCCGCTATGGTGGAAACACGTCATGCCTTGAAGTTCGCTGCGGCGAGCATCTGATCGTACTAGATGCCGGAACGGGCGCTCGCTATCTGGGTCGCTCTCTCGATCAGAGCAAACCCATCGATGCGGACGTGTTTTTGACGCATACCCATTTCGATCATGTCTGCGGCATTCCGTTCTTCGATCCTTTCTACAACCCCGACAACACGTTCCGGATCTGGGCCGGACACCTGCTTCCAGACATGACGCTCGAACAGGTCTTGATCGACATGATGATGGCCCCGTTGTTTCCGGTGCCCCTGAAGATCTTCGCCGCAAATATGAGCTACCACGACTTTTCCGCAGGCCAGACCGTCGACGTCAAACCGGGAATCTCGGTGAGGACGGCCGAACTCAACCACCCCAACCGCGCGACGGGATACCGCATCGACTACAAGGGGAAGTCGTTCTGCTACCTCACGGATACGGAGCACGCGGAGGACCGGCTCGACCAGAACATCGTCGGGCTCATTGCAGGCGCCGACTACGTCGCCTACGACGGCATGTATACCGACGATGAATATTCCAACCGGGTGGGATGGGGACATTCGACCTGGCAGGAGGGAGTCCGGCTCTGCGATGCCGCGAACGTCAGGACATTCGTCCTGTTCCACCACGATCCGAATCACACTGACGATTTCCTGGATGGTGTAGCGGAGCAGTTGGAAGCCCGGCGTCCGGGATCGGTGATGGCGCGCGAGGGGCTCGTCATCGACCTGCTCTGATTCCGCATGAAATTTCGAGCGCTGCGGCTCGGCTTGATGACGGTCCTGGGGCTCGCGAAGCGCGGCTTCTTCATCCCCCACCGTTATGCCGGGCACCTGCCGCATCCGGGCGCCAACGCTCCGTACGAACCGATTCACCGACACCTCGCCGACCGTGAAGCGACGTTCGGGCACATCCTTTCGCTCGCCGAATCCTTCGGCGACGACCTGAATGGCATCGGCACCGAGCCCGCCCCCGCGCCGCGATGGGAACAGGACTGGTTTCCCCGCCTCGACGCCGCGATCCTTTACACCCTGCTCCGTCACGAGCGACCGTCGCGGGTGGTCGAGGTGGGGTCGGGCCACTCCACACGCTTCATCGCCCGGGCCGTTTCCGACGGCGGGTTCCCGTGTACCGTCACCGCGGTCGATCCAAGCCCGCGCGCTACGCTGTCCGGTCTCGACGTCCGGTTCCTAGAGGCGACGGTCCAGGAGGCCGGCACTGGACCGTTTGACGCCCTTCAATCGGGTGATTTCCTGGTGATCGACTCGAGTCACGTGCTGATGCCGGGCAGCGATGTCGACGTCATCCTGAATCGCGTACTTCCCCCGCTCCCCAAAGGCATTTGGATACACTTCCATGACGTGTTCCTACCTGACGACTACCCGGCCGAGTGGGGCTGGCGCGGCTATAACGAGCAGGCCGCCGTGACGCAACTCGTTCTCGGGGGTTACGAGACGGTGTTTTCGAGTCACTACGTGACGACTGCGATGCCGGCCATCTTCGAAGCGAGTGTTGTGCGGCATCTGCCCGTTCTTCCGGGCGCGTTCGAATCGAGCCTGTGGCTGCGAAAGATCTCCTGAGCACGTCATGCACGCGACAGTGTGAATGAACGTGAACTGCGAACGTGCCCGGGGTATGCGACATATAAGCGCAACGAAAGGAAACCGATGTCTGTTCCGCTCAGAGGTCGTCCATTGACGATGCTGAAGCTTCTGCTGTTCGGTGAAACAGGGCTCGGGCTTCCCGAGCGCGTACGCACGGCAATCGGGCGGCAGCAGGCCCAAAGCGAGATACTGATCGGCTGGGTCCAGCTCGGCGTGGTCTGCGTCTTCGGGACGCTGTACTCGTTATCGCCCAAGACCTTCGACACAGACGTCGCGATCACGCCGGTACCGTGGGCATTGACGGCCTATCTCGCCTTCACGGGCGTACGCCTTCTTCTGGGATACCGCAATGCCCTGACCCGGTGGTTCCTGACCCTTTCCGTGATCGTCGACATGGCCTTGCTCATGGGGCTCATCTGGAGTTTTCATATCCAGTACGAACAGCCGACGGCGTTCGTTCTGAAAGCTCCTACACTCCTCTACGTGTTCATTTTCATCGCCCTGCGAGCGCTGAGGTTCGACGCCTTCTTTGTGCTGTTGGCCGGTTCGACCGCCGCCGTGGGGTGGTTGTTCATGGTCGGTATGTCGGTGGCCGAGGGAACCGACGGGATCACGCGCGATTTCGTGCTTTACATGACGTCGACCCAGATTCTTCTGGGTGCCGAATTCGACAAGATCGTCTCCATCCTCGTCGTCACCGCGATCCTCGCCCTGGCGATCGTTCGGGCGCGACGACTGTTGGTCCGGTCCGTGACGGAAGGCGCGGCGGCCGAAGATCTGTCGCGGTTCTTCTCCCCGGAGGTCGCGGATCAGATCACCAAAGCCGAGCAGCGGATCGAGCCGGGCCAGGGGGAACTCGTCGACGCGGCCGTATTGTTCTGCGACATCCGCGGTTTCACGCAACTCGCCTCGGAGTTGTCGCCCGATGCCCTGATGACCTTGTTAGCCGAATACGAAGCACGGATGGGCAAGACGATTCAGGGTCGTGGCGGCAGCATCGACAAATATCTGGGTGACGGCATCATGGCGACGTTCGGCGCGGCATCCAGATCGGAGACCTGGGCCGCCGATGCCCTGAGCGCCGTCGATGAACTCGTGACCGTGACGGAGGCTTGGCAGGAAGACCGTCGCGCGGTAGGCGCGCGACCCCTCGAAATCGGATTCGCCGTGGCCACGGGGCCAGTGATCTTCGGCGCCGTGGGCGACCCCAAAAGGCTTGAGTACACTGTGATCGGAGATGCCGTGAACCTCGCCGCCAAGCTGGAGAAACACAACAAGGCCGCGGGCGTCGTGGCGCTCACCACGGAGCAGGCGTACGGGACGGCGCGCGCGCAGGGTTATGTGTCTCCACGGCGGCGCCACGTGCTCGAGAAGGCCGCGGTCGGCGGCGTCGAGCAGCCGATCAACTTGGTGATCCTGGCCCCGTAACCGCGACGGCCGTCGCCGCACTGCCGGGAGCGTTCGACGGAAGTCGACAGCACGAGCGACGGTCAACGATACGGATCCGCGGCGTCCCGCAGTCCGTCGCCGAAGAAATTGAGCGTCAGCACGACGATGATGACGGGCACCACCGGTAACATCAGCCAGGGGTACAGCGCGACGACATTGATGTTCTGAGCCTCGTTGAGAAGCACGCCCCAACTCGTGATCGGAGGGCGAAGACCAAGTCCCAGGAACGAGAGCGCCGTTTCACCCAGGATCATCGAGGGAATGGAGAGAGTCGCGGATGCGATGAGATGGCTCATGAAGCTCGGTATCAGGTGCCGTCCGATGATACGGGAGGAGCTGGCCCCCATGAGTTGGGCCGCCGTCGCGAAGTCCTCCTCTCGCAATGCCAGAATCTTCCCTCGGACGGCGCGCGCTAGTCCAGTCCAGTCGATGAGGCCCAGGATGATGGTGATGCCGAAATAGATGAGCGTCGGACTCCAGGTCACGGGGAGGGCCGCGGACAGCGCCATCCAGAGGGGCAGTTCGGGAAAGGATCGGATGATTTCGATAAGCCGCTGGGTCAGGGTGTCCCACCATCCGCCGAAATAGCCCGATACGCCGCCGAAGAACAGACCGAGAAGGAAGCTGATCGAAATGCCGATCAAGCCGACGGTCAGCGAAATCCGCGTGCCGTAGACGATCCGGGACAGCATGTCGCGACCCAGCCGGTCGGTTCCCAGAAGGTACAGCGTCCCTCCTTCCGCAGGGCACATCAGGTGGAGGCTGGCCTCGAAGAGGCCCCAGAATTCGTACGTGTCCCCGGAGCAGAAGAACCGAATGGGCTGAACCAAATCAGGGTCCGACGTGTACTCGCGTTTCAGATTCTCCATGTTGAGGCGGTAGCTCAGCCCATACACGAAGGGACCGACGAACTCGTCTTCATGGAACAGATGCAATTCCTGTGGCGGCGCGAAAATGTGCTTTGCGTCGCGCGAATGGAGATGGTAGGGCGCCAGGAACTCGCTGATCAGAATGGACAGGTAGAACACTGCCAATACGATGCCGGACGCGACGGCAAGGCGATGGCGGAGGAACTTCCACCACATCATCTGCCATTGCGAGGCCATGTAATACCGTTCCTGCTCGGCCGTCATACGTTCGACCGAATGGGGGTCGAAGGACTCGCGACTGACGAAGTGATCCAGTTTGCCGTCGACCGTGGAGTGAGCGCGGAAGGTCATCGAACCACCTGCTCGCCAAGACGGATTCGCGGATCCAGCGCGGCCAACGCTACATCGGAGAGGAACATGCCGATGACCGTCAGCAGGGACAGGAACATCAGGAACGACCCCGCGAGATACTGGTCCTGGGACTGCAATGCGTGAACCAGCATGGGGCCTGTCGTCGGTAGCGACAGAACCACGGATACGATGGCGGCTCCCGAAATAACCTGCGGCAGAAGGTTTCCGATGTCCGAGATGAAGGGGTTGAGGGAGACGCGCAACGGATACTTGATCAGGAGGCGGAGCGGCGGAAGGCCCTTTGCCCGGCCCGTGACCACATATTGCTTTTGCAGCTCGTCGAGCAGGTTGGCGCGCAACCTCCGAATCATGCCAGCAGTGCCAGATGTTCCGATGACGATGACAGGGATCCACAGGTGTTCGAGAACGGAAACGAACTTTGCCCACGACCATGGCTGGTCGAGGTATCGGGGATCCATCAGGCCGCCGATCGACGTGCCGAAAGTGACGTTGGCGAAATAGATCAGCACCAGCGCGAGCAGGAAATTGGGCGTCGCCAGACCGATGAATCCGAGAAAGGTCAGTGAGTGATCGCCGATGCTGTATTGATGGGTCGCGGAATACACGCCGATGGGGAACGATACCACCCAGGTGAAGACGATCGTGGCGAAGGACACGATAAAGGACAGCAACAACCGGTCTCCGACGACGTCGGTCACCGGCAGGTCGAACTCGAAGGAATAGCCGAGATCACCTTGCAAGAGGCCGGAGAACCCGTTCGGACCCGGCCAGACGCCAAGCCACACCGCGTATTGCTCGACGAGCGGGCGGTCCAGTCCGTACTGATGGCGCAGAAATTCGACCTTTGCCAGCGCGGCGGTATCGCCTTGGCTTTTCAGTTCCTGGATCTGGTTCGAAAGATAGTCGCCCGGGGGCAGCTGGATGATGATGAAGATCAACACGCTGATCGCCAGCAGCGTGGGGATCATGATCAATACTCGATGGACAAAGTATGTGAACATCGCCGATCCCGCCCGAACCACCTCAACCAATCATTGGCCGGCCGGCATCGACCGCAGTCACTTTGCGAACCAGAAGGTGTCGGGCCGATAGACCCCGAAGTGAGCACCGGGATCCCAGTTGTAGACGGCCCTGGCGGGCACGTTCATCAACCCCCTCCTGGCGACGACCGGTTGCAGCACGCCGGAAACTATTCCGATGGAGAAAAGCATGTCGCGATGAATCCCCAACATTCTCTGCCAAATGCGTTCGCGTTTCCGGGTCGTGGGGGCGCTCAACCATTCCTCGTTGAGTCGCGCCAATTCGGTGGCGACCGCCATGTCCGGCGGCTCTCCCGACTTGCCCTTGGTCTCAAAGTACTGGCCCCATTTCGGCCACTGCAATTGTAGCTGACTCGTCGGGGCCAACTCCTGCGGGCTCGTGTCGGCCGTGGCGAGCCCATTCTCCAGCCCGAACCAGATCGACATCAGGGTCTCGCCGGAAAAGATGCGGTTGCGGAAGACTTCCCGTTGGGACGGTTTGGTGAACAGCCGGATCCCGATCTTGGCCCAGTCATCCCGGATCAGCTCGAGGACGTCCGTTTGCTCGGTGTCCTCGCCGGCCGTCTCGACGATGACGTGAATGGGCCGCCCGTCCGGCAACAGGCGGGTTTCGTTGTCGTCCCATTCCGTCAGGCCCATCTCGTCCAGCAGCCTGTTCGCCTTCTCGATATCGAACTCGGTTCGCGCGTACGTCTCGTCGTAGAGAGGGCTCCGTGGCAGCACTGTGTTGTGATGCTCCAAGGCGAGTCCGAAATAGAGCGCCTGATTGATCAACGGACGGTCGATCGCGAGACTCAGGGCCTCCCGGAATCGCCGGTCCCGAATCACCTCCCGCCAGACCCGATCGTTGTGGTTAAGATTCGGGAACAACGCGAGGTGCGCCCCTTTCGCGGTGCGCCACAAATGCACGTCATACCCGTTGCGTTCGGAACCGTCCTTGAGGAACGTGTAGTCGTCGAACGAGATGTTCCGCGACTGCAGGTCCGACTCGCCGGCTCCGGTTTTGGCGGAGATCAGCCTTCCGTCCGTCTGCACCAGCACGACGTCGTCGATGTACGGAAGCTGACGACCCCGTGTGTCGACGCGGTGGAAGAAGGGATTGCGCTTGGCGGCAAACCGCTGCGCCGGTGGACGGGTCGTGTTCCGCCAGGGCTGCAGCGTCGGCAGATCCGGATTGTCGAACTTGTAAAGGTTGTCCCGCTTGTTGTGCAGCGCGGCCCAGCTTCGCTGTCCCTCCTCTTCGGCGCGGCGGGCTGCTGCCGCTTCGCCGACATAGCGGGGGTGAAACTGCTTCAGGTAGTGAGCCGGGCGGTAGATGAACAGGGGTGACGCCCCGGCGATGCGCGGCAGGAAGAAGGGGTTGGGCGCCGGCCAAGTGTATTTCACGGCGTGATCGTCGATGACCTCGAATCGCGGGGGTTTCCCCGCAACGATCATGTCGCGCGGCGGACCCGACGGAGCAAGGCTTGGGTTGTTGGCAACGTCTTCCCAGTAGTATCGGAAGTCTTCCGCCGTGAAGGGATGGCCGTCGGACCATTTGTGACCCTCACGCAGCCTGAACGTGAATATGCGGCCTTCCCGGACGTCGAAGCTTTCCAAAATGTCGGGTTGCAGCTGAAACCGGCCGTCGTAACCGACGAGTCGCGCGTAGCCGTATACCACGAGGAGGCGGATGTCCTTGGGACGGCCGATCAGCATGTTCAGGATTCCGCCATGCCGGCCCGGCTTCTTGGAGTCGCTTGCCAGATTCACGACCAAGGGGGTCAGTGGAACGCGCTCCGCGACGGGCGGCAGAGCTCCCGACGCGACGGCCTCCGCGAGAGAAGGCGTTTCCCGCAGCGCGATGGCCAGGGCCGGCGAGGCCAAGCATACCGCCAACGCAGCAGCGGACACGGATCGTTGGATTGTCCAGATCATGCCAGTAGCCGACGCGCGTCCGAATCGTCGACGGCGGCCCGGACGTAGTGATCGTCGCCGAGGTGAGCGAGACGAGGCCTGGTCTCTCCGTCCACGGTAAACGGTGGCGACCAAGCGGACGGATCCGAGGCACGGCCTGCCATCAGCGCGGTCAGGTCCAAGCGACTCTCCGGATCCGCCTTGGGCACGGCGGCCAATAACGCTTTGGTATAGGGATGTACAGGATCCCGCAGCAGCGCGTCGCGGGGCGCCATCTCGATCAGCCGGCCCTTGCACATGACGGCGATCCTGTCGGCTACGTAATCGACAACCGCCAGATCGTGCGAAATGAACAGGTAGGTGAGACCGAGCTCCTTCTGCAAATCCTTTAGAAGATTGAGCACCTGCGCCTGCACCGAGACATCCAGGGCCGAGACGGGTTCGTCGCAGATGAGCAAATCGGGTTGAAGCGCAAGTGCCCGCGCGATCCCGATTCGCTGACGCTGGCCGCCCGAGAAACTGTGGGGATAGCGGCGCAGGTAGCGCACGTCGAGGCCGACGAGACCCATGAGCTCGCGGACGCGCGCGGCACGTTGCTCCTGATCCTCGATCCCGTGAATGGCCAGCGGCTCGCTGATGATGTCGAACACCGTCATGCGCGGGTTCAGGGAACTGAACGGGTCCTGGAAGATGTACTGGACCCTCCGCCGGAAATCGAACAGCTCCCGACCGCTGAGCTTCAACACGTCGACCAGCGATCCCCGGTCGTTGAACGTGACGGTTCCCTCACCCGGGCTGACGGCCCGTATGATGATTTTGCTGGTTGTCGTCTTGCCACAGCCCGACTCGCCGACCAGTCCCAGGCACTCGCCCCTGTGGATATCGAAGCTCACGTCGTCCACGGCCAGCACGCTGCCGCCGGGCTTCGAGCCGAACACCGAGGTCTTTCGAGTCGTGAATCTCTTGCTCAGATCCTTCACCGACAGCAACGGCGCGCGCGCTGCCTCGGTATCCGGCCACGGCACCCTGTTCTCGAGAAGCCGGCCGCCTTCCGCCTTGATCTCGCGCAACGGAACAAGCCGTTCGCCCGCCTTCATATCGAACCGGGGAACGGCGCGCATGAGAGCCTGAAGGTACGGGTGCCGGGGGTCGTCGAAGATGTCACGGAGAGTCCCTGCTTCCATGACCTTTCCGTGATACATCACCACGATTTCGTCCGCCACATTGGCGACCACGCCGAGATCGTGGGTGATCATCAGAATGGCCATGCCGAGTTCGGCTTGCAGATCCTGCATCAACTTCAAGATCTGTGCCTGGATGGTCACATCCAGCGCGGTCGTCGGTTCGTCAGCGATCAGGATGGCGGGCCGACACACCAGCGCCATGGCGATCATGGCGCGTTGGCGCAGTCCTCCGGACAGTTCGAACGGATAGGTGTGCAATGCCTTTGGCGGATCGGGAAAGCCCACCAATCGCAGCATCTCGACCGTCATGTCGCTTGCGACGGAGGCGTTGCAACGCGTGTGCAGGCGTGTCGCCTCGCCGATCTGATTACCGATCGTGTGAAGCGGAGACAAGGATGTCATGGGTTCCTGGAAAATGATGGAGATGCGGCCTCCTCTCAGATCCCGCATCGCCCGTCCGTCGGGCTTCAACTTGGCGACGTCGACGAAGTGTCCTTGCTTCTCCGGGTCGAAAAACAAAATCTCACCGGCCGCGATACGGGCAGGCTTGGGAAGGATGCCCGTGATGGCTTGGGAAACGACCGTCTTTCCCGATCCCGATTCGCCCACGAGCGCAACGGTCTTCCCCTCTGGAATCCGGAAAGACACACCGTCAACGGCCTTAATGGCGCCTTCGGGTAGATGAAATTCAACCTTGAGATCGCGAACGAGTAGGACGGTTCCCATCAAACGGTCGGTATTCTTGTCCTCTCCGACAGCCCTGCAATGCCCAATGCCCGCATATTGTCCAGCGTGGCATCGCTCAAGGCGATATCGTGCCGCGCCGCTTCCTTGGCGGCGCGCGGAACAATGTCGGAAAACCCCCCCAAAGTCGAGTACCGGCGGCCGGTGCGGGTAGTGGCGCGAATTCGGAGCTGCATCCAGCCGCGACCGCGGTCGCGGCGGGTCGTAAAGTACCTCAGGGGCATTTGCGAAAAATAAGACCACGCGAGTTCAAACCCGATCGGCCCCGACACCCGAAACCCCGTCTCCGCCGCTTCGTATGTGGTCAGCTGACGAACCAGTGTCCGAACCGCGAAGATGCCGAAGAGAACCGCCAAAGGCGCCAGGATGTAGATGAGGCCGCTGATCGGGCCCAGGAACACGAGCGGCCCCCCGGTCACGAGAAGGCCGATGCCGGCGCGGCAATGATCCGCGGCCAGGCTCGACGCCGGATACCGGTGGGTGCTCAAGGCTCCAACCCGAACGCGACCTGCGGAGGCAGCCAGCGAGCCGCAGGATGCCTTCCGGTGCGAACGAGGAGCTCTTGCAGAAACGCGAACGCCGCGTCGGACCAGACCGCGTGATGCGTCAGCAATCCCGTCGGCTCGGCCGGGTCGGCGTTTCCCAGGCGCCGCCGCGCGAGATGCCCGATCAGCTGCTCCAGCACGCCTGTGACACCGATGAAGTCCCGGCTGCCGCGCCAGTCGATGGGATCGATGTGGCAATTCACTTGCCGTAACCCAGGGGTTGGCGCGCCCGCGCGACGGTCGCCATACGTCGAAAGCCCCTGAAAGCCGAGTCCCGGCAACAGGGGGACCAGTGCTCGCGAAACGCGGTTCCACGGCGGCACCAGGACCGGGATCGTTCTGCGGCCCGCGACGGCGACGAGCTTCTCCCGCCCTTCGACGAGTTCGTCCGCCATCGCGTGGGGGGACCGGGCCTCCGCGAGCTCGCATTTCTTCTCGCCGGCGGCCGCGAAGTTCTTGTGGCTCACGCCGTGAACGGCGACAGCGACGTTCACATCTCTTTCCAGCAGCGTCAGCAGCTCTTCCCGTACGAGGTTGGGGATGGCGGCGAGGCAAAGCGGCACGCCGTGCGTTGCCGCGGTGTCGAGCAAACGCGCCAGCGCCGGGGTAGGGCATGTCGCGTCATCGTCCCGCCACCACATCGTCGCCGTCTTCCCGGCAACCGACCAAGCATCCAGCTCATCCGTCAATGCGGACCAGGGTTCCATCGGTTCATACCGTGCTCATGCATTCCGCGCTGTCTGCCGCGCCCATGCCTCCAGAAGATCCGCCGTCGCATTCGCGCCCGACAGATCGATGTCCGCGTCTCCGGGTCCCGCGCGGTAGGCGGAATCGACGGCTTTCGCCAAGCTCTCCGGCGAGAGCTCCCCCTCGGGCACGACTTCGATCAGCCTCCGCTTGCGCAGCAGTTCCGCTCTGATCGTTTGTTCCGTCTCGACTCCGGTTGCGAACGGCACGACGACGGCAGGCGTCTTCGCCCGAAGAATTTCGACAATGGTGTTGTATCCGCCTTGGCTGACGGACACGGCGGCCCGCGAAAGCAGCGCTGGGAAATCGGATCGGGCGGCCTCCACGATCACGCCGGAATCCTTCCGACCCAGTCGAGAGGCGAGCGATCCTGCCGAGCCGCGTGAGCCCACGAGTAGGCGCCAGATATGATCGTGCAACGCGGTAAGCGGTCTGCACGTCGACGCCACTTCCAACAGACGCCGGCCCACCGCACCGCCCCCGGCCGAAACGACAACCTCGTTCGTACCGTCTTCGCCGTTCTCTTCGGCGATCCGGTCAGCGACATATCCCGTATACGTCACCATCTTCTTGATTCGGTTCTCTTGGGGAAACGTCGCTCCCAAGGTGACAAGGGAAGGGTCGGCGTGAACGAGTACGTGATCGAAGTACGTTTCGAGATGGCCGCACACTTCATCCGCACGGCCGGCCCTCGATTGCCCGACCAGGATGTCGCGTATCGATGAGACTATGACGGGGCGAGGTCGCGCATCCCGGGCGGCTCGCAGCAGGGGGAGCAACTCGAACTTCATTTGGCGGCGCCCGAAGGGAAACAGCTCGACGACGAGTACGTCCGGTTGGCATCGCTCGAATTCCTCCAGCACGAGACCGGCTCGGCGACGGCGCAGGACATCGTCCGCCTGTGACCCGTCTTCCACGAGGAGCGTGGCGTAGTCGTCTTCCGTTGCATGGACCGCCGGCAGTTGCATGAGCTTTGCGGCTCCGAGATCGATCTCGGTAGGCGCTTGACCGCCCGACACCAAGGTTACGCCCATGCCTCTCGCCGCAGCGGCTCGCGAAATGGCAGCGGCGCGCTTGAAGTGACCGATGCCCACGAGGTGCTGTACGTAGAAAAGGATACGCGGCCTGTTCACCGTGTTCGCCAGTTCTCCGTCGGCACCGGCTTTTCGGCCGGTGCCATGGGGATATTGAGGGCCGATATCCGGGAGACGCCGCGATCGTCTACATCGAACACATGGATGCAGGCCCAGTCCAGCTTGTGCGGCGGCGGGCCCACCATGTCCCAATCGAGGGCCGCCGCGAAGATTGCCCGAATGACGCCTTGATGGGTAACCGCCACCGTATCTCGGCGTGCAGCGCCGATCTCGGCCAGCAGCGGCTGAACCCGGCGCAGGACTTGGCGGGGGCTCTCGCCCCCGTCCGGACAAAAGTCCAGTCCCTTGTCCTCATTCTCCCGCATGGCCTTCCCAAGATCGGCACGGAGATTCTTCAGGGTACGGCCTTCCCAAGCCCCCCAGTCCATTTCGATCAGGCGGGAATCGGTTGGAACCGGCTTCCCGCACAGGATCCGTGCGGTTTCCCGCGCGCGAGAGAGAGGACTCGAAATCCAGGCAAAGCCTGTCAACTCGGACGGGACGTCGTAGCTCTGGACCTTCGCGCACCCCGTCCCGGACAAGGGCACATCGCGCAGGCCCTGAATCCGCCGGGTCTCCGTGAAGACGGTGGATCCGTGGCGTATCAGCGCGAGCGCGGTCATGAAGCTCGCCGTGCTGCGTCGTGGCGCGTCTCGGCGGCGTGAACGACGGCTCTATCGATGGTGCCGCTGGCCGCGGCCAGGGACCGCTCCTCCCGGACGAATCTCCGTCCCCGGCGTCCGAGTTCCCGCCGCCGGACGGGATCGTCAAGGAGGCTACGCACAGCCTCGGAGAAGGCGTTGCAATCGTCCGGATCAACGAGGACGCCGGTTCCGCCATCACGAACAACCTCGCGGACACCACCGGCATCACCGGCAACCACCACCAGTCCCGCTGCCTGCGCTTCGAGCGGCGTCATTCCGTAGGCTTCGTTGATGGCGGGCCAAACCAGGATATCACATGCCGCATAGACGCGTTGCAATCCGGGCGCCGCGAGTTCGCCCAAACACGCGACGCGCCCGCCTCGACCGGTCGAGCCGAGTGGAGAGAATTCGGCTTCCACGTCCGCCCGCGCGCCGCCGTCGCCCACGATGACGAGTTGCCAGTCGTCTCCCGGCAATGCAGCCAATGCGCGCGATAGGTGGCGGTAGGATTGGAGCTTGTCGCCCGAGCGCATCATCGCCACGGCCAGGAGCCAGCTCTTGGTGCCGTCGAGAGCGTATCGTTTGGCGAGAGCGTCTCGACAGGAGTCCCGATCCTCATCGCCGGTCACGCCGTCGACTTCCGCTGCGGGATCGAGGAACGGCGGCAGATGAAGCAACCGAGCCCGTGCATGCAGCAGGGATCGAACGCAGGGAATGTCCCGCTCCGTGAGAGCCAGTACGGAATCCGCCGCACCGAGGGCGTTTGTCACCGCCTCATGACCCAACGCCCATGGTCCACTCGCGCGCTTGGGCGCGTGGCTCGCCTCGGCTATGACGTATCCCAGGCCGAGGGTCCGCGACACCCTGGGTCCGATCCAATCAGGAGCCTTGTAGTACAGGTGATAGGTGAACCAGACCTCCGGCCTTTGACTTTCGGCGGCGGCTCGATAGTTGTGAACGATCCGGCCGACCTCGGCCTCGGCGGCGTCCCGAATGGTATCTTGCCGTTCGGGATTCCCATCCCCATCGAAACTTCTGAACGTCGACGCGACGTCGACGGCGTGCCCTGCGAACCGCAACGCCGAAATGAGCTGCCGGGCCATGCGGCGATCACCCGACGGCGCCGGGTGGGTCGGCGCTTTCAGCGGCGCGTAAAACGCGATTCGCAAGCGGCGGCGTCCTCGTTCACGGGCGGCAACCCAAACAATGACGCGAGCCGCCCAATGTGCTCGGTCAGGGCAAACCGTTTGCGGACGCAACTCAGTGCGGCGGAGCCCAACTGCCGACGACGCTGGGGATCCTGTGCGAGGCTTGAGATCGCGTTGGCAAGCGCCGCGGTGTCGCCGGGTTCGACCAGGACACCGGTCGTTCCATCGGAGATCAGCTCGGCAATCCCCGGCAGCTTGCCGGCGATGCAGGGAAGGCCCTGGCTTTGTGCTTCGAGTAGGACGTTGGGAAGTCCGTCGCGGTCGCCGTCCTTGGCGATAACGCTGGGTAGGATGAACAGATCCGCCAATCTGTAATTCTCCAGAACGACCTCTTGCGGTTGAGGACCGAGCCACTGAATTCGGTCGGCCAGCCCCGACCGTGTCGCCATTTCCCTCAGGTGATCCAGCCGGGGTCCGCCTCCGATATGGACAAGCCGCCACGCGATATGCGTCGGCAACCGCATGAGTGCCTCGACGAGCGTGTCGAGGCCTTTCTTTTCGACTGCTCGGCCGACGGAGAGCAGGATGACCGGGCGGTCCGCGTCGGAACCGTCCCGACCCGAGGCGGGGGCCGGAGGGGCCGGAAACCGGTCCAGGTCCAAGCCGTGATAGACGAGATGCAGGCGGTCCCGCGGTGCGAGGCCCTCAAGGTGATGGAATCCCGTTTCGGTGCAGGTGACGGCCCAATCGCATTCGGCGAGCTTTTCTCGTTTCTCCCATGCCGGCGTCGTCCAAATATCCTTGGCGTGAGCCGAGAGACTCCAAGCCAGTCCCGTCAGCGCCGAGGCATAGCGGGCGACCGAGGCCGGGGTGTGAAGGAAGTGTGCGTGCAATTGGCTCACCCGAGGCGGTATTCCGTGTGCCAAGACGGCGGCTTGGCCGAACCGGCGGATCCGGTTCGGGGTCGGGTCGCGAATGAAATCTTTCCCCCAGATCGAAAACGCGGCCCAGAACCGGCGGCGGCGTCCGACCGCCGTGAGGGCGCGCAGAACCCGCAACGGCTCCTGATACAGATACTCCGGGAGGTAGGTCACCGGAGCGCCGATTTCGCGATGGATCGGGTGCGTCGAAACGTCGGTAGGGCGGCGAAGGCTGACGATTTCGATGGCCAGGCCCAGACGTTCCAGGGAGAGGATTTCCTGGGCGATGAACGTCTCGGAGAGGCGTGGATAGCCCTTCAGGATGAAGGCGACCGTCTTCATGCTTCGCCAAATCTAACAGGTTTGGCTTAGGCGGGGCGAAACGCCGTAACGGTATCTGCGACTTCAAGTGTCGGCCGTTGATCGAGCCAGGGCTTGATCAACCGATTCACGTTGATGAGACCTTCCAGCAAACCGGGGACGATCGTTTCCGAAGGCTTCGGTTGGCGCGGCAGATCCCGCAGTGCCCGGGCCATCGCCGCCGGATCCATATGACCGTCGTCCTCGAGCATGCGCACGAGGCCGAGTTCTTGCGCCCGGGACGCTCGGATCAGCTGTTCCTGACGCGGAATCGTCCGTGGAACGATGACCGCCCGCTTGTGTTGTACCCCCCCATGGCGACGATCCCCACCGCATTCTCCTCGAGCCGCTCGATGCGCGGATTGAAGACGATCGCCTCTACACGATCGAGCTTGGCGGCACGCGACATGAATTGGGACTGTTTTTCGGGCTGAAGGAACGGTCCTAAAACGAGCAACGCCGGATAGGGCAGCATTTTTTCCCGCTCGTAGGCGCGCAACACCCATTCGATCAGCACGTCTCCATCCCCGCCGCCGCCCGTCGTGACCAGCAGGAACGGACGGTTGGTGATCTCCGGGGCCGCAGCGGGAAACGCGGTCTTGGGGACGGTAATCGGCAGGTAGCCCGTATAGGTGATTTTGCGTTGCATGTCCCCGGTCAGCGGCAGACCCTCCAGGGGTTCGCATATCTGCGGCAAGCCGTAGACCCAGATCTCGTCGTAGCACTCCTGAAGCGCCGGAAGGGCGTTTTTGCGTTCCCACTCGATGAACAGCGTGGCCGGATCGTCGAGGACGTCCCGCAATCCAAGCACGAGGCGCTTCCCCCGGGCGCGCAGCATTTCCAAGGTGCCCCGGATCTCTCCGCGCAGCCCCAGCGGTTCTTTGTCGACGATGAACACGTCGGGATCGAAAATGTCGGCGGTGTGCTCGATGATGGAGGACCGCATCGAGAGCGTTTCCTCCAGGTGCAGCTGAAGATTGAGCGACGTGTATTCCCCGTTGCGCAGCTTGATGACGCCCGGCACGCGGACGAAGTCCACGCGACGCCAAAAATCGAAGCTGCCAATGATGGGGGAGCCGGAAAGTATCAGGACGGATAAATCCTCGTGACTCTCGACCAGCGAGTGGGCGATCGTCCGACAGCGGCGTAGATGGCCCAACCCGAAAGTATCGTGGCTATAGATCAACACTCGGGCGCCACGACCGGCTCGAGAAGCCATCACGGGACGGTGAGTTTCCCGCGACATGGCGGCGACTCTTGCATACGGATTGCCAGCGAGAAAGCACAGATTGCGCCGATCCCACGATTTTCCTGTTGCCTCGGTTCCGCGTTTTCCGGCACCGTCGGCAGGCGACGCTCGTCGGCGGACCCCTGTTCGACGACCCCGCCGGCGAGCGCATGCGCGGGCAGCAACCGAGACTAGCGGGGACTAGCCGAGACTAGCCGAGACCGGGGTGTGTTCACACTAATTATGCGAATCGTGCTATCGTTGGCGGATGGAGATCACGGAAGCTCAATTCGCGCGCATTGCCCCGTACCTTCCGGTGCAACGCGGCAACGTCAGCCTGTCGAACCTGCAAGTGCTCAACGCCATCCTGTACGTCGCCGAACATGGCTGCAGGTGGCGAGGGTTGCCGGCCCGCTTCGGCAACTGGCACACCATCTACATGCGCATGAACCGCTGGTCGAAGAGCGGGGTGCTCGATCGGGTGTTCGAGCAGTTGCAGCGGGAGCAGATCGTGCGCATCAAGCTCGAGGCCGCGTCTCTGGACAGCACGGTCGTCAAAGGGCATTCCGACGGGACGGGGGCGCCAGAAAAAACGGCCCCCAATCCATCGGCGGGTCCCGTGCCGGCTGGACCACCAAGCTTCATATGGTTGCCGCGGATGCCGGGACGGCCGTGACCTTCTCGCTCTCGCCCGGACAGGCGCACGACGCGCCGGAGAGGCGGGAAACGTACAAGCGGCGCAACGAAATCGAACGGCTGTTCCGACGGCTCGAGGGCTTCCGGCGCATCTTCTCCCGCTTCGAGAACCTCGATGCGCCGTTCCTGAGCTTCGTCCACTTCGCACTCATCCACGATGCAGCGCGTCAGTGTGAATAGCCCCTGGTCCGCTGCCTGGTGACGCGCGAGTCGCATGGAGAAAACCGTCTACAAATACCTGATTCGCTACAGTCTGCCGCAGCAGATTTGGCTCACCGCGCTCGCGGCTTCGTCGTTTCCCTTCCTGTATGCCTTTTACGAGCTTCCAAAGCGCATCATCAATGGCGCCATCCAAGGGGATCCGGAAGGTTTTCCCGTCGACCTGTTCGGGGTCCGCTTCGATCAGACCGGGTACCTGTTCCTCCTGTGCACGGCCTTTCTGATCCTCGTCCTGATCAACCAGGCCTTCAAGTACTACATCAACGTCTATCAGGGTCTGACCGGCGAGCGGATGCTGCGTCGGCTGCGTTATCAACTGTTCAGTCGGGTACTTCGTTTCCCGCAGCCGACCTTCAAGAACATGTCCCAGGGTGAAATCATCCCGATGATCACCTCGGAGGTAGAGCCTCTTGGTGGATTCATCGGCGAGGCCTTCGCGCTGCCGGCGTTCCAGGGTGGCACGCTCATCGTCATTCTGGCGTTTCTGTTTTACCAGAACTGGATCATGGCGGCGGCGGCCGTCGCGCTCTATCCCATTCAGCTGTACCTGATTCCGCGCTTGCAGATGCGCGTGAATGCCCTGGGCAAGGAAAGGGTGCGTCTGGTGCGTCGCCTGTCGGACCGCATCGGCGAGGCGGTCCAGGGGGTTCCCGAAGTCCACATTCACGACACATCGCAGTTCGTGCTGGCCGATTTTTCCGATCGGCTGGGGAGCATCTTCCAGGTGCGGTATCGCATCTACCGCCAGAAGTTCGTCATCAAGTTCATCAACAACTTCATCCAACAACTGGGGCCGTTCTTCTTCTATTCGCTGGGTGGTTACCTCGTCATTGCCGGGTCGCTGGAAATGGGGACGCTGGTCGCCGCAATCGCGGCGCACAAGGATTTGGGTGCTCCCTGGAAGGACCTTCTCGCGTTTTACCAGCGGCGAGAGGACGCGAAGATCAAATACGAACAGGTCATCAGCCAGTTCGAGCCGGTCGGCATGCCGGACGAAAGCATGCAGACGGAGGAACCGGAGTCCATCGACCCACTGACCGGCGACCTGACGGCGGCCAACCTGACGCTGACCGACGAGGTCGGGGACAACGTCGTCGACGGTGTTTCGCTGGAGATACCGATGCCGTCACGGATTGCCATCGTCGGCGAATCGGGAAGCGGCGCGACCGAATTGGTACAGTTACTGAGTCGACTTCTGTATCCGACACGAGGAGGCGTCTCGGTCGGCGGACTCGAATTTGCGGGTGTGCCGGAGGCGATCACGGGACGCCGGCTCGCCTATGTGGGTCAGCAGGGATACGTCTTCGCCGGCTCCTTGGGCTTCAATCTGTTCTACGGCTTGAAGCATCGTCCCATGCGAGAGTTCGAATACGACGATGATGCCAAGAGCCAACGCAGCTGGCACGAGAATGAAGCGAAGGCTGCCGGCAATACCACCCTCGATATCAAGGCCGATTGGGTGGACATGGAGTCCGCCGGCGCGGACACTCCCGAGGCCCTTCAGGCACAGGGACTTCGCGTCTTGGAAATGGTAGGTCTCGACGACGAGGTGTACCGATGGGGACTCAGGGGAACGGTCGATCCCACGGCACGCGGCGACATGACGGAGGCGATTCTTCGAGCCCGCTCGGCGTTCCGCGAGCGCCTGGCCGATGACGAAGGCATGGCGGACTTGATCGAGGTGTTCGACCGGTCCGCCTATAACGCCAATGCGACCGTCGGAGAAAACCTTCTATTCGGCAATGTCGTCGGCGACGCCTTCGATATGGACCGGCTTGGCGAAAATCCTTATGTCCTGGAGGTCTTGGAGAAGGTCGGTCTGACAGAGCGCATTCTTCAGATCGGATATGACACGGCCGCCACCATGGTCGAGATTTTTGCCGACGTACCGCCCGATCACGAGTTGTTCCAACAGTACAGCTTCGTGTCGGCAGAAGAGTTGGGCGAGCTCCAGCATCGGCTCACGCGCATCGACCGCGAGAGGGTGGCAGATCTATCGGCCGAGGAGCGCTCTCATATCATGTCGTTGCCCTTCAAACTCGTCCCCGCGCGGCACCGCCTAGGCATGATCGACGATGACATTCAAGCCAAGCTGCTGGATGCCCGCGAAGTGTTCGCCAGGGATCTTCCCGAGGACGCAAGCGACTCCGTGGAATTCCTCGATCTCGACACCTACGCGAGTACGGCGAACATTCAGGACAACATCATTTTCGGGAGAGTCGTCTACGGACGGCCTGAAGCCACGGATCGCGTCAGCGCGCTGATCACGGAAGTTGTCTCGGAGCTCGGCCTCAGGGACACGGTCGTTGAAGTCGGATTGAGGTATGACGTCGGCGTGTCCGGTTCGCGACTGTCGTCGGGACAGCGTCAGAAGCTTGCAATCGCGCGCGGCATTCTAAAGCGACCCGACATACTGTTTCTCGCCGAGGCGACGGCCGCGCTAGACACTGCGAGCCAAGGGCTGATAATGAGCAATCTGCTTGAGGAGTTCGCCGATCGCGGGTTGGTCTGGGTACTGCACAAGGCGGATCTCGCGAGAGAGTTCGACCATGTGCTCGTCATGCGATCGGGAAAGATCGTGGAAGAAGGCACTTTCGAAGAGCTCAACCGGGGCGGGTCATATTTCAGGCAGCTGATTGACGGCGCTTGACAGCCGGTGGGACGGAAACAATGAGCTTGAACGAGGAAGTCGATCTTCTACGGCGGATTCCGCTGTTCTCGAATATCGAGCCGTCGAAACTCAAGCTCCTGGCTTTCACGAGTGAGCGCCTGAAGTTCCGAGAGGGCACCGAGCTTTGCCACCAGGGCGATATAGGCGATTCTGCCTACATCATCATCAAAGGTTCGGTGGGTATCGTGGTCTCGACACCCAACGGTGATGTGAAGGTCGCCGAAGTGTATGAGAACGATATCGTGGGTGAGATCGCCATTCTCTGTGACGTCCCGCGAACGGCTACGGTGATCGCGGATCAGGACGTCGAAGTCCTGAAGATTTCCAAGGAATTGTTCTTCCGCATGGTGGGAGAATTTCCGCAGATGGCCGTCGAAATCATGCGCGAGCTCGCGACCCGTCTCGAGAGGACGACCAGCCAGCTGACCCGGGCGCTCAACTCCTGAACCTCTTGGATTTCTTCATCCACCGTCTCACCGCCCAACGCGAGTATCTCAAGCCGGCGGTCGGGTTGATCACGGATCTCGAAGACCTGGTCCTGAGGAACCGGCCTGATATCAGAATATGTTGAAGGTGCTTCCGATGATGCCGACGGGCCAGCGGCCGCTTTCGAACAGTTTGTACTTGAAGACCACGGCATGATCCTCGTCTCCGCCGCCCGCCAGTAACAGGGCCGCCTGATAACAGGCTTTCGTCACGGCGCCCACGGCCGCGTCGAGAAACGCGGGGTCGGAGTGGCCGGCGAGTGCGGCCGCTTCCTCTATCGCCAGCTTCGCGGCGTCACCCCCGGCGGCCGAAGCATGTGTCAACGCGGTTGCCAGCTCCTGCTCTTCGACAACGGCGAGAGCGTCATCCATGAGTCCTGCGGTAAGCTGCTCCTCGACCTCCCAGGAGGCGTCGTCGAATCCGGGACTCTCCGCCGCGTCTCCGGCCTCCTCCCAGTCGCTGATCACGGCGATCGCACAATCGGGAAATCCCAGCGCGTGAACATAAGACTCGGCGATCCGGCGGACTTCCTCCGTCAACGGCTCGCCGAGGTGCAGGAACCACGGAACGCGCGGCACCGTTTGTGCAAAACGCGCCACCGCCTGAAGTGTGGGAAAGTCTTCAGGATCCAACGACTCGGGGTCGTCTGAGTCTTCGGTGGCGAACCTCATTGACGGGTGAGGGCCCGTTCCTTGACGGCGGCGCCGAACGCGCCAAATAGAGCGCCATAGTGAGATGTCTCTTCCGTGCGCCACTCCGGGTGCCACTGGACGCCCAGCGCGAACGCTCCCGCACCGTCCACCCGAAACCCTTCGATGGTGCCGTCATCGGCAATGGCCTCGACGTGCAGGTCGCGTCCCAGGCGATCAACGCCTTGACCATGAAGCGAGTTCACCACGATCCGCACCGACTCCGTCAGGTCGGCGAGTTGACCCTTTGGAGTCAGGGAAACGTGATGCCTGGGAGCGAACCGTTCCTCGTGGGGTTTGTCACTGCCGCCTCGGTGGTCCCATTTTCCGGGAACCTCATGCAGCAACTGGTGGAGACTGCCGCCGAGCGCGACGTTCAGCTCCTGGAAGCCTCGGCAGATGGCGAACATGGGAACTGCATTGGCGAGCGCAAACCGGATCAACGGCAGCGTCGTGGCGTCGCGGTCGGGATCACGCCTGTCGGGCGTCAGGTTGACGGGTTCGTCATAATGATGAGGCTCGACATTGGACGGACAGCCGGTGAAGAAAAAACCATCGACCCGCTGCATCAGGTCTTCAAAGTCGAGATGGCCGCCGATGGCGGGAATAATGACGGGCTCCGCTCCCGTGTGGCGGGCAACCGCCTCGAGGTAGCGGGTCGACACCGCGTGAAATTCGTTTTCGTTTATTCGCCGGATACTGGCGGGAATACCCACGACCGCGGGCCGGTTTTTTCTTGCCATTTGTCGTTTTGCCTCAAACCACCGCGCCGGATCTTGAATCGTCCGAGCGCTGACGATTGACGACACATTATTTAGACGCGCCGTTCGTTGCCGTCCAGTTCGATCGCCAAACGATGTGTCCTGGGCTTACCGTCAACCACCGCCTGAAACGTCCTCGGCACCGTGTTGTCGAAAGACGAACAGTTCCGGATCGAGGTCAGGATTGATCGACACGTTATCCAGGGCGATCGTGGTCGTCAGTCCCCCGGAGTCGTTTACCTCCCATTTCCTGATCTCGAGAGGACGCTCGCTGAATATCAGTGTCAGCGTTCCGCGGCCCGGTTCCTCGGTGTCGATGGTCTCGAGCGAGATGACCGCGGAACCACGCTCGACGGACGTGACCTCGATCCTGCCGCTCAGCATGACTTCCTTGGCGACGACCGCACCGAGCGGGGTGGAATAAACCCCGATCTGGCTGAGTTGACCCAGTTCAACATCGAAGTAGTTCACGTAGGTGCCGTCAGCGACAACCAGGACGGGTGCGGGCGGTTCGTATTCGAAGCGCAGGCGGCCAGGGCGTTTGAGATAGAAGCGCCCGCGACTGATGGAACCGTCCGGAGCGACTTGGATGAAGTCTGCGGAGAGCGTACGAATGCCATTGAGATACGCTTCGATCCGGCGGATATCCTGCTGGTCCCGAAACGAGAGCTCCGCAGCCGCGGTGTCGCGCAACAAACAGGCGGCGGCTACCACGACAAAGGCAAAGGGCAGGAAGAGTCTTGCGGCCATCGACCGAGTTCCGAGCGACAGAGAGAAGTTCGTCGTGAGAGCCAAGACTATTCGAAACCGCCACCGTCGGGCAGCAAAACTTCACGTTTGCCCACCCGATCTGCCGGCGACACGATGCTTTGCGCCTCCATCTGTTCGATGATGCGCGCCGCCCGGTTGTAGCCGATTTGCAAATGGCGCTGGATGAAGCTCGTGGAAGCGCGGCGTTCCCGCATCACCAGTGCCACCGCCTGGTCGTAGAGTTCGTCACCGCCCGCGCTCTCCACGGACTCGAAGTCCGCTTCCACGTCTTCCGTCACCGCGTCGAGGTACTCGGGACTGCCCTGCTTTTTCAACGCCGCGGCAACTTTTTCGACCTCCCGGTCGGAGACATAAGGACCGTGCACCCGTTGTACGCGGCCGCCGCTCGCCTGGTAGAGCATGTCGCCGGCGCCCAACAGTTGCTCCGCGCCCTGTTCGTCGAGGATCGTCCGGCTGTCGATCTTCGAGGTGACCTGGAAGCTGATCCGCGAGGGGAAGTTCGCCTTGATCGTTCCGGTGATAACGTCCACCGAGGGCCGCTGGGTGGCCATGATCAGATGGATTCCGGCGGCACGCGCCATCTGCGCCAAACGGCGGATGGCTCCTTCGATCTCCTTCCCCGCCACCAGCATGAGATCGGCCATCTCGTCGACCACGACGACGACATACGGGAACGGCCGGAGGTCGAGCTCCTGATCCTCGAACACGGGCTCGCCGCTTTCGGCATCGAAGCCGGTTTGCACGGTGCGTTTGATCCGATCACCCTTGGCGGTGGCCTCCGCCAGGCGTTGGTTGTAACCCGTGACATTCCGAACCCCGAGATGGGACATGGCGCGATAACGGTTCTCCATCTCGCGCACGGCCCATTTCAGGGCGATGACGGCCTTTCCCGGTTCCGTGACGACGGGCGTCAGCAGGTGCGGAATGCCATCGTAAGCGGAGAGTTCGAGCATCTTCGGGTCGATCAGGATCAGCTTGCACTGATCCGGAGGGAGGCGATACAGCAACGACAGGATCATCGAGTTGATCCCGACCGATTTGCCGGAGCCGGTCGTACCCGCAACCAGCAGGTGTGGCATGCGCGCCAGATCGACGATCACCGGGGCGCCGGCGATGTCCTTTCCCAAGGCGAGGATCAAATTCGCCGCAGTGCTCTCATAGGCCGCCGAAGAAAGGAGCTCGCGAAGGTGAACGGTCTCCCGATCGCTGTTTGGAAGCTCGATCCCGATTGCGTTCTTACCTTGGACCACAGCAATCCGGGCGGAGACAGCGCTCATCGATCGCGCAATATCGTCGGCAAGGGCGATGACGCGCGAGGTCTTCGTGCCGGGAGCAGGTTGGAGCTCATAAAGCGTCACGACCGGCCCCGGCCGGACCTCACTGATCTGCCCTTTGACTCCGAATTCCTCCAAAACGGATTCGAGCAAGCGTGCGTTTTGTTCGAGCGCTTCGTCGCTCACGGTGCGGGAAGACTTGCTCGCGGGTGGCGAGGACAGCAGTGACAGCGCGGGCAGCTGGTATTCGTTCGTCGGGATCAGTTCCAGCGCCGGCTGGCGTTCGACGTCGGCACGCTTGCCTGATTTGGGTTTGGCCATCCGCTCCTGAACACGGCGTGGCGGCTTGATGGATTGCCTGGCGGCTCCACCATCCGGATCGTCATCTCCAGACTGCCGACTTCCCGCGACGTTCACGGCCCCGCGCTCCAAAACCGGCTCCCGCCGATTGAAGGGGTCGTTCCGCGCCTCTCGTGACTGACGCCGGGCGTCGAGCCATTCTCCAGCGTGTGCGAGAGTGTTGATCGCGCGTAGCATGCTCATCGTGATCAGACCACCCCAGCGTGACATGGCGCCCCACTCGCCGATGGTCAAGGCCATGGTGAAGGCGAGCGAGAGCAGCGCCAGAAGTCCGAACGCGATCTCGTAGAGAACCAGGGGCAGGGCGGGAAGATGTGCGTGGCTGGCCACCGCGATCTGATCGCCGAGGATGTCTCCGATCAGCCCGCCCAAACCTGTCGAGAGCGGCCAAATTCCGGGTGGCTCGACGTTGGCGGCCGCGATCGCGGCGGAAATCAGTGCGATGGGCAGCAGGGTCAGGCGAAGCAAGAATCGGGGAATGTGGCGATCAGAGACCAGTCGCCACGACCAGGAGAGCAGGACCACATGGCCCCGATCGTCTGCAGCGAGTATTCAGCCCCGTAAGCGCCTGGAAGACCGAGAAGGTTTCCATGGGCTCTTCCCGTCGCGTTGTTGAAATTCGGGTCTTCAGGCGCGTAGCTGAGCAACGACAACGCAAAGCCAATCGCGACGATCAACACACCCAGGCCAAGGGTTTCCACGGCACGACGCCTGACAAAATCGCTCAGTCCTCGAGGGAGGATCGGGGCTTTGCCGTGTGCGTTGGAAGTTTGCGTCATGATCGAATTTTGGCGACTACAGAGTATTGACGATGCGCTCAAGCGCTTCGGTCGTGGTTCCCAATTCATGAACGAGAGGGACCCGGATATAGTTCGCGCCCGGGTTCTCGCCATCGACCGCTCGCGCCAGAAACTCTCCGGGCAGGAGCTTCACGGCGGCGTCACGCCACAACGCCTCCGCAGCCGAGATGCTGTCGTCGACTTCCAGCCAAAGGAAGAAACCGCCGGCCGGCCGATAGAAACCCAGTCTCTCGCCGATGATCGTCTCCGCGGCATCGAACTGTTTGCGGTAGCCTTCCCGAATCTCCTTCACGTGGGCTTCGTCCCGCCACAGCGCAGTCGCGGCCGCGTCCAGGGGAAGGGGAATGACGGCGGCGCCATAGGTTCGCAATCTCATATAGCG
>JAGWAU010000038.1 GCA_021296255.1 Alphaproteobacteria bacterium | reverse complement strand
GTACGGCAGACACGCATGCCCCGGTGGCGGCACGAGTTGAGGAAGGCGCGAACTTTGCCGTCCAGGCCCCGCCAGATCAACACCGGGTCTTCGCCCATGTAATTCGTCGTGTAGTCACCCGGACTGGGGATCTGACTTTCGTGTGCGAGAAAGAGCCAGCATTTGGCGAAGATGTTCTCCAGCTCGGTCCGATAGATGTCGGGATCGACGAAGATCCTGCGGCTGATCAGCCCGTCGTCGACCCTGACCAGATCGTGGATACTTGTTTCTGACATGAACACCTCCCAGCAGGTGGCATCAAGCTACAGCCATCCGGCTGCTCAATCCTTGGATCGGCGCGAACCCACTAACGCCCACACTACATGCGGGTTCTGGTTCAGGATAACTAATTTCACTTAACCATAACTTCAAAAACCGTTATGGTAGGCCGTACTGATCGGCTGAAGCTCCGAACTCTTGTTCGGCGCCATGGTCCGTGCCGCGTGGCGTCGCCACCCCCACGCCACGCCGAAACATCCAGCACGTCTCGGACTTGACCATGCAACTCAATCATCTCAGGGCTCTCGTCGCCATTGTCGATACGGGCGGTTTCAACTCAGCCGCCGCCAAACTGGGGCTGACCCAGGCCGCGATCAGCATGCAAATCAAGCGCTTGGAGGAATGGCTCGGATTCGAGCTTTTCGAGCGATCGGTCAGGCCGCCGCGTCTCAACAATGCCGGCTTGCTGATCCTGGACCAAGCCAGGGAAATCGTCGACATGTGCGATAAGTTCAAGGACTCGGCGCCGGTTTCCAGCGAACTCAGGGGATCCATCAAGATCGGCGCAGTGACAGGACTATCGCACTTCTTTCCCCAGACGCTCAGCGATCTTCGCAAGAGGTACGGTCATTTGCAGGTGCAAATCGTCACCGGTTACGCGAGCGACCTGGCGCACTCGGTCGTGCGAGGCCGTCTGGACGCGGCGGTCATCACCCAGTTTCCGGAACTTGATGCAGAATTGATCAGCAGACCGATCCTGACCGACACGTTGGTCGTGGTCGCTCCCCGCGGTTATGCCGGCCGGAGCGACATCGAGATCCTGACCAGCAATCCGTACGTCGGTCCGAACCGGAACTCGGAGGTCGGCCGGCTGATCGAACAGGCTCTGAAGAAACGCAGAATCAAGATCGATCCGCTCATGGAGTTCGATACCGTGGAAACCCTTCTGATGATGGTGCTGCATGGTCTTGCGGTCGGGATCAACCCGAGGTCCACGATCGGAGAGCGATACCTGGACGACCTCTACCTGGTTTCATTCGGTTCGCCCGCCATACAACGCACGGTTTCCCTGGTTCAGAAGCGCGAGACTCGCCGGCCGATGTTTCTGGACGCGATGTACGATGCATTGTGCGGGGTGGCAACGAACGGCGACACAAGAGCGCAGGTCGCCTGACCGGCTCCCACCCACCGGTCCGGTCTCGACGTTGGTGCATGGCCGGTCGGACTTGCTTCCGATGCCGGACCACCGGGTCCGGGAAATTCCCGACCCGACGACGGTCCGGCGCCAGCGCCGATCGACATTCTCTCAAAAAGCATCAACATAAATTATTTTGAAGATATGGTTCAGCAATACTGTTTTGACTGAACCTATTGCCCAAAGCTAGCCTGCCCAGGTCCGGCAAGCCGTGTCGGCAACCGGAAGGAGGGGCAATGTTCGGGAACCGATCAATGGGGCCCGGAAACGTACGACAGGCGGCCCCTTCGTAGTTCCGCACCATGACCGACCGACCCACCGGGCCTCTTTCCGGCGTTCGCGTGATCGACATCACGACGATCGTCCTGGGTCCCTATGCGACGCAGCTCCTCGGCGACCTCGGCGCGGACGTCATCAAGATCGAGGCTCCGGGCGCAGGTGATCCCATCCGCCACGCGGGTCCCAAGCGCAGCGATGGCATGGCAGGGATCTTCCTCAACGTGAACCGCAACAAGCGGAGCGTCGTCCTCGATCTCAAGCAGGAGAAGGCGAAGGAAGCCCTGTGGCGCCTCATCCCGACAGCGGATGTCTTTTTCCACAACATGCGGCCGCAAGCCATCGCGCGGCTCGGGTTCGATTACGGGGCGGTGAAGATTCTGAAACAGGACATCGTCTACTGCGGCGCGTATGGCTACTCGGAGAAGGGGCCCTACGCCGCCAAGCCTGCTTACGACGACCTTATTCAGGGATCGTCGGGTCTTGCGGTACTCGGCGCAGATGCGGACGGCGCACCGCGCTATACGCCGACCATCCTGGTCGACAAGATCGTCGGTCTGATGGCGAGCCAAGCCATCCTCGGCGCGCTGTTCCATCGATCGCAGACCGGAGAGGGACAGGAGATCGAGGTGCCGATGTTCGAGACGATGGCGGCCTTCCTGCTGGCCGAGCACATCAATGGGCGCGCATTCGAGCCGCCTTTGGGAGGCGCGGGATATGCCCGCATCACGTCACCGCATCGCAAACCGGCCAGAGCCAAGGACGGCTACATCTGCATCATGCCGTATACGGAGAAGCAATGGTCCGCCTTCTTTGAGATATCCGGCCGGGCGGACATGCGGGAAGATCCCCGATTCCGTGACTACGCCTCACGCATCAAGAACGTCGATGCGCTCTACGCCATGGTGGGGGAGGCGGTCGCGGAGCGGACGGTTGCCGCGTGGGCGGAGCTTTGCGACCGGGCGCAGATCCCCTGGGCACCGGTGAACACGCTCGATGACTTGTTCGAAGACGAGCACCTGCAAGCGGTTGGCTTCTTTCATCGTTCGACGCATCCGAGCGAGGGCGCGACTGTCCTAACCGGGCCGACGGTTCAGTTCTCGGGGACGCCCGCATCCATCCACCGGCATGCGCCGCGCTATGGAGAGCACGGCGCCGAGGTTTTGAGGGAGTTGGGATACCGGGAAGACGAGATCGACAATCTCAAGGGGTCCGGCGGGCTCCTGGTGTCGTGACCCCAAGCCGATCTTGATCGAGCGAATGCGCAAGAAAGGAGAGGACAGATGTCGAAGACGTTACTCATGATAATGATGGAAAAGCCCGACGGAGTCAGCGAAGAGGAGTTCAACCGTCTCTACAACGAAAGCCATATCCCGGCGCTGTTGAGCGTCCCCGGCGTGCACGGGGCGAAGCGCTACAGGTTGAACGGGGTCGACGGCGACCTGGACGTGCCCACGTATTTAGCGCTGTACGAGGTCGACTCCGCCGAAACGAGGTCTTCGGAAGCCTGGCAGACCGCCATCCGCACCGGCGAATGGGCGGACAAGGTCCGACCGCTGCTCGGGAAGCGCCTGGCCATCACCCTCGATCCCATCGACTGAGCGCGTCTCCGCGATGTCCGGGCGCAGGCGCGGCGCATGGCCGGCGCAAGCCACGCCACGAGGCTAAACAAGCAAGGAATCGGTCGAGCGGCCCGCTCGACACTATTGGTGTGATATGCTATTAGCGTGATACGCTATCGACTGCATGATCCGGAGCTACAGGAACGCCGGCACAGAGGCCATTGCGAACCGGGAGCGGTGCAGGACCTTCCCCGCGGACATCCAGCGCCGCGCCCAGGCCAAGCTGATGATGCTGAACAATGCCCGGGACCTGAACGACCTGCGGGTGCCTCCGGGGAACCGCCTGGAAGCGCTGTCGGGGAACCGCAAGGGGCAGTACAGAATCCGGGTCAACGACCGCTGGCGCATCTGCTTTTCCTGGAGGCAGGGCGACGCCTACGGGGTGGAGATCGTTGATTGGCATTGAGGAAGCTCGGGCGTGAGCAGGAAGGAAGCGACGACATGACGAGATCGACGGTGCGGCGGCTGCGGAAGCTGCCCTCCGTTCACCCGGGGGAGATCCTGAACGAGGAATTCCTGATCCCGATGAAGATCACGCAGTACCGGCTGGCGCGGGAGGTCGGCGTCGATCCTCGCCGGGTTCATGCGATCGTCCACGGCGATCGGTCCATCACGGCGGAGACGGCGCTCCTGTTCTCGCGCTTTTTCGGAAACTCCGCCGAGTTCTGGATGGGCCTGCAAAGCCAGTACGATCTGGAGCGGGAACAGGACCGCCTGGCCGACCGGCTCGAACGGATCGCGGCGCACAGCGCCCAGGCGACGGCCTGAGATGCAGTCGCTTGATCTCGCCATGGTGGGGAACTGCAGCTATGCGGGGCTGCTCGACTCGCGGGCGCGCCTGGTTTGGGCGTGCATGCCCCGCTTCGACGGCAACCCCGTCTTCTGCGATCTGCTGCAGCCCACCGAGCCCGTCGGCTTCTACGAGGTCGAGCTCGCCGATCTCGCGACGAGCGAACAGCGCTATCTGCCGAACACCGCGATCGTCGAGACGACCCTCCGCACAAAGACCGGCGATGCGCTGAAGATCCAGGACTTCGCGCCGCGCTTCAAGCGGCACGGCCGCCTCGCCCGCCCCCTGACGCTGGTCCGCAGACTGATCCCGCTCTCCGGCACCCCGCACGTCCGCATCAGGCTGCGGCCGGCCGGGAACTACGGGGCGGAGAAGCCGGTCGTCACGCGCGGCAGCAACCATCTGCGCTACATCCTGCCCGACCACATCCTGCGACTCACGACGAACGCGCCGATCTCCTTCATACTCGAGGAAACGGCGTTCCTGCTGAACCGCTCGTTCGATCTCATACTCGGCCCGGACGACCCCATAGAGCGGGACATCGCCGAGCTTGCGCGGGAGTTTCTGGAAAGGACGGATGACTATTGGCGGGAATGGGTCCGTTACCTCGCCCTGCCCTTCGAATGGCAGAGCTCGGTGATCCGGGCGGCCATCACGCTCAAGCTGTGCGAGGTCGAGGAGACGGGCGCCGTCGTGGCCGCGATCACCACGTCGATCCCCGAAGCAAACGGCACCTCGCGCACCTGGGACTATCGTTATTGCTGGTTGCGCGATACCTATTTCGTCATCCGTGCCTTCAATCGTCTGGGCGTCACCCGAACGATGGAGGAGTACCTTCGCTACATCCTGAACATCGTCTCGGCGAGCCCCGACGGCACGCTTCAACCGGTCTTCGGCATCCAGATGGAGACCGACCTCGCCGAGCGCGAGATCGACACGCTCCAGGGGTATCGCGGCCACCAGCCGGTGAGGGCGGGCAATCTCGCCCATGTCCAGACCCAGAACGACGTCTACGGGACCGTCATCCTTGCCTGCGCACAGGCGTTCTTCGACGAGCGCCTCGATCTGCGCGGGGACGAGAGTTTGTTCCGGGTGCTGGAGCGGGTCGGCGAAGTGGCGGCCCGGCTTTACGACAAGGAGGACGCGGGGATCTGGGAACTGCGCGGGCGTGAGCGCATCCACACCTTTTCGGCGCTCATGTGCTGGGCGGCCTGTGACCGTCTGGGCCGCATCGCCCGCCGTCTCGGACTCGCCGACCGGGTCGATCTGTGGGAGGCGCGCGCCGACACGATTCGCGAGTGCATAGAGCGCGAGGCCTGGAACGACGAAAAACACAGCTATGTGAGCGCCTTCGGCGGCAGCGAGATCGACGCGGCATTGCTGCTCATGCACGAGATTTCCTTCTGCAGCGCCCGCGATCCGCGCTTCATCGGCACCGTCACCGCGGTCGAGCGCGAACTGCGTCGGGGCGACCACGTCTTCCGTTACGTCGAAACGGACGATTTCGGCGCGCCGGAAAACGCCTTCAACGTGTGCACGTTCTGGTACATCGACGCCCTCGCGGCGGTCGGCAAATGGAAGGAGGCGCGCCGGCTGTTCGAAAACATGCTGGCATCCTGCAATTCGATGGGCCTCTTGTCGGAGGATCTGGATCCGAAAACGAGGGAGTTATGGGGCAACTTCCCGCAGACCTACAGCATGGTCGGCCTGATCGCATCGGCGATCCGGCTCTCTCAGCCCTGGGAGGACGCGTTCTAGTCCCGAAGGGCGTATGACGAACCGTATCGTCGTCGTTTCGAACCGCGTGGCGCCGGTCAACGAGGGCAAGGCCGCGGCGGGCGGTCTGGCGGTCGCCGTGCTCGCGGCCCTGAGGCGCTCCGGGGGTGTCTGGTTCGGCTGGAGCGGCGAGGTCGTCGCCGTTCCCGACGAGACCATACGCATAACCGAGAGCGGACGGCTCAGCCGCGCCACCCTGGATCTCAGCGAACGCGACTACGAGGAGTATTACAACCGCTTCGCCAACGCCACGCTCTGGCCGCTTTTCCATTACCGCGTCGATCTCGTCAACTTCGACCGCAGGACCTACGCCGGCTATCGGCGCGTCAACGCGGATTTCGCCCGCAAGCTGACCGGCGTGCTACGGCCCGACGACTTGATCTGGGTTCACGATTACCACCTGATTCCCCTCGGCGAGGAATTGCGGCGGCTCGGCGTCCGGAACCGCATAGGCTTCTTTCTGCACACGCCCCTGCCGCCCCGGGAGCTCTTGGCGACCCTGCCCGTGCACGGGGAGCTCATGCGCTGCTTTTCCTTCTTCGACCTTGTCGGCTTCCAGACGGAGACGGACCGCGGTCACCTATTGGACTATCTGGTTCGCGAGGCAGACGCCCGGGTGGAGGAGCGCGAGGGAGGAGCGGCCGTTCGGGCGTTCCGGCGGACGTTCAGGGTCGAGGCCCATCCGATCGGCATCGACACCCGCCATGTCGAGCGTAGCGCCGCCAGGACCGAGAACAGCCGGGAGGTCGAGCGCCTTCAGGCCAGCCTCGGCGGCCGCCGTCTGATCATCGGCGTCGACCGGCTCGACTACACCAAGGGGCTGCCGCAGCGCTTCGAGGCCTTCGCGCATCTTCTGCGGGCCTATCCCCGCAACCTCAACCGCGTGTCCCTGATGCAGATCGCACCGCCGACGCGCGGCGGCGTGCCCGAATACACCGAAATCCGCCGAACCCTCGAGGAACTCGCCGGACACGTGAACGGCGCCCTGGCGGACTTCGATTGGGTGCCGATCAGATATCTCAACAAGAGCTTCAGCCGGCGCACCCTTTTCGGCTTCCTGCGTCTCGCGCAGGTCGGTCTGGTCACGCCCCTGCGGGACGGCATGAACCTCGTCGCGATGGAGTATCTCGCCGCCCAACGGCCGGAGGATCCGGGAGTCCTGATGCTCTCGCGTTTCGCGGGAGCGACCCAATCCTTGCCGGACGCGCTGATCGTCAATCCTTACGACGTGGAGGGCGTGGCCAAGGCCATCCAGGCGGCGCTGACCATGCCTCTGGAGGAACGACGGGAGCGCTGGCGGGAGTCGATGCACGTTCTCCGATCGAACAGCGTCGAGGTCTGGCACAGACGGTTCGTCACCCGGCTCTCCGAGGCATAGCCCGGCCGGCAATCTGCCGGAAGTTGCCCGACGCGACCCCTGGACGGCATAATCATGCCGGGCGGGACCCGGGAGGGGAAAAGCGATGAATGTGACGACGGAACGGCAGGACGACGTCCTGTCGATCCTGGTGAGCGGCCGCGTCGACGGCTTCAACGCTCCCCAGTTCGAAGAGGCCGTCAGGGCCGCGGTCGAGGACGGCGACCGCGCCGTGATCATGGACCTCGAGAAGCTCACCTACATCAGCAGCACGGGCCTTCGCGTCCTCCTCATGTTCATCAGGGATCTTCTGCGCCGGGAGACCGCGGTGGCGTTCTGCACCGTGTCGGAGCAGGTCCGGAAGGTCATCACGATAAGCGGTTTCGACCAGTTCATCCCCATTCACCCGTCCAGGACCGAGGCGCTTGCCGCCCTCGATGCCTGAGAGTGCCCAAATCGCCGGACGGGACAGCGGTCGCCAGCCAAACGGTCCAGACTGTGTGAAAATCCAAACCCTGTCCCAATCTATAGAGGATTTTCTCAAGCACCTCGAAATTTACACGTTTTGTGAATTTATCTTCCGTATTGAAAGACAATTAAGGCGTCGAGGCGGTCGTGCGGGCCGGCGAACCGTCCCTTCAAGCCGCCGCCACCGAGGTTGATCGCACTCCGACCCTCGTCGGGGCGTGCATCGCCCGGCACGCCCGCACAAACTCCCTAAACACCTGCCGGAACGCGTTCCGGTTGTCGCGGCAGAAGTCGGATGTCGAAATCACTACAACAACTCCGGCAATAACCGCCACGTTTTCACAAATTACTGCCACTGCGATTGGCCAGATGTGTGATGTTGCCGCACATTATCGTGCATGCGCATCGCACATCGGGGGTTGCGGCGACTATACGAACGGAACGATGTCCGAGGCCTCCTTCCGCTTCGTCAATGGCGAAGCGGTCGATGTCGACCTCGTCGATTGCCACTAGAACCAGGAGGATCCATGAGCGCCAAGACCCCCGCGCATCCGGGCTCCGGCATCCGGGACGACCTCGAGGAGTTGGGCTGGACGGTGGCGGAGGCCGCCCGGCGGATGGGCGTGCGGCGCGAGGCTCTGTCGCTGCTGATGCACGGCCGGACCGGGATATCGCCCAGGATGGCGCTCGCGCTCGAGCGGGTCGGCATCGGCAACGCGGAGTTTTGGATGCGCCGGCAAGCCGCCTACGAGTTGGCCCGGGAGAGGCGGCGCCAGGACCGCGAGGCGGCTTGAGCGCCGCCGACCCCGCCGCTTCTCCAACTCCCGGCCGAAGAGCGCCTACAGGAGGACCGATTCGTTCCTGTGGCCCGACCATTTGGGCAGACCGTCGGGCATGTCGATCATGCGTGCGCCGTAGAAGATGTGACAGGTCGGCCTGAAGGGCTCCGGGACCTCCGGCGCCGCCCCGAAATCGAAGAGCGAGGGAAACGCCAGCCACATCCGGCGGCCCTCGTCGGCGATCGGCGTGCCGCACAGGGCGCAACCGACCTTGCACGGGAGGAGCCTCGCCGGCTCGTCGAGATCGCTGTTGTAGAAGCGAAGGTGATCGATCCCCGCCACGAACCTGACATGGTGCTTGTGAAAGATCGCCGCCCACTGCATCGGCGCGCCGTGCAATTTCCGGCAGACGCGGCAGTGACAGATCTTCGCATCGACCGGATCGGCGCAGACTTCGTACCGCACCGCCTTGCAGTGGCAGGCGGCCCGGTATCTGGCCTCGAAGGGACGTTCGTCCCGCGGCGCATATATCTCCGCAAATTCGTTCATCATCGCGTCTCCAAGGTCGCGAACGCGCACGCGCCCTCCTCTTTCCCGTATCGCGTCGCCACGGCGCCGGCGAGGCGTATCGGAAGATCCGCGGCCGGACGTCAGGGTAACATGCTCCCCCGTTGCCGACGGCGGTGCTGGCGCACGGCGCGGGGGGAAATGCCGAGGCGGGCGGCGATCTGGCGGGTGCCGTGCCCGATTTCGGTCAGGTGCAGGACGAGGGCAGACCTCGCGTGCGGCACGTAGACGCTCTCCCCCGCGAAGTACTCGGCGATCGCCCCGGCGCCCGCCCCGGCCGCCACGGCCAGGGGATGATCGGCGTGGAGATTCTCCGGCCGCGGGATGTGGATTGACTGGCCGCCCAGCACCAGAGCGAGGCCGAGGGCCGCCTCGCGTCCGGCGACCGTCTCGACCTCGGCGAGCACGCCGGGCAGGGGCCGTTCCCCGGCCGCCCGGACTTGCGCCGTCATGCCGACATCCTCCCCGTAGGGACGAGCCGCCGCCGGCGGCGGAGCCAGCGCGGCCGCCTAGACACCGTCGATCGTTCTCATGGCCGTGTGGCCGGAATGGATGCGGTTCATGATCGAGGACTTGCCGACGGCCGGGCGCCCCAGGGCCGACGAGGCGATGCCGCGCGCCCCGAGGTAAAGCCCGACCAGGCATTCGATCCGGTCCGTCGAAAACATACAACGGAATATTGCATATTTTCGACATACGTGCAAGAAGGAATGGAATTTTTTCGACGCCTTTCGTTTTCCCCCCTGATCGTGGCATATATGCCATGCATGAGCGTGCTGGAGGAGTTTCGGGAAGCCCTGAGGACGGCGCTGGCCAACCGGTCGCTCGCCGGAACCGCCGTGGAGGCGGGGCTGCCCAGGGACGCCATCCGCAGCGTCCTGGTCGGCCACGACCCGCGTCTCTCGCGCGCCGTCGAGCTGGCGGACGCCCTCGGTCTCGAGTTCTACGTCGGCCCGCCGCGCGCCGGGCCGGACCACGGCGCGATCAGGAAGCAGTTGCGCGAGGTCGCCGTCGAGTTGGAGCGACTGCGGGCGCGGGCCGCAGGCCTATCGCCCGAGGTCGCCGCCGCGACCCGCCCGGCGATCGAGAGCGTCGACGGCCCCGCCCTGGCGTCGGCGAACGACGCGGATGACGTTGCCGGCGCCCGCCCGGTGGACGTCGTCGAACTGCGCGCACGCGGCGTCGGAGGAGGTGGTGGGCCGACTCTGGTTCCGCCGAGACTGGCTGGACCGGCGCGGCCTCGATCCGGCCCGCTGCGTGGTGATCGGGGTGACGGGCGAATCCATGGAGCCGACCTTGCCGGACGGCTCCTCGATCCTGGTGGATCGCGCACGCACGCGGCGCCGTCAGGGCCGCGTCTACGTGCTAAGAACCGGGGACGGTCTGATCGCCAAGCGCGCCGGCAAGAGCGACGGCGGCGGCTGGCTTCTGGAGAGCGACCATCCGGCCTGGGCGTCGGTGCCCTGGCCGGCGGACGCGGAGCTCCTCGGCGAGGTCACATGGACCGCGCGATCGTTGATTGGAGGAGTGCGACAGCAGCAGTTCGGCGCCGGTCGCGCCTAAAACGGCGGAAAAATGGAGGAATGGTGCTGCTGGTGACCCGCGAGACCGAACACGTCGTGCAGGGCTATCTGGCAGGCGAGTACGGGGAGCCGAAGTTCCATGTGCGTCCAGGGCGGGTGCCGGACTATGGTGATGGCTGAGTCGACGCCGGCCGCATCGATTGTTGGAAACCGTCAATGAACTCAGAGACCGAGAATCTGGTCCTTGAACACTTGCGCGCTACGCGCGAGAAACTCGACAAGATGGACAACGATCTAGGCGATCTTCGCCACAGGATGTCGTCGGTCGAGCGGCACCTGGCCAATTTGCAGGGTGACGTGGCCAACATCCACCACCGGCTCGACACGGTCGGCGAGCGCCTGGACCGGATCGAACACCGTCTCGAGCTGACGGAGGCTCCGGCATAGGCCATTCGCGCGGGACCTGCCTGAGCGCGCGCAGATGGACATCCTGCCCTTGAGCGTTCCATAGGAGAGGTTGAAGCCGCTCACCGCGACGAGACGCGAGATTGCTCCCTCTCCCCCGCGCTGCCGCGATCGTCCGAGGTCCCGGCGCCGCGCGGCCAGAAACTCATCCGGCAACGCGCCCCGAGATACACGCCAGCGCCTCCGGCGAGAGGCGTCATGGCGACGAACTCCATCTTCCGGGATCCTTCGAAGGCCCGCGTGACCGCCCAGCCCGCAGCATCGGACGTGAGTTTCGGCGCCAGACTCCAGGTTCCCGGACGCCGGGCGGTCGAAAACAGGCCGGCCGTGGCGTCCCCGCCCCGGGACTTCGCCACGAGGAATATCACGACGCCCAGGCCGGCGACCAGGCCGGCGGCGGTCAGCATGTCCTCGCGCTTCTCCTTCTCGCATTCCTCGTCCTGATACCGGCCGGACACGCACCTTCCGCCGGCGCATTCGGTATAGAACCTGGTGCATTCGTCGTCCGCCAGGGCCGTTTTCGAGGCCGGCATCAGGACCATCGCAACGGCAAGGCCGATCGCCGTCGTTCTCACGAGTCCTCGCATCCTTCCCGCGTCGCGGAAGACTTCGAGCCGCCAAGCCGCAGGCCCGTGGCCGCGCCGCCTCGGGGGAACATGTTCCCCTGACGCGGTTTGGCGACCGGGCCGATAATCGCCGCCCATGGACCCGAAACACCCACGCGCGGCCGCGGCGGTGGCACTGCCGGCCGCAGCCCAGCCGCCCCGCGAGATCCTGCTGCTGCCGGCGGGCGAGATCCCGACCCGGCCCCATGACGGCCGCCTGCCCTGGCACAATCCGGACGCCGGCGCCGTGGTCGCGGCAACCCGCGAGCTGGCCCTCGATCTGGCGATCGACTACGACCATCAGAGCGACCGCAGCGCCGCCAACGGCCAGCCCGCACCGGCGGCCGGCTGGATCAGGCGGGTGTTCGAGCGCGACGGGGCGGTGTGGGGCGAGGTCGAGTGGACCGAGCGCGCCGCGGCGATGATCAAGGCCCGCGAGTACCGCTTCGTCAGTCCGGTGTTCCGCTACGAGACCGCCACCCGCGTCGTGCGCCGCATCACCGGCGCCGCGCTCACCAACGATCCCGCGATGTTCATGCGGGCGATCGCATCCACCCAACTACGAACGGAGACCGACATGGACCTCGACAAGCTCAGGACGGCCTTGGGCCTCGCCGACGAGGCCGGCGAGGCGGAGATCCTCGAGGCCGCCGCCGCGGCCGGCGGCGATCCCGACCCCGACGAGTTCGTGCCGCGCGCCGAGTTCGACCGGCTGCGCGAGACGCTGGCCCGGCTCGAGACCGAGGGCGCCGAGGCGCGCGCCACAGCCGCCGTCGACGCGGCGGTGAAGGCCGGCAAGGTCACGCCGGCGAGCCGGGACTGGGCGCTCGGCTACGCCAGGAAGGACGCGGCCGGCTTCGCCGAGTTCGTCGAGGGCGCGCCGGCGATCCTCGGCGGCGGCCCGGCGGTTCCCGCGGCCGCGCCGGGCGAAGGCGGCGACGCGCTCACCGCCGAAGAACGCGCGGTCTGCCGCGCCACCGGCGTCAGCGAGGAGGACTTCCGGGCGTCCCGGAAGGCGCTCGCGGCGCAGACCGAGGAGGCCTGACATGGCAGCGCTCACCAGGGACCGCGACACCAAGCGGCTCGGCGGCGGCATCGACTTCGTCCGCGCCTACGGCATGAAGAAGGGCGACACCATCCATGCCGGATCGCTCGTTCAGCTCGACGCGGACGGCTACCTGATCCCGGCGTCGAAGGCGGCCGACCAGGTCACCGTCGGCCGCGCCGAGGAGACGGTGACCAGTCCGGCGGCCGACTCGAACGGCGACCGGAGTGTGCGGGTGCGCACCGGCATCTTTCTCTGGGACAACCTGGCGACCGACAAGGTCGCGATCGCCGAGATCGGCGACAAGGTCTACGTCGAGGACGACCAGACCGTCCGCAAGAGCCAGAACGCGAACGCCACGCCCGCCGGACGGCTGGTCGACGTCGACGACCGGGGCGCCTGGGTCGCGACCGGCATTTTCTTCAACTTCTGAGTGGAGGGCCCTCGCAAGATGCTCATCAACCGCGCCAACATGGACACCCTGTTCGCCAGCTACAACGCCGCCTTCAAGACAGGCCTCGTCGCCATGCAGGCGAACAGCCAGTACACGCAAGTCGCAATGACCGTGCCGTCGAGCACGGCCGAGGAGGTCTACGCCTGGCTCGGCAAGATCCCGGGCCTCAAGGAATGGGTCGGCGAGCGCGTGATCGAGAACCTGCGCCAGCACGGCTACACGCTGCGCAACCGCGACTTCGAGGACACGATCGAGGTCGACCGCAACCACATCGAGGACGACAAGTACGGCGTCTATGCGCCGATGTTCACGGCGCTGGGCGAGGCGGTCGCGGCCCATCCCGACGAGCTCGTGTGGAAGCTGCTCAAGGACGGCTTCGCCAAGACCTGCTACGACGGCCAGTACTTCTTCGACACCGACCATCCGGTGCTCACGGCGGACGGCGGCGCGACCACCGTTTCCAATTCGGGCGGCGGCAACGGCACCGCCTGGTTCCTGATGGATCTGCGGGGGACGGCGAAGCCGCTCGTCTTCCAGCAGCGCAAGCGCGCCGACAACATCGTACGCAAGGACCGCGAGGAGGACGAAAACGTCTTCATGCGCCGGGAGTTTCTCTACGGCGTGCACGCGCGGTCCAACGTCGGCTTCGGTCTCTGGCAGAAGGCCTACGGCTCGAAGCAGACCCTCGACAAGGCCAACTTCAAGGCGGCCTACCAGGCCCTCGAAGGCATGAAAGGCGATTACGGCCGCCCCCTCGGCATCGTGCCGACGCATCTGGTGGTGCCGCCGGCGCTGCGGGAAGCGGGGCTCGAAATCCTCAACGCGGAGCGCGACGCGAACGGGGCGACCAACGTCTGGCGCGGCACCGCCGAGCTCGTCGTCGTTCCCTGGCTCGCTTAGACCCGGAGGCCCGCATGGAATACGCCACCCCCGCGGTGACCGTCACCGCCCGCCGCGACGGTTTCCATCGTTGCGGCGTCCCGCACCCGGCCAGTCCGGTCGAGTACCCGGCCGGGCACTGGAGCGAGGAGCAGCTCGAACGGCTCCGCGCCGAGCCGATGCTCGTCGTCGCGGACACGGCCGCGAGGCCCGCCGCCGACGTTCCGGCGGATGCGTTCGACCGCGCGCTCGCGGCGCTGCGCGCGGCGCCGGCCGGCGAGGTCCGGGAATTCCTCAAGCACCTGTCGGAGGATCCGAAAATCCGGGCCAAAATCGGCGCCGCGGCCGGCCGCCGGTCCCGGCTGATCGCCGCGGCCGCCGGGCTCGATCCCGACAACCCCGATCACTTCACCAGGTCGGGCAAGCCCGAGGTCCGGGCGCTGGAAGCCGCCAGCGGCCTGACCGACGTCAGCGCGGCCGAGCGCGACGCGGCCTGGGAGGACCACCGGCAGGCGACGGCCGCGGCATGACCTACGCCACGCGCCGGGACCTGGAGAGCCGCTTCGGCGCCGCCGAGATCCTCAAGCTCGCCGACGGCGCGGACGGCGCCGCCCGAATCGCGGCGGTGCTCGCCGACGCGGCGGCGGAGATCGACAGCCGTCTGGCGTCGGCCTTCCGCCTGCCGCTCCCCGCCGGCGCGTGGCCGATGCTCCTCAGGATTCAGTGCGACCTCGCCCGCGGCCTGCTCTACGACGACGCCCCGCCGGACCGGGTAAGCGCCAACGTCGCGGCGGCCCGCAGGCAACTCGGCGACGTCGCGGAGGGGAGCGTCCGTCTCGTCGACTCGCACGGGCGGCCGGCGGCCCGCAGCGACGCGGGCACGGCGACGCCGGGGCGCCGCACCTTCACCCAAGACCGGCTTGGGGGCTGGTGATGGAGGGCGCGCCGTGAGCCCCCGTCTCGACGCCACGTTCGACGCGGTCGAGCAGATCCGCGACCGGCTCGCGGCGACGGTGGAGAGTCTCAAGTCGGTCGAAAGCGTGCTCGAGGCCGCCCGGAACCGTCAGCCCAACCTGCCCGCCGCGATCGTCTACCCGGTGGCCGACCAGGCCGCCGGCAACCTCGGCGGCCGCGCCCAGACCCTCCAGAAGATGTCCGGGCTGATCGCGGTCCTCCACGTGATCGGAGCGCCCAACGACCCGCGAGGCGCGAACGCCCGCGCCGAGCTCGGGCGTATCGTCGCGGCCACGCGCGGGGAGCTGCTCGGCTGGACGCCCGGCGGCGCCGACGCGCCGCTGCAACTCAACCCCGGCCGCTCCGGCCGGCTGGAGGAGATCGCCGAGGGACAGGTCTACTGGAGCGACACCTATCTGATGCCCTGGACCCTGAGCACGAAACCATGAACCCACCCTTTTGGAGGTAACCATGACACTCGCGAGAGAACGGCACGAAAACAACGTCTTCCTGGGCGCCGGGGAGATCTATCTCGACCTGCTGGACGCCGACGGCAACCGCAGCGGCGAGCGCTACCTCGGCGACAGCGTGAGCGCCACCATCGGCATCACCGCCGACGAGGTCACGATCCAGAGCGGCGACGGCGCGGTCGCGCAGAGCCTGGTGCAGCAGCAGCGCTCGGTCACCCGCACGCTGACGATCGTCCTGCACGACCAGTCGCTGGAGAACGCGAGGCTGTTCTTCGGCGGCGACGCCGTCGCGGCCGCCGCGGCCGCCGCGACCGAGCAGTACGACCGCATCACCGTGCGGAAAGGCCGCTGGTACCAGCTCGGGCTGAGCGGCCAGAGCTTCAACGGCGCGGACAAGGCCGCGGCCGGCTCGGTCGAAGGCCATGCCAGGATCTCGGACACGGCGGGCAAGCTGAAGCTGCGCAAGATCACCAACGCCGAGAATTTCGGCAACGCGACGCTCGCCCAGTTGAAGGGCGCCGCCGCCGCCGGCAGCGGCATCGGGGCGGCGCTCTCCGAGACCACGGATCCCGACCGGGCGACGAACGATTTCCAGGTCGACCACGAGCGGGGGCGGATCTACATCGAGCCCGGCAGCACCAACATCGTCGCGGCCAACGAGGCCCAGGCCGAGATCGTCGTGCTCTACGACGCCGTCGCGGTGACCGACCGCAAGAAGGTCGAGGTCACCTCGCCCGGCCAGACCACGGCCGCCGTGCGGTACCTGGAGGACGGCGACGACGCCATCGGCGCCAAGGGCCGCCACATCTACGCCCGCAAGTGCAACATCCGGCCGGGCGGCGACTTCGCGCTGAAGAGCCGCGATTCCGAGCAGCAAGCCACGCTGATCGCCTCGATCGTCGAGCCGGGCGGCGCACATCCGGTGCTGCTGATCGACGGAGTCGAGAGCTGATGGCCGGCCCCGCGACGGAGATCGAGATCATGACCGCCGCACCCGCGTTCCGACTCGTGCAGCCCGACGAGGTCGACGTCGAGATCAGGCCGAAGCCTCCGGGTACCGACGTCGCCGCGCGCTGCACGCTCGTGCTCCGCTACCTCGCGGTGAGCGACCGCCGCGCGCTGCTCGATCGCCTGCGCGAGGGCGGCGTCACGGACGCCGAAGTCGCGCACGACCTGATCGTCGGCTGGAGGAGCATCGGGGACGAGAACGGCGCGCCGATCCCGTTCACGGCCGACAACCTGGCGGCGGCGCTGGATCTGCCGTACTTCCTGGCGGCCGTGCGCGAGGCGCTGATCGACGAGCTCTTCGGCCGGAGTGCGGCGGGAAACTCCGCGACGCCGGCCGACGCTGGGCCGGCGGCGAGCGGGGCATAGCGGTATGGGAGGAGCACGCCGCGGCGATCGAGGCCTGGGCCTACGCCGGCCGCTGCTGGCGGAGCGCCGGCCTCGGCCCGCCCATGCTCGACTGGGCCCAGGCGCGGGCGCTGCTGGAGATGGCGGGCGTCGCGGTCGACGCGGACACGCTCGACCGCCTGCTGTGCCTGGAGGCGGGCGCGCTGGCGGGGTTCAGGGAGCGTGCCGGCGCCGGGGAGTGACGGTCGCGTCGTATTCGCCGCGGCCGGCCCGGCGAACCTTGATCTCGACATCCAGGGGCGAATCGCCGTCTCCATCCTTTTTGGACTGCTCAGGCCAAAAGGCCCCGCAGAGAAAGGCGGCCGGAACCAGGGCGAGCACCAGAAGGAGGAACACGGTCAGGCCGTCCTCCGCCGACGCGACCGCCGCCAGGAGGACGAGCAGAATCGGCCCGAACGTGACGAGCACGAAGACGCGAACGAGGAAGTAGAAAAGGGCCATACCCGGTAAAGGATAGGGGGCGCGATGCCCGACGACAATCTCAAACTGAGCCTTTCGATCATCGGCTTTGGCGCCGTCCCGGCCTTCCGCGCGGTGCGGAGGGCCATACAGGCCGTGACGGACGCGGCGGGCGAACAGCAACAGGCGGTCGCGGCGGTCGCGCGGCGGATCGAGGGACTCGGGAACGCGACGGAGCTCAGCACGCCTTCGCTGGCGCGCATGGCGTCGGAGCTGCAGCGGGTCACCACGGCCAGCGACGAGCAGATCCTGAGCCTGCAATCGGCCCTGCTCACGTTCCGCGAGTTGGAGGGCCTGGACGAGGCGGCGTTCCGGCGTGTCACCGAGACCGTGCTCGACATGGCGGCGGCCATGGGGATTGACGCGCCGAGCGCGGCGCGGCAGCTCGCGCTCGCGATCGAAGACCCGGAGTCCGGACTCGGGCAGCTTCGCGACGCCAGCGCGACCTTCACCGAGCAGCAGCGCGAGACGATCGAGGGCCTCGTGGAGACCGGCCGGCGGGCCGAGGCGCTCGGGGCGGTCCTGGACGTCCTGGAGGGGCAGGTCGGCGGCTCCGCGCGAGCGCTCCGCGACACCCTGCCCAGCGCGCTCGATTCGCTCGACAACGCCTTCCGCGACCTGTTCACGCTGCCGGCCGAGAACACGCGGGAGCTCCAGGACGCGATCGAGGACCTGGTCGCCTTCCTCGAGGACCCAGGCACCGTGCGCGCGGCCCAGGAGCTCGGCGCCGCGACCGTGTCCGGATTCAGCTACATCGTCGACAACGCGGATACGATCCTGGCCGTGCTCGGCGCACTCTCCGGCGGTCTCACCGGCGCGCGGCACGGTGCGCGGTTCGGCCCGTACGGTGCCGTCGGCGGCGGCATCCTCGGCTTCGGTCTGGGACTCGCCGGGGCGGACGCCGTGACACCGTCGACCACGGCGGAGCTCCGCGAGGCGCTCGGGAGCCACGAACGGCGCTTCGCGGAGCTGGTCCGGTCGCGGGCGCGATACTCTCCGGACTCGCTGGTCGGCCGCGAGGTCCGGCCGCAGATCGACGAGGACCTGCCGAGACTCGCGGCGGAGATCGTGGAACTGAGAGCCGAACTCGCCCGACGTACCCTGGAAGCGATTCCCGACGACCCGGATTTCGCGTTCCCGCCCGAGGGCGCGCGCGGCACGCGGCTCCCGGGACGGCGGCCGGCGTTCGGCCGCGTGGTCGACCGGGCGATGACGCTCACGCGCGAGGCGGAGGCGGTCAGCCGCTCGGCCGAGGAGCACGCCATCCTGAACGAGCTCCGCGGCGCCGGCGTCGAAGCGACGATCGGGCAGTACGAGCACATCGACGCGTACGTCGCGCGCCTCTCGGACGAGGAGCGGGCGCTGGCGCTCGCCGCGCGGCACTTCTACCGCAGGACCGAGGCGGTCGCGCTGTCGGCCGAGGTAGACCGCGAGGCCGTCGAGGCCCTCGAGGAGCGGGCCCGCGCCGAGGAGGAAGCCGCGCGGCAGGCCATCGAGCGCGGTCGCGAGATCGCCGAGGCCGCCGAGCGCGCCCGACGGGAGGCCCTCGGGCCTCTCGGCCGGGGCCTCGAGGACTACGCCAGGGACGCGCTGGACGCGGCCGGCGAGATCCAGCTCGCCACCGAGCAGGCCTTCGCGGGCATGGAGGGCGCGCTGGTCGACTTCGTGCGCACGGGCGAGTTCGAGTTCCGCCGCTTCGCCGACTTCGTCATCGCCGAGCTCGCCCGGATCGCCGTCCAGCGAGCCATCACCGGCCCGCTCTCGGCCGCCCTCGGCGGCCTGCTCGGCCTCGGCGGCGGGTCATTCCGCGGCGTGAGCGAGGTCGGCGGGCACCTGTTCCACTCGGGCGGCGTCGCCGGCGCGGGGACCGCCAGACGCTACGGCGTCGATCCGCGCGCCTTCATCGGCGCGCCGCGCTTCCCCCATAGCGGCATCGCCGGCGACGAGGTCCCGGCCATCCTGCGCCGCGGCGAGACCGTGCATACGCCCGAGCAGGAACGGGCGCTCGGCGGGCCGCCCAACATCGAGGTCCGGCTGATCAACGAGGGCGGCACCCCCCAGGAGGCCACGGACGACGGCGTCCGGTGGGACGGCGAGAAATTCATCGTCACCGTGCTGCTCCGCGACGCCCGGGCGAACGGCCCGGTGACGCAGGCCTTCCGCCACGCCGTGTCGAGGCGGCCGTGACCTGGCCGGCCTACGCGAACGTCGCGGCCGACGGCTACGGCCTCGGCCAGGACGCGGACGTCGCGCGCACCAGGTTCGACGACGGGGCGGTGCGCCAGGAGAAGATCTACTCCGCCGCCCTCGACGTGCGCTCGCTCAGGGGCTGGCTCGCCTCGGACGCCGACCTCGTGCGCTTCCGGGCCTGGGCGCGGGAGAACGCGCACCTCTGGTTCGACTGGCGCGACACCGAGGACGGCGTGACGCGCCGAGTGCGCGTCCGGGGCGGCGCCGCGACGATCCGCTACACCGCCCGGGTGCGGGCGGGGACGCGGACATGGGACTTCCAGCTCGAGCTGGAAGGATATTCGAAGAACTGAAACAAGGAGCCGATCGATGTACCTCTCTCCATACGCACTGAACTGGCTGGCCGGCAAGATGGCGGCCGAGGCCATCACCATCAGCGCCCACACCGCGGCGCCCGGGAACGACGGTACGGCGGCCGAGCTGTCTTCGGCCGGCGGCCGGAACTACGCGCGCAAGGCCGTGGCCGCCAACCGCTGGACCGCGGCCGGCGCGACCAGCGACAACGACAACGTCGAGACCGTGTTCACGCCGAACGCCACCTCGGCCGGCGACGTGGTGACGCACCTCGGCTACTGGCTGGGCGCGAACTTCTTCGGCTGGGTCCAGCTCGCGGCGCCGGTGACGCTCGTCCGGGGCGAGCCCTTCCGGATCGCCTCGGGAACGATGGACTTCACGTTCGAGCTCGCCAAGTAGCACCGCCGCCGTGGCCTACGACTGGCAGCTCCTCGATCTGGGCGGGACGTCCCGGAGGTCGGTCTCCACCTTCCGGTATCTTTCGTTCGCCCCGTCGGCCCGGATCGACGACTCGTTCCTGGCGTCGGCGCCGGGGTATCTGGTCAACCTGGAGCTGCTGACGACCGGCCGCTGCCTGCTCGACATCGAGCCGACCGCCGCGAAGGGGAACTTCCGGGGAATCGACTTCACGGACGCCTTCGAGGCCGGCGGCCGGATGACGCTCTTCGCCGGAGGGATGACCCTGTCCCTGTCCGGCTTCGACGGGGACACCGAGCCCTACCGCTGGACGCCGGCCAATTCGGCGGAAGTGACGGCGTTCGTCAACGGCTACGTCGACGGCACGCCGGCGAGGCTGCTGCTCGAGCTGGGCGACCGCCAGGCCCTGCCGGCCGGGCTCCGGGCCGGCCTGCGGCTCGGCGAACCGGAGACGGACGTCGAGGCCTACGCGGCCGCGCTGCGGACCGCGCTCCGGCCGGCGCCGCCGGTCGCCGAGGTCGAGGCCCCGGCCCGCGCCCTCGGGGCGTCACTCCGCCCCGGGGTCCCCATCGCCGACGTCGAGGCGCTGCCGGGGCCGCTCCGCACCCGTCTCGATCCACGCCCGCCCAAGCCCCGCATCCGCGCCCGGGCGGAGAACCTACGCATTGCGCTGCGCCCGTCGGCACCAATCGCCGGCACGACGGCCTATCCTCCCGCGCTGCGCATCGCCCAGCGGACGGCCCAACCGCTGCCCCTGTTCGACGCCCGGCCCGGCGCCGTGCGCATCGCGCTCCGGCCAGCGGTGCCGCGAGGGCGGACGAAGGCCCACCCCGGAGACCTGGAGATCGCGGTACGGCCCGGAAGCGCCGCCGCCTACCGCGAGGCGGCGCCGGCCACCCTCCGCGCGGCGCTGGACGTCGCGGCGCCGACCGCCCATGTCGAGGCGTTCCCCGGCGCGCTCCGGGCGGCACTGGACGTCGCGGCGCCGGCCACCGACGTGGAGGCGCTTCCCCGGACCCTGCGCGCGGCACTGCGCGCCAGGCCGCCCGCGGGGATCGCCACGGGCCGGGCCGCGGCGCTGCCTGCGGGTCTCCGCCCCGGCGTTCCGGCGGCGGTCGTCGCGGCCTTCCCCCGGACGCTCGCCGCCGTCCTTCGACCCGGTCCGCCGCGGGCCATCCCCTACCCCGGCGAACCCGCCGACCGCGGACGCTCCCACGCGCGCTCGCTCGTCGGCCGCAACCAGACGTTCGCCCTCGAGATCGAACACCCCGCCATAACCGAGCCCGTGCGCGTGGTCGCCGACACCGTCGAACACGCCGTGGAGGGCAACCGCTACGTCCCGCTCGCCTTCCACGCGCGCGTGCCCCAGGCCAAGGAGGGCGAGATCCGCACGGCCGTGCTGCGCATCGACAACGTCGGCCGCGAGCTCATGCAATGGGTGGAGGCCTCGCGGGGAGGGCGGGACGCCTCGATGCGGGTGCTGCGCCTGATCCCGCCGGCCGAGGGCGAGACCGGGAGCACGGTCGCCTGGGAGGTCGAGATGTCGGTCGGCGTCGCCGAGGTCACCAACGAGTACGTCACCGTCTCGCTCACCGACGAGCCGGTCTTCGGCCGGCCCACGGTGATCCTGCGCCACGATCCCGCGACCTCGCCAGGGCTGTTCTGATGCACTGGTCGGAAGCCTATCTGGGGCGCGCCTGGGTGGCCGGCGTTTACGACTGCGCGGACCTGGTGCGCGACGTCGCCAGAGACCGGCTCGGCATCGAGGTGGCCCTTCCCTCCGAGCGCGAGTGGCGGCGCATGGCGCCGGACCGCGTCGTCGAGCTCGGCGCCGCGTGGGCCCGGCCGACGCCGACGCCCCGCGAGCACGACGTCGTGCTCATGCGCGTCCTCGGAGCGCGCCGGTCGCTGGGGAGCCACATCGGCGTGTACGCCGAGGTCGGAAGGTCCGGCTGGGTGCTCCAAAACCTGGCCGGCGCCGGCGTGACATTCACGCCGGTCGAGCGTCTGGCGCGCATCCACCTCGAGCTCGCAGGCTTCTACACATGGACCTGACCATGCCGCCCCGCGCCCCCGCCGAGGTCCTCGCGGACTTCCGGCCGCACCCGATCACCACGGAGAGTCGGCATACCGTCGTCGCGTTCGAGGGGCAGACCCTCGACGAGGTGTTCCGCGACCGTATCCCGCCGTGGGAGCCGGCCGTGGCCTCTGTCAACGGCGCCGTGGTCGCCCGCGAGGGCTGGCGGGACGTTACCTTGAGCGAGGGCGACGTCGTCAACGTGCGCGTCGCCGTCGCCGGCGGCGAGGGCTCCAACCCCATCGCCGTGATCCTGTCGATCGCGATCCTCGTGGCGGCGCCGTACCTGGCGGGCGGCATCCTGGGCGCCGGCTTCGGCTCCTTCGGCGCCATCGTGGCGGCGGAGACCGTCGCCGGCGCGCTGCTCACGGCGGCGATCGGCGTCGGCGGCCTGCTGATCGTCAACTCGCTGTTCCCGCCCCGCCTGCCCAAGCCGCAGGACTCCGGCCGGCCGGAGCCGCAGTACAGCATCTCCGGCGGCGCCAACCGCGCGCGGCCCTACCAGCCCCTGCAGCTGGTGCTCGGCACGCACCGGGTGTTTCCGGACCTGGCGGCGCGGGAGTACACCGAGTTCGACGAGGAGAGCGACCAGTACCTCAACCAGATCTTCGAGTTCGGGATCGGGGATCTCGCGGTCGGGGCGCTTCACATGGGCGAGACGGCGCTCTCGAACTTCGAGAGCGTCGAGACCCAGCAGGGCGCGAGGCGCGTCACCCTCGTCGCCGGCAACGTCGACACCATCGCCGGCGGCGACCTCGAGTACAACGTGCCGCTTGAGCGGACGACCGCCGCCGGCACCACGGGGGTCGCCTTCGATCTCACCGCGCAGCATTTCCGCACGCTGGGCAACGGCAGCCTCGACGGCCAGGACACCGGGATCCGCGTCGAGTGGCGCGAGCACGGCAGCGCCGGCGCGTGGCAGGGCCGCCGGCTCGTCCTCGTCACCCCGGACGGCGCCGACGCGCGCAACGCCCTGCGCCGGTCGTGGAAGTTCGCCACCGACCGCGCCGCGGCATGGGACGTGCGCGCCACCCTGCTGACCGAGCACGACGAGGAGGACGAGCGGCTGGTCTTCCGCGCCACCGTCGCCGCCTTCCGCGCCTTCCAGGACGACGCGACGGACTTCACCGGCCGCAACCCGCTCGCCGTGCGGGCCAAGGCCACGGGCCAGCTCTACGGCCGCATGGAGGCGGTCAACGCCGTCGTCTCGCAGCGCGCCGACCACTGGGACGGCGCGCGGTGGGTGGCGGACCAGGTCACCGGCAACTGCGGCGACGTGCTGCTCAGGTACCTCCGGGGCTGGCGCATCGGCGGACGCCTCGTCGCCGGCATGGGCCTCGCGGACGGCCGCATCGACCTTCCCTCGATCCAGGGCTTCGCCGAGCACTGCGCGGCCGAGGGCCTCGAATGCAACCTCGTCATCGAGGACGGCCGCGACCACGCGGCGGCCCTCGAGCTGATCTGCCAGTGCGGCTGGGGGGCGGTCGACCGCCAGTCGGGCAAGTGGGGCGTCCTGTGGGAGGACGCCGGGCGGCCGATGACGGCGCTGATCACGCCCGCCAACGTGATCGCGGGAACCATGGGGCTCACCTACGACAACGAGGGGCTCGCCGACGAGGTGGTCGGCAACTTCGTCGACCGGACGAGCGACTGGCAGGTCAACCAGATCCGCCGCACGGTGCCGGGGGTCGCAACCCCGGAGCGGCCGGTCGAGGTGCCGCTCCACGGCATCACGGACGGCACGCACGCGGCCAAGGAGCTCAACCGCGCGGTCGCGGCGCAGTTCTACCATGTCCGCACGGTCACCTGGGAGATGAAGATCGACGAGGGCCTGGCGATCGCCCGCGGCGACGTCGTCGGCGCCAGCCACGGCCTGATCGGCGCCGGCGACGGCGGCCGCCTGACGGCGATCTCGGCCGACCGGCGGACGCTGACGCTCTCTCGGGAGGTTGCCGGCGACGGGACCGCGTGGATCTGGGACCTCAACGACGCCGTGGCGTCACGCGCCTACGCGCGCGGCGACATCGGCGAGATCATCCTCGACGCCCCGCTGCCGGCGCCGCCTGCGGGCGTCGGCGACGACCCCCACGCCTACCGGGTCATGTGCTTCCCGGCCGAGGCCGACCTCGTGAAGCTCCGGATCACCGGCAAGGAGCCCGCCGGCGAGGACCGGCTGCGCTTCGTCGCCCGCGACGAGGTCGACGACTACTACAATCACCGCACCAGCGACCTCGCCTGGAACCCGCTCGACACGTCCACGGCGTCGCACATCGTGCCGGTGGGCGGCTTCACGGTGACCCAGAACGGCTTCGGCGCGCGCATCTTCACCTGGAGTCCGCACCCGGACCGCTCGGTGGCCGGCTACCGCATCCGGTACGCGGACGCGAACGGCGCGGAGGCCGCGGCGTGGGACACCATGGCGGACCTCCACGAGGGGCTGCTCACGTCCTCGCCGCTGGAGCTGGTGGACCGGCCGGCCGCCGGGACCTGGCGCTTCGCCATCGCCGCCGTGCTCGGCGACGGCCGGCGGACGACGCCAACCTTCACCAGGGCCGCGCTCGACGTGCCGGGAGAGCGGATCGCCAACGCCCTGTGGCTGTTCGGCGCCGGCGAGCCCGCCGCCACGCTGGGCGAGGACGGCAACCTCTACCTCGATACCGAAAACTACACGGCCTGGCGCAAGGCGAACGGCGCCTGGACGAAGACCGCCGACCTCGCCGGCGCCGACGGCTCGGCTTGGCATACCGGCGACGCCCCGCCGGCGGCCGATCTCGGAGCGGACGGCGACTGGTATTTCAGGACCACGAACGCCGGCCTCTACCGGAAGACCGCCGGCGCCTGGGCGTTTCAGGTGGACATCGACGGCGAGGACGGCGCGACGTGGCACTCCGGCTCGGGCATTCCCGGCGCTACCCTCGGCAACGCCGGCGATTTCTTCTTCAGGACCGATCAGGGGTACGTCTACGAGAAGACAGACCCGGCGACCTGGACCTTCCGCCGCGACCTGACCGGTCCGCAGGGCATCAACGGCGCCACCTGGCACACGGGCAACGGCGTCCCGGCCAGCGGCCTCGGCACCGACGGAGACCTGTATTTCCGCATGACCGACAACACGGTCTGGCGGAAAGCGAGCGGCGCCTGGTCACGGATCGCCGACCTCTCCGGCGCCGACGGCGCCAAGTGGCACTCCGGCCCGGGGGCGCCGCGCGGGTCGCTCGGAGCGGTCGGCGACTGGTATTTCCGAACCTCGAACGCCGGCATCTACCGCAAGACGGGCAACTCCACGTGGACCTTCCAGCTCGACGTCGACGGCGAGGACGGCGCGACCTGGCACTCCGGCCCGGGGGCGCCGTCGAGAAGCCTGGGTGCCGTCGGGGACTGGTATTTCCGCACCTCCAACGGCTACGTCTACCAGAAGACCGGGATCTCGACGTGGACCTTCCGCAGAGACATCACGGGGCCGCAGGGACCGCGCGGGCCGCAGGGGCAGAAGGGCGCCAAGGGCGACCCCGGGCCCGGCGTGAGCCGGTCGGGGCTGTTCGACCAGATCCGAATCTCGGTCACGAGTACATCGGGCACCACCGCGCCTACCGTGACCGCTCACAATCCGGGCTGGCGGAACTTGACGAGCGGCCCAAACGGAGAAGCCCGCGGCGAGTTTTACATCACCTCCTACACGTACAGCGGTCCGTAATGGCGACACGAAGGAAATGGCGGCGCGTCAAGCAGGCGCTTCGGGACGGCGGAGGGCTGAAGGTGTCCGGCCTGGTCACGCCGGACCCCGACACGGACTGGACGGCTCCGACGACGGGACCCTTCCCGGACGTCGGAAGCGTGGAGGACTGGGAGGTGACCCGGCAAAATTGGGCCTCTCTGTCCTGGAACCCCGTAATCACACCGGTCTGGAACGCCGACGGCACCTGGAAATGGAGCCGCGAATCCGTCGACGTGGAGCCCAAACCCACATGGGCGCAGATGACGGCCGTCTATCGCCGATGGATGAAGGAGACGTTCCTGCCGGAAGTCGTGAATCTCTACGCCCGCCGCGCCATCGCCACCGCCTACCATCCGGACGCGGCCCATGACCGCGACAAGGAATGGCAGGTCCGGCTGTCCGGCGCGGACATGACCGCCAAGGACGCCGAGCGAGTCCGCATAGTCGGCGTTTGCCACGGCCTCGAGGCGCGCGTCAGGGCGGCAACCACCCTGGCCCAGCTGGAGGAGATCGACTACCACTCGGACAGCGTATGGGCGCCGGCGGCGGAAGAGGGGAAATGACCCGCGCCAAGCCCTTCCACCACGAGGAGCAGGCCCGCTACCGTGCGAGCATGGAGCACCTGTTCGGCGGCGAGAACCACCCCGAGGCGAACACCTTCCGCTCCTGGATCGACATGCGCGCGGCGCTGGGCGAAGGCCTGTTCGCCAAGGCCCGGCGCTGGGCGGCCGAGGTACCCTACGAGGAGCGTCCGGGAGCCTACGTCCTCTCGAACAGCCTGCCCGGCGGCATCTGGTGCAACAGCGAGCCCGCAGTGGTAGCGATCGGCCGGACGCTGGAGCCCGAGGTCTCACGGCTGCTCGGCCGGCGCGCCTGGATCAGCTACGCCGGTCTCAGCGTCTATTTCCGGGGCGTGCCCCTGGTCCGCCACCGGGACATCGGCTCGGGGTCGAAATACCTCGTCTCCTGGCCCGTGCTGCTCGACATCGAGGGCGGCTGGCCCCTCCACGTCGAGCGCCCCGACGGCGACCGCACCGCCGTCGATATCTTCGACAATTCGTCCGCGGACCGCGCGTTGATGTTCGCCGGCCACGACGTCTTTCACTGGCGCGATCCCTACCCCGGCGACGTCGGCCTACTCATGTACCTGCGGTTTACCGCCTTCGACCTGGCGCGCACGCACACCGAGGCCGAGATCGATCGTCTGGCCGACGCCGGCGTGGCCGAGCTCGACGGTCGCCCGGCCGAGGCGCCGCTCGACCTCATCGAGGCCCGCTGCACCAGCCAAGACCTCGCACTGGCAAACCGCCCCTACCTCACCGTGCCCGGCCTGTTCACGGCCGAGGAATGCGCTATGTTGCGCTTCGTCGGCGGTGGAGGCGCCTGGCTCCAATGGGTCGCCCGGCGCTTGCGGCGGGCCGTCTCCGAGGCCGCGCCCGTGCTGATTTCGGGGTGCGCTTTCGCCGGCGCCGAGATCCGCCTGGAGGGCCCGACATGGCGGCCGGGGCCAAGCGGGCCGGACGAGACTTGGTGCCTCGATCTCGGCGGGCAGGACTCCGAGCGGCGCAACCGGGTCGGCATCGCTGCCAGCCTCGGCTGCGGCCGTCTGGAGTTCGGCGACGGCAACGTGGTGGTCTTGGAGGCCGGAGACGCGGTGCTCTGGCGCGCCGACATCCCCTACCGCTGGCAGCAAGTGGACGCCGTCCTCAAGGCGCGCTACGGCGAGCCCGAGGGGTTGGCCGCCAGGAGGCCGCCGCCGACGTAGGGCTTCAATCCGGGGCCCAGGTCGACATGTTGGCGCGGATGAACGGCCGGGCGCAGTTCAGTTCAGCGCAGTCGCCGGGCCCGCAGCCGGGGACTCGGACTCCCTCGCATCGACTCCGACTCCAAAGAGTCCGCCGCCCTACACTCTACGCCGTCACGACCATGTCGTAGGCGGGCAAGGTGAGAAACTCGGAGAACTCCTCCGACGTGCTCATCTCGGCGAAGAGCGCGGCCGCGTCGTCGAAACGGCTTGCGGCGTAAGCGTCACCGCCGAGTTCCTCCCGAATGCCGGCCATGACGCCGCCCTGGACGGCGTCGAACATGGCGCGGTCGATGGTTCCGCCATCGTCCAGCCGCGCCCCGTGGCGGAGCCACTGCCAAACCTGAGTGCGCGAGATCTCCGCCGTCGCCGCATCTTCCATAAGATTGTACAGCGGCACACAGCCCGACCCCCGCAGCCAAGCCTCGAGATAGCGGATGCCGACGTTGATGTTCTGGCGAAATCCGGCCTCGGTAATGTCGCCTTGGGGAACGTCGAGAAGATCGGCCGCGGTGATGTCGACGTCCTGACGCTGGCGGTGAATCTGGTTCGCCTCGGGCATCAACCGATCGAAGATCTCCTTGGCGACGGGCACCAAGCCTGGATGCGCGACCCAAGTTCCGTCGTGGCCATCTCCGGCTTCACGCTCCTTATCGGCCCGCACTTTGGCCAGCGCCGCCTCATTGGCCTTCTCATCGTTTCTGATCGGGATCTGCGCAGCCATTCCACCGATGGCGTGGGCCTTGCGATGATGACAGGTCTTGATGGCGAGCAAGCTGTATGAGCGCATGAAGTGACGGGTCATGGTGACCTCGCCGCGGTCCGGCAGCACACATGACGGGTCATTCCGGAACTTCTTGATGAAGCTGAAGATGTAATCCCAGCGGCCGCAGTTGAGCCCGGCGGAATGCTCACGCAACTCGTACAGGATCTCGTCCATCTCGAAGGCGGCGAGAATTGTCTCGATCAGGACGGTCGCCTTGATCGTTCCGCGCGGAATCCCAAGAGCCTCTTGCGCCGCAACAAAGGCGTCGTTCCAGAGCCGCGCTTCCAGACGGCTCTCCATCTTGGGGAGATAGAAGTAAGGCCCGCTGCCCCGATCCAACAGGGTCCGGGCATTATGAAAGAAATACAGGCCGAAATCGAACAACGATCCCGAAGCGGGTTCGCCATCGATCAAGACATGCTTCTCCGTTAGGTGCCAGCCTCTCGGCCGAACGATCAGGGTCGCGATGTCCTCTCCCAGTTCGTAGTGACGCCCGCTTTGGGGATCATCGAAATCGATGATGCGCGCGTTGGCATCGCGCAGGTTGATCTGACCTTCAAGCAAGTTTGACCACGTCGGCGTGGTGGCATCCTCGAAGTCGGCCATGAACACGCTGGCACCGGAATTCAGCGCGTTGATGATCATCTTGCGGTCCACGGGACCGGTGATCTCCACCCGGCGGTCCCGAAGGTCCAGGGGGACAGGCGAGACCGACCAGTCACCGTCCCTGATGCTCGCGGTTTCAACGAGAAAATCAGGCCTCGCGCCGGCATCAAACTCCGCCTGCCGGTCGACCCGCGCCTGCAAGAGGTCGAGGCGTCTCGGATTGAACGATCGGTGCAGTCCCGCCACGAAGCCAAGCGCCTCCCGTGTGAGGATGTCATCGAATCCCGAAGCCATATCGCCGAGAACCTCGATGCCCTCTGCCTGCCCGGCAAAATCCACTGCGCTGGCTGCTGTTGCCATCTCCAACCCCCTTGAAATTTCCATCGAGATCGCGCCGGCACGCCGGCTCAATTCGGGCACGATCCACCCACTCTCAAAATCGGCGCCGTATTCAACTGATTAAGATCAACCCTTACAAGAGGTTGCCCGGCAGCTTTTCCGACTTATGCGAATGTTGAAATATATGTTCCATTATCGACGTCCAATGGAAATATCATTTCGCACTGACAAAGAAAACATTTCGAAAGTATTACGAATTCCCTGCGATTTGTCCCTTTCGGACAGCCGACAGGACAAATTCTTGCTCGTACGGAAGTCCACGTATACGCTCCGCGGCGTGGCGGTTCCCCCGTTGGGGATAAAAAGGGAACGCGGTGAGATTCTTTCGGGATCGAGTCCGCGGCTGCCCCCGCAACTGTAAGCGGATAGTCGGCGCTCACGATTGCCACTGGGAAACCGGGAAGGCGAGCGACCCGCAACAACCCGCGAGCCAGGAGACCTGCCGCCGCACGTCGCCCAACCGGTGAACGGGGTTATTTCGTCGGGACGGACTGCCGTTGGTGGCGACGAACGGAAAGCAAGCGTGTCGCCGCAAACGGGCCGTCGATGACAACAACAGGGACTCCACGACATCGCCGACCGGCTCTCGGCCGCGGCACGGCTTTCGCCGTGTCCAACACAGATCAGTTCGGGAGCCATCCATGAAATTCGATAGCAAATTTGCGCGTCTTCCGCTTGTCCTGGCCGGCGCGTCGGCAATCCTCGGCACCACTTCGGAGCACCTATCGGCGCAAGTCGAGATGTTGCCGGAAGTCGTGGTAACCGCCAGCCGGATACCCGTCCCGTCCCCGGCGGTCGGCAGTGCCATGACCGTCATCGACGGCAACGACATCGACGCCAAGCAGGACCGCACCGTCGGCGAGGTCCTCCGCGAGGTTCCCGGCATCGCCGTCAGTCGCACGGGAAACGTCGGAGCCCAGACGCAGGTTCGCATCCGGGGCGCGGAAGCGAATCAGACCCTCGTTCTGATCGATGGGATCGAGGTAGGTGATCCGGCGAACGGATCCGAATTCGACTTCGGAAATCTCCTTGCGAACGAAATCGAGCGCATCGAAGTGCTACGCGGGCCCCAAAGCGCACTGTGGGGCAGCGACGCGATTGGCGGCGTCGTCAACGTCGTTACCCGACGGGGACGCGGCAAACCTCAAATTTCCGTCGGGACCGAGGCCGGGTCCTTTCGCACGGCGCGCGGCGTTGCGGGCTTCCGCACCGGAAGCGACCGCTACCACTTCGCCGCGCATGCCGTGGGCGTTCACACGGACGGCGTCTCGATGGCGAGCGAGTGGCGAGGCAACGACGAGCAGGACGGCTACCGCAACCGTACCGTTCACATCAAGGCGGGTCTCTCGCCATCGTCGAACGCGCGCCTCGACTTCGTGGGGCGGTGGACGGACGCCGAATTGGAGACGGACAGTTTCATCTTCGGCATGGGTCTCACCGATACCGAGTCCCGGACGAGCTCCGTCAAGCGGTACTATCGCGGGTCCGCCGCCCTTTCCACGCTCGACGGCCTCTGGACTCACGAGGTGAGCGCGGGGCTCACGAACAGCCACCGCAAGAACTTCCAGAACGGCGCCTTCGACAGCGTATTCGAAGGCGGGAAACGGAAGTTCGACTACCAGACGAGCCTGCGTTTCGGCACACCCGGAGCGGCGGGCGCCGAACACTCCGTGACATTGGCGGCGGAGCGGGAGGAAGAGAATGTCGTTTCGAGGAGTGCCTTCCTGGACGTCGACCGCGACATCGCGAACGTGGGGTACGTCGCGGAGTACAGGCTCAATCTGCTCGACTCGATCTACGTCTCCCTGGCCGGCCGACATGACGACGCGGACCTTTTCGACGACGCCCGCACCTACCGAATCACGGGGGCGTACGAACACGCGCCGTGGGGGACACGGTTGCATGCGAGCCACGGCGAAGGGGTCAAGAACCCGACGATCTTCGAGCTGTTCGGGTTCGCGCCCGGCTTCAGGGGTAACCCGAACCTGTCCCCGGAAACCGCGACAGGCTGGGACGTCGGTCTCGAGCAGTCGCTGCTCGGCGACGAGGCGATCCTCGACGTCACGTACTTCGAGACCGACGTTACCGACTTGATTCGGGGCTTTGGCGACACGGCGGTGAATCTCCCGGGCACCAGCGGGACCTACGGCGTCGAGCTTGCCGGAACATGGCAGCTCGGCGACGGCCTGACGTTGTCGGGAACCTACACCTGGTCGGTCGGGCAGGACGCGACCGATACGGAACTGGTCCGCCGGCCCAAGCATATCGCCAGCCTGAACGCGAACTACGCGTTCGAGTTCGGGGACCGTCCGGGCTGGCTGAACGTCGGCATCGATGTCAACGGCGAGCGTGCCGACGACAACTTCGATTCCTTCCCACCCACCAGGGTTCGTCTCAAAAGCTTCACGCTGTTCAAGATTGTCGCCGGCTATCAGGTCGGACCCGGCATCGAGATCTACGTTCGGGGCGAGAACCTGCTCGACCGCGAATACGAGGAGGTCGTGACCTACGGCACTCCCGGCAGCGCGGTCTATGCGGGCGTTCGGGCGGGGTTCTAGAGGCCGGCGATGATGGCGGCAGGCATCCTTCGTTTCGGCTCGCGATTCCTTGCCGCCATCCTTCTCGCGGGATGTCTCGCGGGTGAGGCGAATGCGAAACCCCAGCGAATCGTCTCGCTCAACCTTTGTACGGATCAGCTCGTCCTGATGCTCGCAAAGGCTCCCAACATAGCTGCGGTCAGTTACCTGTCGCACGACCCCGTCAACTCGTACATGGCATCGGTCGCACGCGATTTCCCGGCAACGTACGGGCGTGCCGAGGAAATTCTTTCGCTCGAACCCGACCTGATACTCGCGGGACGCTTCACGTCGCAAGGGTCCGTCGCCTTCCTGAAGCGCACGGGTTATCGCGTGGTCATCCTCGACCTGCCCGAGGATTTCCCGGGAATCCGCGCCCAGATTCGTCACCTCGCAGCGGTCCTGGAAGAGGAGGAACGGGGCAACGCGCTTCTATCGGATATGGACCGACGGCTGGAGCGGGCCAAGCTTACCGCATCCGCCGATCAACGAACCGCCGCCTTCTATCTCCCAAACGGATACACCGCGGGCAGTGAGACATCCGTACATTCCATTCTCACTGCTGCCGGTTTCCGGAACAAGGTCGCCGAACTCGGGGTGACGGGAACCGTTGTCCTTCCGATGGAGCGATTAATGGTCTCCAATCCTGAGGTATTGATCCTGAGCTCCTTCGGAGATGGCGGCGGTTCGATCGCCGAAGAGGGGCTCCGTCACCCCGCTTTTGCAAGGCTGATGAAGGGCAAGACGCTAATCCGGATTCCCACCCGCCTCTGGGTATGTCCGGGCCCCATGCTCGCAGAAGCGGTGGAACTGCTGATGGAGGCGCGGCCGTGAGAGCCTCAGAAACGGATAATGGCGGACCGGATACCCGACGATCGCCGGCCGCGGCGCGGAAGCCCCTCGGCACGGAAACCACGCGTCTGCTGATCGTCCTGTCGATCCTGGTTCTGGCGCTGTTCACCGCGTCGCTCGCGACAGGGCACGTGTCCTTGCCGCTGATCCGAACGTTGGCAGGGGCGTTCGGCGATGATCCGGGAATGCCGGGCCTGATCCTCGTGGAAATCCGCTTGCCACGTGCCTTGCTTGGGATCATCGTCGGGGGCAGCCTCGGCCTTGCGGGCGCTGCCCTCCAAGGCTTGCTGCGCAATCCGCTGGCGGATCCCGGCGTGATCGGCGTCTCGAGCAGCGCGGGGTTGGGCGCGGTCATCGTCATCTACTTCGGGCTGGCGGCAGGATCCGACCTTATGGTTCCGATCGCGGCGATGGCAGGGGCCGCGGCCGCGGTGGCACTCCTGCTCGCCCTAGCCGGACGCGATGCCGGCCCGCTCACGCTCATCCTTGCGGGCGTCGCCGTGAACGCGTTCGCCGGCGCGTTGATCTCGCTTGCGCTCAACCTAGCGCCCAGTCCCTATGCCGTCATCGAAGCCGTGTTCTGGCTTCTCGGATCCCTCGCCGATCGAAGCTTCTCGCACGTTCGGGTCGCGCTGCCGCTTACGCTGATCGGATGGTTTCTGTTGGCCACAGCGGCTCGGCCGCTCGATGCCCTCACTCTCGGTGACGACGTGGCACGATCTCTGGGGTTCAATTTATCGCGTGTCCGAATCCGAATCGTCCTGGGTGCGGCCTGCTGCGTAGGAGCAGGGGTGGCGGTGAGCGGCGTCATCGGTTTCGTCGGCCTCGTCGTCCCTCATCTCCTGCGCCCCTTCGTCGGCCATGAACCCGGTCGCCTCCTGATCGCGAGTTGGTTGGGAGGGGCGGCACTGCTCGTGGCCGCCGACTTGGTGGCTCGCCTTCTGCCGGTGATGCATGAACTACGTCTGGGCGTCGTCACCGCGCTGATCGGCGCGCCCTTCTTTCTCCATCTGATCGTGCGCACGCGGAGAACGCTGGCATGAGCGGGCTCGTCACGCGAGACCTGGCCGTCTCCCGCGGCGGGCGCAGGGTGCTGGACGGCGTGGATTTCACCGCCCGGCGCGGCCGGGTCGTCGGCCTCGTTGGACCCAACGGCGCCGGCAAGACCACACTCTTGCGCGTCTTGAGCGGACTCATGGCACCCGACCGCGGCACCGTCAGACTCGGGGATATCGAGCTGGCGGCCATCCCACGCGCAAACCGCGCCGAACGCATCGCCTACCTGCCCGCGGACGCGCCAGTCCACTGGCCGTTGCGCGTCGACCGACTGGTCATGCTCGGGCGCATCCCCCATGCCAGCCCTTGGCGGGGTTCGGACGATGCCGATGCCCGGATGACGGAAGCCGCAATGAGCCGAACCGAGGTTCTTCACCTATCGGATCGGGTGATTTCATCGCTATCCAGCGGCGAACGTGCGCGGGTCCTCATCGCCCGCGCCCTTGCCGGCGACCCTGAAGTGCTGCTCGCGGACGAGCCGATTTCCTCGCTCGATCCCTACCATCAGCTCCGGGTCATGGAGCTCCTCCGGGAGTTCGCGGCAGGTGATCGGATCGTCGTACCGGTCCTCCACGATCTGACCCTGGCCGCTCGTTTCTGCGACGAGATCGTGCTCATCGCGAACGGAGGCATCGTTCGTGATGGGAGCCCCGAGGAGGTTCTGACATCCGACATCGTCGGCGAGGTCTACGGTGTCGAGACGATCACCGCCTCCACCAATGCCGGAAACCTGGTGGTGCCCTGGCGGCGGCTGGACACCCGGGACGAGGCATCGTAAACGTGATTCCCGGCAACGCTACGGGGAACTGGTTGATGGCAGCGACCGTATCGTTAGCCGGTCACGCCGCGGCCGCGGCGATCATTATCGACCTCGAGAACACCCTCCCGCCCGAAGATCCGCCATTGATCATGGTAGAGCTCGTACTCCTCGACGAACCGGCACCCTCGGCGAAAACTCCGGCGGGTCCGCCACCACCGGACGCCACGCCAGATATATCGCCCGAGCCGGCGTCGTCGAGGCGGTCCGTGCCGCCGGACGCCGCGCCCGCGCCGAGTGCCGGGATTCCACGCGACGACCGATCGTCTGGTAATACGGACCGCTTGCCGCGAATCAAACCCCCAATCCCGAGAATCGAACCGGCCGTCCTGTCCGAACCGCCGCCGGCGCGGACCCGTCCCGAATCCGACATCGCGGCAGTCGTCGATGACGTCAGCTCTCCCGTCGGTCCGGATGCCGATATCCGCCGCCCGACAGGTGTGGCCTCGGATAGCGGCGTCGACAGGATGCTGGATCAGGTAGATATGTCCGCCACACCCGTACCGTCAGACAAATCGCCGGATACGGGACAGGGCGGACCTTTGGCGGTGTCGCAGTTCCTCACGGGCGAGCTGCGGCCGGAAACGTTCGTCGGCGCGTCACTTCAGGTCGCGAATGTCCGGCGGCCCGCGAAGATACCAACGGGAATCACCCGTGGCGTTCGAGTCGCCGCGGAAAATCGCCCGCCAGGATACCCCTTGGCGGCCCGACGGTTGGGGCTGGAAGGCCGCGTCCTGTTGCGGGTCGAGGTGGATCGCACGGGCGCCGTGAAACATGTGGCGATCACAAAGAGCAGTGGCCACCGGCTTCTCGACGAGGCCGCACGCCGGGCGATGGACAAATGGCGATTCCTGCCGGCGATGGTCAACGGCGAGGCGGCCTCCGGCGCTGTGGACGTTCCTGTGTCCTTCCGCCTCAATTAGCCGGCACCACCGCTCTTCCCGTTGAAGAGGTCGATCAGGCAGGCAGCGTCGAGCTTGCCCTCTCCCCGGTCGACGAAGGTTTCGTAATACGACCGGACGAGCTCGACCACGGGCAAAGACGTGCCGGTCCGTGCCGCTTCCTCCAGACAGATGCCGAGGTCCTTGTGCAAGAGACCCACGGCGCCGCCGGCACTGAAGTCCCGTTGCAGCATCGGTTTGGCGCGATTGCCGACCTGCCAGGACGCGGCAGACCCGTTCGAGATCAACTCTATGACCTTGTCTCCGTCGAGGCCCGCTCGCTCCGCGAAGGACAGGCCCTCCGCCAGAGATGCGATGATTCCGGTCGCGCAGATCTGATTGACCATCTTCGTCAGTTGCCCGGTGCCGACAGGGCCCATGTGGAGGACACTACGCCCGTACACCTTCAGGAGAGGCGCGGCTTGCTCGAATGCCCCGGCGTCTCCGCCCACCATGATAGACAACGCGCCTTGCAGCGCACCGGGCTCGCCTCCCGCGATCGGGGCATCCAGAAAGCCGAGACCGTTGGACCGTGCCTGCTCCGCAACCTCGCGGGCCACTTCGGCGGATGTCGTGGTGTGATCGACGAATACCGCGCCCGGTTGCATCGCGGGGAAAGCGCCATCCTGACCTACCGTGACGGCCCGGAGGTCGTCGTCGCCGCCGACGCAGGAAAACACGAAACGCGCCGACCTGGCCGCTTCCGCCGGTGTGGCGGCAGCGGCACCTCCACACCTGGAGAGCCACGCCTGTGCCTTGGTCGCCGTGCGATTGTAGACGGTGACCCGATGCCCTGCCGCCGCCAGGTGCCCCGCCATGGGACCGCCCATGACTCCGAGGCCCAGAAAGGCGACGTCTTCACTCATCGGATTATGGGCGGGTCAGCAATTTCATCAGGCTGGACGTGTCCCAACGACTTCCGCCCAGTGCCTGCACTTCAGCATAGAACTGGTCGACGAGCGCCGCGACGGGCAGTCGCGCGCCATTACGCCGGGACTCCTCCAAACAGATGGAAAGATCCTTGCGCATCCATTCGACGGCAAAGCCGAAGTTGAACCTGTTGCGCAACATCGTGCGCCCGCGGTTTTCCATCTGCCACGACTGGGCGGCGCCCTTGGAGATGACGTCGAGAACCTGATCCCCATCGAGGCCCGCCCGCTGGGCGAAGTTCATGCCTTCGGCCAGGCCCTGAACCAGCCCGGCGATGCAGATCTGGTTGACCATCTTGGTCAGCTGACCGGCCCCAGCGGGGCCGAGGAGCTGCGCCTCCCGCGCATAGGCCCCGATGACCGGCTCCACTTTGCGAAACGTGCTCTTCCGGCCACCGACCATGACCGTGAGTACGCCGTTCTCCGCTCCTGCCTGTCCGCCGGAAACGGGCGCGTCAAGAAATTGACAGCCCTTCTCTTTGGCCGCAGCGTCCAGTTCCCTTGCGAAGTTGGCCGACGCGGTCGTGTGGTCCACGAAGATGGCGCCCTTCTCGATTCCCTGATAGATGCCGTCCTTCGCCGTGGCGACGCTGCGAACGTCATCGTCGTTTCCCACGCAGGCAAAGACGATCTCCATCCCACGGGCCGCCTGGGCGGGTGTCTTGGCCATCTTGCCGCCGTACTTCTCAACCCAGCTTCGCGCTCTCGCCGTCGTTCGGTTGTAGACCGTTACGTCATGACCGGCAGTGGCCAAGTGGCCCGCCATGGGGAACCCCATGACTCCGAGGCCGATGAACGCCAGTTTCATTCCCATGAGATCCTCCCATCCTCTCCCTTGTAGCTGCGGTACGGTTATCGCCGAATCGGACTGCAGATTCCTACAGATTCACAAGTCGGGCCGAAAGTCGCAAGCGGGGTGCCCCATTGCCCGTTTCACCGATTCGCGCAAACTGAAGCCATGAAACCTCTCATACAGGCGCTGTTCGCCTTCGCCGCGGTTCTCTGTCTGGCGACGGGCGGGACCTACGTCTGGCTTCGGGGATCCCTGCCGGTGATGGAGGGGATCATCGAACTGACGGGCTTGACCGCCCCTGTTCGCATCATTCGGGATCAGAACGCCGTGCCGCACATCTATGCGGAAAACGTCAGAGACGTAATGTTCGGCTTGGGGTTCGCGCATGCTCAGGACCGACTCTGGCAGATGGAGATCAATCGCCGCATCGGTGCGGGGCGCCTCGCGGAGATCCTCGGCCCTCCGGCTCGGAACACCGATCGATTTCTCCGTACGCTCGGCATCCGTCGGGCGGCACAACGCACGTACGACGAGCTCGATCGACAAACCCGTGACGTTCTCGACTCCTACGCAGCTGGCGTAAACGCCTTCCTCGACACTCATGATGCCTTGCTCCCACCGGAATTCCTGATCCTCAACCATCAACCCGAGCCTTGGGCGCCACAGGACTCCCTCGCATGGGCAAAGATGATGGCCTGGGACCTGGCTCTGAACTGGCGGAATGAGCTGCTCCGGCTGCGTTTGATCAAGCTGGCCGGCTTGCAGCCCGATCAGTTGGCCGAGCTCTTTCCGCCCTATCCGGGGGACGCGCCCGTTGCCCTGCCGAACTTCACCAGCATTTGGTCGAGGTCGCCGGTCGAGGTCGCGGACATGCCGGCGACGCGGGCCCGATCTTCGGCGAACGGCTCCAACAATTGGGCCATTGACGGCACCCGAACGGCCACGGGCAAGCCGCTCCTCGCAAACGATCCTCACCTGGGCCTGGGCGTGCCGTCGGTCTGGTACCTCGCCCATCTGGACTGTCCCGAGTTCCGTGCGATCGGCGCGACGCTTCCCGGCGTTGCGGGGATCATCCTGGGCCGGAACGACCGGATCGCCTGGGGCTTTACCAACCTGAACGCCGACGTTCAGGACCTCTATGTCGAAAAGCTTGCGACGGGCGATCCCAACTCATACGTCACGCCCGACGGGCCAAGGCCGCTGGCTATTCATCCCGAGGTCGTGCACGTGCGAGACGCAGACGACCTCCGCTTCGATGCGCGGGAGACGATTCACGGGCCCGTCATATCCTACGCCTCTCCCCGCACGGCCGACGCGGCCGAATCGAGTCACGTGATCTCATTGGCCTGGACGGCCCTGCGGCGCGGCGACACGACGGCCCGCGCGATCCTGCACATGAACCGCGCCAGGAACTGGAAAGAGTTCACCGACGCCCTCAGAGATTTCAAGGATCCGCAGCAAAATGTCGTCTACGCGGATGTCGACGGCAACATCGGCTACTACGCCGTCGGACGTGTGCCCATCCGTCGACCCACGAACGCTGTCCAGGGAACCATGCCCGTGCCCGGTTGGGACGCCACTTATGAATGGACGGGTTACATCCCGTTCGAAGAGATGCCGCACGTCTACAACCCGGATGGCGGATCGATCGCTACGGCCAATCACAAAATCGTCGGCGAGGCGTACCCTCACTTCATATCGAAAAATTGGGCGCCCCCGTACCGGATACGGCGCATCGAGACCATGCTCGCGGAGGTCGACCGGCATACCATCTCTGACATGCAACGGATACAGGCGGATAACACGAGTCTCGTCGCGGTCGACTTCCTGCCTTTGTTCCTGGGTCGCATCGCGGTAGACGACGCGAACCGGCCTTTCGTCGACATGTTGTCGGAATGGGACGGCACCATGGATCGCCACCGTCCTGAACCGTTGCTTTTCTGGGCCTGGTACCGCGAAATCACGCGCCTCCTTCTAGAGGATGATATCGGCACCTTGTTCGGAGAATTCTGGAGCGCACGTCCGCTGTTGGTGAATGACGTACTGAACCACCGTCAACACCTTTGCGACGACAAGCGGACGAGACGAGAGGAGACATGCTCGGAGATCATTACCCAGGCCCTCGCATCAGCCACTGCTTACCTCACGGGAAAGTACGGACCCCACCCGACGGCATGGCGTTGGGGCAAAGCGCATGTGGCCTACGCGGGCCACACGCCGTTCTCGCGTCAGCCCTTGCTGGCACACTTGTTCGATATCGTTCTGGAGTCGGACGGGGACGGATTTACGGTGATTGCGGCGGCCCATCGCATCGGAAACCAACGAAAACCGTTCCAGCAATCTCACGGCGCCGGCTATCGGGCGATCTACGATCTATCGGACCCCGACCGGTCACTCTACATGCACAGTACCGGGCAGTCCGGAAATATCCTGTCGTCGTATTATGGCAACTTCGCGAAGGATTGGCGGGACGTCGTATATGCTTCCATGAGCATGGATCGCGCGGACATCCTCGAAGGTGCGTTGGGAACCCTCCTATTACAACCAAGGCGGTAATCAGAGGTCTGCGTGCCCGTTTCCCTGAAAAACGTCCAAAAGGCCTCCGTAATATGGAAGGCGTGATCGCATGCACGTGATGGACGAAACGCTTATGATTGTGAGCCGGAACCTCTTGAGCGAGACGCATCAACGGCCCCCCGGATGAATCTGTCCGTCGATCCTCACGAGAAGAAATTCTTCGCCACGCCGCGAATGCCATGCCCTTATTTGCCGGGTAAACTCGAGCGGAAGGTATTCACAGAGCTTTGGGGTGAAGATGCCGAGCAGCTTCACGACGCTCTGGCGGTGGCGGGTTTTCGTCGAAGCCAGGGTATCGTCTACCGTCCCCTGTGCGATAGCTGCACGGCCTGTGTGCCCGTTCGCGTACTAGCGGGAGAATTTCGGCCCAAGAAATGGATGCGGCGCATCGCCGCCAAGTCCGCGCATCTCGAGGTCAGTGAGCGGCCGCCGACGGCCACCGCCGAGCAATTCCGGCTGTTTCGTCAGTATCTGTCGTGGCGACACCGGGACGGCGGCATGATGGACATGGATTTCGACGAGTACCGGGCCATGGTCGAGGACACGCCCGTCGTCACCTCGATGGTTGAATTCCGGGAACCCGACGGACAGCTCGGCGGCGCCTGCCTAACCGACGTCCTGGCGGACGGACTATCGATGGTCTACAGCTTCGTCCGTCCCGACCTTCATCGCCTGAGCCTCGGCTCAGCGATTATCCTGTGGCACATTCGGCGGGCGGCAGAATTGAGCCTCGACTACGTCTATCTCGGATACTGGATCTCCGAAAGCGAGAAGATGGCCTACAAGACGAGGTTTAAGCCTATCGAGGCGCTCAGAGCCGAAGGCTGGGTTCTGCTGAGGGAGTGATCCAGGCGACCGGTTCGAGGACGGGCCGGGCCGCGAGATGAGGACACCCGATGAACGCTGAAACCGAGATCTTGGTCCTTGAGCACCTGCGCGATCCGCGCCGGACCACACCGTTCAAATGAAAGCAACACGTTAAATTGTCTAGCCCCCCTCGAGCGTTGATCGGCGTGTCGACTGGACGCCGATAGGCACGCTAACCCGTTGATTTTACTGGATTGTGGGGGCAATCTTCAATACCGATTGACACTATGCCCACCTCGTCCGGGATTCCATGCAGACCGCCGCGTCCCGCATCACCGAGAGCGTCGGCGGCAAGGCGGTTGAGCGTGGCGGGGCATCGACCAGCCAGATGGGGCGGTTCGAGACCGAGCTGCTGGCGAACAACGAGAACCTCGCGGCGCTTGCGGACCTGTCGGGGATGT
>JAGWAU010000037.1:8124-39492 GCA_021296255.1 Alphaproteobacteria bacterium | reverse complement strand
TGCACTTCATGAACCCGGTTCCGATGATGGAGCTGGTCGAGGTCATCCGCGGTATCGCCACGGATCAGGACACCTATGCCTGCGTCACCGATGTCGCACGCAAACTGGGCAAGTCCCCGGCGAGCGCCGAGGACTTCCCCGCCTTCATCGTCAACCGCATCCTGCTACCGATGATCAATGAGGCGATCTACACGCTGTACGAGGGCGTCGGCAACGTGGAAGCTATCGACACGGCGCTGCGCCTCGGCGCCCGTCACCCCATGGGGCCCCTGCAGCTCGCCGATTTCATCGGACTCGATACCTGTCTCGCCGTGATGCAGGTTCTGTACGAAGGCCTCGCCGATTCCAAATATCGGCCTTGCCCGCTGCTGGTGAAGTACGTGGACGCCGGCTGGGTGGGACGAAAATCGGGGCGCGGTTTCTACGACTACGCGAGCGAGCCGCCGGTTCCGACCCGATAGGGACATTCTAGAGCCGGTTGGCTGCGGTCTTGCGCGCCGATTCCCGGATGACAGTCTTGATCAGGTGTGCGGCCTCGTCAGAATCCCATTCGGCCGAGCCGATCAGGCGGCCAATGATTTGACCGTCCCGGTCGAGGAGCACCGTGGTGGGCAAGCCGATGGCGCCGAGCCGGCGGGCGGACCGGGCAGAAGTATCGACGTAGACGTCGAGGTTCTCGGTGCGGATCTCGGCCAGAAATTTCGCCACCGCGTCGGGGCCCTTGCGATCCTGGGATAGCGCGAGGACGGTGAAATCTCCACCGCCCAGGCGTGACTGCAGCCGGTCGAGGGACGGCATTTCGCGGCGGCAAGGACTGCACCAAGTCGCCCAGAGATTGACAAGGACGAACTTGCCGCGAAAATCCCGCAGGCCCAGTTCTCGGCCCTCGGCGTCGATGAACGTGATATCGGGTGCGGCTTTCGGGGGGTCGAAAAAGGAAAAGTTCTGCATCTGGCCGACGGACAGCTCGCTCCGCCCGGATGCGGCGAACCCGGTGGCCGTCGAGGCGAGCAACCCGGTGACCGTAAGGATTGCCGCCCACGCGGCCATCAAACCCCTTATTCTAGAACCGTGACTCATGCGAATACGCTGTGTGGCTGAGGTAGTGCAATGAACGATGACTCGACCGGGGCGTCAAGGGGGCGGCAGAGCCCTCACGGATTACTGCGCGACCGGTTCGCCGGCGAGCCCCACTCGGTCATGGAGCGGATCAGCGCCTCCGTCGACTTCGACCGGCGTCTTTACGCGCACGACATCGAAGCGTCGCGCGCGCACTGCAATATGTTGGTTGCGCAGCAAATAATTCCAGAAGCCGACGGTTACGAGATCCTGAACGGCCTCGATCAGATCGAGGAGGAGATCGCTTCGGGCACATTCTCCTTCTCGGCGGCTCTGGAAGACATCCACATGCATATCGAAGCGCGTCTCACGGAACTGATCGGGGACGCGGGCGGACGACTCCACACCGCGCGGTCCCGCAACGACCAGGTCGCGGCGGACTTCCGGCTCTGGGTTCGGGACGCCATCGACGAGACCGGAGTTGCGCTCAAGTCACTGCAGGAAACGTTGCTGACCCGGGCCGAGGAACACGCGGCGGCGATCATGCCGGGATTCACGCACCTTCAGAGCGCCCAACCCGTGACGTTGGGCCATCACCTCCTGGCGTATTTCGAGATGTTCGACCGGGACCGCTCTCGGCTGACCGATTGCCGTAGGCGGCTCAACCGGAATCCGCTGGGATCAGGGGCGCTCGCCGGCACGTCCATCCCCGTCGACCGGGACATGACGGCCGAGGCCCTGGGTTTCGACGGGCCGACCGCGAATTCCATGGACGCCGTCTCGGATCGCGACTTTGCGGTCGAATTCCTGGGCTGCCTGTCGCTCTGCGCGGTGCACCTCTCGCGGCTCGCGGAGGAGATCGTGTTGTGGTCGACTGCCCAGTTCGGCTTCATCTCGCTGCCCGACACGCTGGCGACGGGTTCTTCGATGATGCCCCAGAAGAGGAACCCCGATGCCGCGGAATTGGTAAGGGGTAAGGTGGGGCGCGTCATAGGCGCCCTGAACGCGCTGCTGATCGTGTTGAAGGGTCTGCCGCTTACCTATGCGAAGGACATGCAGGAGGACAAGGAACCGGTGTTCGATGCGACGGACTCAGTTTCGTTGTGCATCGCCGCCGTAACGGCGATGATCGCCGACATGACGGTCCATGGGGCGGCGATGGAAGATGCCGCGGGCAGAGGCCATGCGACGGCAACGGATCTGGCGGATTGGCTGGTCAAGGAGCTTTCGATGCCCTTCCGCCAGGCGCACCGGGTGACCGCCCAGATCGTACGTATCGCGGACTCGAAGGACGTGGCTTTGGAGGACGTACCCCTCGCTGAGATGCAGGGAATCGAACCGGGAATCACCGCCGACGCGATCACCGTTCTCGGCGTCGAGAATTCCGTCTCGAGCCGCACCAGCTATGGCGGCACGGCGCCCGAGCGCGTCCGCCAGGCGATCGACGAGGCTCGGCAGCGATTGGGGGGAACATGAGCCGGCGTCCGACGCGGGGGCTCTTGTTCTTCGTGGCCCTGATCATCGCCGTCGGCGCTGCCGGCACGCTGTCCGCGTGCGGCAAGAAGGGCGAGCTGGAATCGCCGCCCGAGAAGGAAGAGACAAAAAGGCGTTAGACGAATTCCCACCTTTGCCTCATGCTGACGGCCGAGGAACGGGGCGAAGCCTTCGAGCCGCTTGCATCATGGACCACTTCGCATACCGCGACGGCGAGCTTCACGCCGAAGACGTACCGGTCGCCCGGATTGCGGCGGAGGTGGGGACTCCGTTCTTCTGCTATTCGACGGCGACCCTGCGGCGCCACTACAGCGTGTTCAGTGATGCGCTCGCGGGCGTTGACGCGACTATCTGCTATGCCGTCAAGGCCAACGCCAATCTCGCCGTCATCCGCACCCTTGCCCAACTCGGCGCGGGCGCCGACGTGGTCTCGGGCGGCGAACTGGAGCGCGCACTGACCGCGGGTATCGCGCCTGAACACGTCGTCTTCTCGGGCGTGGGCAAGAGCCGGAACGAACTGACCCTCGCCCTCGACGCCCGCATCGGCCAGTTCAATATCGAGTCGGCAGAAGAGCTCGAGCTGCTGTCCAAGCTCGCCGCCGCGGCGGATGTCACCGCCCGGGTCGCCGTCCGGGTCAATCCGGACGTCGATGCGGAAACGCACAAAAAGATCTCTACCGGCCGGCACAAGGACAAGTTCGGCATTCCCTGGCCCGAAGCCCGCGACGTCTACGCCCGAGGCGCCGCGCTGCCCGGTATCGAGATCATCGGCGTGGCGGTCCATATCGGTTCTCAGATCACGACGCTGAAGCCCTTCGAGACGGCATTCGGAAGGATCGTGGATATCGTCGGCCGGCTGCGTGCCGACGGCCACGACATCCGCCGCCTCGATCTGGGCGGCGGCCTCGGCGTGCCGTACGAAAGTGAGACGCCGCCCAGCCCTGCCGAGTACGGTGAGATGGTTCGGAAGGTCACGTTGGGTGTCGGCTGCGAGCTCGTGTTCGAGCCGGGCCGGGTCATCGTCGGCAACGCTGGCGTGCTGGTGAGCCGCGTGCTCTACGTCAAGAATTCCGCGGGCCGCACCTTCACGGTGCTCGACGCGGCCATGAACGATCTGCTGCGACCCAGTCTCTACAACGCGCGTCATGCGATCCTGCCGGCGCGGGAACCGGCTGCGGATGCGGAGTCCCTGCCCATGGACATCGTCGGCCCGATCTGTGAATCAGGCGACGTATTCGCACGAGACCGCCCCATGCCGCCGCTCGTCACGGACGATTTACTGGTGATCCGTACTGCAGGCGCCTACGGTGCCGTCATGTCGTCGAACTACAACGGTCGTCCGCTGGCCGCCGAGGTTCTGGTCAACGGCGATGTGTTCGAGATCGTGCGTAGGCACCAGACTACGGCTGAAATGCTCGGTCTGGAGCGGATACCTTCGTGGCTCGGCGGCTTCGACGCCGACCGGGAACGGGGCGCAGCATGAAACAACGCGAAATCCGCGCGTCGGCCATCGTTCGCGCGCTCCGACGCAAGTTCCTGATCACCCGCATGGTGTTGTTCTGGGAGCGGTTGTGGCTTGCGCTGTGGCCCGCCGTGGGAGTCGCCGGTCTGTTCATCGCGTTGTCCCTGTTGGACGTCTGGACCTTGGTCACCGGCTGGGTCCACGTCGTCGCCCTGCTCGCGTTCGCCGGTGCCGTTGGCGGGGCGCTGTGGCGTGGACTGTCCGGTCTGTCGATGCCCGATGGCGAAGACGCCCGGCGGCGGCTCGAGACGCAAAGCGAATTGCTTCACCGGCCGCTGACCACCCTCGAAGACACCCTGGCGACGGCCAGCAACGATGAAGGCACGCGGGAGCTCTGGCGCCTTCACCGCCGCCGCGCGCTCGCCAGCGCTCGCAGGCTTCGCATCGGCTTTCCCAGTCCTGGTTTGGCCCGGTTCGACGCGCGGGCGCTGCGCGCTGCCGTCGCCTTGCTGGTGGTCATCGGAGGCTCGGTGGCGGGCGGCGAGTCCTGGCAGCGCCTGGCGTCGGGCGTGGCGGCCAGTTTCGCCGACGAACGAGTCGTCGCCGCCACTGTCGAGGCTTGGGTCGCGCCGCCCACATATACCGGGCTCCCGCCGATCCTGCTCAAGCAGCCGGAGCCCGTGGACTCGGAGGCGCCCGAGACGCCGAGGTCCTTGGAGACCATCCAGGTTCCCGCGGGCAGCGAGCTTCTTGCGAAGGTCAACGGCGGCAGGGGTCTGCCAGCCCTCAGCCTCGATCAACGCGCGGTTCCCTTCACCGTGGTCGAAGCGGATGTCTATGAACTTCGGACAGCCATCGATTCCGCGCGGCATATGGTCATCAGCCAGTCGGATCAAGAACTCGGTGCCTGGAGGCTGGATACCGTGCCGGATCTGGCCCCGACGATCGCCTTCAACGGGCTTCCCGTCGAAACCCAACGCGCGGCTCTCAGGATCGATTACAGCGCCGACGACGACTACGGCTTGGCTGCCGTGAAGCTAGAGATCCGCCTGGCCGAGACCGACAAGTTGGAAGAGATCGAGTTTGTCCTTTCCGGCCCCAACGTCAGGACCTCCAACGACACCGTGTACCAAGATCTGACGCCCCACGCCTGGGCGGGACTGCCCGTGCATGTGCGCCTGCGCGCCGACGATCAAATGAGGCAGTCCGGGTTCAGCGAAACGTTCGACATCACACTGCCCGAGCGGCGGTTCAGGCATCCGGTGGCCAAGGCCATTATCGAGCAGCGCAAGCGCCTCGCCTCGGAGCCCGAGGCCCGCCAGGACATCGCCCGGGCGCTCGGTGCAATCGCGGCGGCCCCCGGCGACTACTACGATGACTACGTCGCCTTCCTCACGTTGAACTCGGCGCGCCGGCGGTTGGAGCGCGGCGGCGGGGACGCCGTCGTGAACGACGTGCGGCAGATGCTTTGGGATACGGCGCTCCGCATCGAGGACGGCGCTCTCTCCATTGCCGAGCGCGAAGTCCGCATGCTGGAGCAGGCGCTACTCGAAGCGTTGGCCCAGGATGCACCGCCCCATGAGATCGAGCGTCTGATGAACGAACTTCAGGAGGCGCTCGACCGATATCTGCAGGCGCTGACGCAACAGGCTCTTCAGGCGGCGGAAGACACTGCAGGGCTCCAGGCGATCGAGAGCGATATCCTGTCGCTCAGCCGCGATGACCTGCAACGCCTGCTGGATCGGGCCCGCGAGTTGAGTCGCATGGGTTCCAAGGAGGCGGCGCGGGAGCTGCTGTCGCAACTCCGCGACATTCTCGAGAATCTCCGCGCCGGGGTCATGTCCAGTCAGCAGCGGGAAGCTCAGCGGCAGGGTCAGCGGAATCTTCGCGACCTCGGCGAGCTGATGATGCGCCAGCAGCAACTCCTGGATCGGAGCTTTCGGCGGGCTCAACGCGACATGCAAGGCCCGGGACGACGTGGGCGGCAACCCATGCCGGATGCGCGGGCGGACGCCGGCGTTCAGGAAGCGCTGCGCCGCATGCTGGGGGAGATCATGCGGCGGCTCGGGGAGAACGGCGGAGACATCCCCGAGGCACTCGGCGAAGGTGAGTTGTCGATGCGGGCGGCACGGGAGGCGCTGGCGCGCAACCGCAACGATCAGGCGATCGGTCCTCAGACCAACGCATTGGAGTCATTACGGGCGGGTGCCGGGGCGATCATGCAGCAGATGCTGAGCGATATCGGCATGGACGATGGGCCCATGGGCGACGACGACGTCGATCCCTTGGGCCGGCCCATGCAGGGCGCGGGTATCGACACCGGCGACGACGTCAAGGTCCCCGACAAGGCGTCGTTGCAGAAGGCCAGAGAAATTCTCGAAGAGCTGCACCGGCGTGCCAGCCAGCGGACCCGGCCGCCGCCCGAACTCGACTACATCGACCGGCTGCTCAAGCGGTTCTAGGGGCACATCAAGGACTTCCACATGATGGAGAGGGAGAGCGGTTCCGCCCCTGAACCGATGTCGGGCCGTTGTTCTCACACCCGCGGGGGGTCTTCGAGGACGCCGATAAAGGGCAGTTCCCGGTAGAAGTTGGCGTGGTCCAGACCGTAGCCGACGATGAATTCGTCGGGACACTCGAAGCCGACGAAGTCTGCGTCGACCTGCTGCACCCGTCGGGCCTGCTTGTCGAGGAGCACGCAGAGTTGCACCCGGCGCGCGCCGGTCCGTAGCAGCCGGTCCCGGGCGAAGGACAGGGTGCGGCCCGAATCGAGGATATCGTCGACGAGCAGAACGTCGCGCCCTTCCACCGGGTCGGTGAGGTCGCGGATCACCTCGATTTGCCCGGAGCTTTCCGTGCCCATGCCATAGCTTGCGAGCTGCATGAAGTCGATCTGGGGCCGCACCCCGGCGCGGTGGAGCGCCCGGATGAGGTCGGCCGTGAATACGAAGCTTCCCTTGAGGATCGCGACCACCAGGAGGTCGGCTCCAATCCGGTCGGCGACGTCCCGGGCGATCTGATCTACGCGCGTCGAGATCTCCGCCTCACTGAAGAGCGTACGCACTTCGCCCGAAGGCGGAGTCACTTGGAGGATTTCCCCGAAGTTGCGTCAGGCGTGGGACGGCCCGTCGAAGCACGGAAGCCTTTTTTGCCTTCGACGAAGGCGACTTGGACTCTCTGTACGCCTTCCGGAGGGTTCGGCACCCGTGTGTTGAACGTCCCGCTCTCGCCCGGCGCCAGTTCCTCGGGGACTATCGAGAATGTCCAACTGTGGATCTCGTTCTGGCCGGCGTCGAGTAGACTTCCCTGCAGCGTGGGCACGATGCGGGGACGGGATGAGATGTTCACGACTTCGCCCCTGATGACGAGAACCTCCATGTCGCCGTCGCGCGCCTGGATCGACGCCTCGGTGCGGAGCTCGAGCCCGAAACCGGGTTCGGGGGCAAGACCGACCATCCCATAGAGCATCGTCGCCGGCGGCCACGTATCGATGATCTCGTCGCGGGCGAAGAAGCCGCCCCCGAAGATGATCGCGATGATGCCGACGATCGCGCTCCACGTGACCATCGGTCCGAGGCTCCTGGTCCGGCGTTGCCGGCGCCGGCTGCGCATCCGAGGCGTGTGGGCGGGGAGTTCGAAATCGTCCTCGATGCCGGGGACGCCGGTGTGGTCATCCCCGCTGCGGATGGCGTCGTCACCAACGTTCCCGTATTCGGGATGGCTGTCGATATCGTCCGGTTCGGGAACGACCGGCGCTGGCGGCTCGATCTCTTCGACCCGCTTCGGCATGTCCTCGGGCGGCATCTCCTTCCAGGTGTGGCCGCACTTGCCGCAACGAACGGTGCGCCCGTTCGGCAGCAAAGCTTCGGGTTCGACGTTGAAGCGGGCCTCACACGAGGGGCAGGTCAGTATCATTCTACAATCCCGCGGTCGCGGAACGTCTTCGTTATAGGGGTTTGCAGAATGCCGGGCAAGGTTGCTCGGACACCACTGGACGCCGGGCTAGCCCTATGGAATCCTTCACTTTCTGGTGATCGTCGGATCCGTTCACGTATGGCGGGAGCGAACCATTTGGTCCGTTTCGAGAATGTCGGCATGCGCTACGGGGACGAACCCGAAGTGCTGCGCGACATCACCTTTCATTTGGGGCCCGGTTCCTACCATTTCCTGACCGGTCCGAGCGGTGCGGGGAAGACGTCCTTGCTGCGCTTGATGTATCTCGCCCACCAGCCCTCGCGCGGTTCGGTCTCGATCTTCAACCATGACGTGGCGTCGACACCACGCGATGAACTGCCGGATCTTCGCCGCCGCATCGGCGTGGTCTTTCAGAACTTCCGGCTCCTCGATCATCTCTCGGCCCTGGACAACGTCGCGCTGCCGTTGCGGATCGCCGGAGCCCGCCGGGATACGATCCAGGAACACGTGGCGGAGCTCCTGACCTGGGTCGGCCTCGGGGAATATCTCGATGCGCAGCCCCGGACGCTGTCCGACGGCGAGAAGCAGCGGGTCGCCATCGCGCGCGCGGTGATCAGCCGGCCCCGTCTGCTGCTCGCGGACGAGCCCACGGGCAGCGTCGACGGGGAACAGGGCAGCCGCATCCTTCACCTGTTCGAAGAGCTCAACAAGATCGGCACCACGGTGGTGCTGGCCACGCATGACCGAACGATCATCGAGCGCTACAAGCATCCCGTTCTGCACATAGAGCAGGGAACATTGTCGGTCCGCCGGAACGTCGCCAAGGGTGGGAAGTAGATGTTCGCCCGGTGCGTCGACCTCGCTCCGGGCTGGGATGGCGCGAGCCGCTTTCTTCCCTGGATCATCGCGCTGATGGTTTATCTGTCCGGGCTGGCGCTCTCCGCCACCATGGTTCTGGAGCAGATCATCGACCGTTGGCGCGCGGGTCTCCAAGGCTCCATCACTGTGGTCGTCGATCCCTTCGTCGGGAGCGCCGATGCGCAAACCGACGCGCGGGTCGAGGCTGCGCTGAGCGTCATCCTGGCGACCCCGGGCGTGCTGTCCGCGACACCCATGGCAAAGGCCGACGTCGCCGGCCTCGTCGAGCCCTGGCTCGGCAAAGACCTGCTCTCCATGGACCTTCCGATCCCGCGGCTGATCGACGTCGCGCTGAACCGCAACGGCGATGCGGATCTCGCGGGTCTGGCCGAACGTCTGGGAACCGCGGTGCCCGGGTCACGGATCGAGGATCACAAGGTCTGGCTGCAGAAGGTGCTGCGCCTAGCGCGCACGTCCGAACTGATCGCCATCCTGATCGTGGTGCTGATCGCGCTCGCCGCCGCCGCCACGGTCGTGTTTGCGACGCGGACCGGTCTTGCCGTCCAGCGCGACGTGATCGAAGTGCTGCACCTGATCGGCGCCCGTGACGCCTACATCGCACGTCAATTCCAGGGGAAGGCGGTGTTTCCCGCGCTGTGGGGCGGCACGATCGGCCTGTTGCTCGCCGGGATCACGGTGGCGGTCCTCTGGCTGCTCGCCCGCGATCTCGAAGGCTCCCTGCTGCCGACGGTACGGTTGCACCCGCCGTTCCTGGCCGGCCTCGCCGCTCTGCCGCTTGCCGGCGCCGCCATCGCGTCGATTACCGCGCGCGTCACCGTGATGCGGTTTCTCGCGCGGATGCTTTAGCCATATATCATCGCGGGGATGCCATGCTCGTACTGATGGACCGCGACGGCGTGCTCAACGAGGATCGCGATGAACATATCAAGTCGCCCGGCGAACTGGTGATGATCGACGGGTCCGCAGAGGCTGTTGCCGACTTGAACGCAGCCGGTCACAAAGTCGTGCTGATCACCAATCAGTCGGCGGTCGGCCGGGGCATCATCTCCCGGGAAATGCTCGATCGGATCCATGACGTGCTGAGGGATGAGCTCGCGAGAGCGGGCGGCCGGCTTGACGACATCTTTTTCTGCACCGACGCGCCCGGGGCGGCTACGGAGCGCCGCAAGCCCGGTGCCGGCATGCTGCGTGAGGCGTTGTCCCGTTATCGCGCGGTGGCCGGCGAGACACCGATGATCGGGGATTCTCTTCGGGACCTTCAGGCCGCTGCATCCGCGGGCTGCCGCCGAATCCTCGTCCGCACGGGCAACGGCGCCGTGACCCAGGCGGAAGGCCTGCCGGAAGACGTCCTGCCGGTGGCGGTCTACGAGAACCTGCGTGGCGCCGTCGACGCACTGCTGGACGGCGAGCGATGAGATCGCGCGGGCGGCGGTGGTCGACGATGCGGACCGTGGCGATGATCGTCATCGCGGCCGCCCTGGTCTGGGCGGGTGGACTCATGTGGTTCGCCGCGGGGCTTCCTCACGACGTCGAGGACTCCGCGCGGGTGACGGATGGCGTCGTCGTTCTCACGGGAGGCAGCGACCGGCTTGCTTCCGGACTGGACATCCTGGCCGCCGGCAAGGCCAAGAAATTGTTCGTTTCCGGCGTGCACCGGCTGACATCGGTGACTCAGTTGCAACGGCTCCTTGAGCGAGAGCCCGAGATGTTCGAGTGCTGCGTGGTGCTCGGCAGGTCCGCAAAGAATACGGCCGGCAACGCCTCGGAGACCTCGCGCTGGGCCGCCGAGGAGGGCTATCGATCGCTCCGGGTGGTGACGGGCGCCTATCACATGCCGCGCAGCTTGCTCGAGTTTCGCCGCGCCATGCCCGGAGCCGTCCTCATCGCTCATCCTGTATTTCCGACCCACGTCAAGCTTTCGCAGTGGTGGCGCTGGCCGGGGACCGCAAGCCTGGTCGCGACCGAGTACAGCAAGTACCTGATGAGTCTGGCCTGGACCAGGATCATGGACGATCCGCAAGACAGAGACGGGTCAGGCACGTGATCGCTGTCCGTTCGCTCGTCTTCAATCTCGCCTTTTATGCCTGGACGGCGTTCATGCTCGTCGTCTGCATGCCGATTCTCGCGTTCGACCGGTTGGTTACCGTTCGCTGTCAGACCTTCTGGGCGAAAGGCGTGTTGTGGTTGATGCGCTGTGTCGTCGGCATCACGCTCGATGTGCGCGGGCGCGAGAACCTTGGGGAACCCCCGATCATCGTCGCATCGAAGCACCAGTCGGCCTGGGACACGCTGATCTGGCACGTGATCGTCGACGATCCGGCGGTGGTGATGAAACGCGAACTGCTGTGGATCCCATTCTACGGCTGGTACTCGCTCAAGGCCGGGATGATCCCCATCGACCGGAAGGGCGGCGCGGCTGCGTTGAGGTCCATGCTCTGGTCGGCGCGGCGGGCGAAGGAACGCGGCCAGCCGATTATCATCTTCCCGCAAGGGACCCGTACGGCACCGGGGACGCACGTCCCCTATCAGTCCGGCGTCGTCGCCATCTATCGGGGACTGGAACTGCCGGTCGTGCCGGCTGCCCTAAATTCAGGCTTGTTCTGGCCGAGACGCTCTCTCCGCCGCAACCCCGGCACCATTGTCGTGGAGTTCCTGCCGCGCGTCATGCCCGGACTCGAGCGGGGGCCGTTCCTCGCCCAATTGGAGGAGCGCATCGAGTCAGCGACGGGCAGGCTGGAACACGAGGAGGAGTCCGAGACATACCGAACGCCGGTCCGTTGACGGCTCCACGGATGGATCGAGAACCCGCAACCCCCGAGACGGACATTCTCTGATCATCTCGATCTGATCCGTTGCAAGCTTCCGATTTTGCGGAAGGATTTGCACCTCGTCGCGCTGTTGGCCGGGAATTGCGTCCCGCCGGTCTCGACCTGGGCTGCCCGATCGGCCTTGATCTGGTCACGCCAGTCCTTCGGGCGGCCGGGCATGTCCGGCGCCGCCGTTGTTTCCTTGTGCTTCCGCATGTTGCCCCCTGCTCGCGTTCTACGGCTGGCAAATCCAATGGGAAAGAAGTACCTTCGGTTGTGGTGGCCGTGGCGCTCTCGTTGTCGGGCAAGAAGGGCGCTAGGCAACGAATTTCTACCCGATCTCAACGGGTTACGCCATGTCCGCCAATAGATTCTCGCGGTGCGTTGAATCAGGGCACCAGCTACAAAAGGGACATGGAGGATTTTGGAATGGCTGTAAGAGTGATTCTCGAGGTCCAGGCGAAGCCTGGCACCGGGGACGAGGTGGTTGCATTCTTCAGGTCGATCCTGCCGGAGACGCGCGCTTATGAGGGCTGTACAAGCGTCGACGCGCTGCAAAACAGCGACGACGCCGACAATATGGTGGTGGTGGAAGTGTGGGATTCCCACGAGCAATACGAAGAATATCTGGCTTGGCGGCGGGAGAGGGGTACCAGCGACCGACTCAAGCAGATCCTCGCCGAACCGCCGAGCATCCGCCATTTCGACGTGGCCGACGCCTGAGCCGTGTTAGGGGCGGAGACGTCCCTAACGCGGACTTTGCCGGACGATCGGCCAGAGGTCGATGTTCAGTGCGCCGCTGGCCGGGGTGGATACCGGAGCATGGGCCGGATGTCTGATCGAGGTCAATTGAATACGTCTTCTCTGCCCAGCGGGTAATGCAGGTGTGCGGCCGTCTGTTCTTGATCTCGTCGACTGGCGCGCCCTGCACCGGCAGACGTCGACGACAGCGCTGCTCACCTGCTGTCCCAGATCATCGACCGCTCGAAGCAGACCCGCACCGAGATCGTCGTCTGCGGCATCAACGACCGTATCCTCGGACCCCTTTTTCGCTTTCGACGTCCTCGACAGCATTCCCGACAATCGGATCGTCGTGACCGAGAAGGAAGCTAGGGACCTTGCTTGGTCCCTCCTGTAACGCCGTCCCGTTCGACAAGACAAGCGCCAAGGCGGACCCCACGAAGAAGGGAATGGACGCCTTCCACCCCCCTGATGTTCGTTGGCCGGAGGGTTGAGTTGGCCCCTCACGGGCCGACGGCATCAAAGGGCCAAGTGGGTGGAGAAAGCTCTTCACAGGCAAACCGGAGGGACCGAGACGAAGACTGGCGAGACCGTCGTCGGGGTGGATACAGCGAAGCGGGTGTTCCAGTTGTACTAGGTCTATTTGGAGACTGGCGAGAAGTGGGGCGAAGTGAACGCCACGCTGCACGGCGACCTTGCCACCATCGTCGAATGGACAGGGAACGGTGCCGGAAAACAAGGGATTGGCAGGCCCGCGCGGGGATTGTCGGTCTCGGCTAAAACGGGGACCCTTTTCAGGCTGTGGATGAGACGGCTTGTGCGTTACCTGGATAACTGATCTTTCTTTTTATTTATCAATAGGATGACTACCAGTCGAGATGTGGAAACATAACGTGAACAATTACTTTGACCGGTCCTTGCGGCAGTACTACACTTCCCTTGAGGTCGATCCGCGTTACGGAGCGTATGGTCAAGCCCGCAAGGCAATGCGGCGAAACCCTCGAACGGGCGACGAATAACGGTCCGGGAACCGGGAAGTCCGGATGACGACAGCCATCGAACCGATCTCTCAGCAGATCTGGGACATGAAGTACCGCTTCAAGTCCGCGGACGGCTCGCCGATCGACAGGACCCTCGAGGATTCCTGGCACCGGGTGGCGGCGGCGCTCGCAGCCGTCGAGACGACGCCCGCGGATTGGGAAGGGAAATTCTACGACGCGCTGGAAGGGTTCAAGTTCCTGCCCGCCGGCCGGATTCTTGCCGGCGCCGGTACGGAGCGCGACGTCACCCTCTTCAATTGCTTCGTCATGGGCACCATCCCTGACGACATGGCGGGGATCTTCGAGCACCTGAAAGAAGCTGCCCTGACCATGCAGCAGGGTGGCGGAATCGGCTACGACTTCTCCACGCTGCGGCCCAAGGGTGCGCCAGTCAGAGGGGTTGGCGCCGACGCGTCCGGCCCCCTCACGTTCATGGACGTCTGGGATGCGATGTGCCGTACCATCATGAGCGCGGGACACCGCCGTGGCGCGATGATGGCGACCATGCGCTGCGACCACCCGGATATCGAGACTTTCATCGACGCCAAACGGGATGCGGGCCGACTGCGCATGTTCAACCTTTCGGTCCTGGTCACCGATGCGTTCATGGACGCGGTGAAGGACGACCGCCCTTGGGAACTGGTATTCGGCGGCACCTGCTACAAGAGCCTGCCCGCCCGGGAATTGTGGAACAAGATCATGCGGGCGACTTACGCCTATGCCGAACCAGGTGTGATCTTCATCGACCGGATCAACCGCGCGAATAACCTGAGTTATGCGGAAACGATCAGCGCGACCAATCCTTGTGGCGAACAGCCCCTGCCACCCTATGGCGCCTGCCTGCTCGGCTCCGTCAACCTCGCCGCCCTGGTTCAGGCGCCGTTCACGCCGGAGGCGGACATCGATACCGGTAAGTTGTCGGATCTCGTCGCCGTGGCCGTGCGCATGCTCGACAACGCCATCGATAGCTCGCGCTTCCCGCTGCCCCAGCAGGATCACGAAGCGAAGGCCAAGCGCCGGGTCGGCCTTGGGGTCACGGGCCTCGCGGATGCCCTCATCATGTGCGGCGCCCGCTACGGCGGCCCCCGCGCCGTCGAACTGACGGAACGCTGGATGTCGGCCCTGCGGCGCTCGGCCTATCTCGCTTCGGCGGCGCTTGCGGACGAGAAGCAGGCCTTCCCGTTGTTCGAGAAGGAACCGTTTCTCGCTTCGGAAACCGTGCAGGATCTCGACGATGACGTTCGTGACGCGATCGCGTCGAACGGGATCCGCAACGCTTTGCTCACCTCGGTGGCGCCGACGGGAACCATCTCGATCGTGGCCAACAACGTTTCGTCCGGGCTGGAGCCGGTCTTCAGCTTCACCTACACCCGCAACGTGCTGATGGCGGACGGAACCCGGCGCGAGGAGCAGGTCAGCGACTACGCCTTCCGCCTCTACAAGCAGCACTTTGGCGAGAACACCCCGCTGACCGACGCCTTCGTCGATGCCCGGCACCTGACGCCGCCGGATCATCTGCGTATGCAGGCTGCGGTTCAGAAGTACGTGGATGCGGCCGTCTCCAAGACCATCAACGTTCCTGAAAGCATTCCGTTCGATTCGTTCGAGAACGTCTACCTGGAGGCTTACGAGTCCGGCTGCAAGGGATGCACGACCTACCGGCCGAATGACGTCACCGGCGCCGTACTGCGGGCCGACCACCAGGACGAGGTGGACGATTCCCAGGCCGAACTGCCGCTCGAGGAACCGCAGACGCGGCCAAAGGATATCTACGAGGCAGGCGGCGTGGTCTACATGACCAAGCCGCTGGACCGGCCCGAAGTGCTCCCGGGCGCCACCTACAAGGTGCGCTGGCCCGAGAGCGATCACGCCATGTACATCACCATCAACGACATCGTCATCGACGGCCGGCGGCGTCCCTTTGAGGTGTTCATCAATTCCAAGAACACCGAGCACTATGCCTGGACGGTGGCGCTGACCCGCATGGTCTCGGCGGTATTCCGCCGCGGCGGGGACGTCTCGTTCGTGGTCGACGAGTTGAAGGCCGTGTTCGATCCCCGTGGCGGCCACTGGATGGGCGGGCGCTACATCCCGTCTCTGCTCGCTGCCATCGGCGAGGTCATCGAGCAGCACCTCGTGGAGATCGGCTTCATCCAACGACCCGAGGCGGGTGTCGGCGCCGAGAAGTTGCAGCTCGCCGCCTCGGCGGGGGGTGGCGAGGCGGGGAACTCGGGATTCCGGCCGTGCCCGCGCTGCGCCCAGGCCAGTGTCATCCGCATGGAGAACTGCGATACTTGCACGTCCTGCGGCTATTCGAAGTGCAGTTAAGAGGGCTTTCCAAATCTACGGCGATTCAAGCCCGGCTTGATCCGCCGTTGACGATCGACTTCTCGAGTACGGCGCTCCACGCCTTGTCGGCTGCGACAATTCTGGACGCCTGTGTCCAGGACCCCGTGTTCTCCAAGAGGGGAGAATACTCACCGAAGGTGAATCGCAACGGCAGGCTGCGCTCCACCCGGATGACCTCATCGGCGGAAAAACGGATCAGGCGCTGGGCGCCCCTGAAGGCCTCGATCATCTCGCCGTCCCAGATGATTTCCGCGCCACCGGTCAGGTAGACGAGGTCGCCCGTGTCGAAATCGGCGAACAGGAAGCCCGCCTTCGGATGGAGCAGGATGTTGCCCACCGTGTTGAAGTGAAGGTTGCCTGAGAAGTCGGGGAATGCGAAGGACCGCTCGTCCTCGACCTTGACGAAGCCGGGCTTGCCCCCTCGATGGGAAACGTCGGCGCCTTGTGATTCGGCCTCGCGTTCGTCCAGATGCGCGGTCGCGATGAACAAGGTGTCTGCCCGCTCGATGATCCCCCGCACGGGCTCATCGATCGCATCGGACCGGCTGACAGCACGCACCGTCTCCGGCCGGTCGATGCCGGGTAGAACTTCGACGTCGCGGGTCTGGATGTACCGAGGACAGTTTCCGAAAGAGCGATCGACCGTGATGGTGAAACCGTCGGGCCGCACCGCCCCGACACGGCCGGTCATCCGGTTGCGGCGGCGGCTGTGAGGTTGAATGCCGAGCACGCCGACGTGCGCGCCTTCCGTCAGGGTCTCGTTGAGCGGGTCCCCGAACAAGGGTCGCATTCCGACGTCCAGGGTTCGGTCGTCCGGGGTCGTCATAAACCCGACGCGTCCCGGGACGAGTGACGTCCAAGGTCGTCCCTGGCCATCTACCGTGCCGATGAGCACGAAGGGCAATTCGGCATAGAACTCGCGATGCTGGTCGGGCAGGAAGTCACGAATGGCCCGCCGCCCAAGCTTTTCCACCTTGTCCCGGACGCCCATGCGTTCCTGAACCAACCGCTCTCCCTTGTGAAAGGGTGATGGTGACTCTGTGCCGACGTCGTTCATGCCCCGATGTCCTGACCGGTACGTTCACCCTGCCGCCGCTTTCGAATTCACTGTACAAGCAAATTTCGTCATTTCGGAACTCGAGCAACGGCTCGGAGCCCGGTTCCTCCAGGAACCGTCCCGCGGCTACGACACTCAGCTCTTCGACTGATCCGGCGTCATGTAAGTCCCCTCGAACTTCGGAATCGATGCCAAGACATCGATCCACGGCAGTTCCGAGCGGGTCCACTGCTGGACGACCGGGACGAGCTCCGCGCGCTGGCGAATCGTACCCGTGCGGAGGTTGTACACCTTTGGTCCGTCGCCCACCGACGTCGAATAGATCTGCGACCCGCATTCCGGGCAGAAAGCCTGGATCCGCTGTGCACCGCTCGAACCGGTCTTGATGTATTCCCTTGGCTCGCCCGTGAGCTGGATAAAAGCGTCCTCGCGGCTGCGGGCGGACACCCGGAACGCCGTGCCCGACAGGGCTTGGCAGTCGGTGCAGTGACATACCGAGATCTCGGTCTCGTCGATTTCCGCCTCGTAAGTCAGATAGCCGCAGTGGCAGCCGCCGTCGATCTTCATAATATCTCTCTCCTTAATTCCTCCGCAGATTCGAGAGCCGGTCCCTCGCTGACGAGCGGAGCGCGGCCCAGCACCAGGTCCGCCGCCTTCTCGCCGATCATCATGGTCGGCGCATTGGTATTGCCTCCCGTGATGACCGGCATGATCGAGGCGTCGGCCACCCGCAGCCCGTCCACGCCGATCACCCTGAGTTCTTCGTCGACGACGGCGTCGGTACCCTGCCCCATGCGACAAGTGCCGACCGGGTGAAACTCCGTGGTCACGGCCCGGCGGATCCAAGCTTCGATATCGACATCGCTCCGCACCTCCGGTCCGGGCTCGATCTCGCCGGCGTCGAACGGCTTGAGAGCCTGCTGCGAGAGAATGTCACGGCCGATGTCGACGGCCCTGCGGAACAAATCGACGTCGCGCCGGTCCGAGAGGTAGCTCGGCCGGATCATGGGCTTGGCGAACGGGTCGTTCGACCGGAGCTCGATGACGCCCCGGCTGTAGGGCCGCAGGAGGCTGGTTCGGACGGCATAACCATGTCCCTCGGCGGGGTTGCGGTCGAACAGGTAGGCGAAGGGCGGGCGCAATTTCATGCGGTCAACCAAAAGCGGCAGCATGTGGGCCTGAAGGTTCGGCGCCTCCAGATCCGGCGTGCTACGAACGAATCCGCCGGCCTCCTGGGGAAATACGGTCGCGGGTCCGGTGCCGAACAGGAGTGCGCGCCCGGTTTCCAGGACGAACCGATCCAAGGCCAGCAAGCGGTAGACGGTGACCGGCCGCCTGCTGGCGTGGCAGATCGATACATCGAGATGATCTTGCAGGTTGCGCCCGACGCCCGGCAGGTCCGCGCGTACCTGGATGCCGTGCGCCGCCAGGGCATCGGCGGGCCCGATGCCGGAGAGCATGAGAAGCTGCGGAGAATTGACGGTGCCCCCGCTGAGGATCACCTCGCCGTCGGCCGCCGCCTGCTCGTCGCGCCCGCCGCGACGATAGGCGACGCCGCGGGCCCGGCGTCCGTCGAACAGAATCTCCGTCGCCTGGGCGCCGGTCAGGACGGTAAGGTTGGGTCGCGGCAGGGCGGGGTCGAGGAAGGCACGGGCCGCGCTCCAGCGCCGACCGTTCTTGATGTTGCAGTGATAACGCCCGAAGCCTTCCTGGGTTTCGCCGTTGAAGTCGTCGGTCAGCGGGTAACCCGCTTGGCGCCCGGCCTCGATATAGGCGCTCAGGATCGGATTGTCGGAACGGGGGCTGCGAACGAAAAGCTCGCCACTGCCGCCGTGATAGGCACTGGCACCCTCTTCATGGTCTTCGGCCCGCTTGAAGTAGGGCAAGACCTCACGATAGCTCCAGCCACGGTTGCCGAGCTGAGCCCAGGTGTCGAAGTCGGAGGGATGGCCCCGAACATAGAGCATGCCGGCGACCATCGAGCAGCCGCCTAGCATCTTGGCGCGTGGCCAGTCGACCCGCCGGCCGTTCACCTCCGCCTCGGGCTCGGTCTCGTAGTTCCAATCGCCGAAGTGGTTTCGGCTGAGTTTTCCCGCGATCAAGGGGACCCGGTAGAGCGGGTTGCGGCCACTGCCGCCCGCTTCGAGCAACAGGACACGGTTGTCCGGATCGGCGCTGAGCCGGTTAGCGAGCACACACCCCGCCGATCCGCCGCCGACGATGACGTAGTCGTAGCCTTCAGTCACGGGGAGGCTTCGGTCTCGCGAACTTGCCGGTATTCGATCGCCTCCTCAACCGCGGTAGCGGTCCCGCAAATCCCGAAGCCGCTTCTCGACGTGACCCTTGCGTTCGGCACCTTCGTAGGCATCGCCCGAGAAGATGCAATCGAGCACCTCGCGGCCGATCCCGGCGAGATACGCCATCTGCTCGGCGCCCTTCATGCCGTTCGCCGGGATATCGAGGCAGGTGTCGTGCGTGTAGGTATGAATGGGATCCCCGGCGTAACCCCACGTCGCCGGCTTGCCCGCGAATCGGGCTTCGCCGCGGATCCCTTCGCGCAGGATGCGTCGCCACATGGCCACACCCCGGTCGGTTGTGCCCAGATGTTCCTTGGCGTGGATGGCGATGGGGCGCTGACCGACGAGGGCATCCCAGTCTCCCGGTTCGCGCTGGCGCTCCTCATAGGGCCGGTTTCCGGTCTGGCCGAGGAAATCGACGCTGTCGACGCCGCATTCCTCTTCCTTGCCGATCCCTGCCGTGTCGACCACGTCGTTGAAGTGGCGGTAGCCGAAAATCCAGGAATTCGTATCGTCGATGGGCACCGACCACCGCGTCACGCTCGCCCGATTGAAGAACTTCTCCTTCTCCACCGCCTCCCACAGAGCCGCGACCTGGCCGAAGTTGGGAAGCATGATGTGGTTCGTGCGGACCCAGACGCGATCGCCGACCTGACGGGTCGTGATGTAGTAGAGGCCCGCGTCCTTCTCGACGAATTCGGTGGCCGGCAAGTCGTGCCAGGCGTCGGTGAACTGCGTGCCGGTGAGGCGCGTGTGCAGGAAGACCGCGTGGATCGGGTCGACGAAGTTCTCGTGGACCTGCAGCCAACTGCACGAGTAGTGGCAGGAATAGGGAACGAGCTTGTTATCCGTCAGGAAGTAGGTGTCGAACATAGGGAATTCCGGCTCTTCGTCCGGAGGTCCCATGTAGGCGAACACGAGTCCTTCGTATTCCCGCGCCGGATAGGCGCCGTGACGGAAGCTCTCCCGCAATCTCGACCCCGGCGTCTCGCCCGGCGTCTCCAGGATGGTGCCGTCGATATCGAACAACCAGCCATGATAGCAGCAGCGGATTCCGTGCTCGGCAACGATTCCGTATTCGAGCGACGTACCGCGATGGCTGCAGTGGCGATGCAGAACACCGACGTCCCCCGACTTGTCGCGGAAAGCTACAAGGTCCTCGCCGAGGATCCGGACGGCGTGCGGCAGGTCGGTCAACTCCTGCGACAGGCATACGGGCTGCCAGAACCGGCGCATGTATTCGCCGCAGGGCGTTCCCGGCCCGACGTGAGTCAACTCGGCGTCCTCTGCCGGCACGTCGCGCAGGTGATATCCCGAGTAGGCTTGTCGTGGAGTCTGCTGGTGCACATTCATCGCCGCCCCCTCGATCCCGTCGGGACATCTCATGGACGTTGAGATCGTAACGCCGCCGCGTCACCACTTAAAGAGGAGTCTATTCGGAGGGTTCTCTGACGGCTTCGTATAGACGATGAACGGGTCCATCGGCGATGCCGAGCTCGTCGAGGTGACGCACAAGCTTCGAGAAATAGTCCATGCAGGTGCCGCCTTCCCCGACTCCCTGCCGGATATGAACGAGGAGGTCGGCGCGGGAGAGACCGCCCGCATACTGGGCGTGGTGCCGGTCGACGACAAAGCAAAGAGCGGCAACGTTCTTCTGTCGTCCCGGCGTGAGAATCAGGACCGGGCGCTTGGCCGGCTTGTAGACGTCATAGCCCCCCATCTCGCGGTCGCGCAGGTAGTCCAGCACCTCGATGGCGTCCTCCGCGGCGACCCGGTAGATCCGTCCCTTGCACGACCCGCCGGCATCCAGTCCCATGACCACCCCCGGGCACTCCCTCGAACCCCGATGCCGGTGCGAGATCACGCAGGGCGCGCGATGGATCCCACGGATCAGCGCCGAATGCACTTCGGTGTACGGAAAACCGGGCCGCCACATCAGCGAGCCGTAGCCGAAGACCCAAAGGTCGCCGCCGTCATGGAAATGGTGCAGGTCCCCGAGGCCGTCCTTGCGCGTGATCGTCAACCTCGTGAACGGCTACTTCGGGTAGGCGTTGTAGGTGTTGGCGACGAGGTATCCGCAGTCCACCGGAAGCGTCACACCCGTGATCGCCTTGGCCTCGGGGGAACACAGGAAATGGATGGCCTCGGCGACGTCGATGACTTCGACCATTCGCGGCAGCGCCTGCTGGGCGGTGATCTTCGCGGGATCGCGTTCGCCCGCGTCGATGCGTGCTTGAATGGCGGGTGTCGGCGTAACGTGGGGCGCCACGGCGTTCACACGGACGCCGCTTGGCCCCATCTCGCCCGCCAGCACTTCCGTGAGCATCTTCACGGCGGTCTTTCCCGGCACATACGCGGTCAGAGGCCAGGCGTTGAAACTCGTCGAGGAGGCGATGTTGACGATGCTGCCCCAGCCGCGGTCCTTCATCAGCGGTGCTACGGCCCGGCAGCACATGTAGAGGCCACGATTGTTGATGTCCCACATCCGATCGTGGTCCTCCATCGACATCTCGGTGATGGACATGGGGTTCTGCAGGATCCCGGCCGAATTCACCAGAACGTCGATCGGTCCGACCTCCGATTCGGTCCATTCCACGAGCTCGTTGATGGATCCCTCGTCCGTGACGTCGAGATCGTGGAACACCACCCGACCCCCGATACCTTCGATCTCTTCGGCAGCCCGACGCCCAAGGTTCGAGTTGATATCCGCGAGCACCACCCGGTCACCGCCCGCGGCGAACACTTCTCCGGTTCCGCGGCCCATGCCACTGGCGCCTCCCGTGATCACGACGACTCTCGGCTCCGACATGCGTGTCTCCCCCGGCCAGTATATCCCCAACCTAAGAGATCAGAGACGCGTCGCCAAGAACCTCCGAGCATCGGGCTTGTCGGCAACCGGATACAATCGGGATCGGCTTTGCATAATCGGTGCGAATCCCATGCCGTCGCCGACGCTTCAGCAGGTCCGAACCATCGTCTCGTCCCGGTTCGTGAAGGGAGCCGTGGCAGCGACGAGCGTGACCCTGGCACTGCTCGATAAATCTGCAGCCCTCTAGGGCGATGAGAGCGAGCTTAGCCGGGAGAGCCGGGTGGCCTCGGCCACCACGCCCCAGGCCGGGCTTCGGGAAGACGTGAGAATACTCGGCATAAGTCGCTCGCTCGACGTGTTCTCGGATCCGGCGAACGGCGGGGGATCACCGTTCCGGTCACCGCCCAGGACCGCTGGTTCGGCGCCGGATCCCTGCGGGTTTTCCGCCTCTCGCCCGTCGTTTTTTTTCCGGGTGCCGGGTCGCAGTCTCAGTCTCCGGCCCGCCGGCGAGGAGCGCCTCGGCCTGGCCGGCTTCGATGACGCCGCGGCGAATGTCGCGCGTCCGGACGAACAAGGCTTCGAGTACCTCGCCCTGGCCCCGACGGATGGCCCGCTGCAATGCCGACAGGTCCTCGTTGAACCGCCCCAACACCTCGAGCAGGGCATCACGATTGTGCAGGAAGACGTCGCGCCACATGACCGGGTCGGACGCCGCGATGCGGGTAAAATCCCGGAACCCGCCCGCCGAGTACTTGAATACCTCGGAGTCCGTGACCGATTCCAGATCCGCCGCCGTGCCGACGATGTTGTAGGCGATCAAATGAGGAAGATGCGATGTCACGGCGAGAACAAGATCGTGGTGCGCGGCATCCATGATCTCCACCCGGCTTCCCGCACGGCGCCAGAGGTCGGTGACCTGGCGCACGGCGGCCGCGTCCGTCCCCTCTGTCGGCGTGAGGATGCACCACCGTCCCTCGAACAGCTCGGCAAATCCCGCCTCGGGACCCGAATGCTCGGTTCCGGCAACGGGATGGCCCGGTACGAAGTGAACGCCATCGAGCAGGTGCGGCGTCACGGCGTCGATGGCTGTCCGCTTGACCGAGCCGACGTCCGACACGATGGCGCCCGGTTTCAGCGACGGCGCAATGGCCGCGGCGATGGCGCCGTAGGTGCTCACGGGCGTGCATATGACGATCAGGTCGGCCCCCTTCGCGGCCTGCCTCGGGCTGGCGGAGGTGGCGTCGACGAGCTTGAGTTCACGACAAACCGACCGTGTCCGGCGGGTACGGGCGCACCCGACGATTCGCCGGGCAAGACCCTCGCGGCGCATAAGTCGCGCCAGTGATGAGCCGATCAAACCTACGCCGATAAGGGCGACGGTATCGAACAGCGGTTCGGATTTCCTTCGCCGCGTCACCGTCTCATCCCAGGAACGTCTCGAGCGAGCGCACCACGGCCCGGGTCTCTTCCGCGAGGCCGATCGTTATGCGAGCGTGGTTGGGCAGGCCGTAGGCGTTCATGTCCCGCACGAGGATACCGTGCCCCATCATGTGCTCGATGGCCGCGGCGGCCGTCTTTTCCTTGTCCGGAAATCCGGCACAAACGAAATTGGTGACGCTGGGAATGTAAGTCACGCCGAGACGCCGGAGCTCACTTTCGAGCCAGTTGCGCCAAGTCTCGTTGTGTTGCCGGGCGCGCGCGACGAACGCTTGGTCTTCGATCGCGGCGATTCCGGCGGCCTGGGCCGGGGCGGTCACGTTGAAAGGCCCACGCAGACGGTTCAAGACGTCGACCACACCCGCTGGTCCATAACACCAACCCAGGCGCAAACCCGCGAGGCCATAGGCTTTGGAAAACGTGCGCGTCATGACCACGTTGTCCGCGGCACCGACCAGTTCGAGTCCGGATGCGTAGTCGTCCCGGGTGACGTATTCGGCGTAAGCCGCGTCGATCGCCAACACGACGTAGGCGGGAAGGCAGCTATGCAGGCGGACCAGTTCCCGGCGTGGCAGATAAGTTCCGGTGGGATTGGGGTTGGAGAGGAATACCAGGCGCGTGCGCTCCGTCACCCGCTTCAGCAAGGCGTCTACGTCGGGAGTCCATTCCCGCTCCGGTGCCGCGACGGGGGTCGCGCCGACGCCGAGTGCCGACAGCTTGTACATGACGAAACCGTGGGCGCTGTGCAGGACCTCGTCCCCGGGACCCGCGTAGGCGGCGGTCAAGAGGTGGATGATTTCGTCGGATCCTTCGCCGCAAACGATGTTCTCGGCGTCCAGCGCGTCGCCGTCGGCGCGATGAACCCCCGCGATCGCCTCGCGCAGATCGGCCGCGCTGCCGTCGGGGTACCGGTGCAGCTCTCCTTCCAGCGCCCGATAGGCGGCCATGGCCTTCTCGCTGGTTCCCAGCGCCGATTCGTTGGACGACAGCTTGACGACGTGCTCGTGACCTTCTGCCCGGGACCGGCCGGGGACATACATGGGAATCTCGAGGACTCCCGCGCGGGGGATGGGGCCGCTCATGTCATGAAACCTGTCGGGTGGACGCTTGTTTCGCTATTCGGCTGCGGTTGCCGTGGGATGGACGCCGCTCAAGGTGCGGATTGGATTGGCAAATCCGCCGATGGCGACGATCCGGCGAATACGGCCCTGCCCCTCTTCTATGAGGGCTACGATCTTGGGATCATCGTCGGCCAGATAACCCTCGACCTCGACGAGATGCAGCCATTCCGGCCGATCTTCCCGCCGGTCGAGCGCCGTGACGCTGCGTCCGATCAGCGCCGCGCTCCTCAAGAGCTCGTTGATGCTGGCCCGGCTGATGGGCGCATTGGCGGCGATGACAATGAGCGTCCGGTCGTCTTCCGTGTTGTCCTGCGGTATTTTCGACACGACCAGGGCCACGAGATCTTCGAATCGGGAACTCTTGTCTTCGACGAAGGGCAGGCGCGAGATGATCTTGAGCGTGTTATCCGTTTCGGCCGCGAGCAGCGGCCACCACGGGTCCTCGTCATCGGATTCAGGCATGGGAAGAACACCGACGGTGGCCTCACCTCGTACGACCTCGCGCATCACGACGAAGGGTGAGCGGTGAAGGGACATCGGTGTCGTCGACCCAAAGTGCGACCGCGCCAGGTCCCAGTAGCCCACCGACATCTCGGGCGCACATACGGCGACGGTCAATTGGCCTTGCAGACGCGTGAACGCCGAGATCAGCTCTCTCCATACTCGTGCGACCACCACGGCCGGAAGAGCCCCACGATGACGCAAGATCAGACGGCGGAGGACTTTGGCCTCGCGTCCCGGCCGCATCCCCGTCGGAAACGAACTGCCGCGCTTCTTGACGGCGTCGACCCGTCCCACCAACTCTGACCGGCGCATGAGGAGATCGTGGATCGACGTGTCGATCCTGTCGATTTCCCGCCGCAGGGCGGCGAGGGTGTTCGGTTCCTTGCTCATTGCGATCTATGGTGATGACCTACCGAAAGAGAAGGATAGTAGTAGTCTGGAGGTCCCGTAAAATCAAAGAAAACGTTGACATTACCAAGACTTGTCCATAGCAATGCTCTCCTTTCCCGAGCGTTTCGTGGGCGGTTTGGCGTTGAGCCATGAGTAGCACTCAACGATACGATGAGGCTGTCGCTGGTGCCGACATTGAGGTCGGCCACACGGCGGAACTCGGGGTCGACGCGCCCCTGACGCTGGATTGTGGCGTCGATCTCGGTCCGTTTACCGTCGCCTATCAAACCTATGGAGAACTGAACGAGGATCGGTCCAACATCATCCTCGTGTGTCATGCACTGACGGGTGACCAATTCGTGACCGGCACCAATCCCGTCACCGGAAAGGAGGGCTGGTGGCCGCTCATGGTGGGTCCTGGTCTGCCCTTCGATACGGATCGCTATTTGGTGGTTTGCGCCAACGTCCTGGGCGGATGCATGGGTACGGAGGGTCCCAAATCCATCGATCCAAGAACGGGTAGCCCCTACGGCCTGTCATTCCCGGTCATCACGATCAAGGACATGGTCCGGGCCCAAGCGATGCTTCTCGATCATCTCGGAATAGAAAAGATTTTTTGCGTCTCCGGGGGCTCGATGGGCGGCATGCAGGCGCTGCAATGGGCCGTCACCTATCCCGGACGGGTGCACGCGGCGATTCCCATCGGTAGTGCCGTGCATCACACCGCCCAGAACATCGCCCTGCACGAGGTTGGGCGTCAAGCCATCATGGGAGACGCCGACTGGCGCGGTGGCGATTACATGTCGCACAACACCATACCCAAGGCCGGTCTGTCCGTGGCCCGCATGGCCGCTCACATCAGCTATCTGTCCGAAGCCGCCATGCACCGAAAATTCGGCCGGCAGCTTCAGGACCGGGACGCTCCGTCATACGGCTTCGGCGCGGATTTCCAGGTCGAAAGCTATCTGCGCCACCAGGGAACGGTCTTCGTCGAACGCTTCGACGCGAACTCGTACCTCTACCTCACGCGGGCCATGGACTATTTCGACCTCATCAAGGAGTATAACGGGGTTCTCGCCGACGCCTTCGAGGCGTGTCCAACGCGGTTCTGCATCATCTCGTTCACCGGGGACTGGCTGTTTCCAACGCCAGAAAGCCGGAAAATCGTCCACGCCCTCAACGCCGCCGCGGCGAATGTCAGCTTTGTCGAAATTGACAGCGACAAAGGGCACGACGCCTTCCTTCTGGACGAGCCCGAGATGTTCGAGACGATTCGCGGTTTCCTCAGGGGCGCGGCCGAACACTGGAGCGGCAATACCCCGTGAACCCCGACCTCCAGCGGACTCACGGTGGCGAAATCCGGGTCGACCTGCTGCTGATCGCCGACATGATCGAGCCGGGGGCGCGGATCCTGGACGTCGGCTGCGGCGACGGTGCCCTGTTGCGTCATCTGGCTCGCGCGAAAGAGGTGGATGGCCGCGGTATCGAACTGAGTCAGGCCGGCGTCAATGCCTGCGTGGCACAGGGCTTATCCGTCGTCCAAGGTGACGCGGATACGGATCTGGTGAACTATCCGGCCGACTCCTTCGATTATGTCGTCCTCAGCCAGACCCTGCAGATGGTGCGCCGGCCCCGCGACGTGATTGATCAACTCCTGCGGATCGGGCGCAAGTGCGTGATTTCGATCCCCAATTTCGGTCACTGGAAAGTACGTTGGAAGCTCGGGATGACGGGCCGAATGCCGGTCACGGAGGTGTTGGATCGCCAGTGGTACGACACCCCGAACGCCCATTTCTGCACGATCAAGGATTTCGTGCTGTTGTGCCGCGACCTGGAGATCAGGATCGAACGCCGGATCTCGGTCGACAAGCAGGGTCGCCGCATGAACATCGTCAATGACGGCCCGTTCGCCAACCTGTTTGCGGAACAGGGCGTGTTCGTGCTCAGCCGCCAGGGCAACGACTGAGATCACACGCGTGGCGGGGAGCGACGTTGTTGGCGGCGGGGGCGGCGATGCGTCGGGATCTCGCCCGTTGGGTCCGACCCGCGCTGACAGCGTAGATCTGCTTACCGGCCTCGACGATCAGAACTCCTGCGACCGCCCCGCCCCATCGTCGTCCCACGCGTTCGATGGCGGTCGCCATTTTCAGGAGAGGGCGCCACGTGACGGGGGGAATCGACACTGCCGCCGTCGTGGTGGTCGGCAGGAACATCGTCTCGCGTAGCAGTCTGGTCAATTGAGGCGGTGAAAAGGGCTGCCCGTGCCCGAACGGCGTCCTCTCGAAGCGCGCCCAAATGCCCCGCCGGTTGGGAACCACGACCAGCAGCCTGCCACCCGACGTCATCACGCGCCAAATTTCGCGGAGCATCGGGCGGACTTGCTCTGCGTTTTCCAGGCAATGGACCAGCAGGACTCGGTCGATCGAACTGTCGGGAAGTGGAATCTCAACCTCCTCGGACAACGCGACGAGACACGGCTCTCCCCTGGGCCAATGGATCACACCCTGGCTCGCGGGCATGGCCGCGATCACACGTTCGGCTTTGTCGCGAAATGCGCGCAAATAAGGCGTTGCGTAACCCACGCCGAGCACGCGCAGGTCACTCACATCCGGCCAGATCTCCTGAAGACGGCGGCGAATGAGGCGGCGGCTCACCTGTCCGAGGCGTGTCGTATAGAACTGGTCCAGATCGACGATATCGGGCCGCATGGCGCCGCGATGGTAGCATGAAGACTCGGCGGCGGCGGGCGTGCATAATGAAACCCCTTGGTGTGATCGCGGTCACACAATAATTCGTCTGGGTTGGGCACGTCCCATGAAGTTGCGCTATTCGACGACGTCGCCGTTCGTCCGCAAATGTATGGCCACCGCGATAGAAGCGGGCGTCGTGAACGACCTCGAACTCGAGAAGGCGAACCCATGGGACCCCGATACCGATGTCATCGAGCAGAATCCCATCGGCAAGATCCCGGCACTTACCCGGGACGACGGCAGCATCCTGTTCGACAGCCCGGTGATTTGCGAATACCTGGACTCGCTGGGCAAGCCGCCGAGGCTATTCCCGCCCGAGGGCGACGCGCGTTGGCGGGCCATGACGCGAATGGCGCTTGCGGATGGATTGATGGATGCCGCGATCCTGCGCCGGCGCGAATTGATGCGTCCGACGGACGAACGGTCCTCGTGGTGGGCCGAGCGGCAGCTTGGAGTCGTGACACGGGCTGCCGATGCCATGGAACAGGACGCAGGTACCTATAGGGGTATCGATATCGGTCTGCTCGCGACCGCCGTGGCGCTCGGCTACCTGGATTTCCGGATGCCGGATTTCGCCTGGCGCGAGGGTCGCCCGGATCTCGCCGCGTGGTACGAGGAATTCTCGTCGCGTCCCTCGATCCGCAACACCGAGCCTTACGAATGATTGGACCCGAATGAACCCGCCATGATGAAGCTGTGCTACAACCCGATGTCTCCCTATGTCCGGAAATGCACGGTCCTGATCGAGGAAGTCGGGCTCGGCAACCGGATCGAGCGGGTCCTCACGCACCCGTGGGCGGAGTTCACCGACATCCATACCGTCAATCCGCTGGGCAAGGTGCCTGCGCTTATCCTTGAGGACGGCAGCGGCCTCCACGACAGCGCGGTGATCTGCGAGTATCTGGACTCCCTGCATGGCGGGCCAAAGATGTTCCCTGCACCGGGAAAGGCCCGCTGGACTGCGATCCGCAGGCAGTCCATGGGCGGGGGAATCGTCGATGCCGGCGGCGACGCGGTGCGGGAGCAACGCCGCGTGGAACACGAGCGCTCGCCGGGCTGGATCGTGCGGCAAATGGCCGCCGTAGATCGCTGCCTCGACGAACTCGAGAGGGAAGCGCCCACGTTCGGGGGCATCGATATCGGCTTGATTTCAATCGGTATCGGCCTCGGTTTCATGGATTTCCGTCACCCGGATCACGATTGGCGTGCGTCGCGGCCCAACTTGGCCGCGTGGTTCACCACGGTCTTGGAGCGGCCGTCGTTCGCGAGCACCGTGCCCGAGGAATGGATCCCGGAAGATGGGGGCCGACTCAACACGTGGACCGGATGGCCTCGGGAGGCGGCAGCGAGCTAAGTGACTTTTCGTCGGGTGATTCTCCCTCACCCCGCCTGAGCGCTTCCCTGCCCGGTCCGACCGCGCGGGTGGGTCAGGATCCCTACCAGGCGTTGCGCAACTCTCGCAGCTTGAGGAACACGGTCTTCTCGTCGGGCTCTTCCGGCAGATCCGGGAACGCCTCGCGCAGTCGCGCGATCACCGTCGGGCTATGCAGCCGGAAGAAGGTGTTGATCTCCTTCTCGAGCGCGAGCGTGGAGACGAGAGCGTCGTCGAGGTCCTGGTCCTCCACTTCCTTCAGCAGTCCGGATGCGCGCGGGTTGTCGGGCTCCCGGTCGAGGGTGAACTGGAGATTGTTCGCGATGTAATCATGACCGGGGTAAATCAACGTGTCGTCGGGCAACGCCGCCAATTGCTGGACGAAGGTATCGTAGAGCTCCTCGGGATGACCACCATTGTGGCAATTTCCGGCACCCGCGTTGAACAGCGTATCGCCGCAGAACAAGGCGGGCTGATCCGTGCGCGACAGCAGACACACGTGGCTCATGGTGTGGCCCGGCGTGTCGAGTGATTCCAGTTCGACCGTCTTGCCGACCTTGACGACGTCACCGGCGGCGAGGCCGGTATCCATGTCGGGAATCTTAGCCTTGGCGTTCCGATGGGCGAGCAGCCTGGCACCTGTGGCATCGATCATCGCCTGATTGCCGCCGATGTGGTCGTGGTGCTCGTGCGTGTTCAGGATCTGGGTGATCTGCCAGCCGTTGTCTTTGGCGGCGGCCAGGCACTTCCGATGGTCCAAGGGGTCTACGGCCAACGCTTCGCCGGTCTCCGGACAGGCGATCAAGTAATTGAAATTGCGGAAGTTGTTGGCGGTCCAAACCTGTTCAACGATCATGGGTCATCCTTCCCTGAGTTCATCGTCGCACTCTACCCCGCCCGAGCCGGACCGTCACGCGATGACGCGGCTTCGGCCCCGCGGGCTTTCAGTAGTTCCCGTGCCGCCAACAACGCGCCGCCCGTAATCAGAATACACGCAAGCCCAACCTGCCACGTGACCTCGGCCAACCCCGCCACGATCAAGAGGATTGTGGAAAGCAGCGGGGCGCCATAGGAGGCCGCGCCGAGAACACGAATTTCGCCGTGCTTGACGCCATGATCCCAGAGATAGAAGGCAGTGCCGACAGGGCCCAGACCCAAGCCGAGCACGGCGAGCCATTCACCGGTGTCGGCTGGCCACACCGTTGTCTCGAGGGAGAAATGGGCGCCGAAGCTCAGGATTGCCGTGACCCCGCAAAACGCCCCGACGGCCGTGCTGGGAACTTGCCGCACGGTCCGGGACAACACCGAATAACCTGACCAGAGCAACGCGCAGACCGCCGCCGCAGCATATCCCGGAGCGAACTGACTCTTGAACGAAACCTCGCCACCAGTGACCAGGATCGCGGTGCCGAGCAGTCCGGCGAGCGTTCCGGCGACGTGCCACCAACGCAGGCGCTCCGCCGGTAGGAATGCGGAAAACACGACGATCAGAAGCGGCCAGAGGTAGGCGATAAGGCTGGCCTCCACGGGAGGTGCGCTGCGCAAGGCCAGGAAATAGAAGAAGTGATAGCCGAACAGCCCACCCACCCCGAGGGCCCAGACCCGAAGGGGCAGACGGAATTGTGACCGGACGCGCGCCACACGCGACCGCTCGTCGCCGGGGCCCCATATCCAGACCGCCATCCCGACGACGAACGCCAGTGTGAAGGAGAGGCCGACCAACAGGAACGGAGGAACTTGACCGGATTGCGCCGTGAGCAAGGCCAGGGTCGCCCACATCAGCACGGCGACCGTTCCGACGATAGTGGCGCGCCCCTGTTCCCGCGGCACCCGGCAACCCCCCTGATTTACGCCCGCGGGTCGTTCGCGGACGCCGACGTCCGTC
>JAGWAU010000037.1:0-8107 GCA_021296255.1 Alphaproteobacteria bacterium | reverse complement strand
AGCCCCGGCAGCCGCGGGCGGCACGGGTTCCGGCAGGAATCGCGATGACGTTTGCGACGCGTCATGTCTGGCGGGCTACCGAGAAACCCCTGGCATTGATTTTGGAGTTGTGATTCCTTCGGTCTGGATACCGAAGGAGGTTCTTCAGCCATCGGCGGACCTGCCACGCAGGGGAAGGCGGCTACCGCCGTCACCTGTCGGCCATCGCCCTGAGTCGCTGAAAGCCGAAGTCCCGCCGAGCCCGCCAGACGACGGCGCCGGTCAGGCGACGCGAGGGGAGATCATATGAACGAGATACTGGAAGGTCTGATCGCGGCGGCGCGCCTGGTCGCCACGCTCGATCGTGACCTGACCGAGATCGCGGCCCGGTCGCTGCAGGTCTCGGTGACGGCTGTGGTGATCGCCTCAGCGCTCGGGATGCCGCTCGGCGCGTGGCTGGCGGTCAACCGGTTTCGCTGGCGGCGCCACGTGATCGCCGTGATGAACGCGCTGATGGGCCTGCCGCCGGTGGTCGTGGGCTTGGTCGTCTATCTGCTCCTGAGCCGGTCCGGGCCGTTCGGCGTCTTCGGCCTCCTGTTCACGCCGACCGCGATGATCGTCGCCCAAGTGATCGTCGTTACGCCGCTCGTCGCCTCGATCGCCCACCAGGCGATCCGCGAACTCTGGGCCGACTATCACGACCTGCTGATTTCGATCCATACGACGAAGTCCCAGCGCGTCCGCGCGCTCCTCTGGGATGGCCGGCGGACCCTCCTCACCGCCGCCCTGGCCGGCTTCGGGCGTGCCATCGGCGAGGTCGGCGCCATCATGATCGTCGGCGGCAACATCGACCACGCGACCCGGGTCCTGACCACGGCCATCGCCCTCGAGACCGAAAAGGGGAACCTCGCGCTGGCCCTCGGCCTCGGCTTCGTGCTGATCGCGCTCGCCATCGCCGTCAATATCCTCATCCACACGCTGTCGCGCACCGAACGGGCCAGCCAATGGTAGGCTCCATCCTGCCCCTGCGCCTGGAGGCGGCCGCGGTGCGCCGCGGCGGTAACCGGCTGGTCGGCCCGGTCGATCTCGAGATCGCTGCCGAAGGCGTGACGATCGTGATCGGACCGAACGGATCGGGAAAGACCTCGCTGCTGCGACTGATGCACGGGCTCGAGCGCGCCGCGGAAGGACGTGTGCGCTGGGCCGTCCCCGAGGCCGAGGCGCGCACGCGCCAAGCTTATGTCTTTCAGAACCCGATCCTGATGCGCCGTCACGTTCTCGGAAACATCGCCTACCCGCTCCTGGTCCACGGCGTCCATCGCGCCGAAGCCCGCCGCCGGGCGGCCGACTGGGCGGTGAAGGTCGGGCTGGGCGAGGCTCTGGAGAGGCAGGCATCGTCGCTGTCGGGCGGGGAAAGGCAGAAACTCGCCCTGGCACGCGCTCTGATCCGACAACCCGACATCCTGTTTCTGGACGAGCCCTGCGCCAACCTCGACGGCCGGGCGACGCGCGAGATCGAAGCGATCCTGGTGGCGGCCCGCGACGCCGGCACGCGCATCGTGATGGCGACGCACGACATGGGCCAGGCACGGCGCCTGGCCACGGAGGTTTTTTTTCTACTGCAGGGCCAGGTGCACGAAGCTGCGTCCGGTCACGGCTCCCTGGGGCGGTTGGCGACGCCCGAGGCTCGGGCCTTTCTGAAAGGGGATATCGTCGAATGATCCGGCATGGAACGATTGCGTTCGCGACCGTGTTGCTCGTCGCCGCCGGAGTCCGCGCGGAAACGATGCGCGTGGCGGTTACCACCTCGTTTCACAACTCCGGCTTGTCCGACATCCTGCTGCCGGCGATCGAGCGGGACCTCGGGCTCGACGTACAACTTCTGGTGGTGGGCACGGGCCAGGCACTGCGGCTCGGGCGCGCCGGCGACGTGGACGCGGTCCTGGTGCACTCCCGTAGGGCCGAGGAGGCCTTCGTCGCTTCGGGATTCGCAACCCACCGGCGCGAGATCATGTACAACGACTTCGTGCTGATCGGTCCCGGGCACGATCCGGCGGGCATTGCCGGGGCCAGCGGCGCGGCCGAGGCGCTGGTCAGGATCGCCGAGGCCGGGGCTCCGTTCGTGAGCCGGGGCGACGACAGCGGCACCCACGAGAAGGAGCTCGCGCTCTGGCGCGCGGCGCGGCGGAATCCCGAAGGCTTCGGGACCTGGTACCGCTCGGTCGGCTCGGGCATGGGCGCCGCGCTCAATACCGCGCGGGCGATGAACGCCTACACCATGTCGGACCGCGCGAGCTGGCTCAAGTTCGGCAACAAGGGCGATATGGCGCTGCTCTATTCCGGCGATCCCACCTTGTTCAACCAATACGCCTACCTGCCGGTGAACCCGGAGAGGCACCCCCACGTCAAGGGTGCGCCGGGGCGCCGTCTCGAAGAGTGGCTGACGAGCGACCGCGCCCGGGTCTTGATCGACGGCTACACCCTGGGCGGTGACCGCCTGTTCACGCACAACGCAAACGCCGAATAGCCCAGCGCTTCGCCCCCGACCGGCTTCGCTTCAATGGAGGCCGTCGGGATCGCCGTGGATGGCGAACTGCTCGAGCCCGGCATCCTGGGCCTCGAGGGCGCGGAAGCTTTCCTTCACCCCCGCGTCGGTCAACTCGCGGGACACGGTGAGAAGCGTGTTGGAAGGATGATCCTCGCAGAGGTCGGCCATCTGAGCCATCTCCTCCCGCGCCACGCCGAGAGCCGCTTCGACCGAGGGCGCGCCGTAGATATCGACGAAATGCTCCGCGAGCCGACGCACCAGCACGTCGAACTCCTGTTGCTGTATCCGGGTGACCGCCACGAAGGTCACGCGGCCGAACGTCTCCACGCCGAGCCAGCCGTTCGCGAAAGCTTGACGCGCCTTGCCGGTCAGATCGGCCTCGCTCCAGTTGGAGAACTCGAAACCGCCCGAGATGCACCATTCGCCCGTGCGCGCGGGGTTGTAAAAGACCCTCATGTCGCTTTCGTCGAAGTGGATTGCGCGCGCGAGATTCATGACCCTCGTTCCAGATTCAGCAGATCGCTCAGCGGCAGCAAACGCGTCTCTCCGCCGTTCCGCAGGAGCATGCCGAAGCGTTCGTCGATCCCGACAAAGGTGCCACCGAGGAGTCCGTCGTGGTGGTCGAGTTCGACGTCCTCTCCGATGTCACGGGCCAATCCCCGCCACTCCTCGTGCAGCGGCCGCGCGCCCTCTTCGGACCAGCGGTTGATCCAGACGAGCGTGTGACGCGACCAGCTTTCCAGTAGGTGCAGGGGCGAAACGTCGACGCAGCCTTCCTCGAACAGCGACGTTCGCCCGGGTGCGGCCCCGGGCGCGTCGGGGTCCTCCGGAATCAACGGTACATCGAGGCCGACGACCAGCCAATCGGGTTCTGCCGCGGGATCGGACGTGGCCGCGGCGACGCGCAGGTGCCCGCACTCCGCCCCATTGACCAGGATGCCTCCGTCCCACGTCAGATGCACCCCGACCTCGGGAGGGGCGAGCGAACCCAGCGCGTTCTGGAACCCGACGCCGCAAGCCGGCAGCATTGCCATGGCATCCTCCAGCGGGACCTCGGGCGCAAACACGATGGCCGCGGCCAGACGGTCGGTTCCGATGTTGTAGACGATCAGCCCAGCGTCGCAGCCCAGGGCCGCCTGGGCGCAGGCCTTGGCGAAGGGATCGATCACCCCCGCGACCGCTTGGCCGTGAAAGAGTGGCGGAAAGACGGGAGTGTCGTCGTCCGTGCTCACGCGTTTCCGTCTGCGATCAGGGTTCGCGCGACGCCGCGGAAGATCTCGGCCCGGGGCGATGCGGGTTTCGAGACGACGATCGGCGCGCCGCCGTCGGCGGTCAACCGGATGTCCAGATCGAGGGGTATTTCCGCCAGGAGCGGCACGCCCAGCTTTTCGGCCACCGTGCGCACGCCGCCGTGGCCGAACATGTGCTCCTCGTGCCCGCACTTCGGGCAGACGTGAGTCCAGGATCGGCGTCGACATCTTGTTGAACATGTCGACGCCCTTGCGCGCGTCGAGGAGCGCCACGTCCTGCGGCGTGGATACGATGATGACGCCGGTCACTTCCGCCGTCTGGGTGAGAGTCATCTGCACGTCGCCCGTTCCCGGCGGTAGATCCACCACGAGCACGTCGAGGGCGCCCCACTGAACCTGGTTCATCATTTGCTGAAGCGCTCCCATCAGCATCGGGCCGCGCCAGACGACGGCCTCGTCCTCCCCCATCATCAGGCCGATCGACATCATGGTCACGCCGTGGTTTCGCATTGGCAGAATGGTCTTGCCGTCGGGCGAGGCGGGCCGCCCCGAGACGCCTAGCATCCGGGGCTGAGAGGGACCGTAGACGTCGGCGTCGAGCAGGCCGACGCGGCGGCCCTCCGCGGCGAATGCGGCGGCGAGGTTGGCCGCGACGGTGGATTTACCGACCCCGCCCTTTCCCGAGGCGACGGCGACGATCCGGTCAACCCCGGGGATCTTCTGCGGACCCCGCGGTTCAGCCCGGCGTTCGATCTTCAGTTCCGGCGGAGGTGCCAGAGGTTTGTGCGCCGTCATGACAGCCGAGACCGCTTCGACGCCGGCAAGCCCCCGTATGGCGGCCTCGGCCTCGGCCCGCGCCTCCTCCATGGCATCCGCTTGCGCCGCCTCGATCTCGAGGACGAAGCGTACCGCGCCGTCCTCCACGGTCAAGGCCCGCACCAGTCCGGCCGACACCAGGTCCTGCCCACTGACCGGGTCGATGACGCCCTTCAGCGCGGCCAGCACGTCGTCGCGCGCAGCCGTCATTCGGCCTTTCCGCTGATCCGGCCGTCGACCGTGTGGGCGAGATCCAGCTCGTTGATCGTCAGAGTCACTCGGGCAGCGAAGGTCTTGCCGGCAGTCTTCTCGACGCCGGCGGCGCGCATCGCTTCTTCGATCGCCTGCTGCGAGGTCACTCCCACCTGCTTGAGGAATTTGCGCATCGACATGTTGAAATCGTTCAGGTCGTCGTTCACGGTCTATCCTCTCCCGCCACGGACGACTCGGAGCTCACGCGGCGGCCAGCCGTCGTCGCCGGAACGCCGGGAGTCCCCGTCCGCGGTCCACGAATTTGCCCATCAACCCATTCTAACCCAAAATCCTCATGACGCGTCCGAGATCCTGACGGACCGACAGCATACGCAGCGGAGGAGGATCGCCCATGCCGGCATGGTTGAGAGGAGGGCTGAGCGTGCTCTGCATCGTTCTGCTTGCTCCGGCGGCCGTTGCCCAGGAACGCCGGTTCACCTTGGCGGCCGACCCCGATCTGGCCGCAAGTGGGTTGCTGAAATACGTTCTCCCGCGGTTCTCCCTGAAGACCGGCATAAAGATCGCGCCGGTCGATCTGACCGCGGACGTCGCCGCGGAAGCCCTGCTCGGGCAGCGGGCAGCGGTGGGAACGGGCCGCCCGGCGTTCGCGCGGGACGAGACGCTCTACTTGTGCCACGCCACGCAAGCCGACGAGGAAAGCGAGCGTGCGACGCACGCGGGACGTTTCTGTGACTGGGTCGTCTCGGACATCGGCCAGCGCACGATCGAGTCCTTCGCGCCGGACGGCGTGCAGCTCTATGCCGCCGCCGCCAGCGCGCCGGTGAAACAGGACGACACCGCGACCGGCGGCGATCCGGTGGTCGGCGAGCGGTTGTCGTTCGCCCTTTGTGGACGCTGCCACGTCGTCGGACCCAAGAACCGCATGGACGGACTGGGTTCGACACCCTCGTTCGGCGTGCTCAGGACATTGAGCGACTGGCAGGAGCGGTTCCAGGGCTTCTATTTGCTCAACCCGCATCCGGCCTTCACGCAAATCGCCGACGTAACCGATCCGTTCGACGAATCCCGCCCGCCGCCCATCGTGCCGCTGCGGCTGACGCTCGACGAATTGGAGTCGATCCTGGCCTTCGTAGCGGCGATCAGCCCGGCAGACCTCGGGGCGGAGATCAAGCATCAGTGATCCTTGCGATCCGAGAAGTAATCGTCGCTCGTCCTGATCCGCGGCCGCTCGCCGGACGCGAAGGGATTGTTCTCCGAGTGGTATTGCGAGGCGATCCGGCAATCGTCACACATGCGAATCATGCGTGACGCGTCCTCGCTGGCGAACATGGAGTGCTTACCGGCGAGCTCCGCCACGATCCTCTCGACGGTGGACTTCACACCGAAGGGCTTACCGCACTCGACGCACTCGTAAGGCTCCTCCTCGTTCAGGATCTCGTGCGCCAACGCGGCGTCCGACAGGTCCAGGCGCGGCTCGAGTGTGACTGCGCTCTCGGGGCACACCCGCTTGCAGAGACCGCACTGCAGGCAGGCATCTTCCTGGAAGCGAAGCTGCGGCCGATCCGGATTGTCGGCGAGCGCTCCGGGCGGACAGAGCGAGACGCAGGCGAGGCACAGGGTACAGGCCTTGACGTCGATCCGTACGGCGCCATATGGCGCGCCATCGGGCAACGGCAGGACGTCGTCGCTGCCCGGGTTCAATGCCTTCGCCGCCAGGCGCGCGACCTGCCGCCGGGACCCCAGCGGCAGCACCGGATCGGCGGTCGGCGGGTCTGCGGGCGTGTCGTAGAGCACCTCGCTCAAAGCGTCGGGGTCGGCCACGTCGAGGAGGCGCAGCCGCGCACCGCCGCCCATCGCCGCGGCCAGGCCCAACTCGCGGTCCAGCAGATCGCGCTCACTCCTGGGAGACAGCAGAATGTCGACGGCGGCGAACCCGGTGCCCAGGGCCGCCAGCATCTCGGCGTGACCGAACTGAGAGAGCGTTTCCAGCTCGAGCGGGATCACGTCGGCGGGTAGGCCGCGCCCCAAGCGGGCCGACAGCGCGATCATCTCGGCGCCGAAACCGTTATCGGTGACCAGAAGGCGGGGTGCCGCGCCGCCCGCCTTGCGGTAGACCGTCGCCAGCGTTTCGATCCGCTTGAACAGCGCCGCCGTCGGCGGCGCATCGTAGGTTATGGCACTGGACGGGCAAAGCGCCGAGCAGGTCCCGCAGCCGGCACAGATCATCGCGTCGATCGCCACGTGGTCGCCGTCGGGCGCGATGGCTCCCGTGGGGCAGGCATCCAGACACTTCGTGCAGCCTGTCTTCCCGGCCCGCGAGTGGGCGCAGAGGCTCTCTTCGAGGCGGACGTAGAGGAGTTTCTCGAACGTGCCGACCATCTGCCCAGCCTCAAACACCGCGGCGGCGACCGCGTTGGGATCCCCGGGGTCGGCGCGCAGGTACCCCTCGCGTTTCCCGGGCGCCGGAAACAGCGGCGGATTCCCGGACAGATCCAGGACTACGTCACATTCGGTCTCCGCGCCGTCGCGCGGAGCCGACAGCGCGAACCCGCCGCGCCCGCCGGGCTCGATCTGTCGCAGGGCGTCGATGTGCAGGTGGAAGCCGCCGAGCGCCCCGCTCGCCGTCTTCAGCCGGCCGGCGATCACCTCGAACCTGCGGTCGAGAGGAAAATCCTCGGGCTCGTCCGACACCAGCGCGGTGACGGCCAGAGGTCCGGACAGCCGATCGGCGGCCGGCAGCGCGACCGCGGAGCGGCCGAGGACGAGGCAGCGGCCCTCGGACGTCACGTCGACGGCTCGGGTCCGGGGCGTCGGCAACAGGGCCTCCGCGACCAGCGCCGCCTGCTTGGGGCCGGCCTCGGAGGCCTCGTCCGACCAGCCCGCCCGGTCCCGAAGGTCGACGAACCCCGGTGGCGGGGTACCGACATCCTCAGCGATCTCCTCGAAACGCGCCTTTTCCTGCTGGCAGGCGATTATCGCGAAGCCCCGGGAGATGGCCTCGGCGGCATCTCCGGCCTCGGCGGTGCAGAGCGAGCTGTGAATGCGCGAGCAGGCGACGCCGGCGGCGGCTTCGATCTTGTCGCGGTCGAGTTCCTGGCTCCCCAGACAGTCGCACAGGATCAACGTCTTGGCCAACTCCCCCTCCTGAGCATTGGGGTTCCCGCGACGATCCGCGACAAGCGTAGACCTACACGGCAAGACGTGGCAAGTGGCGGGGCCTGCTTCTGTCGCTAGCACATGATCTGTCCGGCTTAGGTAGCACGTGAGTTGTCCGGTTAGGTGTCTCGGTGAGGAGGCACCT
>JAGWAU010000081.1:1398-9759 GCA_021296255.1 Alphaproteobacteria bacterium | reverse complement strand
CAATAGCGTCTACCGAGACGATCCGACGGCGCTCCTTGTTGCCGATTTCACAATCGGCAACTACGCGCGAATGCTGACGGATCCCTACTACGCGGACGTCTTTACCAACAGCCTCTGGATTGCCTTTTCGGTCGGTGTCATCGCGCTCTTGGTGAGTTATCCGTTTGCGTATTACGTCGTCCGGTGGGCGGGACGCTCGCGCAAGCTCCTCATATGGGCAGTCTACATGCCACTTATCGTCAGCGTGATCGTGCGAGTATTTGGTTGGATCGTCATCACGGCAGACAGCGGACTGATCAACAACTTGCTGGTTGGCGTCGGAATCGTCGATCAGCCGGCACGAATTCTGTACGCGGTCGGCGGCATGATGATCGGACTCACCCATCGCTATCTGCCGCTCATGGTGCTGCCCCTCGTCAATGCGATGGCGAAGATAGATCCGGCCCTGCTGACGGCGTCGGCAGGGTTGGGCGCTGGAAGAATTCGTACCTTCACGCTCGTTGTCATTCCACTCAGCATTCCGGGAATGGTGGCCGGATTTCAGCTCGTCTTTGCCGGTGTGCTCAGCGATTACGTTCTGCCGAACCTCATGGGAACGACTCGGTTTCGCATGCTGGCACCGGCCATCTATGACGAGGCGATCGGTAATGTGAGCTGGGCCAGCGCCGCGGCCATGGCCGTTGTCATGATTGTCATCGTGGTCGCCGTTCTGCTGATCACCAACGTGTTGTTTCGACGCTTTGCACCATGGGCGAGAACCCTATGACGGTGGCGCCCGAGCAACCCCGTGAGGGCGGTTCGCAGCGTCGACCTGGGACCGGTCTTGTCCTCGGCGCTTACGCCGCCGCAGTGTGTGCGTTCCTCTTCGCGCCGATCGTAATCGCCATCATTCTGTCCTTCAGCAGCGTGCCGCAACTCGTCTTCCCGCCCCCGGGGTACGGATTGACCTGGTACAGGGAGGCGCTGGAAACCAGGAACTACATCAGCGGATTCGCGGTCAGCACCATCATTGCCGGCGGCGCCGCGCTGATCTCGGCCGTCGCCGGGACCGGAGCCGCGATCGCCATCAACCACTACCGCTTTTTCGGGCGTAGCGCTGTGCAGGTGCTGATCATGTTGCCCGTAGCTCTGCCCGGGGTCGTCATCGGCCTCAACCTGCTGTTCACGCTGTCTCTGTATAATATGACAACCGGCATAGTGGCGACGACGCTGGCCCACAGCCTGCTCGGCACGTCCTACGTTACCTATCTCGTGCTTGCCACGCTGGCTAACTACGACCTGACGCTGGAACAGGCGTCGCTTAACCTCGGCGCGTCGCGAAGTCAGACGTTTTGGCGCATCACCTTTCCCCTCGTCCGGCCAGGCATCGGGGCGGGCGCTGTGTTCGCGTTTCTGATCTCGTTCGACAACGTCGCTCTGTCGATCTTCACCGCACGCGGCGACACATTGCCCCTGCGGCTTATGCAGAAGATTCAGTTCTATCCGGACCCGAGTGTCGCCGCCGTAGCAGCGGTACTCGTGTTTCTCTCTCTGATGGCCCTGCCGCTGTTCGGCAGGGTGCTCCAGCAACGTGACATCGGGCGACTTGGCGAATGACCGAATCCAGACTGCCACGGCCGGCGAAAGCGGCACCTTCAACGTGATCTCGAGCATGCCCGCCGACTACACGACGATCACCCACGCAGACGGGATCATCATCGGCGGGGCCTCGGAGGGCACGAGCACGACGATCGAGAGCAGCGGCGACCCCTTCAACGACGTGCGTCGTGTACGGAAAGCGCTCGGCTGCGGGCCTGGACCTCGGTCGGCCTGCACGTTGACGACGCCCGCGGGGGACGAGCAGGCGGCCGGGGAGAGGCCTTCGCGGGCGCCGCAGCGATCAAGGCAAACGACGCCCGGCGGAGGCCCACGGGCGGCTTCCGACCGTGCTGGGTCCGAAGCGGCCGGGAGTTCACCCGATTCCAGCAGTTCACCTAGGTGGACTCATAGTCATCCAAAGGAAGATTCTACTATAGAACTACAGGGGAACCGCCCCATCCACGCGAAACCATCCGTCCCCCCTCCCCCGCTCAGGCCCGGACCGCGAAGCCGGACATCCTGTAGCAGACAGCAGGGATACAAAAGGCGCAGGTCCCCCCCTGAAAGGCCGGCAGCGGTGCGGAAACCGCCTCCGGCGGCGCTGGCGGGATCGAGACGGCGCTGATCGTGCGGGTCCGGGCGGGAACGGAGCACCCGATCCGCTCGGCCCCCGCCTATCTCGGCGGCATCCTGAGGCGCGAGCCCGCCGACTGCCGGCCCGAGGTCACGCTTGAGCGCCTGGCCGCCGCTAGGGCGGCCATGTCGGGTGGAACGGGCGCGGCCGGGGCAGGGAGGAGCTAGAGCTAGCTGAGACGACCGCGGTTGTCCGGTCAGCCTGCTGAATGTCAATGGAGACAAGATCGAGCGTGGACTAATGTTCAACCTCGACCCCCGGTTCCCAACATTGAGAGCAAGTGGCATGGCCAGGCGTCCAAACCTCCTTATCATCATGGCCGATCAGCTAGCGCCGCAGGTGCTTCCCGCCTACGGCCACCCGCGGGCGCGTACGCCGCATCTCGACCGGCTCGCCGAGGAAGGCGTCGTGTTCGAGAACGCCTACTGCAACTTCCCGCTCTGTGCGCCGGCGCGGTTCTCGTTGCTTAGCGGGCGGCTCCCCTCGCGAATAGACACGTTTGACAACGCGGCCGAGTTTTCTGCCTCCGTGCCGACCTTTCACCACTATCTTCGCCTCACCGGATACCGGACCTGTCTCGCGGGCAAGATGCACTTCATCGGCCCCGATCAGCTTCATGGCTACGAAGAGCGGATCACCACCGACGTTTACCCGGCAAACTTCATATGGTCGCCGGATTGGCGGCTCGATGGAGAGAGCTGGCTCGAGTGGTACCACAGCATGCGCGCGGTGCTCGATTCCGGGGTGCAACGGCGAAGCGTCAACGTCGCCTACGACGACGAGGTGGAGTTCGAGGCGGTGCGCTGGCTGCACGAACACGCGGACGGCGGGGACGGCCGTCCCTTCGCGCTTACCGTCTCGTTCATCTCGCCCCACGATCCGTATCTCGCTCCGCCCCGCTGGTGGGAACGGTACCATGACGTCGAGATCGACGCGCCGCGGGTCCCCGACATCCCCCTCGAGGAACGTGACCCGCACGGCCGCCGCCACTGGTTCCTCACCGGGCGCCACCGGGATGCGGTCGGGAATTCGGACGTGCTTCGCATGCGCCGCGCCTACTACGCGCTGACGAGCTACGTAGACGCGAAGGTCGGAAACCTGCTCGACACCCTCGACGACATCGGCGCGGCGGATGACACGCTCATCGTCTTCACTTCCGATCACGGCGACTCGCTTGGCGAGCGTGGGCTCTTCTTCAAGATGTCGTTCTATGAATGGTCCGTCCGGGTGCCCCTCGTCCTGCACGCGCCGTTCGCGTTCGGTCCACGGCGGGTGCGGGCGAACGTCGCCCATCTCGATCTTTTCCCCACGCTGCTCGAAGTGGCGGGAGATGGCGTCCTGCCGGATCTCGCGGCTCCGATCGACGGCCGGTCGCTCGTTCCGCTCGCTTCGGGAGGCGCGGCGGACTGGCCGGATCTCGTGTGCTCGGAATACACCGCGGAAGGCGTGTCTACCCCCCTGCTGATGGTCCGCAAGGGATCGTACAAGCTCATATTGAACCCCGAAGACCCGCCGCTCCTTTTCGACCTCGACGCCGATCCGGACGAGATCGAGAACCTTGCCGGTACTCCTGCCTCTTCCGGCGTGCAGGCCGAGCTCGAAGCGGTCGCGGCCCGGACCTGGGATGTCTCCGCCCTCGACCGCGCGGTGCGCGAGAGCCAGGCGGCCAGGCGCCTCGTGAGCGGCGCCCTTGGCACCGGTGCCCGCACGTCCTGGGATTTTCAGCCCGGGCGAGACGCATCGAAGGCCTACTTCCGCGAGAGCGGCGACATCCAGAAATCGTATTCGGGCTTCCTCCGGTGAACCGCCCGATTGGCGTTCACTCGAAAAACGTTTTTCGAACACATCCTGCAGTATCCACGCAGGCTGTTCTCTCCGCGCTCAAACGGCTTCTGCATGGGCAAGAAGCCGAGAACCCACGTCTGCATCGCGGCGTCGGAGGGCCGTGCCTTCCAGGATCACGTCGGCTATCCGCGGGAGATCCTGGCCGGCGACGGCGGAGAAGGCGTGATCGGCCCGCCCTGGGGATAGCTGGTCGCGCACCGGGAACGTCGCCTGTGGCGCGTCCGCCCCGCTTTACACGGCCGGGCTTGGATTCTGTCTGCAGAGGGAGAGGGAAGACGGCCCTTCGGGCGTGTCCCTCCTGGCGCAATGTATGTCGCCAGGTCCGACCCCAATTCGCTCTCGCTAGTCGGACGAGCTCGCCAACGTGGGTTCGCCTTCGGGCATGCGGCTGCCGGCCGCGGCGCCCCGGGGCACCACCGCATCGATCCGCGCGAGCTCGTCGTCCGAGAGAGTGACATCGCAGGCGGCGATGTTTTGCTCGAGGTATCGCCGTTTCTCGGCGCCCGGAATCGGGAAGATGTCATCCCCCTGGTGCAGCAGCCAGGCAAGCGCCAGCTGGGGTGTCGTGCAGCCCTTGTCGGCGGCGATGCCCTCCAGCCTCTCGACCAGCGCCGCGTTGTGGCGGATGTTTTCTTCGCTGAACCGCGGAAACGCCTTGCGCCGGTCCCCGTCACCGAGATCCGCGGTGCTCTTGACGCGGCCCGTCAATTGTCCCCGCCCCAGCGGCGCGAACGCCACCACGGCGATGCTGAGCTCACGAACCACCCTCAGCATGGTGTTCTCCGGATCCCGGCTGAACAGCGAGTACTCATTCTGCAGGGCCGTGATGGGGTGTATCGCGTGGGCACGACGGAGCTGGTCGCCGCTCGCCTCCGACAATGCCAGAAAGCGGACCTTCCCGGCCTTCACCAGATCCGCCATGCCGCCCACCGTTTCCTCGATCGGCACCTTGGGGTCGGTGCGATGGAGCGTGTAGAGGTCGATCACGTCGAGACCGAGACGCCGCAGGCTGTCGTCGCAGGCCGACTTGATGTATTCGGGGCTGCCGTTCAGTTCGCTGAAGAATTTGGGGGTGTTGAGCACCGCCCCCACCTTCGTGTTGACGAAGGCCTGGTCGCGCCGGCCCTTGATGGACTTGCCGACCAGTTCCTCGTTATGTCCGTTGTCGTAGACATCCGCCGTGTCGATCAGGGCGAACCCCAGGTCCAGCGCGCGCTGGATCGTGGCGACGGACTCCTCTTCCTCCGCCCGGCCGTATACGCCCTTGATCATGGCCCAACAGCCGAGGCCGAGCGGTGCGAGCCGCGGTCCATCCTTGCCCATGGTGCGCCGCTTCATGCTTTCCCCCCTTGAATTGCCCCGCGCAACCCGCCCGTCGACCCGGGCGCGGCCATTGTCGGCAAGGGTGGCGGGGGTGGCAACAGGCTTCGCAGCCGTCCCGCTTGGCCCACCGGAAAAGCGGGGACAGGACAGCGGCGGTCCTGCCGGGCAGTAGGGGAGGGGATTTGGACGATATCGCTCCCGGGCGATGTTGACCTCGCGGCTTCCGTGTGCTTCCTCTCGCATACGCGAACGCGCATCCGGGCCGGATTGGCCGACATGCCGCACCGAATTCGAAAGACTGTTGCACTGCCCTGAGGGAGGAGACACCCATGTCCGCAAACGGATACGAGAAACTCGAGCTTTTCATAGACGGTGAATTCCGCCAGGGAAGCGAAGGCAAGACGGAGGACGTCGTCAATCCCGCCGACGAGAGCGTGCTCGGCGAGCTGCCGCACGCCTCGAAGACCGATCTCGACGAAGCGCTTGCCGCCGCCGACCGCATGTTTCCCGTGTGGCGGGACACGCCGGCGGTTCAGCGCGCGCAAGTGTTGAACAGGGCCGGACAGCTCATGCGGGAGCGGATGGACTCCATCGCCCGCACTATGACGATGGAACAGGGCAAGGTCCTGAATGAGGCCAGGCTCGAGGTAGGTGTCTCGGCGGAGATTTGCGAGTGGTACGCGGGCGAGAGCATGCGCGCCTACGGCCGGATCATCCCTGGCCGGACGGCTAACTCGCGCGGCATGGTCCTCAAGGAGCCGGTCGGACCGGTCGCGGCGTTAACGCCGTGGAATTTCCCGGCTTATACGCCGATGCGCAAGATTTCCGCGGCCCTGGCGGCGGGTTGCTCGGTGGTCATCAAGGCCTCGGAAGAGACGCCGGGCACGTGCGTGGCCATTGCGCGCGTATTTCAGGATGCGGGACTTCCCGACGGCGTGCTGAACCTCGTGTTCGGCGTGCCCGCCGAGGTCTCCGAGTACCTCATCCCCCATCCGGCGATCCGCAAGATTTCGTTCACCGGATCGGTTCCGGTGGGCAAGCTCCTGTCCAGCATGGCGGGTGAGCACATGAAGCGCGCCACCATGGAATTGGGGGGGCATTCGCCGGTGATCGTTTTTGACGACGCCGATACCGAAAAGGTCGTGAAGATGGTGATCGGCGGCAAGTTCCGCAATGCCGGACAGGTCTGCATCTCGCCGACGCGCTTCTACGTCCAGGAGAACAAGTACGGTGAGTTCGTCAACAGGTTCACCGAGATGGCGGAAGCGATGAACGTCACCAACGGTCTCGAGGAAGGCGCGGACATGGGCCCGCTCGCCAATCCGCGGCGTCTCGATGCGATGTCGGGATTCGTGGCGGACGCCCGCGAGCACGGCGCGGACGTGCGCACCGGCGGCGAGCGAATCGGCAACCAGGGCTTCTTCTTCCAGCCGACGGTGATGGCCGATGTACCCGAAGACGCCCGGATCATGAACGAGGAGCCGTTCGGGCCGGTCGTCCCGGTCACCACGTTCAAGGAGTTCGACGAAGTGATCGAGCGGGCCAATAAGCTCGAGTTCGGGCTCGCTTCCTACGCCTTCACGAGCGACGACAACAAGGCGACGGCGCTGGCCAACAAGCTCGAGAGCGGCATGGTCGGCGTCAACAGCCTAGCCATTTCGCTGCCGGAGGCGCCCTTCGGCGGGATCAAGGATAGCGGTCACGGTTCGGAGGGCGGCATCGAAGGCCTCGAAGCCTACCAGAACACCAAGTTCGTGCAGCACTGGGCCGCGTAAGCCAAGCTGCGCTGCTTGCCCTTCTAAGGGGGGCGATCGTTATGGCGGTTCAAGCCCGGGTTGAACCGCCAGGTCGTTCCGACGAATGGTGCCTCAGAAAGAGTCGGACGATTTCTCTAACTTATTGATAGACATCGGTGTTTTCCGAGTTGGTAATTCGTTTCCCCACAAAAACCCCAACGCTCGGGACCAAAACCATGCCTGTATTGCGGCATCTCCCGCGCCATGGCCTCCTCGGCACGACGTCTGAATCGGAGGAACCTGACTTGCGGATCTGACCGCCACAGTGTCCGTTCCGCGGCCCGAACGGTCACCACCGTCAGCGATACAACACATCGGATCAAGGGACACTGGCGCTGTGTCCTTACGATGAGTCCCCATCTCACCATTGCAGGCACGGGGTCGCATCGCCCTGTGTGTACTGGCTCAGGAACCACTTCGCCTGCTGCTCCAGAGTGCGAAAGATCTCGTCTCCACGATCGTGGTCACCTGACCGGCGTGGCGTGCTTACGAGATGGTCTTCGGCTTCGCTCTGGTCATGCTTGCAGGATGCCTGGTGACGGCAGTGCGGAACCGAACCGGCATGGCGACGCCCACGGGTGAACGGGTCACGGCACTGGCCAGGCTACGGATTACAGGCCGGGTGATCCCGACCTTCAATGCGAACGTGCTTCCCGCCGCACGGCCTCGCAAGAATCCGCGTTGCTCACCAGACTGGAATGGGGGGTATATGCAGCGGATGATGTCTGGCTCATGGTAGGGACCGGAGGAAACGCCCATCGGAGACGAAGGCCCCCCGGCACCATGGACCGGGGTACCCCGAATTGACGCGATCCCACCCACTCACGAACTCGGAAAAATTTTTGGGAAATTTTTCGGGACAAATTCCGTATCAGTCAGGAACCTGACGCAGTTCTCAAACGACATCGGGTGGACCGGTGGCCTTGGACCAGCGCAAAAACGTCGAATTCTGCGCCTCGCTGCTCGAGAAACGCTAGTCCGTGCCTCCCTTCGCCTGGCTCCCGCCCTCCTTGAGCTGATCCCGCTCTCTCTTTTCCCATGCCGCGGCAAGCAACCAAGCGCTCTTGGTCACCTTGACGGGCACCCCGCCCACCATGGGCCCTCTGGAGGACGCCGCCAGCTGCACGTTCAGCTGTCCGCCTCCTTGCCACTCTCGTGTTGCCTGCCTCGGTAGCTGACCGGGCG
>JAGWAU010000081.1:0-1274 GCA_021296255.1 Alphaproteobacteria bacterium | reverse complement strand
GGCGAGCAGCCTCAGGTCGACGACGCTGTGCACCGTGAGACCCCCGAGATCATCGTTTCGCCCGCCGCGATCCGCTTCTGTGACTGGCGAGCGGGCCGCGCCGCCGCCGCGCCATGTTCTCCATGCCGAAACGGGCCCTCTCCTCGTCGAAGCCGATTGGGTCGAACGGCCCGCCGTACCAGCGCACCATGTCCCGGTGTTCCTCGTGCCCCGGATCGAGGACCGCCTCCAGAAAGTCCATGAAGCCGTCCACGCCGCCCACATTCTCCGGCGGGCAGCGGCGGGCTCCGTCCACGAAGGCTGGATACTCCATGTCGGGATCGCCGTCGCGAACCTCCTCGACGATCACGTCGTGGCGCCAGTTGTCGCCGTAGTCGTAGGTGTAGACGAACCTGTCCGCGCCGCGCGCGATCGCGGTCCTCAGCCGCAAGCCCTTCGCCCTGTAGATCATGGGTTCGTCGTCGAACTCACGGAACGACGGATCGCCGTAGCATCGGCCGTCGATGTCGAATTCCCGGAGGTGCGAGAAGGTCCAGCCCATGGTCATCTGGATCGCCTCGTGCAAGGCCTCCAGCGTCACCGACAGCGGCATGCCGATGCGCCGCCAGATCCTCGGCTCCAGCTCCTGCAACTCGATGCGCAGCCGCGCGACCCGCTCGCTCACTGCCCCGTTCCGTCCCCTTCAATCCGGCCGGCAGGGCATGGGACCGCCGCGGTCCATCGTCAACCGGCGCTTCCCGGGACGTGGCGGCCAGTTGCCGCGTTCCTGCCTATTCGGCAATGCCGAGGAATACGAAGATGGCTCGATCGACCTGGCGCATATCCGAAGTCGAGAGAACTCCGATGCGTCGCCCCGGGCGAGTCCGGCGGACGGTCGTGATCTTATCGATCATGACGCGACAGACCTCATCGAGACCGTTCTCGGCGCTCGGGGAGAGCGCCACGCGAAACAGTGGGGCATCAGTCGGATCTCTGGTCAATGCACAGACCGTGACAGAGCTTGAATGCTCGAAGCGGTCGTCCTGAACGATCAAGACGGGTCGCGGCTTGCCGGTATAATCGCCGCCGCCTGCGGCGGTCCACAGCTCCCCCCGTTTCACCCGGCGTCGACCTCGCCGATGGCATCGACAAAAGCCTGATCGTCTTCGGCGTACTCGCTGCCGGCCATCAACAGGGATTGCCTGCGGGCTTCGGCCGGAAAGCCCGGCCTCCGGGTATCGGGCACCCATACCTGCACCGGCCGCAGCCCCTGCTCACGCAGCTTGGCGCGATGC
>JAGWAU010000080.1 GCA_021296255.1 Alphaproteobacteria bacterium | reverse complement strand
CCACAGGCCCAAAAACCTCAACAGAAGCGGTCAATCGATGTGCTAGCAAAACCGGACAAATCCACTTGCTAGCGACAGGTCTTTTCAGAGCCTCCAGCGGAGGAGCTCCGCGCCCGCCGGGCGAGGGGAGGGTTGTCGAAAACCCCGCCCGGCGGCTTAGACGCCTGAGGATGAGGCTGAAGTGACTATCAGACGCCTGTCCCATTTGATCACGACGAGGACGCGACCTGCGCTCCCCGATCATCACCCTTGGTCGTGAAGGCAGTCGACGATGACGTTGAATGTTGATTCGTGAACCTTTGGATGGATGAGGCCCTGACCAGCCTTCCCAATAGCTGCGGATCCGAGATCCTGATTCTTTCCTTTCCCCACCCAGAAAATGTTGGAATGGGGTCCAGCGTAGACTACGCCGTTGCCTGCCAAAAAAGTAATCCAGCCTTTGGTGCAACGCACGCTGTCCGCGGCCGCCAAAGCTGGCAGCATGGCCACAAGAAAAGTCACAATCCGGGTCATCGGCCCTGTTCGGAAACTCATCGCCTAGTTCTCCTGTTGTTGGTGTTTCACTTCGCCTTGCCGGCGCCGAACACGCGTCGCCTCCAGGACGCGCGATCTGGCGACGCGAGCAGGGAACGCTGCGCCTGGTCGCGCCAGGTATCGCGCGGGTGAACTCGTCCGCATCCTCGATTCTACGCGCTCGAAACCCGCTCTAAGCCGCGCCGCATGGCGTGTTCGGGAACGGTCGACCGAACGGCATACAATTGGACCTGCCGCGATTTGCCCTTGAGCGCCACTATCGGCATGGGTTCGCTTTCGACCCCGTCCGGCAGAGCGATCAGGGCCAGCGCTTCGGCTGAAACGAGAAAGTCCCTGTCGAACTCGCGACAGGATTGTTCGATCCGAGCCGTGGTGTTGACCGTGTCACCGAGCAGCACGATCTCGAGCCTGCTATCGCCCATTTCGCCGACCACCACCGGCCCCGCATGCAGGGCGGCGCGAAAGTCCGGCACCACCCCGAAATGGCTCCGGTACTCCTGGCTGCGGGCCATGATCCGGGCACGCAGGTGGAAAACGACCTCCACTGCCCGGAAAAGGTCGCACGTCTCGTCGACGCGCCAGGTGATGATCGCTTCGTCGCCGACATAGCGATAGATCGCACCGCCGCTGCCTTCCAGAGCCGCACCAATGTCATAGACGAACTGGTTCATCAGCGCGAGAAACCGGGTCGCCCCGATGCGCTCTGCGATCGCTGTGGAGCCGACCAGATCGATGAATAGTAGGGCGCGCTGCTCATCCCTGGGCGAGTGATAGCGTCCGAGCAGGAAGTTCCGCAGCACACCGGGTCCGATCAGGCGGTTCAAGGTTAGAACCGAGACGACTGAGAACCCGACGGAGAAGGAGAACAAGATGGTCCACCAAAAGTTGGCGTCAGACAACAGTTCCCCTCCCGCACCCCAGAAACAGATGCGAGAGAGCTGCGTCGCGACGAAGGTCCAGGCGAACCAGACCGCGAACCGGACGACGACGAAGCGTGAAAAGGGCCAGCGCCGGAAGCCGGCGCCGAGCACGCTGTTCACGAAAAACAGCTCGAAGATGAAAATCGGCAGCCCGATCAAGGCAGCGGTGCCGATCGAGGTGCCGGCGTTGTGCCAGGAAAAGCCGGCACCCAAGGTTGCACCGAACAGGACGCTGGCCGCGAAGATCACCAGCATGGTCGCGCCCATCAGGCGCAGGCGGGACAGAAAGACCTTTCTGCTCATCGGCTCAAAGTTCGCTATCGGGAGGCCAGACATGGAACGGACAGGTCGGTCACCTCACCAAAAAGAAGGAGAGCATAGGGCGATCCTACACAGATTGTTGGACGGGATTGTTGAACACATTTCGTCTCACTTGGCGGGGCGGCGGCGACTTTCCAATAAACGGTCGTTTGTGGACGATCCGCGGTCGGTGCGGTCGGCTACTCGACGCTTCCCATTCATTGGGCATGCACGCCGTCGTCTGGACACCGACGTTTCTAGCGCAAGCAAAACGTCTCGGGCTTTCCCAGGAGGAAATGGACGCCATTGTGAACATGCTGTCCGACAAGGGGAGTGCCCTGCGGACGCCGTCCGGAACCGGTCTCCCCTAGTCGCGGGTCCCCGGCAGGCTCGAGAGCGCAAGGACGGCCTGCGCCACATCGAACTGGCGCGAGCTGCCGAGCTTGGCGAACATGTGCTTGAGGTGCGAGCGCACCGTGCTGTATTCGCGGCCGGTCGTCGTGGCGATCTCGCGCAGGGTCCTGCCTTCGGCGAGCAGCACCGCGATCTCGGTCTCCGCCGGCGAGAGCCCCAGCACCTCCTGCACGAGGTCCGGCGCGACCCGCACCCGGCTCACCGGGTCGACGATCAGCACCAGCGCCGCCACATCCCGGGCGCGGTAGTCGACCTCCCGGTCGGTCACCGGCTTCACGTGCAGCGCGAAGCGCGGCAGCGGCAATCTTCGCCTTATCAGTATCGAGCCGCTCGCGCCCCGTCTGACGAGGCCCGCCAGCGCCCGGGCCAGCAGGTTCTGCAGCCTGGCGTCATCCTCGGGCCAGGCGGCCTGCAGCGCGCCCCTTTTGTCGGACAGCCCGTCGTCCTCACGAAGAAGCGCCCGCGCGCTGTCGTTCGCCTCAACGATGCGCCCGCGCCGGTCGAGATGGACGATGCCGGCGCGGGTGTTGTCGAGGAGCCCGGCCACCGTCGCGCCGAGCGCCCCCGCCTCGGCGATCGCGGAGCGCACCCGGACGTAGCGGCGAAGCTCGGGCAGCATGCGCGCGACCATGTCGATCCGGGACGATGACCAGCCGTCCGCGCCGGCGGGGTCCGCGGTCGACCAGACGATGTGCGAGCCGGAGGGTCCGTCCAGGCGTACGGTCAGGCCGTTCTGAGCGCCGTAACGGCGCAGTGCCTCGTTGTAGGTGGGCGACGTCTTGCGCTCGTCTTCGCTGTAGAGGTCGGCAGTACGAACGGTCCTGCCGTCCGGGAGCCTCACCATTCGCGGGATGGATTCATCTGTCGGGAAGTAGTGCCGGAAGTACTCGCGCTGCCACGCCGAGCGGTCTTCTCCGCGGTGGTAGTATCTTGCGAAGTAGACTTCGGCGGTCTCCACCGAGGAGCCGCCCCCGAAGGACAGCAGGCTGCCCTGGGTTCCGCACGCCTCGTCGATCAGCGCCGAGGTCTCCGGCCAGCGGGCGTCGTCGAGCATCGCCTCGCTGAGCAGGTCCACGATGCGCTCGAAGGTGTCCCGCTCGCTCAATTCTCGTGCACCCCGTCGCTGTCGTTGCTTCAAGCGGCCTCCGTGCCCAGCCGCTGCGATGCGAAGCGCAATCGCGGGGTCCGGCTGAGGTCCGTGCGTCCGGGGCGGCTCCGGCGCAGCTTCGCGGCAACCGTGCCGATCGGGGCCGAAGCGCGCTAGGGCCGGGGCCGTCATACCCGTCGCCGCGCCTCCCGCCATCTCCCTCGATTGCGGTAATTCGAGTCTAGTAGGCGGAACCCTCCAGTCTATCCCTCAATTGGGGCATGTCGGGCGCGTTTTCGCCGCCTTCACCTTCGACTTTCGCTGCTGGGGCAAGTCCGGCGAGGTCCGGTTCAAGGAGGACCCACAGGCGAAGACTTCGGACATCCGCGCAGCCATCGAGTTCGTCTCGACGCTGGCTGAGGCCGACGCCGAGCGAATTTACGGGCTCGGGATTTGCGCGTCCTCCGGATACATGGTCGATGCGGTCGCGGGCAATCCGCTGGTCAACCGTGCCGGTCTGGTTGTTGTTCGGCGTCCGATATTGACCCCCCTAGATCCAGTAAAATCAACCGGTTAGCGTGCTTATCGGCGTCCAATCGACACGCCGATCAACACGTATGACGCCCGCGCATTCGGGCCCTCTCTCCCGTCAAACCGGACGGCCCGCCGGGGTCAGCCGCGGGCGTGCTGGTCAATCCAGGGGAAGTTAAGCCAAGCCGAGCTGTGCCTTGCGCCGGTTGGCCCAGGCCAAGATCAGTCGATCTGCCGTCAACCCGAGAAATGCGACGCACAGCGCCAGGAGCAGTCCGAGACCAGCGTCGTTTTGAGCTTTGGCCTTGAAGATCTCCCGGGCCAGATCGTAATTCCCGCCGATAAACCCGGCGATCATGACCATGAAGAGACCGAACATTATGGTCTGGTTCAGCCCCAGCATGATCTCGGGAAACGCCAGCGGCATGCGCACCTTCCACAGTATCTGGGACGGGGTGCATCCGGAAGAAATTGCGGCTTCGACAATGTCGTGCGGAACAGCGCGCAGTCCGACGTAGGTGTAGCGGACCACGGGAATGCTGGCATAGACCACGATCGCCATGATCTGGGAAATGGTCCCCACCTGAAACAGCATGATGACTGGAATGAGGTAGATGAACGACGGGAAGGTCTGCAAAGTGTCGCAGAGGAACGCCACCGCGCGGGTCCTGCCGTCGCGGCGGGACGCCCAGACGCCGATGGGAAATCCAAAAATCACGCATATGACGACAGCGACGAAGACAAGGTAGGTGGTCACCATGGCCGCGGTCCACCAGCCTGAGAGCACGATGAAGCCGATATAGGCGGCACTCGGGGCCGCCAGGCGCCAGCCACCCAGCAGCCATCCTGCCAAGGTCACCGCACCGAGGAACACCGTCCACGGAAGTTGTTCGAAGAACCCGCGGATGGGAATGAGGACGTAGGGCGGCATATAGTCTCGAATGAAGCTCAGGGGCTCGAACAGCGCCGAAACAATGGCCTTGATGAGAACGTCCCACTGGGGCGCGAACGTTACCGTCATCTCGCGCGGCAGGGCTGCCGCCTCGGGAACGAGATAGGCCAGGACGCCCCCCACCACGACTGCCAGCCCGGCAGCGGTCATATGTGGGTGGACGGTCCAAAAGCGACCCTCCGGTTTACGCACCGGTTCTTTCTCGGAGAGCGCTTGGCTGAGCCGGTCGAGCGCGACTGCCATCAGGACAATCGCGATGCCGCTCTCCAGGGCGCGCCCCAACTGGAGCGTCTGAAGGCGGAACAGGAGATCGATACCGAGGCCCCTGGCTCCGATGAACGCGGAGATCACGACCATGGCCAGGCACTGCATGATGACCTGGTTCACGCCGACCATGAGAGTCGGGCGGGCCGCCGGAATCCGGACGCGCCAGAGCATTTGCTGAGACGTGCACCCGGCCATGACGCCCGCCTCCAACACTTCTTCGGAGACACTGCGCAATCCCAGGATCGTGATCTTCGCCATCGGCGGGAGCGCGAAAAGGATGGTGGCAATTGCACCTGCTTTATGGCCCAGTCCGACGAACACCACGATCGGGATCAGGTAGCCGAAGTGCGGCAACGACTGCATGAGGTTGAGGATCGGCCACAGCGCCTTCTCGAACAGTCGCCAGTTGATGGCGAAGATACCCAGCAGCAGTCCGAGGAAGATGGCGATGGGCGCGGTCACCAGAACTAGCGACAGGGTGGTCATCGCCAGTTTCCATTTGCCGAAGACAGCGAAGTAGACGATGCAGGAGCCGGCCAGGAGCCCGAGACCCCAGCCGCCCAGATACCATCCCAGGATTCCCGCCAGAGCGGCCGTGATCACCCAGGGGATCGGAGGAATTCCCCAATCCGAGAATCCTGAGATCAACAGGTCCTCGGAAAAATTCAGCGGCCAAACGATCAGTCCGGCGACACCGCGCGTGACGTCCCGGAAGGTGAATAGATCAAAGATCTCGTGGTTGCGCAGGAAGTGGACGATGTCGTTGAACCAACCGGCGACGCTGCTGGCCTTGATTGACAGAGTCGGGAGGAATCCGTCGCCGAAAACCAGGAACGGCAGAGGCAGGTTTCCAGTCCACGAATCAGGTGGAGTCGTCGCCCAATCCGGCAGCGTGTCCCGGAGCAGGATGAGAAGGACGATCCCCAGCATCGCCACGAGGAGCCAGCGCGATCGGAACAGCACCGACTCCTGCCGGGACCCTTGGAACACGGACAGAACGGAATCGACCAAGATCAGCTTCCGTCAGTGAAAAGCACGTCGACCACCTGCCCTCGCGTCAGGGAGCCCACCAGAGTCCCTGACGTGTCCATAACGGCCACGGGCTTGTCCTGGCCGATCACCAGACCTGCAACATCGCCGATGAGTTGATCGTCCTTGACCGTGGGGCCGTCGCCCTGGCCCTCTTCGGGGGGTCCCATGACGCTGGCGACCGTCAACAACTTCGCCTTAGGGATGCCGCGCGTGAACGCCCGCACGTAGTCGGTGGCTGGTTTCGTAACCAGCTCCTCGGCCGTGCCGAGTTGCACGATCCTTCCCTCGTACATGATGGCGATGCGATCGGCGAGCCGGATGGCTTCATCGAAGTCGTGGGTGATGAAGATGATCGTTTTGTGCAGCAGATTCTGGAGGCGGAGGAATTCGTCCTGCATCTCCCGCCGGATCAGCGGATCGAGGGCCGAAAAAGGTTCGTCCAGGAACCACACGTCGGGCTCGACGGCGAGCGATCGGGAGATTCCCACGCGCTGCTGCTGGCCGCCCGACAGTTCTCGCGGATAGTATCCCTCGCGGCCCTTCAACCCTACCAGTTCGATGATCTCACTGGCCCGGTCGTGTCGCTTCGCGCGGTCGACGCCCTGCACCTCCAGGGGGAATGCGACGTTGTCGATCACCGTCCGATGGGGGAGCAGCGCGAAATTCTGAAACACCATGCCCATCTTGTGACGGCGGATCTCGATCAACTCCTTGTCAGTGGCCTTGAGGAGATCGGTGCCCTGAAACAACACCTGGCCAGCGGTGGGTTCCACCAAACGCGAGAGGCAGCGGACCACCGTCGACTTGCCCGACCCGGACAGGCCCATGATTACCAGGATCTCGCCGGGCTGAACGTCGAGATTGGCATCTTGGACCGCACCGATATGACCTGTTTCCTGAAAATCCTCGGAGGACGGATTGGAGCCGTGCCGAGCGAGGAATTCCGCAGGCTCCGGCCCGAAGACTTTCCAGAGTCCGCGACAGAGGATTACCGGTTCAGCCATCGAGCGATCATTCCTCCTGTTCTGCACAGTCCTCTTGCGGGAACGACTTCAAGGCTTGATACCACTAGAGGCACGTCCGTCAGGCAATTCAGGCATCGACCCCGGGGTGGTCTCAGGCGTTATCCGGAATCAAAATGCCGGTCAACGGATCGGCCCGTTGACCGGCATTCGACTGACCATCGACGACGATCGAGCTCGGGCAATGAGTTGCCCGAACTCGGTCGCAAACTATCCACTCGGCGAAAGCCAGGCCTGCCACTTGGACTCGTTGTCCTTCAGCCATTTGGCGGCCGCGTCCTTGACTTCCATCTTGTCGACGTCCACTAGCTTGGACATCACGGCGATGTCCAGATTGGAGAAGGACATTTTCTGGACAACCTTGTAGGCGGCCGGATGATTCTTGGGGAACTCCTTCCACACGCCGATCTTCAGATAGCCATCCTTGGGGTTGCCGCAGTCGTGTGTGGTCTCGGGATTGACTCCCTTTGACGCATCTTCACGGCATCCTTCGAAGTACTCCGGGAATTCAACGAACTTCCCTTCATAAAGAGCCTCGATGAAATTCGGGGTCCAGTTGAAGAGCACGATCGGCTTGTTCTTTTCGGAAGCGATGGCGAGTTCCGCCCATAGCGCGTCCGCTGATCCCGCGTTGATCACGGCGAAGTTCATGCCCAGCCCCTTGACGCGTTCGTCGTCTCCCTTCAGCCATTCGGCGGGCCCCCCCAGGAACCGGCCTTTCGGCGCGGTTTCGGAGGTAGCGAACAGCTCGGCGCACTTGTTCAAGGCTTGCCAGTCGGGAAGACCCGGGCAAGCCTCCTCGACGTACGCCGGATACCACCATTCCTCGCGCGTCAGAGCGGCGTGCGTGGCCGCGTCAATCACGCATCCCTTGGCAACCTGCTTTTCGAAGGCAACGCCGAAGGCGCCTTGCCAGACCTCGTGCACGAGGTCGACGTCGCCCTCGCACATGGCTTCGTAGACCGCGCCGCTGTCGGCCGGTACGTATTCCACTTCACTCCCGGCCGCTTCCAGGATTTGACCGACAATCTCCGCGCCCACCAACTGGCTGGTCCAGTTGTGAAGCGGGATGCGGATCGGCTCGGCGGCGTTCGCGGAACCCGCGACCGCCAAACAGAGACCCAAGACACTTCCGACAATCGACTCACGGCTGATCATGTCAATTTCTCCTCGCTGCGTGCGCTCAAGGGGAAGGCGCGGCATGCATCTTCAGCTTTTCTATTGCCTGCCGTCGCCGACACCGGTTTGCCACGCTCGGAAGGTTAGAGAGTCGAGCGCTTACTGCCGTCCCCCAAATGGGGGAAGTGGATGCAAATTAATCCGGCT
>JAGWAU010000036.1 GCA_021296255.1 Alphaproteobacteria bacterium | reverse complement strand
GATCTCGACGCCGTTCTGGCGCAGGTTGTCCTTCATCGTATCTTCGAAGTCCCAGTCCATCTTGTTGGCGACGGCGAACGCTTCCTTCGCCGCTTCCATGAAGGCGCCTTGCAGCGGCTCCGGCATGGATTCGAACGTGTTCCGGTTCATGGCCAGGACGTTCACGGCCCACACCGCCCGCACTTCGGTCGCGTTGGTCAGCACCTCGTGGAAGTTGAACTTGTGGGTCCAGTAGGGTTGCACGTGGATGCCGTTGACGACGTTCTGCTGGATCGAGGAATAGGTCTCGAACCAGTCGACGGGCGTCGGGTTGCCGCCCCACTTGCGAATCAGTTCGATGGTGATCGGAGACGCCGTGGTGCGGAACTTCAGGCCGTTGACGTCGCCCGGCACCTTGAGCTCCCGCGTGTTGTTCGACAGCATGCGGAAGCCGCCGCTGGTGATGGGCGGCAGCACCTTGATCGTGCCGAACTCGTCTTCCATCTTCTTGGCGGTTTCCCACCAGACGTCGGACGTGACGGTGCGCATGGCGTGCTCCCAGTCGTCGAACAGGTAGGGCATGTCCATGAACTGCCAGAGCTTGGTGAGCGACGACCAGTTGCCGGTCGAGCCCGGAGCGATGTCGATGAAGCCGGACTGGACGGACACCAGCTGGCCGCGGTTCGACCCCAGGGTGCCGTAGGGCTGGGTGAGCATGTTGATCTCCCAGTCGTACTTCTCCTTGAGGATCTTCTGCACGCCGGTTATGGCGACGTAGAAGGGCTCGTCCGGCTTCGAGCCGATGGGCGCGATGATCGGGCGCCCGAACTTCTGCATTCCGGCCGAGCGGACGATCGCCGGAAAGCCCGTGAGCCCGGCCGCCGCGCCGATGGCGACGGCCGAAGACGCCTTCAGGGCCTGGCGCCGCGAGATAAGCGAATTTTCCGAATTTTTCCGAGAGTCGGCACGTCTCATGGTTGAATCCTCCCTGCCCGTGCGCTGCATGGAGGCCGGTGGGCTGCCACGAGATCGGTTTGACTCTCACCCGCCCCCTGCAAGAATGATAGGACCGCGCCGGGGGGAAAGTAAACGCGGGCTCCGGTCGTGCGGAAGGAACCGCGGAGGGCGCGCCATGAGCGGCATCGACACCCGCCACCTGTTCGACCTCTTCGTCACGGCGGACGCCGGGCAGGTCCGGGTGGGCGACGCGCCCTGCGGCCGGCGTCGAATCGTCGCCATCACCGGCGAGAGGTTCGAAGGCGACCGCCTGCGGGGCCGCATTCTGCCCGGCGGCGCCGACTGGATCCTGGAACGGTCCGACGGCGTGCTGGAGATGGACGTGCGCATGACCCTCGAGACCGACGACGGCGCCTTCGTCTACGTCACCTTCCGCGGCTTCCGTCACGGCCCCCGGGAGGTGCTCGACCGGATCGTGAGGGGCGAGCGGGTCGACCCCGGCGAGTACTACCAGCGCGCCGCGCTGTTCTTCGAGACCGGCGCGGGCGGCTACCTTTGGCTCAATCGAATCGTCAGCGTCGCCACGGCGCAGCGCCATCCCGACCACATCCTGTATCGCGTGTTCGAGATCCTCTGAGCGGTGAGCCGAATGCCGGCGATCGATCGTGATTTCGCCCGAATTCGTGAAGGCCAGGTTCATCTGCGCCGGTGCCTGCCGCGGGAGGGAGCCGGCGGCGCGCCGCTCGTCCTGCTGCACTCGTCGCCCGTCGCTTCGGGTTCCCTCGTGCCGTTGATGCGGGCCCTCGCCGGCGAACGGCTGCTCGTCGCGCCGGACACCCTCGGCAACGGGGACTCCGCGCCCCCCGACCCGGGGGATCCGGGGCTCGACTATTTCGCGGACGCCACCCTGCGCCTGCTGGACGTCCTCGATCTGGACAGGGCCGATCTCTACGGCGTGCGCACCGGGGCGCTGATCTCGGCCGAGGTCGCCATCGCGCGGCCCGGCCGCATTCGGCGCTTGATCCTCGACGAGGTGAATCTGCCAGCGGAGGGCGAGATGGAACGCGCGCTGGAAACGCATTCGCCCGAAGTCGAGCCCGACGACATGGGGCGCCATCTCCTTTGGGCGTGGCACGTCATGCGGGACCATTCGCTGTTCCATCCCTGGTTCGCGCGAGACCGCGATCATCGCCTGAACCTCGACCTTCCCCCGGCGGACGACCTCCACGAGTCGACGCTGGAGGTCCTCAAGGGCCTGCGCACGTTCCACCACTCGTACCGCGCCGCGTTCCGTTATCCGCGGCGCCGGCGGTTGCCGCTGATCCGGGTCCCGACCCTGGTCCTGGAGGATCCCGCTCATCTGGCTTCCAGGGCGGCGCGGGACGTCGCCGCCCTCGTTCCGGGGGCGGAGCTGGGGAGACTGCCGGGCGATCTGGAAGCGACGGCCGCCAGGGCCGCCGTCATCGAGAATTTCCTGTCCGATTGAAGCCTCGGGCCATCCTGTCGCGACCGTAGCGAATCACGAAACCTCATCGGCACCCGGACGCCGCACGGCCGGCGGGAAGCGGACCTCAGCGGGTTTCCCTGGTGACGGGCCAGGCCCTCTCCCGGTTGGGGTATCTGGACATCAGAAATATAGTGTATCAAGGTGTCGCTCATGCGAACCACGCTGACCATCGACTCGGACGTCGAGCAACTCCTTCAGCGGGAGATGCGGCGCACTAACAGGAGCATGAAAGCCGTCGTGAACGATGCGTTGCGCGTCGGCCTCGGGATGCGGGGCAAGCCGCCCCGGGCGCCTCTCTTCAGGGTCGAGCCCCATGCTTTCGGCTTCAAACCGGGAATCGACACCGACCGGCTCAATCAGCTCGTCGACGAGATGGAGGCGGATGAGACCGCTCGAAAGCCGGCTTGGTGATCGTTCCCGACGTCGATCTGTTGGTGTACGCCCACGATTCCCGGTCCCGCCGGCACGAGGCGGCGCGGAAGTGGTGGGAAGAACTGATGAACGGGACCGGCACGGTCGGTCTTCCCTGAGCGGCGGTCCTGGGATTCGTTCGCATCGCGACCAATCCGAAGATGCTCGACGATCCCCTCGATGTGAGTGGCGCCTGCACCCGCGTACGGTCCTGGCTCGCCCGTCCGCAGACGGCGCTCGTCCACCCCCTGGAGACCGTCATGCCGGCGTCCTGTTCGGCCTCCTCGACGAGGCGGGGTCGGCCGGCAACCTGATTACGGACGCGCATCTCGCCGCCCTCGCGGTCGAGCACCAGGCGGAGCTTCATTCGACCATGCCGACATGGCCCGGTTTCGTGGGTTGCGTTGGATGAACCCTCTCGTCTGACCGGCGGTTGCCGCGCTGCCCGTCACCCGCAAGCCGGCTCGTGGAGCCGGAAAACGCGGGGATCTCTCCGCACGGGCAGGACGAAGGGCAGACCGAGAACGATCCCGACCCCCCATCCGCCGAAGACGCTCCCTGCCGCGCCCGCAAGGAAATGCCGCAGGACAACGGCGACGATGCCCGCCACGATCCCTGGGATCGCGACCGTGAATTCGTTCGCTCGGCGTCAGACTGACGCCCTCCATGTGAACGGTATTACCGTACACATGGAGGGCATGATCATCCGTTCCGTTCGTCACCGGGGCCTGCGCCGGCTTCTTGAGAGGGACTCGATCCGATTGCTGAAACAGGATTTGGCGGAAAGGGTACGCGGCATCATGACGGCTCTGGCTCTGGCCGAGAACATGGAGGCCTTCGTCACCGAGGCGCCGCCGGGATGGCGCGTCCACCGCCTTTCCGGCGAACGGCAGGGTGAGTGGAGCGTTTCGGTGTCGTCCAACTGGCGGATCACGTTCGAGGAACGCGACGGCGGGATCGAGCGCCTGAATCTGGAGGACTACCACTGATGACTACCGGCGGCATCAAGATCGGGATGACCCCGTCGCACCCCGGAGCCTTCATCCGGCTCGAGGTGATCGAGGAGTTCGGCTTGACCGTAGGGGAGGCGGCACGGATTCTCGGCGTGCGCCGTGCGACGCTCTCTGACCTGCTGAACGGCAATGCGTCGCTGTCGCCCGAAATGGCCTTGCGGGTCGAGAAGGCCTTCGGCGTCAGCATGGACCTTCTGCTACGGATGCAGGCATGGCATGACGCCACGCGGATGCGGGCGCGCGCGGACGAGATTGCCGTTCGACGGTATCGGCCGGCATGAGTGTGGAGCGGTGACGCTTCGCGCCAAGGTGAAGCGCTCGTCGACCGTCCGGAGTCGGTCGACGGCCCCGCGGGGAGCGGTACGTGATCCGGCGGGCGCTTCGCCTCGAGTGCGGACATGTGCCCGCGGGGAGGGTGCGGGGTTCGAAGGCCGATCGCGGGGCGCGCGGCGAGCCGGTTTCCGCGGCTTCGCGTTGGAGTGGAGGAAGTTCATGATGATCCGCAATTTCTGCGGTCGCGCATCTTTCCGGGCGCGTGCGGTCGGGATGCTGCTTGGCGCGGCCGGCATCTCGCTGATCGGAGCGGCGGCGGAGCCGACGGCGGCGCGGACGGACGAGGCCGTCGCGCTCAAGATCGGGTTGCTGATGGATTTCAGCGGCGGCTCGGCCGAGGTCCTGAGGGACAGGCGGCGGGCGTTCGAACTCGCGATCGAGCACGTCAACGGCGGCGGCGGCGTGTTCGGCCTGCCCGTGGCGGTCGCGGTCGGCGACGCCACGGCGGATCCGGAGAAGGCGGTCGCGGCGGCGCGGCGCCTCGTCGAGGTCGAGCGCGTGCATGCTGTCGTCGGCCCCAACGCCAGCGCCAGCGCGCTGCCGGTTGCGGAGCGGGTGACCGGTCCGGCCGGCATTCCCACCGTCAGCTTCTCGGCCACGTCGCCGGAGCTGACCGGGGCCGCCGACGATGATTTCCTGTTTCGAACCGCCCTTTCCGACGTCTCCCAGGGACCCGTCCTCGCCCGCGTCGCGCGCGAGCGGGGCTTCGACAATGTGGGCCTGCTCTATGTCGACGATCCCTGGGGGCGGGGCCTTGCCGGCGCCTTCGAAGCGGCCTGGGACGGCGCCGTCAAGGCCGTCCCCGTGAACCGCGGCCGGACCGGCTTCCTGACCGAGCTGCGCGAGTCCGCGAGCGGCGGCGCGCAGGCCCTGGTGGTGATCGCCTTCGAGACGGCGGCGCTCGCCATGGTGCGCGAGGCGATCGACGACGGCCTCTACGACCGCTTCGTCTTCGGCGACGCCGCCAAGCGGCTGAGCCTGGTGCGATCCATCGGCGGAACCCGCCTCGGCGACATGTACGGCACCGGGCCCGCGACCGCGCCTGAAAGCGTGTCGTCCGCCGCGTGGGAGGCGGCCTATGTCGACGAGCACGGCGCGCTGCCGGTGCTCGCCTACGTCAAGGAGGCCTACGACGCCACGGTCGTCCTGGCGCTCGCGGCCCAAGCCGCCGGCCGGCTGGATGGCGCGGCCATCCGCGACCGGCTGCGGGCGGTCGGCGGCGGGCCGGGTACGGTCGTGACCGCCGGCCCGCGGGGCGTCGCCGATGCGCTGCGCATTCTCGCCGAGGGCGGGGAGGTCGACTACGAAGGCGCCTCGGGCAGCATGGACTGGGACGGGAACGGCGATCTGCGCCGCGGCCACGTCGGCATCTGGCGCTTCACCGGGGACGAGCGGATCGAGGACGTCGAGGCGGTGCCGTTCGGGCGGTAGCATCGCCGGGGCGTGCGCGCCGGCGATGTGGTCTCCAGGGGTGCTTGGTTTACCGTCTTGAGGTACCTGTGAAGTACCGGATCCTCGATCCAATCTGCATTCGGTAGCGTGCGGAGTGTTGGGGGTTGGCGGATGATGGTTGGCGCGCAAACCTAGGCAAGGGATGGTGGTCTGATCAAGGGTTCTTGCTGCGTTGAACATGCTGTCGCAAGGCGCGATTGATCTCGGTTTGATAGCCCCGCCCGCCGGGCGCCCGTCTCTTGAACCAGGCGATCACGTCTGCATCGAGGCGCAGCGTGATCTGCTTCTTGACCGGTCGATAGAACAGGCCGCGTTCGGCGTCCGGCCAAGTCACGATCTCGGGGATGTCGCTCGTATCGATTCGATCGTCGGGCAAAGCTTCGAGCGCGGGTGCGGAACAACATCATCCATTCGGGTCCGATCGGACCGGCTGACGAAAACTCGTGGCGGCCTCGAAAGGATCGTGCGTCGGCAATTCCGGGAACAAGGAAAAATCACGATCCCGGGTGAACAGCGCTTCCACTCCGTGCGCGACGCAGACAGCCGCGATGCGGGCATCGTGGACCACCCCGCCAACGACGTGCGGCCGGTTCACGAACCTTTGAAGAATCTCCATGAAATCGTCGGTCTCGCCGATCATGTCGTTTGAAGGCGACATCGTCCACGCCTGCAACTGGCGCCACGCGTGATCCGGCGTGGTCGCTTCACCCTTCCAGATGCGCCGGTTCGTCACCACGCTCAAGAACTCGTAACAACACGGCCATGGGATGGCCCAGGCCCGGTCTCCTTCGGCAAGTGCCACCATCACCGCGTGCGCTGCGTCGCCAAGGCGCGATTCACGGCGGTGCGCATGGACGAGCACGTTGGTGTCGACGGCGATCACCGCGTGCCGGGATCGCCGTAGATCATCTCGCGCAACTCGGGCCAGGAATACTGTTCCAGCGGGTCGGCCGCTCCCGGATCCCCGGCTCTCAGATCCGATAGCTTGTATCCGCCGCGCGGGGATGCCGCCGCGAGCACGCGGCGAAGCCCATCCTCCACGACGGCGCGCAGTGGGCGTCGCGTTTCCCTGGCATGGCGCTTGGCTCGCATGAGCAGTTCGTCGTGGATGTCCAGCGTCGTCTTCATTGTCCCATATTACCCATACTGCCCTATATGGCAAAGACACCTCCCTGATCGGTTACATGCTGGACTGGAGACCGATAAGCGTGACGGCGGGGTCGAAGGGCACTATGCACGTGCGCCTGTACCGGTACTCTCTGACTGATCGTGTCGGGTTTCCGCGTGCTCTCATCGGCAACCCGCGCGCTGGATGAATTCGCTTCAGATGTTCCATCTGAAGGTCGGTCTGCGGGATCGCGCCTGGCTCAGTCATGAGCCTCCAGGCACTCGACGCGATCTGGCACTTCGAGTGCCATAACCTGTTCTTGCGGCTCCACAATTAGCTCCACCCGTCGCTGAGCCGGGCTTGCGGACGTGGACCACGCGCAGCAGCGTATCTTCACCGTCCAGCGCCGCTCGAACGCCAATCAGCCCACGAGCGGTCTTGAGCACCCTGGAGGTAGAATTCGTGCGATTATCGCGGTAGGGACGTCGGTTGCCCGACGCCCCCCGCACAGATCCGGACAGGCCCGCTAAGGCATCCGGCTCCTCCCTCGGGTCGCATTGACGGCAAAGCGTTGATCCGGCCACGGGTGTCGGATTTTCAGCTTGGGCCAGTAGGTCGCCGATAGCTTATCGACACCGGCCAAATCGAAGCGGTCCTTCTGCGACCTGCGGCGCAACGTGCGCCACCACAACCACCTGAGGGAGCGGATAAAGCGGTGTAGGAACCGCAGGCTCGTCGGGACGGCGTAATAGTTCAGCCATCCGTCGACCACGCGCCCCAACCACCTTGCCGTACCCTCGACAGGATCATGTCGCCGTCTACGTAACGCCTCCTTGATCCGCTTCAAGGTGCGTCTCATCCGCTCCGCAACCGGCTTGCGCCCCAGCATGAAGTTCCCTCGTCTGGTCTCGGTGCAGTAATGCGTGAGCTCCAGAAAATCGAAGGTCTCCGGTCTGCCCTGCCCGCGCTTCCGGCGGTCTCTTGTGGCATACCGCCCGAACTCAATGAGCCGGGTCTTGTCGGGGTGTAGTGCCAGATCGAAGCGTTCGAACCGCTCCTTCACGGTATCCAGAAAGCGCTCCGCGTCCCACTTGTGCTGGAAACCCACCACGAAATCATCGGCGTACCGCACGATGATTGTGTCGCCGCTGACCCCGTGGCTGCGCCACTTCTTCTGGAACCAGAGATCGAGGACATAGTGCAGATAAACGTTCGCCAGAATCGGCGAAATCACAGGTCGTCCCGCCACTCTCCATCTTCCATGACGCCAGCGTTCAACCACTTGATGATCAGCCTGATGACCCGCTTGTCCCCGATCCGGTGCTCAAGGAACCGGACCAGCCAGTCCCTCGAAACCGTGTCGAAGAATTTGCGGATGTCACAATCGACCACCCAGTTGATCTTGCGCCGATCGATACCGACCGCGAGCGCATCGAGCGCATTATGTGCCCCACGCCCGGGCCGGAACCCGTAGCTGAACCCCAGGAATTCCGCCTCGTAGATCGGCGTCAGGATTGTCTCCGCCACGGCCTTCTGAACGATCTTGTCCTCTATGGCCGCGACGCCGAGCGGTCGTGTACCGCCATCCGGCTTCGGGATGTTCACCCGCCGTGATGGCGTCGCCCGGTACGCTCCCGAGTGCACTCGGTCGTGAAGGTCGGCAAGACGGCCTTCCAGCCCTTCCTCGTACATCCCCCACGTCATGCCGTCCGCACCCGCCGCAGCACCCTTCTTCAACTCGAAGAACGCCCAGCGCAGCGCGTCGACCGTGACGTGGTGGAGGAGTGTCGTGAGACGCACTCCAGGTTCCCTTTGTACAAATTGCCGTATCCGGTCCGCCGCTTGTGACACGCTCCCCCGGTCCTGCGTCCGGCGCGTGCTTTGGCTTCCCAGATTCCCCTTTGGCTCGGCCCTTGGCTCCATCGGCTCCGCCGGAACTGGCGTTCCTTTGTTCGCCGGCTTCACGGCTACTATGGCCGAGTCTGACTTCTCCATGCCGTGCATCTTCGGTTACGGCCCACGCCTTTCCTCAGCGATCCCGCCACGACGGCGGGATGGCATGGAGACCTCCCAGGTCCCCTGAGTGGACTTGCATGCGTGCATGGGTTCTCAGACACCGCGGAGCCCTACCGCCCTCACGAAATCGGACAGCCAGTGTTGCCTTCGGCATATGGGAAAACCTCGGCACTCCGAGTTACGAATCTTTCGGTGCTCATTAGCCCTGCCCACACGCACCTCTGCCGACGCTTCACCTGATCCCTCGCGGAACCCGATGCACGGCTCGAGGGCAAGAGTGGCTCGTTCCACCTTCCCTTCACCGGACTTTCACCGGCCATCCACGCCAGAGTTCGCCTGGCGCACCCCATGAGATTCCAGCGTCCAACGCTGATGCTGACGGAGTGCCGTCTGTCGGGGATTCGCTCCATTTCGACGACTGCATCACGCCCACAGACATGACAGCGGCGCCGCTGCCAGGTTGTCGCCGAACGGCACGAAATCGGCGCTGTCATAGAGAACGACGCCGCAGGCGAAACGCTCCTCGCACGCTTCGGCCAGGGTCCGCAGCCCGGCGAAATCTCTGGACGTCACCGTTGCGGCCGCCTTGACCTCGATCCCCGCGATCGTCCCGTCGTCGCGTTCCAGCACGATGTCGACCTCGCGCATCTGCCGGTCCCGGAAATGGTAGGCGGCCAGCTGCAGGTCCGACGCGGTCATGAGCTTCAGCACCTCCGAGAACACGAAGCTCTCGAGCAGCGCGCCGAGCTCGCCGCGGTCGGCCCTGACACGATCGAAGCTCAACCCGCGCACCGCAGCGAGCAGGCCGGGATCGAGGAAGTGCAGTTTCGGCGTCTTAGCGATGCGCTTCAGCGCGTTCGTGTACCAGGGCTGCAATGTCGAGACGAGGAACACCTGTTCCAGCAGGGCGACGTAGCGCTGCCCGGTCTTGTGGCTGACGTCGATTTCGGAGCCGAACTGCGAGTAGTTGACCAGCCGTCCCGAGTACTCCGCCAGCAGCCGCACGAACCTGGGCAGCTCGGCCAGCCTCTCGATCTCGGCAATGTCTCTCAGGTCGCGGGTCAGCACCGAGGTCAGATAGGACCGCGACCAAGCCTGCCGCCGGCGCTCGCTCTCGCGTTCGATGGCCTCGGGAAAACCTCCGAGTAGCGCCAGCCGGACGAGGTCGTCGCCGATGACCGCCTGCCGCTCGCCCTCCAGCCTCCCCTCGAACAGGCGCTCCAGGAAGGTGGGCGCGGTGCCCGCTATTTCGGCGCGGGCCAACGGCAGCATGCGGATGGTTTCGATCCGGCCCGCCAAGCTGTCGGCGACCCGGGGCAGCGTCATGACGTTGGCGGAACCGGTCAGCAGGAAACGGCCGGGGCGATAGTCTTCGTCCACGCTCCTCTTGATTGCCAGCAGCAGGTCTGGGGCGCGCTGGATCTCGTCGATGATGGCCCGGTCCAGGCCGCGGATGAAGCCGTTCGGGTCGGACAGCGCGGCGTCGAGGACCGTGCGGTCGTCCAGTGTGATATAGGTCCGGCCTTCTTCCGCCATCTTCCGGGCGAGCGTGGTTTTACCTGCCCGGCGCGGCCCTACGATCAGCACCACCGGGGTATCCGCAAGAGCCTCCCCCGCCCGCCTCTCCACGAACCGTGGGTACATGCCGCCTCGATGCCGCCTCGGCCTCTCTGACAACTGGAACTATGACGACTGACGATTGAAAGTCAACAGTCCGCAGATTGGGAGCCGCAGAACCGCGAACCGGGAATCTGGTATTTGGTCTGACTGAGGCTCGTGGTCACGAGACGTCCTGGGTGGTCGGGAGATGGATCGGTTGCAGGGCGCTCTCGTTGCTCCTGATATCGGATGGTCTCCAGGGGTGCTTGATTTACCGTCTTGAGGTACCTGTGAAGTACCGGATCCCCGATCCAATCTGCATTCGGTAGCGTGCGGAGTGTTGGGGGTTGGCGGATGATAGTTGGCGCGCAAGCCTGAGCGAGGGATGGTAGTCTGATTACGGGTTCTTGCTGCGTTGAACATGCTGTCGCAAGGCGCGATTGATCTCGCATACGCTATGATTGGCGGTACCTGGCCGGAGGCCCATGTCCGTCGCCACCTTTGCCAAGAAATGCGCGGATCCGATTACTGACGTCGTCGAGGTGCCTCAGTTGGCACTCCCATATCGTTAGAACCCGCCAACCTTCAGCCTCCAGCTTGGTAGCGTGTTCCCGGTCCCGGCTGCGCGTACGCGCAAGTTTGGGTTCCCAGTACCCCAGATTAGACTTACGCAGTCCCGCAATCGGGCAATTCAGGTCGGCATGCCAATGCCAGAAGCAGCCATTGACGAAAATCACTGCCCGGTGGCGTGGCAAAACCAAATCGGGTCGTCCTGGCATTCCCTGACGATGCAACCGAAAGCGGTACCCGAGGCGGTGCACCATCGAACGGACGATGAGCTCGGGCTTCATGTTTCGGGAACGAATGCGGGACATACATCGCGACCGATCCGCCTGCTTCAAATTGTCAACCACTCCAAATCACACCGTTGAAGCGAGGTCGACGGCGCGGGTTGCCTCTTCCATCAGTAGCCCGTCAAGGGCATCCAAGGGCAATGCATCCAACAACACGACCCCACCTCGACGATTCAGACCCGCCATCCACCCGCGAAAGACATCACGTTCGAACAATATACCCTCTCCCTCCCAGTGCTCTCGCATCACTGCATAAATCTGGCGCAACACCTTCGGGTTCATCGAAACAGACGGTCGCTCGATCAAAGCTGAGCGAACGTCCTGTCGGTGAAGCAATATCGTCAAGAATCGGTTTGGATCTTCCGGGTCGGTATCACAGGCGAGTTTGCCCAACCACCACAGGCGCGAGATCCCGTTGTCTCGAATCAGGCCCCGGTTGCCGGCCGCGAAGAAATGGTTGCGAACCCTGCGCACTGCATCTTCTTCCTTTCCGGGACGCTGTTTCAGCCATCGCGCCGCAACATACTGCGGACAATCGAAATGACACAGGTACACCCACAACCGCTCGATCGACGCTTCGTGGGGTGTCAACTCCGACAATGCTTCATAGACATTCAACGCGTTTTCAACGTCGGTTATGGATGGCGAATCAGCGTCTGTGACCAGACCGTCCGCCAGCCTCGGGGCCTTCAACTTCGACTCCCTGAAACCGAAGGTTCCAAACTGAGGAGTCGGTTCGGTGTCCGGCGAGTAATACCAGTCCAGACGATCCGGGACTGCATGGCGAAGAGACTCGAGTGAGTCGGAAGTGCAGTAACGGAGACCCATCATTAAACTTCCGCCTCCGCCGCCACGATCATCGGCATCCTTGGAAAGGGAGATTCAAGTAGCTTCTGCGCATCCTTTAAACGGTTGGAACTCTTTTCCCCAAGCGGTTGACACCCGACCGCGTCAAGACGCTGATCGAGAGATGCGAACCATCGGCAGTCTTGATATTCTAGGGTACTTCCGTCCACTTCGTTCAACACGGCTACCAGTGCGGGCAAATACAAACCGTTCATAAAGTACTGGCCTTCTGGTTGGTTGTTGGCGTGTTCTCGCGCCGCTCGATAGCGCGTGGCGTCGGTGGTTGACATTACTATCCAGATGCGCTCTTCGGCGAGTTCGTACTCCCAGCAGCCGTCCGGCAAGTCCGGCCTCGACTTGTGGCCGAAGATCGATCCCAACGGTGTTTCATCAGCCGTGTCGATCCAGTAGTCCTTCGGTTCATCCTCGGCAAGCACCGCGCCCGCTGAGAGGTCAAAAGTGCGCCCGGCAAAATCTGGATGCCATCCTTGCGCCTGAAAACTCGGCAGCGCTCGAACGCAGACTAGAAATGGTGAAAACTCCACACGACCCGATAGCTCGCCGGCCGAAAACGCCTCTCGAATCTTCGGTTTTCGAGATTGAAGTAATTGCCGATAGTGCGTTGTCGGAGCCTTGATTAGCAGGACAAAGCGTGCGCTGTCCCGTTCAACGAGCACGAGAAGATCCGGCTCGCTGAGTTCAAACTCGGCGCACACCTCCACAGCTGTGCTGCCCTTGACCCGATCGACCTCAATCTCTACCTGGAACTCCGCCTGCGGATAATCATCTCCGTGTTTAGGTGGACGCAGAACCGGATGCGGCCAAGCCTTACCGGAATCGAACTTCATTGCGAGTCCTCCAGAATCGGCGCTGCGGACACGCGCCAAGCCCTATCGTCAATTGGTTCGGTGGCGGTAATGTCCAACTCGATCCGCTGCTCTCTCTTCACAACTACGCGGTCGAGTGAGGCACCTTCAGAAGCGGCACGCACATCGCTTCTTGGCACCGCAGATGAATCTCCCGCCTCGTCTAGAGACAAGCGCACGGTACCGTCATGGTCAGCCACGAAGCTGAGCCGAAAACAGTTGTCCCGTCCAGCAAGTGGCAAGATCCGAACCCGTGAGACGGGAATACCGCGTTGTCTTGTTCCTCCACCACGCGTTCCGGTGCCACCACGGCCGGAGCCTTCCTCCGGGCCACCATCGCCAGCGACGCTTCCATCGCCACCCACGCCAGCACCGCCGACATGGCCGGTGCTGTCTCCTTCAACGTCGCTATCTTGCTCAATCGCCTCGCTAGACGGCAGCTGGGGCGATCCAAGGCGACGCACCGGCTTGAGCTTCACTGCCACCCGTTCTCCAAACCCCGGTTCCCCGCTGCTTTCTCCAGCACCGTCGCCTTCGTCGAAGAGCTCTTCGGGCTGGTAGTCTGGGAGATACACGGCAAGCTCTGAAAGGACCGTCTTCTTTCCTCCTTCCGGCGGCCCTACCTGTTTCCCTATCTCGCTTCGTATCCAGGCGGTAATGCGTTTGAGAGCGTTTCGACCACGTGCCCGTTCAGCCGGTGGCAACCGCTCGGGCTCAAATTTGTCGTGTGCGGGGTTTTCCATCCGGCGCAACAGTTCATTTCCGGCAGGATCTTCAAAAACGCAAAGTGCCGCAAATTCCCGAAATCCCGGGAAACGAATCAGACCGGGCTGCTGGGTCGTCACCAGCATACCGGTCTGCCTCACGAACGCGACCTTATTGGGCATGCCCTCAGCAGCGCGGATCCACAAGCGACAGTGTCCAAGATCAGCGTCTTGCTTCTCCGCCGCCGGTTCGTCTTGCGACAGTTTCCAGAAAGCCCGTGCTTCCCGCAATCCGTTTTCTAAATCGTCCTGCTCCCCGACTTCGGCAAGATGTTGGAACCAGTCTTCCAGTGAGTTGCTGTCGATTTCAATATCCGTGACGTTATTCGGATCGTCGGGCTCCACTATCACGGTCAGGCGTCTCGTTCCGATAGCGTAAAAGAAATTCCCGATCGCGCTTGCTGCCACACGCCTGCGCCAGTCTTTAGTCTCACGAAATCCTATGATTGCCACGCTCGTACCCTGCACCGGACGACGGCCATCTTGGTCAAGGATACGAAATGTATGAGGAACCTCCTGCTTCATCTCTCGGCAGTCTTCCCTGAATCCGAAGAATCCCGTTCCTTGAGTCTCGCCGCCGTCCTTACTCTCGTGCGACATGAGAACCGACTTCCCTTGAAATCTCTCGTGATCTTTTCCATTCGAGCGAAAACAAGACCAGTAAAACACCGTCCGCGGCGCCGAAACAGCGAACGGCGCATATTTCCCGATTCCGTGAGACCCGCCGGCGCCCTCAATCTCCGGCTTAAAGCTGACACCCTGCATCTTGACGAGAGCGCGCCAATGTTTGTCGCGAAGCCCTGTTGTATTGCGATCAGACACACGCAGGCAAGGAATCGTGTTCGGTAGGACACTCTGCAAGGCCTCTTCGAGAGCCGAGGTCACCACCGGATCTCCATCTGCTCTCACTTTGCAAGCATTGATGGCCGACACGAGTTCTTCCCGACCGATATGCTCGGGCGACAGGTCGATCAATTCAAAGGACACATGTACCGGCTTATTTGCTTCAAGCGCTGCGTCCAGAGAATTCTGAATCGTCTCACGTGCGAGACTTTGCATTGGCGCACCCGCGAAATGAGCGATCCCTGGATCGTTAAATCCATGCCCAAGACCACCGTCGGTGGGCGGAAATCGCCAACCAATTCTCTTATCCATCGCGCACGGCCTCTCCGCTAAAAATGTCTGCGCACATCTTTCCTATCAGACGCGCCAAGCCAACACATACTGCATTCCCAAGCAGGCGGTACTGTTCTGCTACGGGCATGCCTGGAAAGAATTCTTCTGAGCCATCAAATCCCTGGAGACGTGCCACCTCCGTTATACTCAAGCGGCGGATGCCCCAAGCATCCTTCACGAACGGAACATTGTGTCCGCCTATTCCCATGTTTGCGGTCAGAGTGGGACACAGATTCTCCTTCTTTTCCCGGACATACGAACGTCGCAACTGATAGATATTGGCGTCGGATTCACCCTCAGACATTGCCTTATCTATCATCTTGTAGTACCGATTATCGGGAGGAAGGTAAGCGTCATTGTCGCCACGACGTTTCCGATCAACAAAGCCATCAATCGAAGGTGTTACAGCCTCACTCCCATTTAACAACTCAGGCGGTGCAAATGGATTGAATGAGAACTGCTCTCTGGAAGCAGCAACCATAAACAACCGCTCGCGATCCTGCGGCAAATTGGTCACGTCCTTAACGTTCACCGTCCAACACGATTCCTCCCTGAACCAATAGCCCGCCCGTCGCAGAGCCCGTCGCACCTGATCGAACCAGCGTCCATCGGCTCCGTAAAGCAAATGAGGTACATTCTCCAGTACGATTAGTGAGGGGCGCTCCTGAGGCCGGTACTCCTCAATCAGCCGAGGAATTTCATAGAACAGCGCGCCTCGAGGGTCGTCGAATCCACGACGGCTTCCGGCTTGGGAAAAGCTCTGGCAAGGAAATCCCGCAGCCAGCAAGTCGACGGTAGGCAAGCAGTCATTTCCTACGGACAGCTCGCGCACGTCCTTTTCGATTAGCTGCACGCTCGGAAGGCGGTGCTGGAATGCTCTACAGGCGAATTCATCGTTGTCGTTGGCCCAGTCGACCGCGAAACCGGCCTGGATCAGGCCAGTAGCAAAACCACCCATGCCGCAGAACATGCAGCCTGCGCTTGCTTGTCGCTTGCTATCAGTCGAACCTTGGTGGCTTCCCCCTGTGGTGAAGTCCAGTGCTATTGGAAACTCAGTCATTCGTTTGGATCCTGGCCGTCTCCGGTGATTGACACGCCTCTTGTCGTCGCTCCCCGCACTGGTAGGAGGCGAAAATGGCCGGACGGCCGAGGGAACGAAACCTGACCGGCGTCAAGTGCTGCACGGCGATTCGGAAAGACCACACAGACACTCGAAGAAATAAACTGCTCTGCGTGAGGTCCGGAGGCAAGCCGATGCTCGGGTCTATATCGTCACACCGGTCGCCGAATCCACCAACGGCGAGTGCATCGCCTATCGTGCCCGAAGGTGAGCATTTCGTGAAGACCGCGTCCTCGTAGGCGGCAGCTGTCACGTCGTCGATTTCCTTGATCAGCGCCAGAACCAGTTGGCGATCGTTGTCCAGGTCGCCGAGCGTCCGGCCCTGCGTAAAGGACACCGCCTCGCGCGCGGCGTCGAGCATGTGCCGCAAGCGGATTGCGTCATCCTCGCGCATACTGGACTTCCGCCGTCTCGAGAACGTCCTGGCGGAAATAGCGGCTCAGGTCCTCCGGGGTTCGCAGGTCCACCTTGCGTCCACCGAACAGCGCTGACAGCTCGATCTCCATTCCGGCGATGCCCAGCAGGCCGGGAGCGCGGTCCGGCTCAAACTCGACCAGCACGTCGATGTCGCTTTCCGGTCCGAAATCCGTTCGCAACGCCGAACCGAAGATCGCGAGGCGCCGGATGCCGTGCGCCCGGCAGAAAGAAGCCAGTTCGCTCTTGGCGATCTTTACTTGTGGGTTCATGTCTGGAATACCCGGTTGGCGTCCACGTCGAATCCTGCGGCATTCAATTCCTGACCGCGCTTCATTTCACGCGCGGCTTGGCGCATGTCGGCATCGTCGCGCTGGTCGATGAGGCTGCCAGCTACCAGGAGATACGCGACAGGCAGGCTCTTCACAAGATCCTCGACAAATGTCTTTTCGCTCGTCAGGCCAAATGGGAGAAACGCTTTCCCGACGATTTCTGCAAGGAGATTTTCCGGCTCAAGGGATGGCATGGTCCAGGCGGCGTGAAACGTCCGCAGATCATGGGCCGCTACGCGGACTCGTCGCGACCGTCCGCCCGGGGCTGTTCATTCCGCATCGGGCCGTCGCAATCTTCCGGGGGGCCTTCGATCACCTGGCGGATCACGGCCGCGACTTCCGGGCTGAGTCCGCGCCGTCTCCCGCCCGCGTCTGCCCCTCCCATCGATGCTCGCAAGGCCCGTTTCCGCTCCTCCTCTCGCTCGGACCGGATGAACTCCGCCGCCCGCAGGCAGTCGTTCAGCAGGCGTCCGGCGGCCTGGAGGGTCCTGGCGTCGATGTCTTCCTCGCTCGCGGCCTCGCAGATGCGGACCAGGCACATGTCCACCGCTCGCTCCGGCAAGGCCAGGGGGTCGTCGCCTGTGGCCTCGTCGATTGCCCGCGCCATCTCGTTGCTCCGGTGGATGCGCGCCGTCATGGTCGCCGCGGCCTCGCGCGCTCCCGCGCGGTCGCGCTCGACGCTGTCCCGAAGCCGCCTCCCGTAGCGCTGGAGCGCGGCCGGGCCGATCACGTGGCCCTGGCCGGCCAGCCAGCCGGCATGATCGGCATAGCGCCCGAAGCCGGCGGCGATGATGCGCCGGTCGAGCGCGTCGCGCACCGATTCGGGGAGGGTGTAGACGGTGCTGCGGGGCGGCATGTCGGTGATCGTAACACATTATATAGATTTTTCTATAACTATTTTAGTAAACTTGCACCAAAGTGACGCCCGTGGTACCGTCTCCTCATGATGAATGTCGCCACGTTCCTGGACTGTATCGATAACGTCCGCGGCCCGCGGTCCGACAAGGACATCAGCCAGGCCGCGGGGCTGAGCGGCAACGCGGTGGCGGCCATGCGGGCGGGCAAGGTCCCGTCGCTGGAGCGGGCGGCGCGGGTGGCCGAGGTCGTGGGCCTGGAGGTATGCCTGCGCCGCAAGGGCGAGACGGTCAGTCCGTGGGCACTGCGGCTTGCCATCGAACTGTTGTTCCGCCGTATCAATAAGATCGACGGCGCGTCGCCGGCCGTGGACGCCGAGGTGCCGGAGCGCGCGGAGGCGTTGGCCGCATACCTGATCCGGGCGTACGGGCCGTTCGCGGAACTGTTCGACCCGTCCGCGTGTGACGACCCGGAGGAAATGTTCCGCGTCGCGCACATCTTCAACCGCCACTTCCCGGACGTCGAGGGCAGAGACCTCGAGAAGCTCACCGCTACTCTGGAGGACATCGCCGCTTCCGCCGCCGAGGCCGCCGGAACGGAAGAGGCGGATGGGTCCGGCGACACGGCTGGCGGCACGTGATGCAGGCGATGCGGGGTGGCCGTGAATCGACGCGGCGCCACCGGCACGCCGCGGGGCATGCCCGTCCGTCGCATCCCCCGTCGAGTCCCTTGGGCGTGCTTTCCACGTCACGTTGCGTCGGATCGCCGCGCACGCCGTTGCGCTTCGATGCGCCTCGATTCGCGTTGATGCGGAAAGATTCGGAACGGGCCGCCGACGCGTCGTATCGTGTGCTCGAGAGACTCTGAGCGATCGAAGACCTTGACAGTCAGGAGCCGTCATCATGCCCGCACCACTTTCCTGCACGACCGACATGACCGGACAGGTGGCGTTCGTTACCGGAGGCGCGCGGGGCATCGGCGCGGCCGTCTGCCGCACGCTGGCGGATGCCGGTGTCGACGTCGCCGCGGGCGATCTCCGTGATTGCGCCGCCACGGTCGCGGACGCCGAGGCGCGGGGCCGCCGCGCCATGGCATTGGAAGTCGACGTCACGGACCGCGCCGCCGCGGCGGCCGCGGTCGACAGGATCGTGGAGGACTTCGGGCGCCTGGACATCCTGGTCTGCTGCGCCGGCATCATGCCGAAGGGGGGCATGGAGGTCGGCACCGGGCAATGGGAGCGGGTCCACAAGGTGAACGTCGACGGCACCTACTACTGCATCGCGGCGGCCTGGCCGCATATGGTCGCCGCGGCGTACGGCAAGATCGTCACCATCGCGTCCATGGCCGCGCACCAGGGCGGCCTGGCCATCGGACCCGAATATTCGACCTCGAAGGGCGCGGTCGTCGCGCTCACGCGTCATACGGCGCGCAACGGCGGACCGCACAACATCTACTGCAACACGGTCTCGCCGGGCGTCATCGCCACTGAGCTCAACGCCGATTTCAACAAGCCGCCGCTCGACGCCATCCCGTTGGGGCGGATCGGCGATCCCGAGGACGTGGCCGAACCGGTTCGGTTTCTGTGCTCGCCCGCCTCGAATTACGTGACGGGCGCCGTCCTGCCGATTTCCGGCGGCATCTTCTTCGGTCTCTAGGCGGCGGGCGGCCCGGCATATCAGGCGACGGGGGAGGCGGATCGATGAGCGACAGCGTCACGAAGGAGGAAGCCGTTGCGGCATTCGTGAAAGACCGGGGATACATCCTGCCTTATCAGCGGGTGCTGGCCGAGTATTCCCCCGGGTTGTTGACGAGCTTCAACGCGTTCTACACCCGTTTGACGCTGAACCGGCGCGACCTGACGCTCCGCGAGCGCGAGCTCGTGTGGACCGCGCTCGTCACCGCCGCCCGCGAGGAGGTCGGCCGCATCCACTTGCAGAGAGGCGTCGAGGCGGGATTGACGCGGGACGAGATCGGCGACGCCATCGCCCTGGCGGCGGCGAGCGAGGCGTTCCGGGGAATGAAATTTGCCGCGTCCAGGTGGCCGGAGTGGATGTCCCGCGACGGCGCCATGGAGCGTTACGGCGCGGTCATCGCCTCTGCCCGCGGCGGCATCGAGGCGCGGGTGGCGGAGATCATGCTCGTCGTCTGCTTTGCCGCACGCCACGTGTCCGACGGCCTCCGGTTTCACCTTCGACGGGCGTTCGAGCGAGGCGCGACGGAAGGGCAGGTGGCCGAGGGGCTGAGCTATCTGATCATGCCTTGCGGCGCGAACACGCTGATCGAAGCCGTCGATGTTTGGCGGCGAGCGGCGGACGCGGGCGAATGCCCGCCGCCTTATGCCGAGTAGCGGCGTCGTGAAACCGCACCCGTAACCGGGAACGGCCGGCGATGAAGGACGGAACCGCCGAGTTTGACTACATCGTCGTCGGCGCCGGTTCGGCGGGTTGCGTGCTGGCGTCCCGCTTGAGCGAGGATTCGGACGTACGCGTGCTGCTGCTCGAAGCCGGCCCCGGAAACTTCGATCCCTTGCTGCGGGTGCCGCTGATGGCCGGGGCGATGTTTCGCGGGCGGCGCTACAACTGGAGCTATGTCACCGAACCCGTGCCCGGCCTGAACGGCCGCCGGGTCGCCTGGGCGCGCGGCAAGGTGCTGGGCGGATCGTCGGCCATCAACGGCATGGTCTACTCGCGGGGATTGCCGAGCGACTTCGACGACTGGGCTCAGAGCGGCCTCGCCGGGTGGTCCTTCGACGACGTGTTGCCTTACTTTCGGCGCTCCGAGGACTTCGGCGGTGTCACGAACGAACGTCATGCCGCCGGGGGGCCGCTGCCGGTGACGCGGCGGGAGCGGCCGTCCAGTCCGCTGTTCGACGCTTACGTCGAGGCCGGCCGGCAGGCGGGTCATCCGGTAACCGACGACTTCAACGGCCCGCGGCCCGAAGGGTTCGGCCTCTTTCATTTCAACATTCGCGACGGCCGGCGCGTGAGCAGCGCCGACGCATTTCTCCGGGATGCACGGTCGCGGCCCAATCTCACCGTATGGACACGGGCGCACGCGACACGCGTCCTGTTCGAGGGAAATCGGGCGGTGGGTGTACGGGTACGGCGGTCCGGCAGGCCGAGGGAAGTCCGCGCCGGTCGCGAGATCGTACTCTCGGGCGGTGTCGTCAATTCTCCGCAACTGTTGATGCTCTCCGGCATCGGCGCGGCCGGCCATCTGCGGGACCACGGCATCGACGTGGTCGCGGATCGTCCCCAGGTCGGGCGGAACCTGCAGGATCATGTGCTGGTGCGGGTGCAGCACGCGGCGACCGAGCCGATCACGCTGGCGCGGCTGAACCGCGTCGACCGCGCGGTCTTCACCGTCGTTCGCGCAATGTTGTTCGGGACGGGCCCGGGGTCCGGCTTTCCGCTCGAGGCCGGCGCCTTCCTGAAATCGGACCCGGCACTCGATCTCCCGGATTTGCAGAGTCATTTCGCGCCGGCACTGTCCACCGGGCAGCCGCGCCGCAACCCCTTCGCGGTGAGCACCGCGACCGCCGAAGGCCACGGTTTCACCGCCAATATATGTCCCATGCGGCCGTTCAGCCGGGGCGAGATACGGCTGGCCGACGCCCATCCGCTCTCGCCGCCGGCCATTCAGCCCGGCTACTTGTCGCATCCCGACGACATGGAACGGCTCAAGAGGGGCGTGGCGTTGCTGCGCGACGTGTTCGCCCAGCCGGCTTTCGATCCCTTCCGCGGACGGGAGCTGTCGCCGGGCGAGGACGTGCGGCGTGACGCCGACGTCGAGGCGTGGATTCGCCGGACGGCCGACACCATGTTCCATCCGGTCGGCACCTGCCGCATGGGAGCGGACGCCGCCGCCGTTGTCGATGGAGAGCTCAGGGTCAGGGGCGTCGAGGGATTGCGGGTCGCCGACGCTTCCGTGTTCCCGTCGTTGACCAGCAGCAACACCCACGCGCCGTCCGTCATGGTTGCCGAGAAGGCGGCGGACCTCGTCCGCGGACTTTCGGCCGGCCGGTCGGACGGCGGAGGACGGAAGCGGGCGGCCGAAGCTGGTATACTGGGCGTGGCGGTCAAGCGTTCCACGCAACCGGGATGAAGGCATGTCGTTGACTCTGTATGAACTGGGCGGGCGCGACGGATTCCGCTATTGCCCTTTCTGCTGGCGCACCCTCATGGCCATGAAGCACAAGGGCCTCGATGAGTTCGAGCGCGTCCCCGTGTACTACCGTGACAAATCTCCCATCGCCTTCAGCAATCAGGGACTGACTCCCGTCCTCGTCGACGGCGATCGCTGGGTCAATGATTCCTGGGCGATTGCCGACTATCTCGAAGAGGTATTTCCCGATCGCCCATCCTTGTTTGGCGGCGATATGGGCCGGGCCCAGGCGTCGTTTGTGAGCGCCTGGATCCTGCAGTTGCACAGGCCGGGCCTGACGGAGATCTTGCTGTGGGACGCCTTCGAGCACCTCGATCCGCAGGACCGCGATTGGTGGCGGAAGGATCGGCAGCTGCACTTCGGCCGGCTCGAGGACTACCGGGAGGGCCGTGAGGAACGCGTTCGCGAGTGGTGCGCGAAGCTCGAGCCCCTGAGGGTCACGCTCTCCGGGCAGCCCTTCGTCAGCGGGGAGGCGCCCGCGTATGCCGACTACATCGTTTTCGGCGATTTCCAGCGGGCACGCTGCATCAGCCGGATCAAGCTGATCGAGGCTGACGATCCCATCTACGCCTGGCGCGAACGCATGCTGGATCTCTTCGGCGGGTTCGCCCGGACGGCCCCGCACGAGGCCGCGTGACAGGCCGCGCTCGGCAGCCGCCGCCATGACCGTCAGGCTCTACGAGCTGGCGGGCCGGGGGGACGCCAAGATCAGTCCTCACTGCTGGAAGTCCGTCTACGCGGCGTTTCACAAGCAGCTCGAATTCGAGCGTGTCGGCGTCGGTTGCTTTGAAAAGGACCGCATTGCCTTCTCGGGCCAGAAGCTCGTACCCGTCCTGGAGGATGGCGAAACCGTGGTGTCGGACTCGTGGGCGATTGCGGTGTATCTGGAGCAGGCCTATCCCGACCGGCCGTCGCTGTTCGGCGGCGAAATCGGCAGGGGCGAGTCCAAGTTCGTCAACGATTGGACCAATGCCGTGCAGATCTTCGCGTTCCGCCGCTTGTTCATTCTCGATGCCTACAACACCGTCAGGCCGGAAGAGCAGGCTCACTATCGGGCCACCCGAGAGGCCCGGTTCAGTGCCGAACAGAACGACCTGCAGCCCGATATCGAGACGGCGGCATTCGATGCGCCGCCGCCGCACGGGGGATACGGGGGCGGCTACGGCGGCACGCTCGAGGAGATGCAGGCCGACCGGGACATCCGCATCCACGACGTCCGGAGACTGCTGGAACCGATCCGGACGGTGCTGGAACGCCAGCCGTTCCTCGCCGGCGAGTCGCCGGCATACGCCGATTACAGCGTCCTCGGCCCGTTCATCTGGGGAAAGAGCGTCAGTGCCTATCCGCTCCTCGAACCGGACGATCCCATCTACGCCTGGCGCGAACGGATGTATCATCTCTTCGACGGTCTGGGGCACCGCACCGGTCATCCTCTTTGACGAAATGTCGGGATCGGTCGGCGTGAACCGCGCCCCGGGCGGGCAGGGCGTGAAGGAGAGGTCATGAGATTCGTCATCGCCATGATGAGGCATGAGACGAATACGTTCTCGCCCTTGCCGACGCCCCTGTCGAGTTTCGGACGGACCGGGGGACACGACGGACCGTTCTACGGCGACGAGGTCGTCGAAGCCTACGCCGGAACCAACAACCCGATCGCCGCCTATCTCGATCTGGCGCGGGAAGTGGGTGCCGAGGTCGTCACGCCCATCGCCGGCGAGGCCTGGCCCGGCGGGCCGGTCGCGGACGATGCCTTCGAGACTATCGCCAACACCATCTGCGATTCCGTCGTCGTGGGCTGCGATGCCCTGTTTCTCGATCTGCATGGCGCCATGGTGACGGGTCTCTACGACGACCCGGAAGGACGGCTCCTGAAACGGGTTCGCACCGTGGCGCCGGACCTGCCCATCGCCGTGGCTTTCGACTTCCACGCCAACCTGAGCGCCGAGACCATCGAGAACGCCACCATCATCACGGGCTACCGCACGTATCCGCACGTCGACATGTACGAGGCCGGCAGGCGCGCCGGACGAACGCTGTTACGGTCGCTCAACGGCGAGATCGCGCCCGTCATCGCTTGGGGGTCTCTGCCTCTGCTGACTCACATGCTCCGCCAGACGCCGGCGCGCCAGCCGATGAAGGACGTGATGGACATGGCGATCGCCGCCGAGGCCGAGGGGAAGGTGCTGAACGCCAGCGTTTTCGGTGGGTTCCCGCTGGCGGATCACCCACACGTCGGCGTATCGACGGTCGTCGTGGGAGACGGGGATGCCGGCGCGGCGGTGCAGCTATCCGAGGCGCTGCTCGCCATGGCCTGGGAGCGCCGGGCGGATTTCGTCTATCCCGTGGAGCCGGCGGAGGACTCCATCGCCCGCGCCAAGGCTCTCGACGGGGGGCCGATCGTGCTCGTGGAACACGGCGACAATTGCGGCGCCGGCGGCAACCAGGACGTCATGGCCGCCGTCGAGGAAGTGATGCGCCAAGGTCTCGAGGACATCGCCGTCTCGCCCGTTTGGGACCCGGGGGCCGTGGCGGAGATCATCGACGCGGGGGTGGGGAACCAGATCGCGCTCGACCTCGGCGGCAAGACCGACATGCCGGCGATCAACCTCGAGGGGCGGCCGCTGCGGGTTGCCGGTCGTGTCCGGGCCATCACCGACGGCCGCTTCACGGTCACGGGCCCGATGATGACGGGCATGCGGATCAGCCTCGGTCGGACGGCCGTGCTGGACTGCGGCGGCGTCGAGATCATGGTGTCCGAGGAGCGCATGGAACCGTTCGACCTCGGCGTCTTTCGCCACGCGGGTATCGAGCCGACTCAAAAGAAGTATCTGTTGATCAAGTCGCGGCAGCATTTCCGGGCGGCCTTCGAACCGATCGCCAAGCACATCGTCGAAGTCGCGGGGCCCGGAGTCTGCAGCTCCGACTACGGCCTGTTCCCCTTCGAGAAACTGCGGCGCCCGATCTATCCACTCGATCCCGGCGCGACACGGTGAGGAGGAGTTTCCAGGGGAAGGCCGGGCGGGGCTCCGTCAGTCCGGCGCCGCCAGCAGCACCGCGAGCAGGGCCGCCGGACCGCCGTCGGCGTGCGCCAGCCTGAAGGACTCGAAGTCGGCTGGATCGTTCGTGTACTTCAAGTGAAAGGCGGGAAAGACCTGCTCGCCCCGATAGATTTCATAAGTGGACCAGGTCTCGCTGCCTTCCGGACCGGCTTCCGACGCCTCCGCGGCGGGCACGACGACGAGATAGCCCGCTTCGGCCTGAGGGTCCCCCACGCGTTCGCATAGGTTGACGTGACTGTTCGCCGTCGGATCGAGGGTTTCCGCAGCACCCCACAGCTTGCGCCACTCGACGCGGAACTCGCTCAACTTCTCGTCGCTCCACACCCTGTCGGCCGAGTCCCGGTCGTCCATGCCGAAGAAATCGAAGTGACTGAAGCCCGGATTCAGGCCGGCGTCGTCGATCACTTTCCAGTTGGTGTAGCGGACGCAGACCGGAGAGCCGTTGAAAAAGGGGTTGTCCACATCGATCAGCCACTGCTCGTAGCCCCGATCGTTTGAGTCGGCACGCGGCGTGTAGGTGATCAGGCTCATGGCGTCGTAAGGACCGATAACTTGGCTCATGGGGCTCTCCCGGCAGGTTTTGGGGCGTGGCCGACGTGTTTGTGGTATGGTGCCACATCCGAAATCAAGCGCAAGCAATTCGGCGGTGAACTCTGCCCGAGCGGTGTGGGAGGAACGAAATGGCATCGAATCCAGTTGACGAAAGCATGCCCCTCGAGGTGCTCGCGTATCAATCCTTTGTCGTCGGTCTGAAGCTTCACTGGACCCACGAGATCTACGACAAGGTGGTGGAAGAGGCGCAAGCGCTTGGGCTGAAGGATCCCAAGAAGATCGAGACGGCGATGCAGGCCTCGACGACGTACCAGTATTTCGGCTGGCTGGATCACTACCTGCAGCAATACAAATTCATGGGCCGCTGGGGATTCATGTCCCACTTCGAGCCCAAGGAGGACGAGCTCGACGCAATCCTCGGCAAGTATGACAAGATCGAAGCGGACATGCTCGAGCTCGACCCCGATATCGAGTTCCCGAAGTACTACACCCTCGGCGACTTCCATCAGTTTCCGGGTGGCGTCTGGATCAACAACACCGGCGCGCATTCCTATGAGCAGGGGTCTCGCACCACGATGCCGACCCATACGGCGCATGCGGACCTCCACACCCGCTACGTCCGTATGATCAAGAAGCTCTGCAAGCCCAAGAAAGTGCTCGACGAGGGCTGTGGCTTCGGCAAGACGACCATGTCTTTGAAGAAGGAGATGCCCAAAGCGGACGTGACGGGCGTCGACCTGAGTGAGCCGTGCCTGCGACTCGCTCACCGTCGCGCCGTTGAGCAAAAAATGCCGGTCAAGTTCGTTCAAGGCGACATCGAAGGTATGAAGTTCGAGGACGAGAGTTTCGACACCGTCGCCGGCACCATGGTGCTTCACGAGATGCCGCCGCGGGCCATTCGCAATACCTTCAAGGAGGCGCGCCGCGTGCTCAAGAAGGGTGGGTACTACACGCACCTCGATTTCTACGACCCGCCGGGCGGCGATGTCGGCAAGTTCATCTATTACGGCCACGCGGTGCGTAACCGCGAGCCTTACATGATCACCATGGACAAGATGGATCTGACGGCGGAACTCGAGAAGGCCGGCTTCACGGATGTGCGGGTCGAGCCTTTCGAGGAATGCGACGGCGCCCTCAAGAACGGCGAGGAATTGCCCGACGATTGGCGTTTCCCCTGGACCGTGATCATCGCAAAGGCGGCTTAGATGACCTTACCCAAGCATCAGTACTTCGAGGATCCCGCCATCACCCGCTTGATGGGGATGATGGTCGCCCTCGCCGGCGAAGTGTTTGTCCTCAAGGCAAAGAACGAGCGCCTTCAGCGTGCCCTCAAGAAAAAGAAGGTGGTCAGCGACAGAGCGCTCAAGGCACTGGATCAGGACAAGGATCTGCAGGCTTGGCTGCTCGAGGAACGAGAGGAATTCGCAAAATACTTGCTCGCTCCCATCCTCGAGCCGGATGTGGCCCAGATGCGTCGGGAGCAGCTGTTCGGCAGCAAGGCTGACGACCGACTGCCGTTGTAGCCGGACTCATCCCTCGCGACGGGACGATAAGGATACGGCGACAGTTCGTCTGACCGCGAATTCAGCGGCCTCTCAGACCGCGGGCGCGATCCCGCCTATCAAGGCGAGCACCAGGGTCAACAGGGCGACACCGCCGATGGAGATGATGGCAATCCACCTGTGTATTTTCTCTCCAAGCTCTGAAGGTACGTTTTGCTCTGACATCCGAATTCCCCTGGGGTTGCTGCGGCGGCGCGTGTTGCGCCGGTCTCCGATCCGAAGGCGACCCGCAGGCTATGTGCCTGTGGAGTGAGTGACGGTAACAGGTCGAGAATAATACGTATTGCTGGAAAATTATCCAGCGCCATCGTTGACGGGCGTGGATCTTGCCCTAAATCCGGTCGATCAGCTCCGCCCTGCGGTCCGCCGCTGCGCGCGACGAGGAATGCCGGACTGGTTCCAATCGAACTGGAACCGCTCTACCTGTCGAACAGGCGGTCGATGAGGGTGTTGACGGTGCTGTGCACCCCAGACTCGAGACCGACCATCGGTCCCGGCCGAAAGTTGCGCGAGGCCATGTTTCTCTGCAGTGCCGTGACCATGCCGATGTCCTCGTCAACGATTTGCGCGAGGAAGTCGTCGTAAGCCTTCGCCTTTTCGGCAAAGTCGTCTCGATCGATTTGCTCCTGCGCGTAGATGGAGTAGACGATGATCTTTGCCCGGGTGGGGCAGAGCGGCCAGCTCATCCAGAGCTTTACGCTGTCGCCGTGGCAGGTGAAATAGGCGTTCGGCGGCATGTGCCCCGCGGCGGCCGGGGCGTCGTCGTCGATCCATGGGAGGCGGCCGAGCAGCGCTTCTCCGGTCGGGGTAAGCGAGCGCGAATTGGGCCGGAGAATGATGAGCTCGTTCTCCGGGTACGGCAGCATGCGGTTCCGGTTCTTGTTGCTGCCAAACGAAGCCGCGTGCAGCACGTGGAAGTGGTAGACGTCGATCAGGTTTTCGGCGATCAGCTTCCAGTTGACCTCCGCTTCGAGCTCCAGTTTGCCGCCGAGACGGCAGTCCTCTTGCCGGAAATAGCCGAGGTGCTCCTGATATGGAGCGACGTGCTCGGCCAGAGGCGTCGCTTCCGCGTCGAAATTGACGAAGACCCACCCGCCCCACTCTCCGACCCCGACCCGCGCGAGTTGGCAGTTCTCGAAGTCGAAGTCCTCGACGTCGTCGGTGAACGTCGTCTGGACGAGCTTGCCCGCGATGTCATAGGTCCAGCCGTGATAGGGGCAGCTGAACGCCTTGGCATTGCCGTGACCCTCCACGACCTTGGCGCCCCGGTGTCGGCAGACGTTGGAGAAGGCGTGGAGTTCACCGTCCTTTCCACGGGTTACGACGACGGGCTCGTCGACGATATCGAACGTGAAGTAGTCGCCCGGGTCGGCGATTTCCTCGATGCGTCCGACGACCAGCCATTCCTTCAGGAACAGACGCTCGGTCTCGAGGTCGAACACTTCGGGTGAGGTGTACATCCAACCCGGCAGGTGGCGGGCTTGCGCGCGCCGTCTGTCCCGCGTGTCCGCGAGGTCGGCGCGTGCCGCCGGGACCGTACCCGTTTCGATCTGTGTCATCGGTACCTCGTCCGCTCGACCCGCACTCGGAACGATCTCGTCAGTCGTCGAATACGCGATTGATGAAGTTGTTGACGGTGGCATGGACGCCCGCTTCCAGCATGGTGTTGGGGCCCGGTCGGAAATTCCGGGATCCCACGGTCTTCTGCAGCGCCGTTACCATACCCACGTCTTCGTCGAGAACGCGGGCGACGAAGGTGTGATACGGCTCCGCGCGCTCCTTGAAGTCGTCGCGCGCGAATTGCTGCACCTGTAGATCATGATGCGGGACCGCGACGGCGAGAGCGGCCAGCTCATCCACAACTGCACGTTGTCGGCATGGCACGTGAAATAGGCGTTCGGCGGCATGTGTCCGGCTGCCGATGGATCGTCTTCGGTCAGCCAGGGCAGGCGGCCCAGCAGCATCTCTCCCGTGGGTGTCAGCGACTTCCCGCCCGGCCGGAAGATGATCACCTGATCTTCATCGTAGGGGATGTTCGTCGCGGGGTTCTTCCGGGTTCCGAACGTCCCGGCGTGGAGGGTGCGGAAGTGATAGACGTCGATGAAGTTCTCCGCCATCAGCTTCCAGTTGACGTCCGACTCCACGATCAGCGTGTCGGAAAGCCGGCAGTCCTCCTGGCGGAAATAACCGAGCTTTTCGGCGTAGGGTGCCACGTGCCGTTCGAGGGGCGCCGCGTCCGGGTCGAAGTTGACGAAAATCCATCCACCCCAGGTCCCGATCTGAATCGGCGCGAGGCGGCAATTGTCGAAATCGAACCCCTCGACGTCGTCGGTGAACGTGGTCTGCGCGAGCTTGCCTTCGATATCGTAGGTCCAGCCGTGATAGGGGCAGCCGAACGCCTTGGCGTTCCCTCGGCCCTCGACGACCTTGGCGCCGCGATGCCGGCAGACGTTGGAGAACGCGTTGAGCCGGCCATCCTTTCCCCGCGTGACGACGACGGGCTCGTCGACGATGTCGAAGGTGAAATAGTCGCCGGGAGTCTCGACCTCCTCTACCCGACCGATGATGAGCCAGTCCTTGAGGAAAATGCGCTCGGTCTCGCGCCGGAATACTTCGGCGGAGGTGTACATCCAACCCGGAAGGTGGCGAGCCCTGGAACGGGGATGAACGCGCGTCCGGGCCAGCTCCTTCCGGACTTCCGATTCGAAGGGGAGGTCGGCGCGTGCCATGTCCGGTCGAGTCGTCGTCACGTCTGGATGTCGCCCGGCGGTCGTGTCGGAAGGCCGCTTCCCGGAGGAATTTCGTCGATGATGAACAGATTCACCTTCGAAATCGGCTCACGGATCTTCTTGGCTTCCCGATACTCGGGCGAATTGTACCACTTCCGGACCGCCTCTCGGTTCTCGAAGCCGATGATGACGTACCGGCCCGGATCCTCTCCCTCGATGACCTCGGCGTCGCCCGCGGCACTGGCGCGCCCCACATACCAGGCTCCGTGTTCGATCAAGGTCGGGCGTCCCGCTTCGACGTACTCCATGTATCCGTCGGGGTCGTCGGTCCGGACTTGGGCAATGACGTAAACGACCACGATTTCATCTCCGAGATGTCCCTGGGGTGTACGAACACATTAACGAAAACGGGCGGGCCCATGAAGGCCCACCCGAGTTCGCCACCGGCATTGCGGTTTACTTTTCCAGCGGCGGATACACCAACTTGAAGATTTCGCAGACCACGGGCAGGTCTTCGCTCCACTCGCGGCCCCGGCCCCAGGCGTCCAACTGCAGCTTGAAATAGTCTTCGTGGACTTCCTTCCAGTGGCGCAAGCTGGAATCGCCTTCGCCTTCTACGGCCGCGTACTCCTCGTCAATCTCGTTGAAGGGCGTGATCTTGACGGTCGTGAGCTGAACGATCCCGCGGGGCTTGAGCGATTTGTCCAGCATGAGCCAGTAATCGCCTTCGTTGCGAACCGAAACGTTGTTGACCTCGAAATCGATCTCGAGATGTGACGTGGCCTGCTTCTGACCTTGCAGCGCCAGTTCGGTGATCTCGTCGATTTCATCGAAGAATTTGGGGTCGCCGAACGTCACGGCATGATAGGTCGAAGAGGGGTCGATGCCCATTTCGCCGCACGCCTTCTCCCAGAACTCTTTGACCTCCGGAGCATCAGAAGAGAGCATTTTCCTGTCCTTTCTTTTGGTGTGAAACTCTTTTACGGCGCTTGCGTCCGTGCCGCATCCGTCCCGGCGATGCCGCCGGATACCATCTCGTGCGTAGGCCCGAAACTACCATCGCGGCAGGCCGCGTTGTAGCGAGCCGGGATCTTCTTCAGGTTTTCGGCCGGTACACTGAATTTTTTCCGTGATATCGATCGCGGGTATTCCTCGATGTCGCTGATACGGTCCTCCGATTCTCCGGTTCCCCGACCGCTGGTCCGCGCCGCGGCCGCGGAACCGCAACTCTCAGGGTCGTTCGCCGTTCTCCAGACGCTTGGCAATGGCGTCGAGGCAAGGCATCAGTTCCGCGACCGAGTCGATGACGTCGTGAGCCCCCGCCGCTCGGTGCTTCCGTCCGGCTGCCTCCCGCAGCCGGGTCCGTTCCGCGTCGGGCAGCGCCGACCAGTCTCGTTCCGAGAGCCCCACCTCGTTGCCCGATACCGTCACGCCGATGGTCCACATGCCCGCGGCCAGTCCTTCCCCGATTCCCGGCGTCGTGTCGTCGACCTTGATACACCGATTCGGGTGAGTGATTCCCAGGTTTTGCAGTGCCTTGAGGGCCATGTCCGGTGCCGGCCGGCCGGATGGGACATCGTCTGCGCAGACGGAAAAATCCGCGTAGAGGCCTTGTTCGCGTGCCGCTTCCTCGAGCGCCTTCAGCATGGGGCGGTTGTAGCCCGTGCAGGCGCCGACGCGGATGCCCCGGCGGCGCAGCGCCGCCAGCACGGCGGGTACCCCCGGGATGGGAGTCGCGTGGTCTTGGATGGCATTCACCTGTCGCGGAATGAACCGGTCATACATACGATCGATGTCCACATCCCTCGGCGGTCGTCCCTTGGCGCTCGTCCAGGCTGCCTCGATGCGCGGTTCCTGCGTCAGCGCCGCAATGTGCTCGCGCTTGGCGAGGCCCATGGGTCCCCGCGCCTCCTCATATGTGATCTCGACGCCTTCGTCGGCGAACACGGAACGGAACGGCGCGACGGGCCCGAGCGAACCGAAATCCACAAGTGTTCCGGCCCAGTCGAAAACGACGGCCGGGACGACGGGCTCGGCGGACGAGTTGTCGTTCATGTCATGATCGACCATGATCGATGATTGCAGGCGCTCGCCGCCCGTTGACACCATGCTTTGTTGACACGTGTGTTACCCCGGACCTCCCGTGACGAAAAGACTCGCATCGTGACTCGAGGTCCCTTGGCCCGCGAACCTTGCCCGGGCGAAGCGGCCCACGGGGAGATTCGCATCGGGGTGTCAAGGTGTCTGCTGGGAGAGAACGTTCGCTACGATGGAGGCCATAAACGCAGCGCCTTCGTCACGGAGACGCTGGCGCCGTTCGTAAGATACATCGCGGTGTGTCCGGAGGTCGAGATGGGCATGAGCACGCCGCGTGAGCCGATCCGCTTGGTTCGCGGCGAAGACGGACCGCGTCTGCGGGGAGTGAATAGCGGCAAGGATTATTCCGCCGGGATGCGACGATTTGCGGCAAAGCGGGTTGCCGAGCTGCGAGGTCTCGATCTCCACGGGTACATCCTCAAGAAGGGCTCTCCGAGCTGCGGGTTGTTCCGTGTTCGGGTCTAAGGAACAGGCGGCCCGCCTACGCGCGACGGCCGGGGGTCGTTCGCCAGCGCGCTCGTAGACGCGATCCCCGACCTGCCGGTGGAGGAGGAGGGCCGCCTCAACGATTCCACCTTGCGCGGGAACTTCATCGAACGGGTTTTCGCCTACCAGCGCCTCAAGACCACGCTTTCGGGTCGTTGGCAAGTCGGCGATTTGGTGGCGTTCCACACCGCGGAAAAGTTTCTCCTATCGGCACATGATCCGAAGGCCCATGCGGAGCTGGGCCGCTTCGTAGCGGGCGCGAAAGGCACCCCCCGAAAAGGACTGACCAGTGATTACCGGGCGTTGTTCATGGCCGCCCTCGCGCGGCCCGCGACCATACGCAAACACGCCAACGTTCTTCAGCACATGGCGGGACATCTGAAGAACCTGCTGGATGAAGGAAGCAAGGCGGAACTTCATCAGGCGATCGAGGATTATCGTCGGGGACTCGCGCCCCTCATTGTTCCGGTTACGTTGATTCGCCATTTCGTGCGGCTGCATGACGTGGCCTATCTCGCAGGACAAACCTATCTGTCGCCCTGTCCTAGGGAACTGATGCTGCGCGATCACGTCTAGGAAATCTCCGCGGCATCTCGGCGGAGTCCCGCGAGGAACCGACTCCGGCCGAGATGCCAGCGCGCCGAGCCTAGTCGCGGTTGTCGCGCTTGCCGCCGCCATGACGGTGGCGCCACCGGTCGCTCAGGGAGAGACCGCCGTCTCCGTCGCGGTCCAGCCGTTCGACGATATTGACGAGCGGTCGGTCGTACTCGGAACGCGTGATGACCGCGTCGCCATCGGTGTCCAGCATCTGAAAAGCGCGCACGGTGACCGGCCGCATGGTTTCGTGCCAGAGGCCCGCAAACTCGTCGAGGCCGAGAGTGCCGTCGCCATCCGCGTCGTGCGCGGCGTGGCGGCTGTTCCGCACCTCGTCGATCTCGGCCTGTGTGAGCTTCCCGTCGCCATCCGCATCGATGGCGTCGAACATCTCCATGGCCATCAGCCCGAATTGCCCCTTGGCCAGGAAACCCATGCCATGCCCATGATGACCGCGGAAGCCGTAATGCGCACCGAAGCCGCGATCGGCGTAGCTCACCCCTGCGAGCGCGATCCCGCCGATCACCGCGGCGACGCCGATTCCGATCAATGTCTTCGTCCTTGTTCTCATCGATCCACTCCTGCATCGGATGTTGATGGACGGCATATAGGAGACGGATGTCGCAAAACCTTGACGCCGGCACGGCCGGTGCGTCGCGAGCGTTGACCGAGGGACGACATGACAATCTTTGTTACACTTTTTTCCCTGCGTCCCGCGAAATGCCGCATTAGCTGTTGCGTATGGAAGCATCTCCGCACGTTCTCGTGGTCGATGACCACCGGGATATTCGCGAGCCGCTGGCGCGGTATCTGGAAAAGCACGATGTGCGCGTTACCGCTGTCGACAGCAGCGCCGCCGCACGACGGGCGCTTCGGAAAGCGGCCGTCGACCTCGTCGTCCTCGACATCATGATGCCGGGTGAGGACGGTCTTCTGCTCTGCCGGCATTTGCGGGAAACGACTCGGATTCCGGTCATCCTGTTGACCGCCATGGCGGAGGACACGGACAGGATCGTGGGTCTGGAGGTAGGGGCTGACGATTATGTCACCAAGCCGTTCAATCCCCGGGAACTGCTGGCCCGCATCAAAGCGGTGATACGGCGCACGCAAAGCCTGCCACCCGACCGCGAACCCCGTTCGGCGGGGATGTACCGCTTCGATCGCTGGTCGCTGGACACGAGCAGGCGCGAACTGGTGGACGAGGCCGGTGTCGTCACGCCCCTCTCGACAGGGGAATTCCGGCTGCTCGTGGTGTTGCTGGAGCGTCCCGGGATGGTGCTCTCCCGGGATCAGCTTCTCGATCTGACACGAGGCCGCCGCGCCGCGCCGTTCGACCGTGCCGTCGATAACCAGGTAAGCCGGTTGCGCCGAAAAATAGAGCGAGACCCGAGGAGTCCGAAGCTCATCACCACCGTCTGGGGTGGCGGTTATCGGTTCACGGGCAAAGTGGAACGTGAATGAGGCTGGTGCCCAAAAGCCTCGCGGGCCGGCTCACGCTGCTGTTGCTGTTTGCCCTCGTCATCGCGCAAGGCGTTGCCGTATTTCTCTTCGCCGGCGAACGCATCGCGGCGGTACGCCATGCGCACCGGGACAACGTGATATTGCGCGTGGGGACCGTGGCGCAACTGCTTCAGGACACGCCGCGCGCGCTTCATGGAGCCGTCGTCGCTGCGGCAAGCACCGATTTCGTGCAGTTCTCGTTGACCCGGGAGCCCTTGGTCGGCGAAATCGGAACCGGCAAGCGGGTAACGGCCATCGCGTACGATCTCTCCGTCGCGCTCGGTGTCGGGCGGGAGCGGGTCAGGGTGGCGCCGCTGTGGAAGCGATACCGGCGAGACGACGGCTCGGAGGGGCGTTGGCGGTCCGCCGACCACGACCGCGATGAGACCCGCGATCATTATCACGGTCCAAGGCGCTGGCGGCACCACTGGTTCATGGCGTCTGCGGCCATGCCGGATGGGCGCTGGCTGAACGTCGCCGTGGGACCGCCGCCGGGTGCACCGCCGTGGGGCCGGACGTTCGTGCTTTCGTTTCTGCTTTCGGCTCTCGGCGTCGCCATCGTGGCCGTTCTGATGGGGCGGCGTATCTCGAAGCCCATGCGAAGCCTCGCGACGGCTGCCGATCGGCTTGGCCGGGGTGAAGAGGTGGACGATCTGCCCGAAGCCGGCCCCCTGGAAACCCGAAGTACCGTCCGCGCCTTCAACCTCATGCGCGCACGGCTCGATCGCTTCGTGCGCGATCGTACGGCCATGCTTGCGGCGATATCGCACGACCTTCGGACTCCGATCACGAGCCTCCGCCTTCACGCCGAATTCGTCGAGGACGAGGAAACGCGGACGAAGATCATCGCCGCATTGGACGAGATGCAACGGATGACGGAGGACACCCTCGCATTCATCCGAGAGGACATGCGGCAGGAAGGGACGCGGACGGTTGACCTCTATGCGTTGATCGACAGCATGGCCGCCGACCTTGCGGATCTCGGGCATGAAATAGCGGTGCTGGAATCCGGCCGGGTTACGATTGCCTGCCGGCCCGTGGCCTTGCGCCGCGCCTTTCGCAACCTGCTGGAGAACGCGGGCACCTATGGAGTCCGCGCGAGAGTGCGGATCACCCGAGATGGTGCGCAGCTACGCATCGTCATCGAGGACGAAGGGCCCGGTGTCCCGGAAGCCGATCTGGAGCGGGTGTTCGAGCCTTTTGTTCGGCTTGACGAGTCGCGGGGCCGCGACACCGGAGGTACGGGGTTGGGCCTTGCCATCGCACGGACCATCGTCCGCGGTCACGGCGGCGACATTCGACTGGAGAACCGCGAGGAAGGCGGATTGAGGGCGACGGTCACGCTGCCCGAGGTCGACGGCGCTTGAGGGTCGCGGAACAGGCCTCCGACCGATTCGAGTTCACTTGCTGCATGCAAAGCGCCCCATCTACGCTGTCCCAATGCAATTTGGGATTTGGGGGCACCGTGATGACCGCCGTTGAGAAGCGTCCGGAAGCGGACCAGGCATCGCCGCAGGCGATCCGGCATGTCGCGTTCGACTCGGAATTCAGTGGCCCGTTGAAAGGACTGCGGGTGATCGATCTCTCGCGCGTGCTCGCCGGCAACATGATCAGCCTGCAACTCGCGGACTATGGGGCGGACGTGATCAAGGTCGAATCACCCGGGACCGGAGATCCCCTCAGGGCCTGGCTGGTCGAAGGACATTCGTTGTCGTGGAAGGTATACGGCCGCAACAAGAAGAGCCTGACGCTCGATCTCCGAACCGATGCAGCTAGGGAGGTCTTGCTCGAGCTGTTGGCGACCGCGGATGTCTTTCTTGAGAACTACCGTCCCGGCACTCTCGAAGAGATGGGCTTGGGTCCGGACGTCCTGATGGAGAGGAATTCCGACCTTATCGTGGTGCGGGTGTCCGGCTTCGGTCAGACCGGCCCTTATCGTGAGCGACCCGGTTTCGGCACGCTTGTGGAAGCGATGTCGGGATTCGCCTACCGGAATGGGTTTGCCGATCGTGAACCGGTGTTGCCCCCCATCCACATGGCGGACATGGTGACGGGGTTGTATGGCGCGATGGCGACACTGATCGCCGTTCGATCCCGTGAGCATGGCGTCTGCCGGGGTCAGATTATCGACCTTTCGTTGCTGGAGCCCATCTTCTCGATCTTGGGGCCTGAAGCGGCGTGGCACCGGGTCACCGGCAAGGTACGTGAGCGGGTTGGCAGCCGGTCGAACACGGCGGCGCCAAGAAACGTCTATCGGACCAGGGATGGTAAGTGGCTTGCGATGTCGGGCTCCACGCAACCGCTGGCCGCCCGTATATTCGCCGCGATCGGCAGGGCCGACATGATCGACGATCCGCGCTTCGCCACAAACGAGGCGCGTCTCAATCACCGGGACGAGATCGACGAGGTGATCGGCGGATGGATCGCTGCGCGGGACCGGAACGAATGTTTGGCCGTCTTTCGCGAGGCGGGCGCGACCGTTGCGCCGGTCAACGACATCGGTGACATCATGCGGGACGCACACTTCATCGAGCGGGAGATCCTGATCGAGACGCCGGACGACGATCTGGGGTCGCTGCCCGTGCACAACATCGTCGCCCGGCTTTCGAAGACTCCGGGAGGATTCACCCGACCGGCGCCTGATCTCGGCGAACACAACGCGGAAATCCTGGAATCCCTTGGCTACACGTCCGAAGAAATTGAAGCGCTGGCGGAAGACGGATGTCTGTGATGGTCGACGAGGCACCCGTCTGGCGGTCCCTGCTGTACGTGCCAGCCAACAATCGGCGTTTCGTCGACGGGGCGCACTCGCGCGGCGCCGACGCGATTATCCTCGATCTGGAGGACAGCGTGCCGTTGGCGGAGAAGGCGGCCGCACGGGGGGCGCTTCGGCGGTCCGTGGCAACGTCGGGCCGGGGAGGGGCTGACGTCCTCGTACGCATCAATCGGCCGCTGCGCATGGCGCTGGCCGATATCGAAGGGGCCGTTCGCGCGGGGGCCGACGCGTTGTGGCTTTCGAAAGTCGAGTCGCCGGAGCACGTCCGGATGCTGGCCGAGGTGGTCTCCGAAGTAGAGCACGAGCAGCAACGCGACGCCGGATCGACGAAACTCGTCGCCGTCGTGGAAAGTCTCGCCGCCTATTTCCGTGCCGAGGAGATCGCCCGGTCGGACCCCCGCGTCGTCGCCATGGGATTGGGCTCGGAGGACTTCGCGTTGGAAGCTGGTATGGCACCCGGTGCCGACACCCTGTACGTCCCCAAGCAGACCATTCAGTTCGCGGCCCGCGCCGCCGGTATCATGCCGCTCGGGTTCATCGGTACGGTGGCGGACTACGCTGACACGGATGCCTTCGCGGAAACGGTGCGCCGCGCCAGGCGATTCGGTTTCGATGGCGCGGCCTGCGTGCATCCGTCCGGCGTTCCCGTTCTCAACGCGGAATTGACACCGACGGTCGACGAGGTCGCCGACGCCGAGAAGATCATGACGGCATACGAAGAGGCCGAGCGGCAAGGCCTCGGCGCCGTCACCGTCGACGGCAAGATGGTCGATGTGCCGGTCGTTGAGCGAGCCCGACGCCTGCTGGCGCGTGCCGCCGCAATCGCGGAGAAGGACCGCCGCAAGGAGGGATCGGCGGACGGCTGAACCGTTGATGATTTAATTCAAGCAGTCTTCGCCGTCCCTCAGCGCCTGGCGCGCATGGTACTGGAAGTTGAGAGCGATCTGTTCCGGCCGCAATCTCCAGTCATGGGCTTCGCGTCCCAATTCGGGAACGATCGGCTTGATCCCGCCCGCGCCACGCGCCAGCAACTGGATTTTGGCCGCGTACTCGATCGTGACACCCAGCACCGTGGCTTCCTCGACGGAACGGCCGGCACACAGTTGCCCATGATGGGCGAGCAGCACCGCCCGTTTGTCCCCGAGGGCACCGGCGATCAATTCCCCCTCGTCGTCTCCGAATGGCACGCCGGGCCAATCGGGCAGGAACGCGCAATCCTCGTAGAGGATCGAGGTATCCATGTGCGACACGGCCAGTTCCTCGCCGACCATCGAAAGGGCCGAGATGCAGGGGGGATGCGTGTGAACGATGGCCTGCACGTCGGGTCGCACCTTGTAAACGTGGAGATGGAAACGGTTCGCCGGATTGGGGGTGCCGTCGCCTTCGACGACGTTCAGGTCGTCGTCGACCAGCATGTAGTCGCCGGCCTTGAGTTCATCGAACCCGAGTCCGTAGGGATGCGTCCACATCGTGCCCGGCGGGCCGCCCCGGGCGGTCATCTGTCCCGCCAGACCCGCGCCATGCCCTTCCCGCGCCAATATGCGGCACGCGAGCGCGAGCTTCTGAGTCAGCGTCCATCCCGGATCTCGGCTTTGCGCGGCGTACTGCCCCGCCGCCTTGTCCATGACGTCCTGTTTCCGTGAAACCGCCGCGTCACTCATCGGGTCATCTCCGGCTGTGAGCGCCAAGCCGGCGCTCGCGTCGTGCACCTTCCGGCGCGGCGCCGCGAACCGCGCCCGCCGCCCGGAGCGAATAGTATACATGGGTGAGCGTCGGCAATGCGGATGCAGCAGGCAGCGATCTTGTTCCGTCTACTCGCCCGCTTATCATGGTGCCATGACGGCCACGACGTGGAGGGAAGGACGATGCCGGAAACGCTGATTTTGAAGGGCGGCTTGTTGATCGACGGGAATGGAGGCGAACCGGTCTCCGATCCCGAGATCCTGATCGAGGAGGGACGCATAACCGGGGTCGGTCGCAAGGGCGGCAATGGCCGCGCCGGCGGGGCTCGCGTGATCGATTGCGGTGATTGCATCCTGATGCCGGGCATGATGGACCTGCACGTCCACCTCTCGTCGGCGAACGACGGCGACTACGCCCAGATCGAACTCGCCAACGTCATCCGCACGCCGGCCGAGATGCTGCTCGATGCTGCCAAGAACGCCCGGGTCTTGCTCGAATCGGGTTTTACGACGCTGCGCGATATGGATTGGGTGACACCGCACGGCCGGAACTTCGTTCAGGAAATGGGCGCGTTGCGCGATTCCATCGCGGCGGGAAAGCTTCCCGGTCCCCGGCTCATTGCCGGCGGTTTCGTGCTGACGACCGGAAGCCACCATGACCGGATGCAGCCGCGGGTCATCCCCCGAGATCCGGAGCGGTACGGCGACGGGCCCTGGGACATCCGCCGTGCGTCCCGCCGCAACCTTCGCGACGGCGCTGATTTCCTCAAGACGTGCGTGTCCGGCGGACAATGCTCCTTCGATCGCCATGACGACCCGAGAGGAACTCGAGGCCGTCGTCGACGAAGCCCACGCTTTCCAGAAGCCCGTGGCCGCTCACTGCCACACGCCGCTCTCGGTCAAGATGGCCCTCGACGCGGGCGTGGACACGGTCGAGCACTGCACCTACGTGGACGACGAAGCCGTTTCACGTCTGGCCGACTCGGGGCTCTACAACGTTCCGACCCTCGCGCTCAGAGAGGAATCGGTCATCGAGGAACGCCGCCGCCGTGGTGTCGAGGAGTTCGTCCTCGTTCAGGCCCAGGAGATCGCCGACAATTGTTTTTCCTCTTTCGAACGCTATCGCGAAGCCGGCGTCAAGTTCGCCATGGGCACCGATACCTGCTGGCATCCGACGTTCGGCTCCAATGCGAGGGAGCTGGCGATTTACGTTTCGCTGGGTCTCACGGAGATGGAGGCGATCCAGACGACGACACGGAATGCGGCGGACGCGCTCGGCATGCTCGACGGGTTGGGGACCATCGAAACCGGTAAGATCGCCGACGTCATCGCCGTCGACGGCAACCCGCTCGAAGACATCTCGCGTCTTCAGGAGAAGGAGCGCGTCAAGCTGGTGGTCAAGGAGGGCGAGGTCGCCGTGAATCGGCTATCTTGAGCGCGCAACCGGAACGGTCTCCATCGAACGGAGTCGTCGATCGCCTTCACGCATAGGGTTTCGGCAGACTCTTTGGTCTGCTCGTTTCCCCCGCGAGCGCAGAGACCCGTTAAGCTCGTCGTAGCCATGGTCCGTCGGATCGTGTAGACGACGCACCACCGCCGCGCACGTTTGGGTTCGAAGCGGGCGTCGCTGGACCGAGTCCCCGCCGAACTTCAGGCAGGCCGTCGAAGTCACATGTCGCATGACGCCCCACGCTCCGCGCCGCTGCCCCGCGTGCATCGGGTGCGGCTCGGAATCGTTTGCATATTCGGCGGCATCCTTGCGCTGACCCTTCAGGATGCCCTGATCAAATGGCTCAGCGTCACGTTCCCGCTTCACGAGATCACGCTCGTCCGGTCGGTCGTGGCCGTCGGGATCACGCTGGTGATCGTGTACGCCGAAGGCGGCTTCGTCCTGCTGAAGACACGGCGGCCGGCGCTGCATCTGGCCCGGTCCGTTCTCCTCATCACGGCGAACATATGCTTCTTCATGGGGGTGGCGAGCATGCCGCTGGCGGAGGCGACCGCCATTTTTTTTCTGGCTCCGCTGTTCATCACGGCACTGTCCGTCCCCCTCCTCGGGGAACGGGTCGGGTTGCGGCGATGGGCCGCCGTCCTCGCGGGTATGGCGGGAATGATCGTCATGCTTCGCCCGGGTCAAGGGACCGTCGATCTCGTGGCACTGTTTCCCGCGGGCGCGGCCCTCGCCTACGCATTGCTTCAGATCGTGACCCGAAGGCTCGGAGCCACCGATCGGGCGTCGTCGATGGCGTTGTACGTGCACCTCGCGTTCGTGATCGTCAGTGCCGCCGTGGGACTGGTGATCGGTGACGGCCGCTTTGCCGGATCGGATCACCCGAGCCTCGATTTTCTGCTGCGGGCCTGGTTCTGGCCGGTCGGCTGGGAGATCGCGCTCCTTCTCGGATGTGGAGTCCTGATCTCCATCGGGGCCTACCTGCTGTCCCAGGCCTATCGGGTGGCACAGCCCGCCGCCGTCGCGCCGTTCGAGTACACGGCGCTTCCCCTGGCGCTGTTCTGGGGTGCCGTGCTGTGGGGAGACTGGCCCGATCTCGCCGCCATGTCGGGCATGTTGCTGATCGTCGGCAGCGGCCTCTACGTGTTCTATCGTGAGACCATGCAAGGTCGGCGGAACGCCATCCGCCGCATCTTGCCTCGCAACCGGTGACCGCCGCCGCTTGCTGAAAGCTGCGATCCAGTCACGTCAGAGCTGTTCGGCCTCGGCGAGTTTGGCGATGCGTGCCCGATAGGCGATGCAGGCCTGGTCGATGGACAGCTGAATCCGGGACCCGGTCGGAGGCTTTTCCTCTTCGACCTGCACCGCCTCGAGGATGTCCTTGTCTTCCGCGAAGGCGGCGCGGAAGGACTCGTCCAGCGCGCGGGCGAATTCCTCGTCTCCAACCCTCGTGTTCCGGATGTGCATCCAGCGGTCGATCGTATAGTTCGCGGAGACGGGCGTCAGGAAGTGCAGGGAGAACATCCGGACGCCCTCGTGTCTGCGATCTTCCGTCGAGTCCGGATCGGCGTCGGCGCTGCCGAAATCGACGACCGCGGTGCTCGGCAGGTGAAGATAGAAGTACTGCCAGCGGTCGACGTTCCCCTCGAACATGTCGAACTGCGCGAAAAACGGGATCGGCGGGGCATTGCGGATCCAACGGTAGGCCAGGATCGGATCGCCCTTGGTCTCGTACTCCACGGGCACGTTGGCATGTGACGCGCTGCCGAGCGTGGTCGGATGGACGTAGGTCACGTGCGCCGGATCGACCAGGTTCTCCGCCACGTTTATGTAGCTGGACTTGATGTGCAACGCGTCCCCTTGATGACCGTCCCAGGCCGGGTCGGATATCTGGGGAAGATCGAATACGGTGCTCGTGTCCACTTTGTCCGCGTCACCCATCCACACCCAGACGATGCCGTGACGTTCGTGGATCGGAAAGGCGCGGACGCAAGCCGTGGGCGGAATCCGCGGCTGACCGGGGATTCTCGTGCATCTGCCGTCGGCACCGAAAGTCGTTCCGTGATAGCCGCATTCGATCCGGTCGTCGATCAGCCGACCCTTGGACAGCGGCAACAGCTTGTGGGGGCAGCGGTCCTTCAGCGCCGCGACCTCGCCTGTCGAGGTGCGGTACACGACCAGGTCTTCATCGAGGATCTTGACCCGATGCAGCTGGTGTTCGAATTCGCCGCTCCATCCGGCCACATACCAGGCGTTTTTCACGAAAGCCATGTTTTCGGCCCCTTTCTGGTTTCCTGTCTGGCCACCGGTCGAAGCCGATAATCCCGAAGGCTTCCGGCCCGTATTATAGCCGGGTGGATAGAGCCAAAAAATGACCGGCTATGGCGGGTCGATTTGGGCTTGAACGCCATGGAGGCCGCGGCGCGGCCCACCGTGCAGCCGATTTCGCGGGACCGCCGCCACGGGCAACGGGGAAGCCGGGGCGGTGCCGGTCAAACCGGAACCGCGCTAGCCCTCGGCCAAGTGCGCGGCGATGAAATCCTCGTCCCATTCCAGCCCGATGCCGGGCCTGTCAGAGATCTCCAGGCGTCCATTGCTGACGGTGAAGGGGTTTTGGAGGACGGGTTCGGCCCAATCCTGCCACTCGAGCCAGTGGGCCGTCTCCGTGACGCGCAGCATATGGGCACCGACCTCGGGATAGAGATGGGTCGAAATCGGGATTCCCGAGGCCCCGGCGATCGCCGCCGCCCGCAACCAGCCCGTCACGCCGCCAATCCGCATGAAATCCGGCATGACGAAATCGCTGGCTTTCATCTGGACCGCTCTGTGGAGGTCCCTGGGGCCGTAGAAGTGCTCTCCGGTCTGAACGGGTGTATCCAGTTCCGCCGTCAACCGCGCGTAGCCGTCGAGGTTGTCGTAGACCAGGGGATCTTCGATCCAGGCCAGGCCGAGTTCGTCGATTGCGTGACAACGGGACAGAGCCTCTGCCAGATCGAGGGCCTGGGAATAATCGGTCATCAGCCGCACGTCCTCGCCGACGGATGCTCTCACCGCTTCGATGGCGGCGACATCGGCACCGGAACAGGCGCGCCCCAAGCGAAGCTTCAGTGCGCCGAAGCCGCCTTCGGTCACCAGCTCGGCTGCCTCCTGGGCGAGTGCTTCGGGTTCTTTCAGCCACAGTCCGTTGCTGTTGTACGCCGGTACGGGGCCAACCGAACCGCCGAGCAGCACGCAAAGCGGTACATCCGCCGCTTTGGCGAGGGCGTCCCAGGCGGCCATGTCCAGGCCCGAGACCGCGATCAGGGATTGCCCTCCGTATCCCACGTACCGAAGCGACTCGCGGGCGGAGTCGAACAGATCGAACGGCGCGACCACGCGTCCCTTGAGCAGGTCTGCAAGGTCCTCCAACGCGGGAATGAGATAGCGCATGGCCTTGACGACATAGGGTTCGAGGTAGCTGCGCCCGGTGACGCCTTCCGCCGTGAGGAGGTCGATCAGGATCAGCGGCCAGTCCTCGACGGCCGTTAGACGGTTCACGATCGGCCGCCTCAGCGTCACCACGACGGGCCGCGCGCGAATGCTCTCAACGGTGAGTTTCTCGAGTTTCATGGTGTCGATCCGGATGATGCGGGCTGATCGTCCACTATAGCGCGGGCCCTTGCCACGGTCCCCTCACTCGCTCAAAGGCGGCGCCGATTCGGAGCGCCGTCGCTTCCTCGCCGGCCCGCGCAACGATCTGCAGCCCGGCCGGCAGGTTGTCCGGGGTCAGGCCCATGGGTACCGACGCCGCGCACATCCCGAGGTAGTTGACCGGCCGGGTGAAGCCGGCCGGATAGTCACTCGGCTTCACCTCCTTGAGCGGCACGGCGACGATGCCGAGCGTCGGCGTCAGCAGGGCCGTGAAGTCCTTCATACGTGTCAGGAAGGCTTCGATGTCCTCGCCACGTCGCAGCGTGGCGGCGATGTACTCGTGCGCCGGGATGTCTCGGCCGGGCAGGATGAGTTGACGCACGTCCTCATCGACCTGTGCTTTCCGGTCCTCCATCAGCGAGCCGTGGTGAGCGTATGCCTCGGACGTGGCGATCAGCCGGTTCGCGCGGGCCAGGGCGACGTATGACAGCGGCGGCTCGAAGACCTCGATCTCGGCGCCTAGCGAACGCAGCCGGTCGAGTGCCGCGTCGTAGAGATCGAGCACGGCATCATCCATGCCTTCGCGTTCTTCCGTTGGAAGTGCGCCGAGGCGGAAGCCCGGAAGCTCCCCGCCGGGGTTTGGCGGCACATCTCGGTCTAAATGACGGTCCAACTCGGACGTCTCGCGTCCCGCCATCAGATCGAAGAGGAGGGCGGCGTCCGCGACGGAACGGACGATCGGTCCGACTGTGTCGAGCGAATGGGCGGTAGGGATGATCCCGTCCACGGGCAGGACGCGGTGAGTCGTCTTGAGACCGACCACGCCGCACCAGGCCGACGGCGTGCGTACCGACCCGCCGGTGTCCGTGCCGAGCGCGGCCGGAACCATGCCCGTGGCGATGGCCACGGCCGACCCGCTCGAGGATCCGCCAGGGACCCGGTGCCGATCCAGGTCCCATGGGTTCCAGGGCGTACCGAAGTGCTGGTTGGTTCCCCAGCCTCCCATCGAGAATTCGATGGTCTTGGTCTTACCGAGGAGAATCCCGCCGGCGGCCAACAGGCGCCGCGCGACCGTCGCCGATTTGTCCGCCGGCCGGTCCGCGCGGGTCAGGGAGCCGCCCGTTGTCACGCGACCCTCCACGTCCATGACGTCCTTGACGGCGAAGGGGATGCCGTGAAAAGGGCCGATGCGATGGCCGTTCCGCATGGCTCGGTCGGCGGCCTCCGCAGCCGCGCGGGCGTCGTCGGCATAGACCGACTGAAACGCTCCGAGCTTCTGGTCGTGGCTCTCTATGCGACCGAGCAACGACTTGACCGTGGCGCTCACGGTCGTCTCGCCGGTCCGGTAGGCCCGCGCGACCTCGAGAACGCTCGCATAGACGTCGGGTTTCATCTGTCAACGGGCTACAAGAGGGGATGGTCGAACGGCCCCCGGGACTTCTCGAAGGCGGCGCCGATTCGGAGCGCCATCGCCTCGCCGCCGCTGCGCGCCACGATCTGCAATCCGCCGGGAAGTCCTGCGGGCGTCAATCCCATGGGTACTGACAGTGCGCACATGGCGAGATAGTTGAACGGTCGCGTGAGGTGGGCCGGCGTATCGTTCTGGTCGGCGTCGGCGATCGGGACGGCACCGCTCCGCAGCGTCGGCATGACCAGGGCGGCCAAGCCTTGCATGGCTGCGAGGACCTGCGCGATGTGCTCCCGGCGCTTCAGCATGGCGGCGATGTACTCGTGGGCCGCGATCTCCCGGCCTCGGAGGATGCGCGGCCGCACGTCCTCGTCGACGGGCGCGTCAGGGTCCTCCATCAGCTTGCCATGATGAGTGTACCCCTCGGCCGCGAAGATGAAGCCGTTGGCCTCGGCCATGGTCTCGTAGGAGACGGGCGGGTCGAAGGCGACGATTTCCGCTCCGAGCGAGCCGAGCCGGTCCAGGGCCGCGTCGTAGAGCGCCAGGATATCGGCATCGACGGGTTCCCGGTCCTTTTCGGTGAGGGCGCCGAGGCGCAGGCCGCGGATGCTCGCCGATGCTTCGCCGTCGCCCAGGTGTGTTTCGAGTTCGTGGGATTCCCGACCTGCCATGACGTCGAACATGAAGGCGGCGTCGCGCACCGACCGGGCCATCGGACCCGGGGTGTCGAGGGTGTGTGAGTAGGGGATGATCCCGTCGGTCGGGAGAAACCCTTCGGTGACCTTGAGGCCGACGATACCGTTCCACGCCGCCGGCGTGCGTACCGATCCGCCCGTGTCCGTGCCGACGGCGCAGGGGACGAGCCCCGCGCCCACGGCAACGCCGGAGCCGCTCGACGATCCGCCCGGCGTGCGGTGGATCTCCAGGTCCCACGGGTTCCAGGGTGTGCCCATGCGCTGGTTGGTGCCCCAGCCGCCCATGGCGACCTCGACCGTCTTGGTCTTGCCGACGAGGATGCCGCCGGCTGAGAGCAGTCGTCGGGCCACCGTTCCCGTGCGTGGTGACACGCGGTCGGCCATGGCGGCCGATCCGCCCGTCGTGATGCGTCCCTCGACGTCGATGATGTCCTTGAGGGCGAAGGGAATGCCGTGAAAGGGGCCCACGGCGTGCCCCGACCGTACCGCCCCGTCGACGGCTCCGGCGGTGTCGCGGGCCTCGTCCGCGTAGAGCGCCTGGAACGCGCCGAGCTTCGGATCGTGCGTCTCGATCCGGTCCAGGAGGGCGTCGACCACCTCGGATACGGTGATCTCGCCGGTCCGATAGGTGCGCGCCAGCGCGACGGCGTCGGAGTACGGGTCGAAGGCCATGGCAGTTCCCCTTCAGTTGTCTTCCGGGATGGAGTCTACCTCAGGGGGTCCGGATTTTCCCGTCGCGGCGGTCAAGCCGGGGGGCCCGATGCGCGCCGCGTGCCGCGTCGCCATCCGTTCCAATGTGTGGTTCAATACCGCCCGTAGGGCGGATCGCGCTTGATTTTCCCCGGGCCGAGTCGGCGTCGATGGGTACAGTGCGTGTATTCGTTGAGCAGATCCGCCAGCCGACGGCAGGGGGTACGAACCCGGTGCCGGCATTGATGGAGATGTCGGTTCGATGGCCGTCGGTGCTCCGCGTCGCGCGGCCGATGCACAGGGAGGATTCAATCGTGACACGTTATCTCTTGGGTGGTGCTATCGGTGCCATCGTCATCGCGTTGTGTGGTAGCGGGCTGTCCGGCCCGGCGTCCGCCAAGGATCTGGTTTTCGCGACGTTCAATCCGCCGACCACGTCCACCGGCCAGGCGCTGACCAATTCGTTCGAAAGGCTGGTCAACGAGTACTCGGGCGGCAGTCTCAGCCCCGAGTTGCACATGCGGGGCTCGCTCTGTTCGGAGCACAACTGCGTGGAGCAGGCGCGCCTTGGCAACATCCACTTGACGTCGATCTCGACCGGCAACATCGGCGCCTTCGGCACGACCTACGACATCGCCAACCTGCCATATATCTTCAAGGACAATGCGTGGGCGAAGAAACTCTCCTACGGATCGTTCGCCACGACGCTCCACGAGCGGGCCGAGTCGGAGATGGGCCTCAAGGTGTTCGCCCTGATTCCGGGCGGTGGCTTCCGGCATCTCTCTTGCAACGTGCGCGCCATTCACGGCCCCCAGGACCTCAAGGGGGTCAAGATCCGCACCACGAAGAGCCCGATGGAGTTCACGCTCATGAAGGCTTGGGGTGCGATCCCCGTACCCTACGATGCGTCCCAGATCTACAACGGCATGCTCACCGGCGTGATCAACGGCATGTACGTGCAGCTGCCTTGGCAGGCCGTCCTCAAGATTCATGAGGTTGCGGAACACTTCACGCTGACCGGCGGCGCCTGGGGAACCAACGCGCTGTTGGCCGACCTGAAATGGTATCAGGACGAGTCGGCCGAAGTGCGTGGAGTCGTCGACAAGCTGATGGCCGATCTGCAGGACGAGATCTTCACGTACGACGCCGCCTGGATCGAGGAAGGTCGTAAGACGCTCGAGAAGAAAGCCAAGGTCTACACGCCCACCGAGGCGGAGATGAAAGTCTGGCGCGAAGGTGCCGTGCAGGCTTGGGTTGACGCGAAGGGGACCTACGATCCCCAGCTCGCCCGCGCGGCCCTCGGCGAACAAGGCCTCACCGACTTCATCGAGGTGCTTGAGAAGGCCGGCGCGCTGTAGCGTTCGATTTATTCACCCTGCCGGGACCGGCCCGCCGGCGCGGCCAGGGCCGCGTCCGGCCGGCGGCCGGGGGAGGGGCGCGCGGGTGCGGCTCATGCGGTGCATGCTGTAGAGTCCGCGCCACCATGAGCATCGCCAAGGTCCGCGTCGGCGATATCGCCATCGCCTACCGTTGGGACGGTCCCGAGGACGGTCCCGTTGTCGTGATGGCGCATGCCATGGGAACGAGCCATCGCCTGTGGGACTGGCAGATGCCCGTGCTCACGGACCGCTATCGCATCCTGCGCTACGACTTCCGCGGTGCGGGGGACAGCGACGCCCCGCCTGGGCCATATACCCTGGCGCAATTCGATGCGGATGCCGTCGGGCTGTTGGACGCCTTCGGCCTCGACCGGGTGCACTGGATCGGCATCTCGACCGGCGGCATGATCGGACAGGGCCTCGGCATCCATCACCCGGAGAGGGTCCTGTCGTTGTCCCTCTGCTGCACGCTCTCCTATACGGAGCCCGAGCACCGGTCGTGGATCGACGAGCGCCAGAAGCTGGTCCACGCCGAGGGCATGCAACCGGTTTGGGACGCCACCGACAGATACTGGTTTACCGACGCCTTTGCCGATGCGGCCAATGCCGACTATCACGCCGTACGCGAGGTCTTCGTTGGAACCAAGGTCGAGGGCTATGTCGGCGGCACGTCGGCGGTCGCGGGTCTCAACTACCGGGACTCGCTGCACAGGATCACCGCGCCCACCAACATCATTGGATCACGAGATGATCCGGCGGCACCGATCGAGTGCACCCACGCGATCCATGAACGCATCAAGGGGTCGCGGCTGACCGTTATCGAGAATCAGCACCATTTCCCCAACGTCGAGGCGCCCGACGAGTTCAACGCCATCCTGCGCCGGGGCCTCGACGAGATGGTTGGAGCGGGATGAGAGAAGCGCCGGCGAGCGGCGCGTTTCTGAAGAAGAAGGGGGCCGCTGGCCCCCTTTGGAATGTTCGCCTAGAGCGCGCCGCCCTTCTTGAGAGTGTCGATGAACGAGTCGAGACCCTGCTCGGCGAGAGCCCGCTCGGCCAACTTGGGATCGTAAGTGCCCTTGGCGTCCGCCCAGGCGCCGACCGCGCCGGCACGCCACATGTCCATTTCCGCCTCGTTGGGCGTGTACCAGACGTCGATCTCCTTCTTCAGCGCTTCGGTCAACTTCGCCACCCACGCCTTGTCGGCGGCGCGAGCGATCGCGGAGAAATCGTCCACGCCCGCGAGCAGCCACTCCTTCTCCTGATCGGAAAGCTCGTTGAACTGCTTCAGATCCATGGAAAGGTGGTTGCCGCCCCAGGCGCCGCCCGTCTCGGTGTAGTACTTGTTGAGCTCGTGATGCTTGAAGACGTACTGCCACGGCACCTGCACGTACTCGCCGTTGACCACGCCGGTCTGCAGGCCCTGGTAGAGCTGCAGCCAGTCAAAGGGGATCGGGATCCCGCCCCACGTCTTGATCAAGGTGTACTCGATCGGGCTCTTGGTCACGCGGAACTTGATGCCCTTCATGTCGGCGGGCGACTTGATCGTTCTCTCGGTGTTGCCCAGTTGGCGGAAGCCGCCTGCGGAAAACACCTCGAAGACCTTGTGCTGGGTCGTCTTCGCCGCGTTCTCGCTGGCCGCATCGCCCAGCCACCCATCGGCGATCTGATTGGCCGTGTCCTGGTCCTTGAACAGATACGGAAGGTCGAAGATCGACAGGGCGGTGCCGAAGTTGCCGAAGTTGGCCGTCGAGCTGGTCCACGCCGCCAGGAGCCCCTGGTTGGCCTGCTCGCCGCACTTCTGCTCACCGCAGACCGAGCCGTGATAGTGCGCCACCATGGTGAGTTCACCGCCGGAAGCCTTGGCGATGCCGGGAATCAGACCGTCCTTGATCGACTCGCCCAGAGGGGTCGTCGAGGGAACCGCCGTGCCAAACTTGAGCTCCTTCGCATCGACAGGCCCGGAGGCGACCGCCATGATTACCGCGGCCGCCGTTACAAATAGAAAGCGTCCTTTCATAATTCTCCTCCCATCATATTATCGGACAGCTCCTTCGAGAGACCGTCTCGTTGCGGCGATATCTCTACTCCAATGAACCCCACACCGCGTCGTCGAATGATCGACACGCGGTTTGCTATTCACCGAGTTACCCCACGCGTGACGCGCCTTACGACGCGCACCCCGAATTCTCGCACGGAGTAGGCGGCATAATCCAGTATTTGAGGGCGCTTCTTCCGCCCATGCTCCCGCCTTCGCCGGCCTCCTTCACCAGATTACGATGCCGAGGCGAAGGCTTCGGCGGGCAGGTCCTTCTGTCGGACTACCTCTGTCGCTAGCAAGTGGATTTGTCCGGTTTTGCTAGCACATCGATTGACCGCTTCTGTTGAGGTTTTTGGGCCTGTGG
>JAGWAU010000079.1:24582-29714 GCA_021296255.1 Alphaproteobacteria bacterium | reverse complement strand
CCAGAGCACATCCCAGAACAGATTAAACGCGTTGCCGGACTTGTGGTCTTCCCAGAGCCACTCTGAGTATGTGGCAAAGCCCTCATTGAGCCAGAGGTTCTCCCAGGTGGTGGGGGTGACAAGGTTCCCGAACCACTGGTGAGCGAGCTCGTGAGCCATGATCCGCTCGCCAAGCTGGGCGATGGCGAACGAGCCGTACAGAGGCCTGGTCTGCGTCTCTAAGGCGGCGGGGAACGGCGCATCGATTACGATGGCGCCGTAGGTCTCGAAGGGATACTCGCCAAAGATATCGCTGAAGAAGCCGAGCATTTCAGGAGTCTTACTGAGAGGGCTCCTTGCTGGCTCTGCCACGGTCTCCTCGATCAGGTCGAGAATGGGGGTCCCTTGCGGGCCTTGGCTGGTCACCTCGTCGAACTGGGAAATGGCCAAGGCAGTCAGGTAGCTGGCCAGCTCGTCGCGCGCCTCCCAGGTATATGTACTGGCGGTTCCGTCGTCTACTACGCTCACGAGCTCGCCTATCGAGGCCACCTCGTAAGGGTTGGGGACTGTCACCACGAAGGTGTAGGAGGCCTTGTCCGATGGGTGCTCGTTCACGGGGTACCAGGTGGATGAGCCCCAGGGCTCTCCTAAGGCGTAGATACCCGTTGGGTACGTGATCCAGCCGGCCTGAACGCCGATGCCCGGAACCTCGTCGGGTGTGGGCTGTCCTTGGTATAGCACTTCCACGACGAAGGATGCGCCGTTCCGAACCGGTGTGTCCGGCGTTATGGTCAGTTCGTTCCCGCTGCGGCTGTGGGTGGCGGGCCGGCTGGAGACGCGCGTCTGGATGATCTCCAGGCCGCGCATAAGAGCGCTTGTGTCGCGTTCGCCTCGATTTCGGCGTTGCCCGAAATGAAGTTGCCGTCGACGTCGACATCGAGCGTGATGGTGTAGTGGGAGACCTCGTAGCCGCCGTTGCCCAAGCCGGGGTAGAGCGGGTCGCCCAAGCCCAAGCTGCCAGGCGAAGGCTTCTCCTCCGCCTGGCAAGCCAGAAGCAAGAGCATCGAGGCAAACAGCGCAAACGCTGACAGCACGACGAGAGGCGTTAGGCGGTTCATTACCGGTTAACCCTAGGTGTGCAATACATATTGGCGGTGAAGGGTTTGGGTACTCTTTCTGCCGCAACGACTCCGAATGACAAAAGGGGGGCCTGCTCAGAATGATGCAGGAAGGAGGTGCTTTACTGGGAAAGTGATATCCACTTACAGCCAGCCCTTGCCTCTGAGGCGCTGAAGGGCCAGCTTTATCTGGCGCTCCGAGAACTGGCGCTTGTGGGGACTCCACACATATATCCGGGTGATAACCTCTTCGTCATTTGCGGCCGGATGCTCAGATGCAACCCAATGAGCCGTCGAGAGCAATTCGAGGCCGAAGGACGATTCGAATCCCTCGACAAGATCAAGCACCCTCGCCAATCGCTGCCTGCTTGTGGGATGACCTTCCAAAAATGTCGTTGCATCCTCAACGGCGCCCGGCACGAGTTCCAACTCCTTGTCGGGTGCATCTCCCCCATCTCTATAACCCGATATAAGATGTCCTTCTATCTGTTGTAGCGTGTGGCGCATATTCTCGGCATACGGGCCGTAATGTCCCTTCTGGAATTTAAGGCGCAATGGCTCGCCCGCCTCCTGCATAAAGTACATCAGCTTGTGAACTTCCAGAAGAGTCACAAAAGGATCGAGTAGGGCGTTCAGGTATCGGTTGATTAGGCTGAGCAGAGCTGCCCTGCCTCGAGTCATCTTGGGTACCTTTTTGGAGCGGTTGGGACGCTCGTCTGTAAAGCTTCCGCCTGGCTCGAATAACTTCACTTCTATATCATCCAGACTTACCAAGGCTGTCTCAATGCGAGAGCGGACGTCTGGCCAGTTTAACCCGCCAAGATTGGAACCTAGCGGCGGAATTGCAATAGATTTGATGTTACGTCCCCTGATCTCTTGGGCAAGGGCGTTGAGCCCAATCTCGATGTCCTCTATACGGCTCTTACCACGCCAGTGGCGCTTGGTTGGGAAGTTGATGATATAACGTGGATTGGTAATCTGGCCCAACTCGTAGACAAACATCCGGCCAGGCTGGACTTCATTCCGTTTGCACGCCTCAGCGTAAGCTTTGAAGTTTTCAGGGAAACGATTCTTGAATTGAAGAGCGATTCCTCTCCCCATGACGCCTACACAGTTCACACTGTTGACCAAGGCCTCGACATCTTCATCGAAAATATCACCAGATTTATGATCAATCATGCCGCACCCCTTGATTAGTAGTACCAATTCGGCTTGATTTCTACCCTTGGTCTATGCTGTGCTCCATGCACTGCATTTTGGACTGGAGTATAAATTCTTTGCGAGCTGATGCCAATCCGAGCAACAAACTTCCAAGGGAACGAGACCTCAACCAGAAACTCGGCTTGTTTGAACTCCTTTGGCTCCCCTCGCCAATCCTTAGCTTGGATAGCATCCCAGTGCAGTTTGTCTAGCTGGGTAAGGTCGCAGAAATCTTCGAAGTAGTTGGATCCTGCGTTTGACGAGGTGAACGCCCAACGACGGTCGCTAGCTTCGGCCCAATCAGCTACTCGCCTCAAGTCCGCCTCTAGATGAACGATTTTTTCTTGGCCACCTCGGTATGCTAACTCGGAACTGTTGGCCATGTGGATCATGTAGAGCATAACGGAACGTGGGCAGAAGTAGAAGGGGACGCAGTCACCCACATGAAGCCCTAGATGACTCTGTAGTTCTTTGGCCAGACGACGTTGTTTGATATTGTCAATCCCTATAGTGGTCCCACCCACTCCCCGCCTTCGGGCTTCAGCGTCGGACCACAGGTAGCCGTCTGCGACGATCGACGCCAGCCGGTCGACATGCACGATATGGTATATCTTTGGCTCCGTGGGTATCAGCACGCTATCCTCGATGTACTAAAACGTGACAGGTTCCTCGCGAGCCGCTCCTGCTAGTACCACCCTTTGTAGTAGGTCTGGTAGTCGACGAAGGGTGGACGGGCGGCGTGGGGTATGGGCAGCACTACGGGACCGGCCTCCCGCGATGGGAGGTAGACGGTGGCGGTGCCGGGGGTGCTGACCTCGCCGACCTGGTTTCGCCCTTCGATGTTGATGCCGACGGCGTAGTACTCACGCTTGCCGGGCGCGCCGCCCGGTTCGTCGGAGCCTTCCTGGACCTCCTTGAACTTCTTGACCACTTCGCCGGTGTAGTAGGTGGTGTCGCCGTAGTAGACGGGCTTGCGGATGGCGGTGTACTGGCGACGGACGAATCCATCGTCGCCCATCCAGTCGCTGAGGAGCCGGTTGGGTATCTGGACGCGCTGCACGCCGCCGTCGAAGGGGGCGGGCTGAGCGCGGTAGGCGGCCATGAGGGCGTCTTCGTGCTCATCGGCGGGAGACCAGGGCCAGCGAGTGGCGGGGTGGATGACGGCCTGTTCGCCGCCCGCGCCTCCGCGCTTTTCTCTGAACTGGCGGAACTTCTGCTCGAAGGCCATCTCATCGCCGGGGCCTTCCGAGGAGCCGTGGACGGCCTCGCCAACTATGCGGGGCGCGCCGTAGTCCTGCAGCGTCCAGGGCGGGATGACCATTGGGCCCAGCTTTTCGCCGATCTCCACGTCTTCCCAGTAGAGGGTATTGGAGCCGCGGCGCTTCACGTTCTCCACCTCTTCCAGCAGGCGTTGGATGTCTTCCTGGGTGTAGCTGGAGACGTTGCGGTCGTAGAGCAGCTTTTCACCGAGGCGCTCTACGGGCATGGTGCGCGATGCGCCCATGGTCTCGATGGGGACCATGATGAGGGTGCCGGAGCACTTGCCGGGAAGGTCTCCGTGGTCGTCCCAGAAGAACAGCTCCGAGATGAAGAACATGAGGTTGCCCCGCGAACCGGGCTTTTCGATGAGCTCCTTGGTGACCATGGAGGAACTGAACTTGGATCCGATGCGGAGTACATCAAAGAACTCCCAGGCGGTGCCGGAGAAGAAGTTGGCCACTGGATAGCCTTCGGGCCGCTGCCGTCCCGCCTCTCCGGACTGTGCGCCGTGCGCAGTGATGCCGCGAACCATGGAAAGGAAGGGTCCGGGTATGGTGAGGGAGCCGTACTTGCTGCTCTTGGCGTAGGCGGGGTTTGTGTAGAGAGGGTTGTCCTCTCCGATGGTGCGCACATAGTTGCGAATGGTGCGTTCGTCCAGGCGGATGGCGCACTCGTAGGGAGGGCCGTCCTGTCGATATGGTGAGGGAGGCCCGGGGGGCAGGCTTTCCGTGGTCTCCTCCCCAAGCATCTCACGGGAACGTTCCAGGAACTCCTGGATGGCTTCTTCAAAGGTCTGGGTAGTCATGGCATCAACTCCGCGGCGGATGATGGTGCAATTCTACGAACGTGCTTCTCAGGGGTCAAGTGTTGGGGGTGTATAAGGTCAAGCCGCTTTGGATATACTGAGTAGTGCTAACTAGCTAGGCAGTTTGGAGCAGCAAGGGATGTTCAAGCGAGACCCAAAGGGTAGATTCTCGTCTCGAGAACAAGGCTCTTTCTTCTGGAAAAGCCTATACTGGCGCTTCCATAGCGGCAGGTCCTATGCAGAAGAAATAGATAACAAGACGTACAGCGGCATAATGGAACAGCAGCAGCAAAGGCCTGTGACGGTGCTGACCGATCCACTCAGCAATAAGACATGGTGGATGTTCAAGGACGAGTTTTACTGGGAAGACGAACAGTTCTCAGTTAGAGAAGTGGCCATTCTCATTATTGACAACATAAAACAGAGGAAGAAGAGGGTTGAAAGAGCTGCTGCCCGCATAAATCGGGGGAGTTCAAGGTTGACCAGACGCCGGCAACCCATACCAGACGACGTCAAGGTGAATGTTTGGCAGCGCGATAGAGGCCGGTGTGTGAAATGCGGCAGCCAGGAAGCTCTTGAGTTCGATCACATTATCCCCCTGTCCAAAGGAGGGGGCAACACCACACGCAACATTCAGCTGCTTTGCGAAAAATGCAACCGCGAAAAAGCAGGGAACCTAACTTGAGACTCCCGATAGAGAGAAGCCCCCAGATTCTGGGGGCTTCTTATTAGTACCAGTCTTTGTAGAAGGTGTTGTAGGGGACGAAAGG
>JAGWAU010000079.1:24049-24449 GCA_021296255.1 Alphaproteobacteria bacterium | reverse complement strand
GTGTTGTCGCCGGTCTGGGTCTCGGTGAACTTCTTGACCACTTCGCCATAGTAGAAACAGGCGTCGGCGTAGAACACGGGGCGTCGCATGCCGGTGTACATGCGGCGGATGAAACCGTCGTCCCCCATCCAGTCTCGGAGCAGCTTCTGCGGAATCTGTACGCGCTGCACGCCGCTGTCGAAGGGGCCGGGCAGGCCGCGGTAGGGGGCGAGGAGGGCGTCGTCGTGCTCGATGCCCTTAGAGTTCCAGGGCCAGCGGGTCACCGGGTTGTATCGCATCTCGTTCCATTTTCTGGCGTTGCGGTAGGCGGGCTCGAAGGCGATGGCGTCGCCGGAGCCGTCCTCGCCGCGCGTGGTGCATGAGCTGACGATGCCGGGGGCCATGTGGTCCTGGTGGCTCC
>JAGWAU010000079.1:17865-23891 GCA_021296255.1 Alphaproteobacteria bacterium | reverse complement strand
ACGTCCATGGTGCGGGTGGCGCCCATGGACTCCTGCGGCACCATGGTCAGGGTGCCGTAGCACTTGGCGGGAAGGTCTCCGTGGTAGTCCCAGTACATGAGCTCCGTGACCAGGAAGTAGAGTGTGCCCCGGGAGCCTATCTTCTCCACGATCTCCTTGGTCTTCTTGGAGGAACGGAAGCGTGCTCCAAGCCTGACGACATCGTAGAACTCCCAGGCGGTGCCGGAGAAGAAGTTGGCCACGGGGTAGCCACCTTCACGGCGCGCGCCGTGCACGGCGGGGTAGCGCACCAGGGCAAGGGCGTTGCCGGGCGCTATCTGCGTGCCGTAGCGGGTGTTCTTGCCGTATTCAGGGTCGGTGTAGAGCGGATTGTCGTCGCCTATGCTGAGGGCGTAGCTGCCGATGGTCTTGGAGTCGAACTTGAAGGCGGACTCGTAGTGGGGGCCGTCCTGTTCGTATGGAGAGGGAAGCAGCGGCGGGAGGTTTTCCTGAGACTCCTCGTCGATCTGGTCGCGGGTGCGGTCTAGGAACTCCTGTACTGCCTCTTCAAAGGTCTGCGTGGTGGTCATGGTCAACCTCCCTCTGTGCGAATGGCTTCTGGCTGGATGATACCGCTAAGCGGGGAAAGGGGCAAGCGGGGGGATGCCCGCCGACCCTGTGTACCCGTCGCCACGGGTATGACAGACGGTGTGAGTACGGGTATGACGGTGTGTGCTGGTAAGGTGCCACCCTGCTGTCGGGATTGCTTCGTTCCTTGCAATGATGGAGGGAGTTGTTCGGCTCCCGTCCTGTGGCCGACTCGTATCGTTGCTGTCTGCTGGTCTATACTGCGTCCATGGGCGCACTATCCCTGGCACTGGTCTTGCTCTCCGCCTTTTCCCATTCGGCGTGGAATCTGCTGCTAAAACGTTCAGGCAACCAGGAAGTGTTTGCCTGGGCCCTTCTGGTGAGCGGGAGCGTACTGTTAGCTCCAATGGGCGGCATTCTATTCTGGCTCAACCCAGTTGAGGCCCCCGGATACTGGTTGGCTCTGGCATCCGCTGTAACACACGTCGCCTATTTTGCCCTGCTGGGTCGGGCATATTCTCAAGGCGACCTGTCCTTGGTTTATCCCATAGCCAGAGGCGTTGGCCCTATGCTGGTCCCTGTGATAGCGGTACTGACGCTGGGAGAGAGCGTAGCCTTGCCTGCCGTGATAGGCATCACTCTTATCGTTGGCGGCATTTTCATCGTTTCATGGTGGGGACGCTTCCGGAAGATCCTTTCTCAGCCTTCAGTCTTACTCCGGGATGGAGGTGTCCGCTATGCCGTACTCACCGGGCTGGCAATCACCCTGTATACCTTGATTGACAAGGTAGGCGTGGATCACGTCCAGCCCTTCCTATATATGTACATGATCAACGTAGGCGCCGCCATTGGCCTTGCTCCTTACATTGCATTCAGGCACGGGATGGCCCCGGTACGACGGGAATGGCAATCCAACGCTTTGCCTATTGTGACTGCAAGCTTGCTGGTCTTCTTTGCTTATGGCTTGGTATTGACTGCGTTCTCCCTTTCTCGGGTCAGCTATGTAGCCCCAGCACGAGAAGTAGGAATAGTGTTTGGTGTGCTCCTGGGAGTCTTAGTGCTCAAAGAGCGATTCGGGCAGGGCAGGCTACTAGGGTCCACCCTTATTGTGTTGGGGCTGATCTTGATCGCTTTGTCTCCTTAGGAGCGAACACCGGCCTATGAGGATAAGCTCCCTGCTTCTCAGCGGCTGGCTGAGGAGGGCGGTGTCCTTACACCAGTGGGGGCGAGCGTGATCTCCTCCTGCTCGGGGAAGGTGGTCTTGCGTCGTACGGAGGGGAAGAAGGCGATGACGCCAAGCATGCACACCAGCCCGGCGATGCAGTTGATGGTGACGGCAGTAGGAGCGCCCCAGGCCTGCGACATTGCGCCGGTGAGGAGAAAGCCTATGGGGGCAGCGCCGACGGCCATCATATTCACTCCCATGGAGCGTCCCCTCATCTCCGGCGGAGCGCCGAGCATCATGAGCACCGGCTGCATGACGGTGAATCCGGCAAAGGAGAGGCCGGAGGCCAGCAGCAGACCGAGCGACAAGGCATAGCTGGTGGACTGGGCAAATGAGAGGACGGCCACGGCGGCCATGGCGGTGCCGAAGGCGTAGATCATGCCCGGCCCCCTGATGCTGCGCCGTGATGCCAAGAACAGAGCCCCGACCAGCGCGCCGAGGCCGTCGGCGGCGGCGAGTATGCCCATCAGCGTCTCGTTGACCTGGAGAACGTCGCGGGCAAAGACGGGGATCATCACCATGAAGGGGAAGATGAACATATTGGCGGTGATGGTGATGAGGATGGCAGCAAGGAGCACCGGGCTCTTGACCACGAACCGCACACCCTCTGAGAGGAGTTGCTTTACGGGCTCTCTCTGCATGGTGACGGCGCGCTGCGGCACACGTACTGGAATGAGGAGAAGAAATCCTATGGTATAGAGGGCGGCAAGCGTAAACGTGGTCCCCGCAGTGCCGACAAAGGTGAGCAGCAGACCGGCAAGAATGGGGCCGAGCATTTTGCTGGCGGTCATGGCCGACATGTCCAGCGACATAGCGTTGGTCAGCCTGTTGGAGCCGACAAGGTCCTGCACTATGGAGGTGCGCGATGGGAAGGAGACGACAAAGGAGGTGCCCATGGCGAGGGTGAGAGCGGCGATCTGCCAGAACTGGATGGAACCGCTGGACACCAGGATGAAGAGGATTATGGAGAAGCCGGCGTTGATGCCTTCCGTCAGTACAACGATGAGCTTGCGGTTGAGGCGGTCGGCCATGATGCCGGCGGGCAGTCCCAGGATGGGCATGGCCGCCATACGGAAGAAGCCAATGGTGCCGACAAGGAAGGGGGAGTTGGTGACTTCCAGGATAATCCAGCCAAGGACTATCAGTTCCATCCAGCGTGAATGGAATCGAAACAGTCCAGCTATCCAGAGAATGCGAAAGTTCCTGTTGAAGAGGACGCTGAACGGCCCGGGTGGCTTGGCAGGTGCAACTGATGGTGTTGTCATGGCTTCGTTCATGTCAGGCAAAAGCAAAGGAGAGTACAGCCAGTGTAGACGCTGAGAGGCCTGTTACCAAGCCCTTGCTCACCCGTTCTCCGAGGAAGACCACGGCCAGGATGGCGGTCAGCACAAAGCTGAGCTGGACGATGGGGAAGCTTATGGAGGCGTCGCCGGTTTGAAGCGACTCGACGAGCAGAACCGTCCATGAAAGCTGAAGAAGGCCGACAAAGGGGGCGATGCGTATGGTGAGCGTGTTGGGCCGGAGCTTTCGGCTGAGCAGCATGCGGAGCAGGGAGGAACCGTTGAAGGTGATGGTGGATACGATGACCAGCGGTACGGTTGAGCTGCCCTGGTTGGTGGCCTCTTTGTTCAGCACGCCGGCGATGCCGAAAGCGAGGGTGGCGGCGAGGAGGAGGAGCATGGAGCGTGGACTTGCGCCGCGGCCGGACCTGAGGGCGGCAAGGTCGGCGAGGGAGAGGACTCCCGCCACCGCCAGAAGTATGCCAATGAGCTTGGGCAGATTGAGGGGTTCGTGCAGGATGAAGATGGCGGCCACGGCGGTGATGACAAAGCTGAGGCGGAATATGGGAGCGTTGATGCTGGCGCTGCCCTCTCTCATGCTGGTGACGAAGAGAAGGATGCCTATGTAGCTCACCAGCCCAATTGGCAGCCCAAACACCCAGGTAGAGGGCAGGATGTCGGAGACCTGGCCGGTGGCTATGGCAATGGCCCAGATGGTTAAGGTGAAGGTGGCCGATTGGTAGAAGACGAAGGTTGGAGGATCGATGCCCTTGCGCTGGACGGCACGGTAAATGAGGTCGGAGAGGGCACCGGCCATCATTGCACCCAAGGCAAGAAGTATAGAAACGTTCATTAGTCCACAAGAATGCACCTCCGCTCATGGAGAGGGAGGTGTGGTTCGAGCCATTATACCCCGGAATTGTGCAAAATGGAACAAATTGGCTTGCCTGGTGCTGTCGCGCCAAATTGACACCCGTTGCAATGAGTGGCATTCTGTGAAGCTGTAGTCATTTCCTAATGTTCAACTTTGAGGCTGAAAACAATATGTCGCTAAAGCTGATACGCAGTATCATCCTTGCTCTTTTAGTGGTCTCTTCCCTGCTCTTGCTGGCAGGCTGCACGCGCGAATCCGGTGTCGTGGAGCGGCTAAGGCAGAACGCCGAGGAGTTCGAGTACACAATCGGGGAGCGCGGCGGAGCGCTGACAGTAGCCACCATCTCGGAGCCGCTCACCCTCAACCTGGCCATCTCCACAGACGCCGGATCGTCCGGCGTGCTGGGGTATCTCTTCGACGGGTTGACCGAGACCTCCTGGCTGACAGACCAGGTTGAGCCGTCGCTGGCGGAGTCGTGGGAGCACTCGGAAGACGGGCTGACCTGGACGTTCAACCTTCGCCGGGACGTTGCCTGGCACGACGGCCAGCCGTTCGCCGCTCACGACGTGGACTTCACTTTCAACCGCATCATCTACAACCACGACATACCGGCCAGCAGTCGTCCGTCGTTCCACTTCCGCTTCCTGAATGAGGAAAGCGGCTTGTGGGAGGAGTTGCCGATGACCGTCACGGCGCTGGGCGACTACACCGTGCAGTGCGTGCTGCCCGTGCCCTTCGCCCCGTTCCTGCGTTCCATGGGCACGGCCATTTACCCGAAGCACATCCTGGAGCCGCACGTTGACGACGGCACCTTCACCAGCACCTGGGACATAGACACGGACCCATCGGAGGTGATAGGCACCGGCCCGTTCACCATAGGGAGCTACGTGCCGGGGGAGCGGGTTGTGCTGCAGCGCAACCCCAACTACTGGCTAAAGGACGACGAGGGCAACAGCCTGCCCTACCTTGACGAGATAGTGCGAATCATTGTTGAGGACTTCGATGAAGAGCTTGACAGCTTCCTTAACGGAGAGTCGGACACCTACGGCGTGCTGGGAGAGGACCTGCCACAACTGGAGCCGCTGCAGGACGAGGGAGACTTCACTATACACAGGCGCGGTCCCGCCTTTGGCACTACGTTCATAGGCTTCAACATGAATCCCGGGGAGAGCGGTCCGGGTATGCCGTACCTGGCGTCGGAGAAGCTGGAGTGGTTCCGTAATACGCAGTTCCGCCAGGCGGTGGCTCACAGCATAGACAAGGACACCATCATCAACGACGTGCAGCACGGGGAGGGCTACCCGCAGTGGTCTTCCGTAAGCCCGGCGGCGGGCGACTTCCACAACCCCAACGTCCGCAGGTACGGATACGACCTTGATAAGGCCAACGAAATCCTGGATGGACTCGGCTGGACGGATTCCGACGGCGACGGGATCCGCGAAGACGGCGAGGGCAACGCCATCCAGTTCAAGCTGATCACCAACTCGGGCAACAGCGTACGCGAGAGGGTCGGCGAGATAGTCACCAAGGGGATGACGGATATTGGCCTGGGCGTGGACTACGAGCTGGTGGAGTTCGGAGATTTGGTCTTCAGTCTGACGACATCGTACGACTGGGAGGCGATGATAGTGGGCTTCACCGGAGATACAGACCCGTACAGCGGCATCAACTTCTGGCACAGCAGCGAGGGCCTGCACCTGTGGTATCCCAACCAGCCGGAGCCGGCAACGGAGTGGGAGGCCGAGATTGACGATCTGTACATCAGGGCCAGCCAGGAACTTGACCATGACAAGCGCGTGGAATACTACCACCGCGCCCAGGAGGTCGCCGCTGAGAACGTGCCCGTCATATACACGACGCTCTCGGAACGGCTGACGGCAGCCCGCAACGTGTTCGGCAACGCTACGCCGACTCTGTACGGGTTGTGGGACATCCGCTATTTGTACCGGACAGACCTCTAGCAGAGGGGGCTGCTACGCTACATTCAGTAAGCCGCCTTGGATTCTTCGCTGCGCTCAGAATTGTAGATGACAGGGGGGTGCCCTTGGATACCCGCGAAGGCGGGTATGACGGGTGTGTA
>JAGWAU010000079.1:14358-17691 GCA_021296255.1 Alphaproteobacteria bacterium | reverse complement strand
GTGGGCTGGATAGTCCTGGAGATGACCGATTCGGCGTTCATGGTAGGCGTGGCGATGGGTCTGAGAAGGGCGCCTCAGTTTGTGCTGGGCATCTTTGCCGGGGCGGTGTTGGACATGGTGGACCGGCGCCTGTTCATGCCGTTCATCAATGCCATAGTGGCCCTGCCCAACATAGCAATTGCATTGCTGCTTGTGGCGGGCTGGCTGGAGATATGGCACGTGATGGTTCTGGTGCTGCTATCCGGGATTATGATTCCCTTTGTTCATACGGCAAGGCAGAGTTTTACCTACGACATTGTGGGGCCGTCACTAGCGATGCAGGGTCTGGCCGGAGTGGTGCTGGTCTCCAGGGCGGGCGGGCTGGTTGGCGCAGTCGTGATCGGCGTGATCATTTGGCGCGTTGGGTTGGAACCGGCCTTCTTTGCAATAGGAGCTGCCCAGATAGTGAGCGGCCTGGTGATGCTTATGGTCAGGTCGGCGGGGCAGGCTGCGCCGCTGGTGCGAGAGTCGGTGACGGCGAATCTGAAGGGGTTTCTCAGAGAGGTGCGTCACAACCGGGTGCTGCTTCAGCTTGTATTCTTCACCGGCGCGGTGGAGATGCTGGGATTCTCCCACATGACACTGCTGCCCAGCCTGGCGCGAGACGTGCTGAACGTGGGACCGGCGGGCCTGGGAGTTATGAACGGGATACAGTCGGCGGGGGGCATACTGGGAGCGATAGCGCTCGCCTCCATGGGCGACGTGCGGAGGAAAGGGCTGCTGTTCCTGGTAGTGGTCCACGTGTTCGGGGTGGCGCTGGTGCTGCTGGGCATGTCCAATACGCTGGTGCTGGCGATGGTATTGCTGACCGTGGTCAGCGCCATGACGGCGCTTACGGACGTGCTCTCACAGACGCTGATGCAGTTGAACGTTCCCAACGAACTGAGGGGACGCGCCATGGGCTCCTGGGTCGTGGCCATAGGCATCTCCCCCATTGGTCATATGCAGATTGGCGCGCTAGCGTCCCTGGTCAGCGTGGGGTTTGCTCTGTCGTTCAGCGGACTGGCGCTTGTGGCGCTGGCGGCGGGTTTGACGCTGCTTTCGGGCAGGCTGCGGCGGTTGTAGGCGGCTGCATTGGCGGGAGGGGGGCTGCCCCGCTCACCCCCTTTCCTTCGGCTGCGCTCAGGATAAACTTCAAGCTTAGTATGGGCGGGTGGAGCCAACTCCTCCGCACCCCTGGATACCTGCCTGCGCGGGTATGACGAAAGGGAGTCTTGGAATGACGGAGGGTTTGGGATTCTTCACTCCGTTCAGAATGACGGTTGAGCGGGGGCGTTTACGGGCAGGCTTGGAGCCCGCCCGTTGCCGCCTCTGATATGATGCTGGAACCCACATGGCAGGCTCTCTACTACTAAGCTCTTTCAAGCAGCGCAACTTCCGTTTCTTCCTTACGGCGGAATCGTTGACGCGCGTGGGAGACCAGATAGAGGTGGTTGTGCTCGCCTGGGTGATCCTGGTGGAGACGGGGCAGCCGTTTCTGCTGGGCATATTCGCCGCGCTGAGGTTCGTGGGCACCCTGATAGCACCGCTCTACGGCGTGATGATGGACAGGTACGACAGACGGCTGTTGCTGGTGGGAGGCCGCCTGGTGTCGGCGGCGATGGCGGCGGCGATCCTCTTGCTGGCCGTCATAGATTCGTTGCAGGTCTGGCACCTGTTCGTGCTGTCGACCATCTCCGGGCTGGCGCGGACGTTCAGCAACGTGATGCGGGAGGTGTTGACGGCGGACGTTGTGCAGCCGCGTCTGTTTGCCAACGCGATAGGCCTGACCAGGTCGGCGACGGACATCATGCACATGGTAGGGCCGTTCATTGGCGGGCTCATTCTGAAGTGGTACGGCATAGCTCCGGCATACGTGCCGGTGGTGATTGCGTATCTAGGCTCGGCGGCGGCGGGGTACATGCTGAGGCTGCCGCAGCGGGACCGCGCGGCGATCAAGACGTCGGTGTGGCGGAACCTCATGGAGGCGGGAGGCTATATACGGCGCAGCGAGGTGGTGCTGGCCCTTCTGCTCATGGCGTTCCTGGTCAACAACACGGCGCTTTCCGTGAAGGACGTGCTGCTTCCCGTATTCGCGCATGAGGTGCTGGAGATAGGACCAGACGGCCTGGGAAGGCTGATGTCGTCGCTGTTTGCGGGGGCGTTCGTCGGTTCCATAGGGGTTGCGGGCGTGACGTGGCTGCAGCGCGGCGGGCGGTTCATTGTTGTGTCGTCCCTTGCCTGGCACGGCGTATTTCTGCTCTTTGCCTACTCCACGTGGGTTGGCCCGTCCATGGGGACGCTGTTCGTGGTCGGCGTATTTCAATCGTTCACCATGGTGACCATGGCCACTCTGCTGATCAGGGTGACGCCCGAGGAGATGCGGGGACGGGTGATGGGTGCAAGGTCGCTGGCGGTATACGGTCTGCCCATGGGTCTGCTGGTGGCGGGCGCCATCTCAGGGACGCTGGGCGCTCCCATTGCCATGGCGTGCAACGTGATAGTGGGCGTGGTGGCGACGCTGTTGATAGTGGGCTGGCTGAGAAGGCTGTGGTGGGCTAAGTGAGACCCTAGTTTGAGTATAAAGAGGAGCGCCCTGCTCTGGGCGCTCCTCTTTACTTGTTGCTTCTAAGCGATTCTAGTACCAGTCGCGGTAGAAGGTCTCGTAGGGGACGAAGGGAGGCCGCTCGGGATGGGGGATCGGCAGCTCCACGGGGCCCGCTTCACGAGAAGGCAGGTATACGGTGCCGGTGCCGATGACCTGGGCTTCCCCGACCTGGTTGAGGCCCTGGTACTTGATTCCGACGGCGTAGTACTGCTTCTTGCCGGGAACTGCGCCGGGGCCATCCGTGCCCTCCTGCACTTCCTTGAACTTGGTGACCACTTCGCCGGTGTAGATGGTGGTGTCGGAGTAGTAGACGGGCTTGCGGAACGCCATCTGGAGACGGCGGATGAAGCCATCGTCGCCCATCCAGTCGGTGAACATCCTCTGAGGTATCTGAGAACGCTGCACGCCGAAGTCGAAGGGGCCGGGCTGGCCGCGGAACACGGCAAGCAAGGCATCCTCGTGCTCGGTGTTCATTGTCCATGGCCACCGCATCAGGGGATGTGTGATGGAGCCGAAGATAGATCCCTGGCGCAGACGGCGGTACATAGGCTCGAAGGCGAGGATATCGCCGGCGTTGTCCTGGCCGGAGATGGTGGCCCAAGCCACCGAGTGATAAACCACCTGGTCTAGGAGGGTCCAGGGGGGCAGCACCATGGGGCCAATGCTCTCGCCTTCATTGACGTCTTCCCAGTAGAGGGTATCTGCGC
>JAGWAU010000079.1:0-14239 GCA_021296255.1 Alphaproteobacteria bacterium | reverse complement strand
CATGGGTACGTATATCTGCGTACCGTAGCACTTGGCGATGAGGTCGTCGTGGTAGTCCCAGTAGTGGTTGTTGGAGATCATGAATACGAGGTTGCCCCTGGAGCCGGGCTTTTCAAAGATCTCCTTGGTCTCCTTGGATGATCGGAACTTTGCGCCGGCGTGGATGACGTTGTAGAACTCCCAGGCTGCGCCGGAGATGAAGTTGGCAAGCGGATAGCCTCCCGGCCTGGTTGCGCCATGCACCGAGGGGTATCGTACGAGGGCCAGGATGGGGCCGGGCGCAAGCTGAGAGCCGTACTTGGTGTGCTTGCCGTAATCTGGGTCGGTGTAGAGCGGGTTGTCGTCGGCTATGGTAAGGGCGTACTTCCTGATGAAATCCGGAGTGAACCGCTGAGAGAACTCGTAGGGAGGGCCGTCCTGATCGTAAGGCGCCGGTGGCCAAGGGGGGAGATTCTCGTCCGACTCGGTGTCGATGAGGTCCTTGGAGCGTGAAATGAATTCGGCTACTGCTTCTTCAAAGGTTTGCTGAGTTGCCATCTAAGCCTCCTCTGTAGCTTAAAAGGGGAGATTATCGCATGGGGTGATGCTGGTCAAGATGAGGGAGAGTCAGCAGCTTGCAGTTCACGGACGTGGTCTCTCCAGTGATTTGTAATGGTTTCGACGCGGATGCGGGTGGAGAAGGACTGGCCGTCGACGCGAATAAAGACGATGTCGTCAAGGTTGGGCACAAGCCGGGCTGCAGCAGACAGCCGTTTCTGGAGGTCTCGGAGATCTTCCGCCATTTGAGAAACGGAAGTCTCGGAGAGATCAGCGACTATTTCGTCGTTGATCACATCGGACGAGCTTGGCACCTGGAACGGCGGTCCGCCGCCGGACACCGATTCGATGCCTTGCAGGGAGGCGCGGTGCCAGTAGACCATGTGAGCCAGCACCTCTTTGGCGGTCCATCGGTCTACTTGCGGGCTTGTGCCACCGGAGGCTTGCTCCAGGTAGGCCAGGCCTTCCTCAACGGCTTGCTCCATTTGGGTAATCATCTCTTCAAGGTTGGTTTGTGTCATTCTGTTCTCCTTTACGAAGGGTGGGCTGTAGGCGAGCCCGCACCGTAAGCCTCTGAATTGGATTGTATCACCGCGTCAAGCACAACGGAACGACCGCGGATGCCGCAGAAGAGGGGCTAGACGGGAGGGTCATGGGAAGTCTGGGATTCGTCGTCACTGCGCTCAGAATGACGAAAAGAGGGGTGCGCTTCCAATGCACCATCCCTTCCTTGACAATGTGAGTACCTTGGTATACAGTGCAGATATCATAGAGATAGTCGAAAGCGGGACTTTCAAGCGGTGGATTGACAGCTTGCGAGACAGACGGGCGGTAGCTCGGATAGATGCTCGTCTGAGAAGAGTATCGTTGGGCCACATCGGCGACGCTCAATCTGTAGGCGATGGGGTGTTCGAGATGCGAATCCACTACGGCCCAAGCTATCGCCTATACTTCGTGCGCGAGGGTAGGCAGATGGTGATTCTGCTCTGTGGCGTGGACAAAGATAGCCAAGAGCGCGATATTAGACAGGCCAAGGAACTGGCCCGAGAGTGGAGGAGGTGAGAAATGGCTGAAACTTTCACCAAATGGGACGTGACAGACCGTCTGCGCACCAAAGAGGACGTGTGCCTGTACTTGGAAGCGTGCGCCGAGGAGGACCCGGGCGACGGCAGCCTGATTCGCGCGGCCCTAAACGATATTGTGCGAGCCCAAAATATGAGTCGCTTGTCCCGTGATATCGGTATAACCCGAAAGGGTCTTTACAAGGCTCTGTCTGAAGACGGCAACCCATCTTTTGCTACAGTGATGCGCATCACCCGCGCCTTGGGGATGCAAATACGGATCACCGCGTAGAACCCCCCTGCTCTGCCCCTGGATTCCTGCCGCCACAGGAATGACGGTGGTAGGTGGACGAGGGATCAAGCGAGATCGCGGTGCGGGGCACTTGTCAACTCCGCCTAAGGGAAGAACTTGCGGTAGGGCAGCAGCAGGCCCACCACAGCTATCAGGGTGTAGCCCCCGTAGTAGTACGCCAACTCGGAGCTCTCCATGGCGAAAACCGCGGCGCTCGCTGCCAGAGTCAGCGGCAATACCCACATGGCGAACCAGGCGTACCGTTCACCCCTGCGGTAGGCGGTCCAGGATAGGAGGGCGGCAATAAGGCCAAGGCCAAGGTAGGCTGCGCCGTTGAGCCTGATCACCCGCTGGACGTAGTCGGTGACCGTTGGGTTCAGTGCCGTCATTTCATTCCAGGTCAGGTTGGTGCTCTGCTCGAAATCCGTCCGGTCTATACCTGAGATTGTGCCTACAACAGCGGTGGCCGCAATGAACAGGCTGAGGGCAAAGAGGAGAACCCAGGCGTGCTTTTCGTGGAATTTCTCTTGGCGTCTTCTTCTAGCCATGGCCGATACCTCACAAAGGGTTCAGCAATTATGGAACGATACAGGCATTTATTCCAGCCCTTCCGCCTTGTAGAGTTGGGCTTGCCTTACCAGGCCAAGGGCGTTGCCTCTTATCATCTGCTCATGCCGTTCCAGGGTCTGCATCTGCAGCACGGCTGGGACGCCCGCCATGAAGCTGCGCGGCGGCACCTTTTCATTGGGCAGGACGACGGCGCCGGCGGCGATGATGGAAAGATCCCCGACTTCGACGCGGCTGTTCACCGTAGCGCCGTTGCCCACCAGACAGTTGTCGCCGAGGCTTGTGCCGTGCCAAGTGACGTTGTGGCCGATGGTCACGCCGTCGCCTATGGAGCCGGAGTGAACCACGCTGTTGTCCTGGACGTTGGTGTTCTTGCCAATGGTGATTGTACCGCCGTCGCCGCGGACCACTGTGCCGGGCCAGATGCTGGAGTTTTCGCCGATCTCCACGTCGCCGACGACGTAGGCGAACTCGCTGACGAAAGCGGTAGGGTGTACCCTGGGTGTCTTACCGTTAAAGCTGCGTATCAAGGCGACCTCCTCTAGAAAAAAAGCTCTCAAAGAAAGAGGCACTCCCTGCGAAGCGCCTCCTGATTTATCGTCGATTGTCCTGCTTGCTGTGTCAGAGGCCGCCGCCAATGGCGGGTAGGAAGTGCACTTCACTGGCCTGTTCCAGCCGCTCCAACAGGCCAAGCTGGCTCTGCTGGCCGTCCACGATGACGGATATGCCGGGCATGAGGCGTCCGTCTTCCATCAGCCTCTGCTTCATGCCGGGGAACTGCTTGTCCAGATTTTCGATGACCTGCCGCACGTTGGAGCCCTCTACTTGTACCCTGTCCTGGCCCGCGGAGAGGCTGCGCATGAGCGTAGGGATCCAGACTTCCGGCATGGCCGTATCAACGGCCGTTTCCGCCGTTCTTCACGGCGGCCAGCACCTTGTCCGGCGACATGGGCAGCTCATTGACGCGATGCCCCGTGGCGGCGCATATGGCGTTGGCCATTGCGGCTAGGGGCGGCACTATGGGCACCTCTCCGACACCGCGCGCGCCGTAGGGGTGTCCTTCATTGGGGACCTCCACAATGACCGTATCGATCATGGGGAGGTCAAGGGACGTGGGCATGCGGTAGTCCAGGTAGGTGGGGTTCATCATGTGGCCATCGCCGGTGAAGTAGTAGGCTTCGTTCAAGGCCCAACCAACGCCCTGTGCTACGCCACCTTGAATCTGCCCCTCCACGTAGGTGGGATGGATAGCCTTGCCGGCGTCCTGGACGGCGGTATAGCGGAGAATGGTCACCTTGCCCGTATCTGGGTCCACCTCTACGTCCACGATGTGGGCGGCGAAAGCGCCTCCAGCGCCCCTGGGGTTGAGGCTGGCGCTGCCCACCACGGGTCCGCCTGTGGAGTTGAGTTGAGCCGCCATGTCTTTCAAGCTGATGCTGAGCGCCGTATCCGACCTGTGGCTGAGCATGGCATCCTTGTACTCCACATCTTCTTCGTCCACCTCCCAGAGCATGGCGGCGCGCCTGATCAGCTGGCGTTTCACGTCTTGGGCAGCCTCGTAGCAGGCCCAGCCCGTTTTGAATGCCACGCTGCTGCCGCCGGTGGAGGAGGTGTATCCCACGGAGTCGGTGTCTCCCACCTGCGGCTTGATGTCCGATGAGGGGATGCCCAGCACTTCGGCGACGTGCATGGCGGCCACGGTGCGGGTGCCTCCAATGTCGGGAGAACCCTCCATGAGGCTGATGGTGCCGTCCGGGTTGACGCTGGCCATGGCGCTGGCCGGTCCGGTGCCGTTGGTCCAGAAGCCCACGGCGACGCCGCGGCCACGGTTGGAGCCCTCCAAGGGGGTGTTGTAGTGGTCGTGGTCACTGGCGGCTTGGAGCACCTCCATAAAGCCTATCCTGGGGAAGAGAGGGCCTGTAACGCGCCTTGTTCCCTCTTTGGCGCCATTGATGCGGCGGAACTCTATAGGGTCCATGTCCAGCTTCCTGCATATCTCATCCACCACTACCTCCGCGGCGAGCTCCGCGGGGGGAGCGCCCGGGGCACGGTAGGCCTGCACCTTGGGCGCGTTGATCACCACGTCGAATCCTTCAATGTGAGCGTTGGGAATATTGTAGGGGGCCAGTATGCACTGGCATCCCGGGCTCAGCGGAGAGCCGGGGTAGGCTCCGGCCTCGTAGACCAGGATAGCTTCGGCGGCGGTGATGAGGCCGTCCTTGGTGACGCCCATCTTGACTTTGACGTGGGTGCCAGAAGTCGGCCCGGTGGCCTCGAAGACCTCGGCCCTGGACATGGTTATCTTTACGGGAAGGCCGGACCTCTTGGAGAGTAGGGCAGCCAGGGGCTCCAGGTAGACGCCGAGCTTGCCGCCGAAACCGCCGCCGATCTCCATTTGGATGACTTTTATCTTGGAGACGGGGACGTCCAGCACGAGGGCGCTTTGCTCCCTGATCTGGAACTGGCCCTGGCTGCTGCACCGGATGGTGATTTCGCCGTTGGGCAGCCACTCCGCAGTGGCGGAATGGGGCTCTATGTATCCCTGGTGCACCGCCTTGGTGTGAGTCTCCTCTTCCACTATAAGGTCGGCTTCCGCGAAACCTTTTTTCAAATCGCCGGTGGCGTATTCGTAGTGGGCCGCCACGTTGGTTGGTTCGCCCACTTCGTCGTCGCTGAGGGTGCCGGCCGCGCCGGGGCCTCCCTTGGTGGTCAGGCGTTCGTGGAGAATGGGAGAGTTGGGCTTCATAGCCTCCCGACCATCCATGACGGATGGGAGCACCTCATAGTCGACTTCGATCAGATCGAGAGCCTGGTCGGCGATGTCCTGGCTGGTGGCGGCCAGCGCGGCCAGGGCGTGGCCTTTGTACAACACCTTGTCCCTAGCGATGCAGTTCTCGCTCATGAAGGCGCGGTTGCTGAGCGCGCCTTCTCCCACGTCGATGAGCCTTGTGGATAGGCGGGGGAAGTCTGCGCCGGTTATTACGGCCTTGACGCCGGGGAGGGCAAGCGCCTTGCTCGTGTCGATGGACTTGATCCTGGCGTGAGCGTGTGGGCTGCGCTTGACCCGTCCGTGGAGCATGCCGGGCAGGTGTACGTCCGCGCCGTATTTGGCAGAACCGGTCACCTTTTCCAGAGCGTCGTGCCGCTCCGGCCTGGTGCCTACAACGTTGTATTCCTTGGTGGAAAGCACCGTGTTTGGTTGGTAGTCAGCCACGTTTTACCTCCAAATTCAAGTTGCATGGCAAAGCTGCCGTTTCTCTGGGAGCTTATCACAAAACCGGTGGTGGACAAAGATAGACGGTTGCCCCGCAGGTATGGACATTCCCTGGGTTGAGCATATCATTGGTGATTGTGAGACTCGTACTGGAATCCCCGCTTTGTCGCTAGAGGACGCAACCGCCGGAGCAGCCGAGATGAGCACGGGCAGAAGACGCCCGATCTTCCAGGTGCTCAGCGATAGGAACTACCGCCTGTTCTGGCCTGCCGGCACCGGGCTGCAGATGGGACGGTGGATGTGGATGCTGGTCTCCACCTACATGGTGTTTCAGCTCACCGATTCGGTGTTCAGCACAGCGCTGGTCGGTGTGGCGTTCACCGCGCCGATGCTGTTCGGCGGCGTGCTCAGCGGCATAGTGGCCGATGCGTTCAACAGGCGCTACGTTGTGATGGCGGTGCTGGCGGCCAACAGCTTGCTGGCAACCGCGGCGGCGCTGCTGGTCTTTATGGGGCTGCTGGTGGAGTGGCACGTACTGGCGTTCAGCCTGCTGATAGGTACATCTCACACGCTTGACCAGGTGGCGCGCCGCACCTTCGTAGCGGATCTGGTGAACAGGGAGTCGCTGTACTCGGCGTTTGCACTCGACCAGATGGGCCACACCGTGGGCGTCATGATAGGCCCATTGCTGGGCGGCATAATACTGGGCGTTGCCCCGGAAGACGGGTTCCAGAACGTGGGCTGGTCTTACCTGGCGGTGTCGTTGTTCTACCTGGCCGCCCTGGCCCTGGTATCTCTCATACGCCCATCCAGGAAGCAGACGCTAGTGTCTGTCGGCGTCGATTCATTCTTCAGGGTGACCGCGGAAGGGTTCCGTGCCCTCATGGGGAACCGAGCTCTGATTGGCGTGGTTGGGGTAACGATGCTGCTCAACCTGGCCTTTCCCCCTCACCGATCGCTTATTCCGGTGTTCGCGGAGAAGGTGTTGCTGGTGGGCCCGACTGCCATGGGTGCGCTGGGAGCGGCGCAGGGCATAGGCTCCATAATAGGGTCTTCTTTCATAGCTTCACGGAGAAACATCCAGCGGAAGTCGCGCTACTACTATACGGGCGCAATGATCGGCATGGGGTTCCTGACTCTGTTCGGTTTGTCCGACGTGTATGCGCTCTCCTTTGCTGCCCTGGTTCTGGCCGGGGTAGGCATGTCCGGGTTTGGGTCCATGCAAGCGACGATGGTACTGCTCTCCACGGACGAGAAGATGCGGGGCCGCGTGATGGGGATCATGAGCATGTGCATTGGGGTGATGCCCCTGGGAACGCTGGTTCTGGGAGTTCTGGCGGAGCGGCTGGGCCCGGGCACGGCGGTGGCGGCAATCGCGGCTTTAGGCGTGGTGCTGACCGCAGTCTGGTCGTACTTCTCGAAGGAGATGCGTAAGGTGTAGGGGACGTGCAGACGGGTGGGAGTAGTTGTGGGTCAGCTGACGCTACCCTCAAGAATCTCGATACTCTCCTTAGTCGAGTCGACTCTTGCTCGACATCCTATGGGTAGTACAAACTGAGGAGATGTGTGCCCAAAATCCAATTCGGCTACAACCGGAAACTTATAGGCGCTGGACCTGTCCAGGAGCACTTGGTGCAGCTCTTGCTTTTCAGATGCCGAATAGCGCATAGGTCGCCCGAACAAGAGACCACTAATCTGTTCCAGTACACCCATGTTTTGGTAATCCATGAGCATAGCGTCCACATCGCTGGGGCTCGGCTTCTGCTCGGATGTCTCGAGAAACAGCATAGCGTCACTAAAGTCGGGCCAGAATACGGTTCCCCGGAGGTGTTCTAACGATTCTATGCATCCTCCGATAAGGGGACCCTCGGCAAGGCCTTCCCGCAGCCACACAGGCCCTTCTGATGTTTCAAGATGACGAGCACGCTCAAGGTCTCTCTTTGTGACCAGCTCAAGTGTTCTTCTGTCCACCAAGGTGAAGGCTCAATATTGCCTGGCGGTTCTGTTCGACACAGCGTGTTTATAAATGACTGCTCGGTGTACTCAAGCATCCGTGGATACTCAGCGAAGTCAGTAAGTAACGCGGGGCCATTGAAGGTCACCAGCCCAGTCTTAGTCCATATAGCCACGTTGAGGACAGTTATGTCCGAAAATCCCATCAGGATGGTGGGATGGGCGCGAATCATGTCGAAGTCCAATTGCGGCAAGAGGTGGCATGAATGATTGCCACCAATCGCGGCAACAATAGCCCGGACACTCGGGTCGAGGAACATCTCGTGCAGGTCACTTACTCTGTTCTCAACCGTGTCTGAAACGAATCCATGCTGGTTCAGAGCATGCGGAGCGATCCTCACCTTGAATCCCAGGGACTCTAAGTACTTCACACCTGTCTCAACTCTGTGGGGGAACATTCCAGCTCCGCCCCACGAGGGACTAACGATCCCAATAGTGTCGCCAAGCTTTAGTCTGGGTGGCTTAATGATACGCTGCATTTTCTTGTTCGCGAGATGATCCATTCTGTGCCGCTACCAATGTGTATGTTGACCCGTCATATACCCGTTAGCTGCTCTGCCGCACTGCTGTCCAGGAACCAGTGAAGCTCGCCGTCAGCGGGTTGGACGAGGGATGCCGGGAGCGGTTCTTCTCCGGGTTCGGCTTGGAGTACGTGTTGAACCATGTTGGCCTTGTGCGCGCCTTCCACGAGGAACGCTACGGCGGCGGCGCGGTTTATCAGGGGGAGGGTGAAGGTGATGCGGTCGGCGGTTACGAGGCGTTTATCCTCTTGCAGCGCTTCGCTGCCTGGAAAGAGAGACGCCGTGTGTCCGTCGTCGCCCATGCCGAGCAGGATCAGGTCGAAGGTGGGGATATCCCCATGCAGCGCTTGGCGGATAGTCTGCTCGTATTCACTGGCGGCGCGGGCGGGGTCAAACTCCGTAGGGATGCGGTGAACGTGCGCCTGGCTCAAAGCCACGTGGTCAAGCAGGGTCTCTCTTGCCATGCGGTAGTTGCTTTCGTCGTGGTCCGGGCGGACGGCACGCTCGTCTCCCCAGAAGATGCGCCAGTGCGGCCATGAGATCCGCTGGCGATACTCTTCCGAGGCGAGAACGGCATGAAGGCGTCGAGGGGTGGAACCTCCGGAGAGGGCGACGGCAAACCGTCCGCGATCCCGCACGGCGCGCTCCGAGAGGGCGGCGACAAGCTCAGCCGCTTGCCGCGCCGATTCGTCTGCCGTGGCCGACACGTGAACCTTTGGCATGGGTTCAGCTACCACCGCAGACCAGCACCCAGGAGCGCCCATCTTGGGCCAGGAGCCAATCGGCGGCCTTGGGGCCCCAGGAGCCGCGGTCGTACTGGTAAGGAGGTCTAATCTCGTGCCAGTTGAGAAGCGGCTCCACTATGCGCCAGGCCTCTTCAATATGGTCGCTTCTGATGAAGAGGGATGCGTCTCCCTGCAGAGCGTCTTCCAAGAGAAGCTCGTAGGCCTCTGGGATGGACTGGTCTCTGAAAGCCGTTTCGTAGCTGAACTCCATGTCCACCGGCTGCATCGCCATTCCCTGGTCGGGCACTTTGGATTGAAACCTGAGATGGGTGCCTTCATTAGGTTGGAGACAGACCGATAGAACGTTGGGCGACAGATCGTCCGGTTTACGGTCATAGAACATGAGATGCGGAGGCGACTGGAACTGGACTATTATCTCCGATGTCTTGTTGGCCATGGCTTTCCCGGTGCGCAGGTAGAAAGGCACGTCGCGCCAGCGCCAGTTGTCCACGTAGAGACGCATGGCAACGTATGTCCCGGTGAGCGACCCGGGGTCGACTCCCTTTTCGTCCAGGTAGCCCTCGTACTGGCCCCTGATAGCGTGATTGGACACATTATCGGTCTCCCAGCGCCTGATGGCTTTGAGCACGTCCACCTTCTTACTGCGCAGCGACTCGGCATCGGCGGCGCTGGGGGGTTCCATGGCCACCATGGCGAGAAGCTGTAGGAGGTGGTTCTGCACCATATCCCTCACCACGCCCGATTCGTCGTAGTAGGCGGCGCGGTCGGCAACGTCCACCGATTCGGCCACGGTGATCTGGATGTTGTCCACGTAGTTGCGGTTCCATACAGGCTCAAATATGGCGTTGGCAAAGCGAAGCACCAGCAGGTTCTGGACGGATTCCTTGCCAAGGTAGTGATCTATACGGTACACCTGCTCCTCTTTGAACACCTGATGCACCTCCCGGTTGAGGGCCTGGGCGGATTCAAGGTTCCAGCCGAATGGCTTCTCTATTACCACGCGCCTCCAGCCCGTATCCTCCAAGGCCAAGTCGGTAGCGCCCAGGTTGAGAATCGCGGGCAAATACAGAGAGGGCGCTATGGAGAGGTAGAAGAGACGGTTGGCAGGCCTGGCGTCTCCTTCCAACTCTTCCAGATGCTCCTTCATATTCAGGAAGTGCTCCGGATTGGAGATGTCCGCGGGAATATAGTGGAGACGGCGGGCAAAGCGGTCCCAGTCGTGGCGGCGGTTCTTCAAGTCACTGAACTCCTGCAAGGCGTCCCACATCGATTCGCGGAACTGGTCGTCGGACATGGTGGAGCGCGACGCCCCAACAATTCGGACGTTGGCGTCGAGCCGGTTCTTGGCGGCGAGCGTGAAGAGCGCCGGCACCAGCTTGCGTTTAGCAAGGTCTCCCGATGCACCGAAAATCACGATAGTGGTTGTACCTTCAGACATGGTTAACCCCCAATTCGTCGTCTGCCCCGCCTTCAGAAAAGCGCGCTGCCCGGGAACGGTGAGACATTTTACTCGGCCCTACGCACGGCATGACCGCCGAACTGGTTGCGCATGGCCGCCAGGAGACGCGCGCCGAACGAGTTCTCCTGCCGCGAGCGGAAACGCGCCTGTAATGACGCCGAGATGACCGGTGCGGGCACCGCCAGATCTACCGATTCCTGGACAGTCCAACGGCCCTCTCCGGAGTCGTCCACGTAGGCCTGCAGGCTAGCCAGGTCAGGCTCCTCCTGCAGGGCGGCCGCGGTTAGGTCCAGGAGCCAGGAGCGGACTACGCTGCCGTAGCGCCAGATCTCGGCTATGTCGGCCATGTCCAGATTGAACTCCTTCTTGGCCTCCATGATTTCGAAACCTTCAGCGTAGGCTTGCATCATGCCGTACTCGATGCCGTTGTGCACCATCTTGACGAAGTGGCCCGCCCCGGCGGGGCCAACGCGGCCGTAGCCTTTATCTACGGCCGTGGCCAGGGTCTGCAGTATAGGCTCCAACCTATTGAATGCGGCGGGATCACCGCCCACCATCAGGCTGTAGCCCTCCGTTACACCCCAAATCCCGCCGCTGGTCCCGGAGTCCATGAAGTAGATATCCTTTTCTCCTAGAACAGCGGCGCGGCGCATACTGTCTTTGTAGTAGGAGTTTCCGCCGTCTATAACCATGTCGCCGGGTGATAGCAGCTCGCTGAGGCGGTTGACGGTGGCCTCTGTCACATCTCCGGAAGGGACCATGCTCCATACGGCGCGGGGCGCGGAGAGCTGGCCGACCAGGTCTTCCAGGGAAGATGCGCCGGAGATGCCCTGCTTCACGTAGTCCTGGACCACCTGCTGGTTCGGGTCGTAGCCGACCACGTTGTGACCGCCTTTGCTGATCCGCAGGGCCATGTTCCCCCCCATGCGGCCAAGTCCTACCATGCCCAGTTCCATATCATCCCTCCTTGTAGAAGGGGCGCCGCCGGGTTACGCCAGCTCACGCCGCCCTCCTCGTTCGAGCTTTCAGTTAATCTCCTCCATCATGCGGCGTATGCTGCCTGCTGTGTCCTTGCCCAGCTTCACCATGGCGACACGTCGTCCCAGCTCCTGAAGCACTTGCAGGTCGCCGATGGCCTGTGCATCGGCCAGGGTGGCAAAGGAGTAGGCCTGGCCTGGAATTGAAACGTCGTCCTGGTGGTCAGTGACCAGCTGCAGGAACAGGCCCGATGCGGGGCCGCCTTTGTGCAACTGGCCGCTGGAGTGAAGGAAACGCGGCCCATAGCCGAAAGTGGTGGCAATGTTGTGCTTCTGCACCACATTGCGCCTCAAATCCGCCATGGCCCGTTCCACCTCCGGCGTGGGGCGCAGGTAGGCCATGATTGCCAAGTAGTCGCCGGATTTGGCATCGGCGAGCAGGGCTTTCAGCGAGCCAGAGGCTTCGACCTCCGGCAGAGCGCCGGAGGAACCGTACGCCTGAAGCACGTCTGCGGTCTTGTCCTTGGCCGATTGTACGTTGGGCTGGTCGAACGGGTTGATTCCCAGCACGGCGCCGGCCACAGCGGTGGCGAACTCCCAGCGGAAGAACTCAGCGCCCAGGCCGTACCTGTCCTTCAGATCCAGGCGGATGACGGGCTGGCCCGAGGATTCCAGGCGCTCTACATCCGCGTCGGCTTTTGCGTTGTCGTCGTCCTCAACGCGCAGATAGACGAAGAGCCGGTCGTCGCCGTACGATTCCGGCCCGGCCAGGGGCTCCCCGGCCACCGGGACAATGCCCTTGCCCTCCTTGCCGGTGCTTTCGGCAAGGAGCTGCTCCGCCCACAGGCCAAAGCTGCCTATGGACGGGGAGGTGACTATGGTCAGCTTGTCGCGCCCCTTCAAGGCCAGCGCGGCCATGGCGGCTCCCAGCCAGGCGGCGGGGTCGTCACTTGTCGCGACGAAGGAGGCGCACCCTTCGCGCATACCGTCGGCAGACTCCAGGACGTCTTCTATAGCAATACCGGCGAGTGCGGCGGGTACCAGCCCGAAGTAGGATAGGACGGCATACCGCCCGCCTATATCAGACGGATTGGTGAAGACGCGACGGAAGCCCTCCTCTTGCCCCAGCCTTTCCAGGGGGGAGTCCGGGTCGGTGATGGCGACGAAGTTTGCTCCCGCCTTGTCCTTGCCAATCGATTCTTCCACCAGGCTGCGGTAATAGCGGTAGCCCGACCGCCCGACTTCGACGAGACGAGGAACAGGGTCTTGGATACGTCTATGGTCCGGTTGACGGCCTGAATCCAGTCGGGGACGGTAGTGTCCAGAGTGATAGGCTCAGGATAACCCGGTGCGCTGCCGAAGGTTTGCCAGAGCACCTCAGCGCCCAGGCTGCTCCCGCCCATGCCGAGCAGGACCACGTGGCGATATCCGGCCTCCTTTACCTCTTCGGCGAAGCTCCGCAAAGCAGGTACTTGGTCGGCCATCGATTCGGTGACGTTGAGCCATCCCAGGCGGTTGCTGATCTCTGTGGGGTCAGGCTTCCATACGGTGTGGTCCTTGGCCCAGATGCGCTTGATCACCTCCCTGTCCTGCAGGTCGTGCAGGGCGGACTCTACGTCCGGCAGGTGGTCGCCGAGGGAGGAGCTTGGAGGCGCGGGCAGCTGGGCGGCGAGCTTGGCCATCTTCTCGCTGATGTTGGCCAGCAGCGTGTCGAAGGAGTCGGCGAACGATTTCACCCCATCGGCCAGAAGTTTGTCTGTGACCTGATCCATGCTGACACCAGCCTTTTCCAGCGCGTCCAGGTGCTCTTCTGCCTCGTCGGTTCCCTTTCCCAGGGTGAGCCCGGGCTTGCCGTACTCCAGAAGCGCCGTCAGAGTAGCGGGCGGCACGGTGTCCACCGTGTCGGGGCCGATCAGAGCCTCCACGTACATGAGGTCGCTGTAGGCGGGGTTCTTGGTGCTGGTGCTGGCCCATAGCGGCCTCTGTGGACGCGCCTGCTTGCCCTTCAAGCTGGAAAAGCGCTCTTCGCCGAAGACCTGCTGGAACTCGCGGTAGGCCAGCTTGGCGTTGGCGATGGCCGCCTTGCCCATGAGCGTCTTCACGTCCGGCCCTCCCTGGCGCATACGTTCTTCGAGGAGAGCATCCACGGCCGTATCGACCCTGCTCACGAAGAACGAGGCCACGGAGGCTATGCGGGAGGGGTCGCCGCCTGCGGCAGTGTACTCTTCCAGGCCCGCAATGTAGGCCTCCATCACCTGCCGGTAGGCTTCCAGCGAGAAGATGAGGGTAACGTTGATGTTGATGCCCTCGCTTATAAGCTGGCGAACGGCGGGGATGCCCTCCGCGGTGGCGGGGACCTTTATCATTACGTTGGGTTTGTCGAGTGCTCCGAAGAGGCGGCGCGCCTCCGCCGTGGTGCCCGCCGTATCGTGGGCGAGCTTGGGGCTAACCTCCAGCGAGGCGTAGCCGTCGACTCCGCCGGTGCGCTCGTAGATGGGGCGGAGCAGGTCGGCGGTGTTGCGGATGTCCTCGATAACCAGCGCTTCGTAGCTTTGGTCCACGGACTTGTCGGAGCGGGCCAGCTCGGTGAGGGCTTCGTCGTAGTCCGTGCTTCCCGCTATCGCTTTCTCGAATATGGTTGGGTTGGAGGTAAGGCCGGTCACGCCCATATCGATGAGGCGTTTCAGTTCGCCAGAATCGAGCAGGCCGCGCCGTATGTTGTCGTACCAGATGGACTGGCCCAGCCGCTGGACGTCCTGGACGGGGTTACTCATTGGGCCCTCCTTGTAAGGCTTGGGGGGTTCCTCCACAGTCTTGCTAATACTTTATAGGATTCTGGGGAGGGGAGGAAG